>NZ_JANMLM010000023.1:0-5336 GCF_031372575.1 Sphingomonas sp. | reverse complement strand
ACGCCGCCCAGAGTCTCGATGCCGAGGCTCAGCGGAGTCACGTCGAGTAGCAGCACGTCCTTGACGTCGCCCTGCAGCACGCCCGCCTGGATCGCTGCGCCCATGGCGACGACTTCATCGGGATTGACGCCGGTGTGCGGCTCCTTGCCGAAGAATTCCTTCACCACTTCGCGCACCCGCGGCATGCGGGTCATCCCGCCGACCAGCACCACTTCGTCGATCGCCGAGGCGTCGATTCCGGCGTCCTTGATCGCCTTCTTGCACGGCTCGAGCGTGCGCTTGATCAGATCGTCAACCAGTTTCTCGAGGTCCGAGCGGGTGATCGTCTCAACCAGATGGAGCGGCGTGGTCGCGCCGCCTTCCATGCGGGCGGTGATGAACGGCTGGTTGATTTCGGTGGTCTGGGCTGAGCTAAGCTCGATCTTGGCCTTTTCGGCAGCTTCCTTGAGCCGCTGCAGCGCCAGTCGATCGGTCTTGAGATCGATGCCTTCCTTGGCCTTGAACTTGTCGGCCAAGAACTCAACGATCTTGGCGTCGAAATCCTCGCCGCCCAAGAAAGTGTCGCCGTTGGTCGACTTCACTTCGAACACACCGTCGCCAATCTCGAGGATCGAGACGTCGAACGTGCCGCCGCCAAGATCGTAGACCGCGATCGTCTTGCCGTCATTCTTGTCGAGACCGTAAGCCAATGCTGCGGCAGTTGGCTCGTTGATGATGCGCAGCACTTCAAGACCAGCAATTTGCCCGGCGTCCTTGGTCGCCTGACGTTGCGCATCGTTGAAATAAGCCGGGACGGTAATCACCGCCTGGGTGACGGTCTCGCCGAGATAGGCCTCAGCGGTTTCCTTCATCTTCTGCAACGTGAAGGCGCTGACCTGCGACGGGCTGTAATCCTTGCCGCCGGCCTGGACCCACGCGTCGCCATTCTGGCCCTTGACGATCTTATAGGGCACCAGTTCGGTGTCCTTTTTGGTAATCGGATCGTCGAACCGGCGACCGATCAGCCGCTTGACCGCAAAAATCGTATTGTCGGGATTGGTCACCGCCTGACGCTTGGCCGGCTGGCCGATCAGTCGCTCACCGTCCTTGGTGAAAGCCACGACCGACGGTGTCGTGCGCGCGCCTTCCGAATTTTCGATCACCTTGGGCTTGCCGCCTTCCATCACTGCAACGCAGCTGTTGGTGGTGCCAAGATCGATCCCGATCACTTTTGCCATAGTCTTGCCCTCTACTAAACCTTCGGGCCGCACCGATCGATGCGCCCGCGTATTGAATGATTGAAGGCGATATAGGTGTGGGTTTTCAGGCGACAAGGGCAACATAGTGCCCTTACGGCATCGCCATCCCGCCATTCACATGCAGCGTCTGGCCGGTGACATAGCCTGCTTCCTTTGACGCCAGATAGACCACCGCCGCCCCGATATCGTCACCCGTCCCCATCGCGCCCGAAGGTATGCGACCGAGAATGACCACCATCTGGGCCTCATTGAGCGCATCGGTCATCGCCGAGGTCATGAACCCCGGCGCGACGCAATTGACGGTAATCCCGCGGCTAGCGACTTCCTGCGCCACGGCCTTGGACATGCCGATCAGCCCGGCCTTCGACGCAACATAATTGGCCTGCCCCGGATTGCCGGTCACGCCGACCACCGAGGTGACCGAGATGATCCGCCCGAAGCGAGCCCGCATCATCGGCTTGCACGCGGCGCGCATCAGCCGGAACGCGGCTTCCAGATTAACCTGGATGACCTCGGTAAATTCCTCATCCTTCATCCGCATGGTGAGGTTATCGCGGGTAATCCCGGCATTGTTGATCAGGATGTCGAGCTTGCCGAGTGCCTCGACCGAGCGCGGGACAAGCTGGTCGACCTCCGCCGGATCGCTGAGGTTGCAGACGAGCGAGACATGATCGCCGCCCAATTCCGTGGCAAACGCTTCCAATTTGTCGGCATTCGACCCCGACAGCGCCAGCCGGGCGCCTTGTGCGCTTAGTGCCTTGGCGATCGAACTCCCCAGCCCCCCGCTCGCGCCCGTCACCAGCGCGGTCATTCCGGTCAGGTCGAACATCATGCAATCTCCTTGGTCAGCGCCTCGATATCATCGATCGTCACCAAGCTCGTCACCTTCACATCGGGCGTGATTCGCTTGACCATCGGGCCAAGCACCTTGCCGCCAAGCTCGACGATCTCCTCGACTCCCGCAGCAGCCATGTTGGCGACGCTTTCCCGCCAGCGAACCATGCCGGTGACCTGTTCGACCAGTTGATCACGGATAAGGTCGGGGTCGGCCACGGGGGTAGCGGTGACGTTGGCGTAAAGCGGGACAGCCGGCGCTTTGATCTCGGTCCGCCCAAGAGCCTCGGCCATGGCGTCAGCTGCCGGTTGCATCAGCGAGCAGTGGAACGGCGCCGATACCGGCAGCAGGATCGCGCGCTTGGCGCCCATGTCCTTGGCCATCTCGATCGCGCGGTCGATGGCGCCCTTGTGGCCCGAGATGACGACCTGCGACGGGTCATTGTCATTGGCGACGGTGCAGACTTCTCCCTGTGCCGCTGAATCAGCGATTTTCTGCACCAGCTTGAGATCGGCCCCGAGCAATGCCGCCATCGCCCCAATCCCCACCGGCACTGCCGCCTGCATCGCGCGCCCCCGCAGCTTGAGCAATTTGGCCGTGGTCGGCAGGTCGAACGACCCCGCCGCGCACAAGGCCGAATATTCGCCAAGGCTGTGCCCGGCAACGAACTGCGCCGCTTTCTCCAGGCTCACGCCACCCTCTTTGGTCAGTGCCGCGAACACCGCCAGCGCATGCGCCATGATCGCCGGCTGGGCATTTTCGGTCAGCTTGAGTTGGTCTTCCGGACCCTCGCGCATCAAGCGGAACAGGTTCTGCCCGAGCGCTTCGTCGACCTGTTCAAAAACATCACGTGCCGCTCGGCTTGCTTCGCAAAGTGCGGCACCCATACCGACTGCTTGGCTGCCCTGTCCGGGAAAAATAAAGGCGCGCATTCATGCTCCTGTTGCTCTAGCGTTCGCTGCGCGGACTAGGCCGCTCGCGCTTGCCTGCCAAGCCTTTGGGGGATGAATGACCGAAGTACCCAATCAGCGGATGCTGGGGCCGTGGATGACCTTGTCGTTGGTCATCGGCAGCATCATCGGCACCGGAATCTTCCTGTTGCCGGTCTCGCTCGCGCCACTGGGGGCAAGCGTCCCGATCGGCTGGCTGGTGAGCGGTATCGGCGTGATGGCGATCGCATATTGCGCCTCGCGCATCGTCAGTCCCGAAGGCGGCGGCCTGCAGGCCTATGTTGAACAGGAACTGGGCCTGACGATCGGTTTCCTTGTCACCTGGATGACGTGGTGCGCGACGTGGATCGGCATTCCCGCCGTCGGCCTTGCGATCGCAACAGCGTTGGTCCGCATCTTTCCGATCCTGGCGGGCAACGACATCTTGATCGCTTTTGGGTCGCTTGTCGCAGTGCTGTTCCTCAACCTTCGCGGCGTGCGGGCGGTGGGTGAATTCACCCTGGTCACCGTGTTGATCCGCCTGTTCCCACTGGTCGCGGTAATGATCATCGCCGCCCTGGTCGTCGGTCAGGGCGGGCCGGTGCAGCCGATCGATCAGCCGCCGGCAACGCTTGGCAATGTCGCAACCGCAGCGGCCTTGTGCCTGTTCGCGTTGACCGGTTTCGAATTCGCCGTCTCCCCGGTCGGTAAAATCCGCGACCCGAAGCGCAATCTGGTGCGCGGCTTGCTGATCGGGGTCGCTTTAGTGGCGATTATCTATTTCACGACCACCCTGTCGCTCAGCCTGCTCGTTCCCAACAGTGAAATCGCGCAGTCAGGTGCGCCATTCGCCAACGCAATTGCCGCGCGTTGGGGCGAAGGAGCCGCTTTGGCCGCCGCTGGTGCGATCGCGATCAGCGCGATCGGAGCCTTGATTCCATCCACCCTGGCAGTCGGAGAAACGCTCTACTCGATGGCACTGCGCGGTGACGTACCGAAGGTGTTCACGCAGACCAACCGCCACAATGCGCCCTATTGGGCGCTGGCTGCGGGCCTTACTTTGTCGTCACTGTTGCTGTTGCTCAACGCCAGCAAGGGAACGGCCGGCCTGTTCACCTTCATCACCTTGCTGGCGTCGGATGCAGTGCTGTACCTTTATGCCGCCGCCACTGTCGCCGCAGCGATCAAGGACCGGCGGATGACGACCACGATCGCCGCCCTGATTGGCATCGCCTTCGTCGTGTTCGCCTTTTACGGATCGGGGCGCACGGCGTTCCTGCTATCCTTCGCTTTGGTCGGGACAGGGGTGCTGGTCCACTTGATCAAGCGGGCGCGCGGCTCCAACCCGGTGGCGGCGATCGATCCAGTCGGGCCGCAGGGATAAGCCGCCGCAATTTCTGCGCGAAGGAGCGAAGGCAAACTTCGCTGGTGCCAAGCGGCCCGGCGACGTAGCTGGCCGACCCCATCCCGGCCTGGACCCGCGCGATCAGTTCGGTGTCCTCATCGTTTACCCGCCGGTTGATCCGCCAGTTGAGGTAGCGCGCAGCTTTCATTTCCCGCCGATCGTCGGGCAGCGCATAACTGATTTCGCGGATCACCGTCTCGGTCGCGCTGACCGGCAGGAACTGCATGAAGTCGACCTGGTCGGGATAAATATCGAACGCGACGTTGGGGAACAGCTTGTAATAGAGCCATTTCTTGCGGTGCAATTGCGGCAGATGCATCGCCGCGGGCAGGAAGCGCTGATAGGCCCGCTCGCTGACATTATCCGACACATCATCGCGAAGCTCGCCCTCCATCCGGTCGACCCAGTCGCGCGCTTCGATCTTGTACGACCGCCCGAACAAGCGGGTCAGCCCCGGATGCCCGATCGGGATATGCAGCCCGTCCGAATAATTGTCGGCGATCGTTTTCCAGTTAAGCGCGCGCGGCCGGCTAGTTACCCGGCCGATCGCTCGCAATTCCTCGAACCGATACGGCGCAACCTCGGCTTGATACGGCGCCATCATCTCGGCCACCGACGGCGCACCGGGTTCGATCGTCACGAACAGGAACCCGTGCCACCGCTCCAGCGCGACCGGCACCAGCCCGAGCTGCGCCGGATCGAGCCCCGGATATTCCGCCCGATGCGGCACGCCGACCAGATCGCCCGTCCGGCTGTACGACCAGGCGTGATACGGGCAGGTCAGGACCTTGGCGCACCCGCCGGTGCCATCGACCAGCCGCGACCCGCGATGGCGGCAGACATTGGCAAAGGCGCGCGCGTGCCCATCGTCGCCGCGGATCACGATCACGCTCTCGCCAAGATACTCGAAGCTGCGCCAGTCGCCCGGC
>NZ_JANMLM010000016.1:0-111425 GCF_031372575.1 Sphingomonas sp. | reverse complement strand
AAGCGGGAAGCCTCCCTCAAGATAAGTTATCTCAGAGCCGTGAAAGACCATCACGTTGATAGGCCGGGTGTGGAAGTGCGGTAACGCATGGAGCTAACCGGTCCTAATTGCTCTATTCGCGCTTGAGAATTCCACCATCATTGACAGTATTGCTGTTTATGGCGGTTTGGTTCTCGGCTAGATGATGCCAAGAATACAGGTCAGCACGATTTCTAGAACTTGATGTTACGCCGTCACCATAGCTTGGTGACCATAGCGTCTGTGACCCACCCGATCCCATCCCGAACTCGGCCGTGAAACCAGACTGCGCCGATGGTACTACTGCTTAAGCAGTGGAAGAGTAGGTCGTCGCCAGGCTTTGCTGGCGGCGTGATATCGAGAACCCATTCGCAAGTTTCGAAAAAGGCCGCTGTTGGGGTTTCCCCGGCGGCGGCTTTTTTTGATTATACCGGGTCAAGACCTTCGGAGCCTTCGGGCATCGCAAGGCCAAATAGCCCGGTGAGCCATCAATCAGCACGCACGAAGCGTGCCGATTTGACGGCTCAGCTTAGTGTCGCGGGATGGAGCAGCCCGGTAGCTCGTCAGGCTCATAACCTGAAGGTCGTAGGTTCAAATCCTACTCCCGCAACCAACAAGAAGCCCGCCTTTTGGCGGGCTTTTTTTGTGTCCTCAGCGGGTCCGGCGTGCCTCGCCGGGGCGATAGGTTTCAACTGCCGCGCGCGCGACCTCGGCGTCCGTGAACGGGATTGGGTTGAGCCTGCCCGCCGCATAATCCTGCGCCTGGTCGAGAAAATGTGGCGAGTTCGGATCGCCATTAACCCCGCCGGCGGTCACGGCGAACGCGCGCGGTCCTTGGGACGTGAACTCGACCACCGCGATGAAGCTGTTGCCCTTCGTTCCGTAGCGCTTGGCGGTGCCCGGATAGGTCGTCGCCTCGAACGCCGCCAATGATCCCCAGCGAGCGGACGGGAAGGGGACTGCAAGGCTCGGCTTCTTGTCGTCAAAGGTCTGAGTGATCGCGCCGTCATTGCGCTGGAATCGATTGATCTCGCCCCACGGCAACTGCCACGTCCCGTAAAGTCCGCGCAGCGCGGCAAGCGCTTGTTCGAGCGCGGCCAGCTTGCGCTCGGGCGAAGCAGCTATGATCCGCGCATAGGCAATTTCGTAAGCGTTGGACGGACGGTCTTTGCCCATCACCTCATCCCAGATCGCCTCGCCCCAATGCACGCCGAGCGTCAGCGCCGCGCTGTCGGCGCTCCAGCGACGATCCCATGCCCGCAGCATGGCGATCGGCTCAGCGAGCGACGCCCGCCGCGGATGGTCGGCGCGAAGGCCGTCATAAGTCGCGATCAGGCCGGGCAGGATCCGGTCGAACCCGGGATTGTCGCGGTCATAAGCCGCCGCGTTAAGGCTCCGCGTGGTGAATTTACCAGCACCATCGAGCAGTCGCAGCGCGTGATCGGTGCGCGCATTCGCGCCATACTGATCCATGTACCGCGGGAATTTCGCCGGATCGAGCGACCCCGTCCCCGCTGCCGACCAAGGCGCGTCATTGCTATTGAACACGAACCCCGACTTGGGATTGACGATGTTCGGCAGTCCTTCACTCGCGGTCAGTCCGCGCCACAGCGTCCGCGGATCTCCGCCACTGACGACGCCGCGATAATCGAACCGGTCGTCGCGCAGCGGTACGAACTGCGGGTGCAAATACGCGATGTTGCCGCTCGAGTCGGCGAACAAGGTGTTGTTCGATGAATTGGCGCGCAGTGCGGAGGCGCGCATGAATTCGTCGAGATTGCCCGCCTTGGTCCGTTTGAAACTCTGCTCGAGCGCGTGGGCAGGATCGTCGAGGATGGCGAAGGCGATGAACTTGCCATTCCCACTGCGGATGATCGGACCATGCATGGTTTTCATCACGCTGAAGGCGCGATTGCTGTATCCGCCATCGGCGGCGCGGATGCGGATCGTGACCGGCTTGACCGCCACCGGCCGCAGGTCGCCGCCGAAGCGATAGCCCAGCTTGCCATTGGGTAGCTTGGCAAACGTTTCGGCATATTCGTCGCGATTATCGAGCCCGCTCGTGGTGTGCATCCAGCCCGCCCTGGCGTTGAACCCCTGGTAGACGAAAAATTGCCCCCAGGTGACCGCGCCATAGACGTTCAGACCCTCGCCGCTGGTGACCTGGACGACGTCGCGGAAGAAGAAGCTGGTGTGCGGGTTAATCAGCAGCAATGGATTGCCGCTGGTCGAGCGGGATGGCCCGATTGCGATTCCGTTCGATCCTTGCGGTTCGCTCCACGGCTTGGCGCTGGCGACGTGCGGCGCGGCGCGGTCGTACAAGGCACGGAGTGCGTCGAGGTCGACATATTCGATATCGCCGCCAATGCTTCCTTCCGAAAAGCTCAGTGCCATCCACGGTTCGAACCGTGTCAGGACGCGCGGTCGCACGGCCGGGTGCGACGCGAGATAGAAGTTCAGCCCATCGGCCCAGCCCTGCATAAGCTGCCGAAGCCAGGTCGGACTGGCCGAATATTTGACCTTGAGGTCGGCCTCGTCGATCCACAATCGCTGACGCAGATCTTTCCAGATTGCCGCGTCGCCCTCGGCTTCGGCCAGGCGGCCAAGGCTGGTAAGATAATTGGTTTCGACGCGGTTGAAATCGTCCTCGGCCTGCGCATAGGCCATGCCGAAAATCGCGTCGGCGTCGGTGCGGCCACGGATGTGGGCAATGCCCCACTGGTCGCGGGCGATGGTGATCGTGGCCGCGCGCTGGGCGAGGCGCTGCGCCGCGGTCGGAATGGCGGCGGTTCCCGTGCTGCTGATTAGCGCGCCCAACAGGGCCATCGTTGCAAGCTTCATCCGCATTCTCCAGCGCACCCTGCCGCCATCGTGCGGTCGGGCGGCGCGAAAGGCAATCGGCGGCTTGTCGCCTATTTGCCGGCGACCCGCGTTGGCGCGCTGTTGATCAACGGCTTGGCACCGTCCCCCAGGATGATGAACGCGGCCCAGTAAAATGGGTGCGAAGTTTGTGCATCGTCCATCAGCCCGCGCTGCGCATTGCCCAGCGCCATCGCCAACGGTTCGCCGGGACGTGCCTCAATCAGGCCAGAGATGAGCCGCTTGGTCGCGTCATAGGCGTCGGGGACGGCCCAATGACTGGCGATCACCGATCGCGCGCCGGCACCGATGAACGCGCGCACGAGCCCGTCGAGGGCGTAATTGCCGCCGGTCATGACGCCAGCCTCGCGCGACGCTCCAGTGGTCGCGGCCCCGGCAGTGTCACAGGCTGAGAGGATGACGACGTCGGCATCGAGTTTGAGGTCGAAAATTTCGCGGAAGCTGAGCAAGCCGTCTGATTCAGGGCCGCCGAACGATGTGACCAACGCCGGTCGTGGCGGGCAATCGGGACGCGGGGCCGTAACCAGCCCGTGGGTCGCGAAATGCAGGATCCGGTAGTTGTCCAGTTGGCCATCCTGAAGCAAGGCGGTGTCGGTGAAGGCCGCGCCGGTCAGCAACTTGCTGTTCGACGGCCCGAAGACCGCGCTTGCCAGCGTCAGCTCGGCCGACGAGATCGGCGTCTGCCACTGCTGCACCGGCCAGTCGCAATCGTCGGCCACGGCGGCGACTGGCTTGACCGTGATTGGCGCATTATCGCCCAGCCCGAGATAGGCGTTGCGCGCCCGCGATGGCGCGATCGCGCGCACATCGAGGAAGCTTCGCGGACTGACCGAAATCGAAATTTCACGCCCGCGACCGAGCCAATCGACCCCGCGCATGTCAAACTCATCGGCATTGACCAGCTTTTGTCGAGCTTTGTACGCGTCGAGCCCGCCTTGCTTGGCAATCAGCAAATAAGGCGGCAGCTGGAGCATTGGGCCATCGGGTTCGAACACCAGATGTTTCAGCGCTTGCACCTCGCCATCGATCGGCGCGAACAGGTCGAGATAGAGCGACCGCGCATTATCGGCGTCGAACGGATCGGTGGTCGCCTGGCCATTTTCAAACCGAACGATGCTATTGCGGATCTGCGATACCTTGTCGGCCATGACGTTGCGATTGAGGCCGATCCGCATCGCCCGCGCGGTTTCGTGGGTTGCGAAGACGGCATAAAGTCGGTCGCCGACCGCCATCATCTTGTAATAGCCCTCGCCAGCGCGAAGCGCCGATTGCAATTCGGACAAATCGGTCTGTTGCGGGGCGAGCACCTTGTAGCGCGGGAAAGCGGCGAGCTGCGATTGCAGGCTGGTCTGGTCCGCCCGCATCTGCTCGATGCTGGCCTTGGTCGCGGTTAGCGTCGCGACATCAGCGGGGCTCGGTGCCTTCTTGGCCGATAGGTCGATCAATTCGGCCTCGGTCCGCGCAATCTCGCGGGTGCGCTTGACCGCGAGCCGGAACAGCGCGGATGCCTCACCATCTCCTTCGGACAATTGCCGGGCGAGCACGGCCTGCGTCTGCGCGACCCCTGGCCGGGCAAGCGCTTGTGCACCGCGGAACATGAGCACCGCCGAAGCTGCCGAGCCATCCTTCGCCAGCAGTTCGAAATAAGGGGTGAGCAGGTTGCGGAGCGCGATTCCGCTATCGGGGATTAAGGCGCTTTGGTCGACCAGGTCGGCGAACAAGGTGCGCGCACCGACCGCGTCACCGCTCCGCGCCAGAAACGAGGCTTTGCGTGCCCGGGCGGCGAGCAGCATCGGCGAATCGGGGTAGTTATGGGCCAGCAAATTGATCGCCGAATCATAAGCGGCAATGGCTGATCCGCCGTTGCCAGACGCCTCGGCAACTAACGCCCGCTCGACCTCGATGTCGGCGCTCAACCATCCGGCCGACGCCAATTTGCCGTCGCGAACTTTTCTCAATAGCCCCTGTGCTTTGCTCAGGTCCGCGCTGGCTTGGGCAAGCTTGCTGTTCATCCGCAGGGCAATCCCGGACAATTGCAATGCTTGCGCGTCGAGCACCATGGCACGCTCGGCGGGGCGCAAACCAGTGCCGACATCGACCTGTTTATACGCGTTGCTTTCGCGGTTGATTTCGTCGGCCAACGCCAGCGTAATCAGCCCGTTGCGCAAGTCCTGGTCTTCGGTCAACTGGATCGTGGCCACCGGCTTGGCAAGTTCGGTCAGCGCATTATCGGCCTGGCGTTGGTTGATCTGATTGATTGCACGATAATTGCGGATCAACCGTTGGAGTACCGGGTCGGTCCGCGGCGCCTTGCTCTCGGCCTGGTCGAACAATCTTATCGCGGCGCTGAAGTTGCTGAGGTTGGACTGCTGCAGCCCCTGGTTGGCAAGCGCTTCCGCAAGCGCCGGCGCATCGTTGCGGTCGCGCAGAGCGATGGTCTCGAAAAACTGCTCCGACTGGGCAAATTGCCCGCCATTGTTGAGCGTATACGCCTCAATCCGGGCGGCCGCAGGATCAAGTGATCCGGCCTGGGTTCTGGCAAAGGCCGCAGCGTCGCTGACTTCGGTTGTGGCAACGCGCACCGCGCCGCTCTGGGGCCGGTCACTGACCACCGAGCCGAGTGCAAAGCGAAGCGCTGGATCGTAACCGGACAGACCTTCGACCAGGTAACTCGTCTTGCCGCGGGTCAGCGAATAACGCTTGTAATCGAGCTTGGCCGCCTCGTCGCGGCACGTCAGGCTGGTTGCCGCTCCGGCCCCTTCGACCACCACCTGCGTTGGCGCCCCGCACGACAGGATTCCGGCCTTGAGCGCACTCGGCTCGGTCGTTGCATCGACACTGCGCCGCACCGCGAGCAGGCTCCCCACCGCGCTCGCCGCATCCCGGCAGGTGAGCATATAGCCACGATCGAAGATTCCCGTCAGGCGGGGGTCGGTGGCGCGAGACTGGGCGGTACACATCACCCCCGCATCGCCGAGCCGGAAGCTCGAGCGATTGGCGATTGGCAGCGCGGGCGCGCCGATCGCTGCCGATGTCGATGCAATGGCCGTTCCCAGCAACAGGAGGCGCGAAGTCACGGCGGTAATGCGGCTCACTTGCCGTCTCCCTTCTTGGCCTTACTGGCCTTCTTTTGTTCGTCGCTTTGATCATCTTCGTCGGGGTTGCCGTAAAGCGACGGATTGCCTGCGCCGGAGGCCGGATCGTTAACGTCGTCGGACGCATTGAGTGGTCGCGTATCGAACAACGGAGTCGGCGGGGAGATTGGGCTTGACTGGTCGCCGCCACCTTCGTCCGCGCCGCCACCTTCGCCCGCGGTGCCGGCTTCGCCCGCAATATCGGCCTCATTGCCGAATAGACTATCGCCAAGGCCGCTATTGTCGCTCAACTGAACGTCGGTGCTGACCACCGTATTAAACGTTGGCGGCGGCGGCGGCGGCGCGTTGCAGTCGCCGGTCAGCGGGCAGCCGTTGATCATGCTCTCCGCGACGAAGCGCGTGGTCCCGAGCTCGGCGACGAAGAAGTCGCGGACCGCGATTCCGGTAAGCGTTCCCTCTTGGGTGATGAGCTGCCCGTTGATGACAAGGTTGACCGAGCCGGGCGGGTTAGTGTCCTCGCCGTCGTCGCCGACGCTATCAGCATTGATCAGGAAGCCAGCAGGGGTCAGCTGGGTCCCAGTGTTCTGGACGAGGAAGCTTTGGAGATTCTCCTGCCCGGTGTCGATATCGATCGATGCTGCGCGAAGCACGCCTTCCGGACGCTGGACGGCGGCCGGTGCGTTGAGTTCGGCGATGTAGCCCGGGTAACGGGCATTGGCCTCAAGCTTGGTTAATATGTCTCCGCTCGCGACCCATACGTTGGGTGCGTAAAGCCCGAGGATACCGCCAAGCGTCGTCCCCGATCCGAACAGATTGATCGATCCGGTCGCCGCGTCGAGTTCGAACCGGTTCGATTGGAACGTCACTTCGTCGGTCAGGCTAAGGCCCGTGAACGTCACGTCGCCAAGCACCTTGATCGACCCAACCGAAGTTGCGCTATTGCCGTTGCGTGTTGCGAACAGATAATCATATCCGGTCTGGCTCACGCCTGAAACGGTCGCAGTGAGGTCGCCGATCAGCATCCTCGCCGCCGCGCCATAGGAGACGTCCGCGACCACCGACAGCGGGGTATGAATCCGGTCGAATTCGGCATCGGACAATAGGTAACCGGCGCCCGTCACGCCGTCGCCGACCACGGTCTGGGTGGCGTTACGCGAGACCAGTTGCAAGTTGCCGGTATTGACCGCGCCACCAGAGCCGATGTCGATGTCGTTCGAGATGATCTGGCTATTGCCATTGAGCGTGCCGCCTAGCGTGAACAGCCCGAGCGCGTCGATCAGCGCTGAATTGGAAGTGGTCAGCGACTGCAGCGACACGGCGCCGCCGACATAGGCCTGGAATGAACTGGCCGATGATGCGCCGCCGAAAGTCGCGGATCCGCCGGTGCTGGTCTTGGGCAGGCCGAACGCCAACCCCGGGTTGAAGGCAAGGCCGGCACCGAGCCCGGCAAACATGGTGTAGCCGCCCAGCAGGAAGCGTTCGGGCGTGGCGATCGCGCCAAAACTGGCATTGCCCCCGGCGAGCGCGATGACATCATGGCTGGCGTTGATCGTGCCGACCGTCAACGTGCCCGGTGTGTAGAGCCCGACATAGCCGTCGGTCGCAATGTTGCCGGTCGCGATCGACGCGCCGAATAGTTCGACCGGCGATCCCGGGCCGACGTCAAAGATTACGCCGCCGATTACTGGGGCAAAGTTTTGCGGATGGACGATGGTGATATTGCCGACGTTGACCGCGCCGGCACCGGACACGCGGACCGATGTGTCGGCGACCAGATTGCCGCCGGTGATTGAACCGCCCGAGGTCAGCCGCAGTGCATCTCCGCCGGTGATATTCTGGGTCTGCATCGCGCCGCCCGACGACAGGTCGACCAGCCCGCCGGCGCTGATTGTGCCGACGTTGAGCGTGGTCCCGGCTGCTGCCTGGACGCTGCCCGCATTGATTACGCCAGCGGTGATCGACCCACCCGACGCGACCGGTGCTGCAGCAAATACCAGCTCGGGATCGAAATTGTCGGCGTCGCCACCGCCCGCAGCGATGAACATCGAGGAATCGGCCAGATAGACTCGACCGCCAGCGGTGATTGCGCCGAACGACATATTGCCGGTCGCCATGACCAGGAAGTCGGTGCCGGCGTTGATCGTCCCGGTGGTGATCGCGCCGAGGGTAGCGAAACCGACCGCCTCGGCGCCGGTGACATTGCCGACCGAGATCGACGTGGCCGAGCTGATGCCGACCGAGAAGGCGTCATCGAGCGGGCCTTGCGGATTGACGATTCCGGCGGACAGGTTGCCGAGCGTGACTGCCCCTTCAGCGTTGCCGCCGATTTCTCGCCCGGTGGTCAAATTACCCCCGGTCACGCTGCCTTGGGCGTCGAAGTCGATCCCGTCCTTGGCGATCGCGTTGCCGAAGACGATGTTCCCGCCGCTGTTGAATCGGATCGCGTCGGTATCGACACCTCCGGGCGAAAGCCCGGCGTTGAGATTGCCTAGCGTTATGTTGCCGCCGGAATCGACCAGGATGATGGTGTCGGATGTGATTGCGCCGGCGTCGAACGTGGTCCCCGCAGAGGCGCGGAAATTGCCGGTTACGACCGGTCCGCCGATCGTGATCGAGCCGCCCGTCGCAACCGGGAACACGGCCAGTATCGGTGCCCGATTAAAGGTCAGGAACGCGCCGCCCAGCGGGGACATCGAATAATTGGCGAGATAGACGTAGCCGCTATTGCCCGTAGTCATTGATCCGGCGGTCAAATTGCCGCCGATCAGGGCCATGATGCCGCCGCCGGACGTCAGATTGCCGGTGACCAGATTGGCCGGCGTTCCAAATCCGATGTTGCCCAACGAATTGATGTTCCCGGTCGTGATATTGCCATCCGATGCCAGCCCGACGCGATAGATTGCGCCCGGCACATTGCTCGGGTTGGTAATGCCCGCCGTGATCGCGCCAAGCTGCATCGCCCCGACCGACTGGCCAAGCACCGAATTGCCTGCCGTGATGGTGAGACCCGTCAACGTGCCGAGGGTCTGGAAGTTGATTGTCTGGCCCGAGGTCGCGTTGCCCAGGCCAATCGCATTGTTGGAGCGAAGGTCGATATAATCGCCGGCGCCCAAATCGCCGAGCGACATGGCGCCGTTCGATCGGACGTCGATGAACGTCCCTGCGGTCAGGTCATTTTCGGTGATCGTACCCGATGCGCGCTGGAAGATGGACGTCCCCGCGTCGAGATCTGTCAGGCTCTGCAGGCCGCCGCTCACGGCATAGATCGAGCTATCGCTGGTAATCGTCGATCCGGTCAGGGTACTGCCCGCCGCAGCGATGAACCGCCCGGCTGCCACCGGGCCGCGTAAAGTGATCGACCCGCCGCTGACAACCGGGGTCGCCGCGAGGATCGGGGAGGCGGCGAAATCGCCAATGAACGGGTTGCCGCCGAGCGGAATCATCGAATCATCGGCGAGGTAGGTGGTGCCGCCCGAATTGATCGAACCGAAGCTCATATTGCCGCCACCGAGCGCCAAGAAGATGTCCCCGGCGTCGATGGTTCCGGTGAAGATATTTCCCGCTGCGCCAAGGCCGATGCTGTTGAACGCCTCGATATCGCCACTGTCGATCGTCGTTCCGGCGAGCAGTCCGACATTATAATCGGCGTCATAGCCGGTAGATTGGTTGATGATCCCGGCCGAGATATCGAGCAGGTCAATTGATCCGCCAGCGATTGCATAAACCGAATCGCCCGCGGTCATGGTGCCGCCATCGATGTAGCCGCCCGCGTCGAGATCAATCGATTCGCCCGCCAGCGCATTGCCGACGAGGATGTTGCCGATCGCGACCAGCTCGATATCCCCCGGCGCGGTCAGATTGCCGAGGAAGATGTCGCCATCACTGTCGGCAAAGATCGATCCGCCAGCGACACTGCTGCCGGAGATGTAGCCCGAATTGTTGGTGACCAGCGTGACGCTGCCCGAGCCAGAATTGATCGTGCCGACATTGATCAAGGTTCCGGCATTGAGGCTGGTGTTACTTGTGTTGAGGATCGAGCCAGTGCCGATCGACAATCCGGCATCAAGATCGATGATTCCGTTGCCGGCGATGTTGCCGGTCGTGATGAAGCCGGCCGCGTTTAGGTCGATCCCGCCCCCCGCGAGGACAGTGCCGATATCGACCTCTGCACCCTGCGCCTCGAGGAAGATGTCACTGCCGCCAGTAACATTGCCGATCTGGATCGCACCGGGCGCGACGATAGTCAGCGTCTGGACGCTGTCGAGATGCGCGGTGGTAACGAAATTGCTGTCGGTCAGGATGTCAAAGCTGTCGGCCGAGTAAGTGCCCCCGACGACCGGCGCGGGGTCGACCACATGGGGCACGAAATCGGCCGCATGGAGCTGGATGGAAGCGGCGTCCATCGCGCCGTTGTTGGCGTCGAGCGCCAGCGTGCCGTCGGTGACGAAGCTGAACGACCCGATATTTGCCGTCCCGTCGCGGACCGAGACGAAACTCGGACCGAAGCTCGAGTCGATCAGGTTTCCGGACAGGGTGATCGAGACCGAGCCGATGGTCGCGTCGCCGTTGAGAACGCGGAAGTAGCTGCCGCCGATCACGGTGGATGTGCCGTTGGTCGCACCGCCGCCGCCAAGCGCGATTGCGCTTCCGACGATCGAATTGACATTAAGTACGCCACGCTCGGCCGGCACTTCGAACCGGTCTTTTGACTCGACCGCAATGCTGCCCGTAACGGCGTTGCCACCGTTGCCTTGGACCGTGCCAGAGCCGCCCTCGCCGCCGGTCGCATTAGCCATCAGCGTCACGCTATCAGCTGTTCCCAAGACTCCGCGCATCAGGAAAGTGGATCGGCCACCATTGGCGTTACCGCCATTGCCGCCCGCGCCATCGCCGCCGCCGCCGGTACCACCGTTGCCGCCACTGCCGCCGATCGCGCTGGAGTTGATTGTGAGTGTGCTATAATTAGCGCCGCCGCCCGATCCGGGTGAATTGCTTTGGCTGACTGTTCCGGCTTGGATGAAGCCGCCGGTGCCAGCCCCGCCGCTGCCGCCGCTGCCGCCAGTGCCTGAATCGCCATTGCCGCCAGCGCCGCCTTGCCCGCCAGTGCCAAGTGCCGTCAGGATGGCAGGCCCACTGTTGAGCGTGCCGCCCGCGGCGCTTCCAACAAACCCGATTGAGCCGCCCGACCCAGCGCCACCGGCGCCGCCATTGCCGCCGAAATTGGCGTTGCTTCCGGCGCCGCCATTGCCGCCATATCCATCGGCGCTAATCGTCGCGCTTCCAAGGGTGATCGTTCCGTTGATCGGGGCGTTGTTCAAGCCGAAGGCCACGTCGACGACGCCGCCCTGACCAGACCCGCCATTGCCGCCATTGCCGCCATTGCCGCCTTGGGCGCTGACGTTAAGCGAGAGGCTGCCAAGACTGATGGCGCCGACAAAGGGAACCACGTCGGCTTCGCCACCGATCGCATTGCCGCCGTTGCCGTTCAATGCCACGCCACCCATGGCATGACCATCGAGCGTCGCTCCGCCGCTGATCGTGATCGAGCCGCCGTTGGTGGCATAGAGAGCCACCGCAACCGGAGACGATTCGTTGGTCGGTGGCGAAACGAGGGCAATGGCATTGCCGCCGCTGCTCCCGGTGCCACCAGTCGCGCTACCATCTAGCGTGAGACCCGCGCCAGCTGAAATTGTGCCACCATTGGCTGCCAGGCGAGCGGTCCCGCCTAACGCGTCGCCGCCCAGTCCGCCGCTCGTGCTTCCGCCGGTCGCCGACGCGCTGACCGTCACGTTGCCGTTAAATGTGAGTGCGCCGCCGCTTAAGGCCGAAACTGCAGCGACACCGCCATCGGCGAAGCCGCCTTGGCCATTGCAGCTAAAGCATTCGCCGCCGTTGCCCGCGCCGCCCAGCCCGTTCGCTTCGATCTGCGCAAGACCGCCAATCGTCAGGCTGCTTCCGCTTCCGGCAAAAATTTGGGCAAATCCGCCAAACCCGTTGCCGCCAAGTGTGACGCTAATCCCGCCGAAGCCGTTGGCGCTCGCAATCAACGACGATGCGATGGTCAACGCCGCACCGGTGGCCGTGCTGACATTCACATTGCCGCCGGTTGCGTTGCCACCATTTCCAGCCGCCGATCCGCCGCCGTAGGCATTGGCCGTGAAGGTGGCCGACCCTGGCCCGGTGATCGAGTTATTTCCGCCGCTGGCGACGAAACTTACATTGCCGCCGGTTGCATTGCCGCCGTTCCCATTACTTGCGGCGCCGCCACCATAGGCCTCCGCCGAAACCACCAACCCACCAGCCAGATTGATGGTGCCGCCCTGAAGCGCCACATTGACGTTGCCGGCGGTCGCACTGCCCCCGTTTCCTAGGGCGGCAATATCGCTACCGAACGAATTTGACCCGATCGACAGGTCGGCGGTCGTGAGTGGATCGTCCGCCACATTGACGATCCCGCCGTTGCGAATCGTCACATTGGTGTTGCCGCCGCTCGCGCTGCCGCCAGTGCTTCCCGTGCCGCCCTGGTTTTGCGTGATGATGATGCTTCGTGAACTGAAATTCACAGTCGAATTGTCGACCAGCAAGCTGGCCGTTCCGCCGCTCGCATTGCCGCCGACCCCGGTCCCACTTCCATCACCGCCGCCGCCACCGGCAACCCCGCCCGGCAGCCCGAGCGTCAATGTCGATCCATTGAGCACGCTGATGGCGCGCGTTCCGCCGATGGCATTGCCACCGTTTATATCGCCGGTGCCAACCGAGAAGCCACCCAGCCCGACGGCACTCAATAGCAGCGGTCCGGCCGTCAAGGTCGCATTGTCGAGTTGCAGGTTGAGCGCGCCCGCTACGCCCAATCCGCCCGTCGTGCCACTGACCGAGGCATTGCCGCCATAGCCACGCGACAGGATCCGCACCGCGACCGAGTCAGCGATATTGGGCAAAGCGATCGATCCGCCAGCCTCGCCTCGGATCAACAGCGATCCGCCTTGCCCCGTCCCGCCAATGCCACTGCCGTTACCATTGGTCCGGCCGCCGCGCCCCTCCACCGAGATGAAGTCGCGCTGGTCCTGGGTACCCCCCGTGACGATGTTGGCGATCGTGATCGACGATTCCGTCCCCGTGGCGAGCAAGCGCGCGTTTCCGCCGGTGCCATTGCCGGCGCCCGACCCGGCGTCGGCTCCGCCAACGCCGTCGGCACTGGCGTTGAGCGATCCGGCTGACAATGCGGAATTCGTCCCGGCAACCAGGTCGACGAAGCCACCGAGGCCCATCGCGCCCGCGCCGCCGATACCGTCGGCATTCAGGCGCAATATGCCGCCAACCGAGATACTGCTGCCCAAATTGGAGCCAATTGTGGCCAGACCGCCGGTGCCACTGACTCCTGCCAGGCCGATGCCCTGCGACCGCACGGTCAGGTCCCCGCCGATATTGATCGTCCCGCCCGACCCGGCGAAAACGCTTGATCGGCCGCCGGTCTGGCCGGTTCCGACACCAAAGTTGTTGCTATCAAGGAAGACGGAGCCGGTAACCTGGTGGATGCCGGCGTTGAACGCGTTGAACTGCGCGTCGGCGGCGCGTAAATTGAGGCCTGCAGCCATGCTGGCCGTCGTCAAGCTCGCCACGAACAGCCCAAGGTCAGTTGCCGACGCTTCCACCTGTGATGTAAAATCGGTGTCGTAGACGGTGATGTCGCTGAGCCCTGTTCCACCCCCAGCCGACCGGGTCGTTTGGATTGCGCCATCAACCACGTCATATCCCGCTGACAGCACTACCGTATTGCCGACGACGTTCGCCGCGCTGGCAACGTCAAAACCAAGGCTGCTCCCATTGCTGATCAGCAGCGTCAGTGCGTTGTTCTTGGGCACGGCAACCAGGTAGGCACGGTGAATATCGCCAGCCCCGCTACTCGCCGAACCGGTGATCGTCCCACCGTTAACACTTACCCCCGTGCTAGCGCTGGTTCCCGACGTCACCTGGATGTCGAACAGCCCGTCGGGCGAGAAATTGATCGTTGCCGCATCCGCCGCAACCAGCGCCGCCGAGCCATTGACGACAATCCCCCCGTTGTGGGTGACATTCGGTGCGATCATCGCGACATAAGCATCGCCGGCATTGGCATTGATCGCCGACGTGCTGGCGGTAACTATCCCGGCCGTGGGGTTGAGCGCCTGCCCAAAGGTGACGCTGGTCCCATTGATGAAATTGCCCGACCCATCGAGCGTTAGCGGCGATGCCGACAGCACCAGCGAACCGACATTGATGATGCTGTTGCCGCCGAGCAGGAAGCCGCCCGCCGAATAGAAATAGAGGCTGCCGCCCTGCTGGCCGTTGACCAGCGAGTTGATTGTGCCGTTGAGCGAGATCGCCCGGTTCATGTCGGACTGGTTGATGCGGTTGAGCACGGCAAAGTCGGTCGCGCCGGTGAAGGTTGCGGTGGTGCCGCTCAGCTGAAAGGCAATGTTCCCGCCACCGGTCGCATTGTCGGTCGGCGTCCAGTCGATCACGCTTTGCCCGCCATTGACGGTGATCGTGGTGGTCGTCGCGGTCGGGTTGGTAATCCCAGCAACCCCGCCGCCATTGGTGGCGAACGTCCCGCTGCCAAGAAAGCTTTGCGCCGCTGCCGGGGTCGGCCCGACCAGCATGACGGTGGCCAGCGCAAGGACCGAGCAGCTGGTCCGGGCGCGGCGCGACGGCATGGCGAGGTTACGCATCAGGATCTCCATGGGAGCAAGCGGGTGGTCAGGGTCAGCAGGAAGCGCGGACTTCCGCGTCGATTGTCGATGCCGGCCCGTTCGAGCGGGACGGCGACCGCCGCGTCGATCGCCAGCCGGTCATTGAGCCCGGCGCGCAATCCGCCGCCGGCCGATTTGGCATGTTCGGCGCCAAGCCCGTCATTCTTGTTCCACACCCAGGCGGCATCGCCGAACACATATGGCTGGACGACCGCCCTCGATCGCTTGAACGGGGTGAAGCGCGGGCCGCGCAGTTCGACCGCCACGCCGGCCCCGCTGTCGCCGGCAATCACTGCCGGGTCATAGCCGCGCCCGATGGTGTAATTGCCGACCGTGAACTCCTCGAAGCTGAGCACCGGATTGAAACCGATCTGCGCCCGCGGGCTGACCGCGATCGCAAGCGACTTGCCGATCGCGAATTCGCCGCTTGCACTGGCGCGCAGCACGGTCGCGGTGGCGCGGCCATCGGCGCGGCTGGGCGGGGTTTCGCCAACACAGGGGCAGCGTTCGCTGGCACCGAAAATGTTCAGTCCCTGGCGAAACTCGATCCCGCCACCAATCTTCCATTGCGGACGCCGCGACGTCAGGTCGATCGCATTGAAATCGGCGCGGAGGAAGGCAACCCGCAGATGATCGCGCGTCAGCGGGCCGAAAAAATTCACCTTCTGGTCGACGAAATCGAACCCGCCGCCAAGCGTCAAATTATGCGACTGGGTCCGGATCAGCGGATAGGACACGCCGAGCGAGGCGAACAAGGTTCGCGCCTTGATCCTCGGGTCGCCCGGATTGCGGTCGATCGACGGCTGGGTCCAGGCATAGGTAACCTGCCCGTTGATCGTCAGTCCTTCGGATCCGGGGCGGAAGCTGTGCCCGATCTGAAGGATCTGCTGTTCCTTGAAATCGAGCGTCGAATAAGCCGAGATAAAGGTCGAATCGCCAAGCCCGGTCAGCCCGTAGGCCTGCCCGCGCAATTGCCCGCCCCAACGGCCCGTCTCGCTCGCCGCGAGATTCTGGATAACGGCATCGAGCGCATAGGCCTGGCGGATGACCGACACTTCGCCGATCAACTCGCCCGGCCCGGTTCCGGCTGGCTTGAGCGTCAACTGGACGTTATAGCCGGGGAGATCGCGCGCCAGCAGCAGGTAACGCTCGGCGCGGTTGCGATCGAAAATCTCGTCCTCGGTCAGCTTCGACAGATAACCGGCAAGCTTGGCTTCCGCACCGCTGGTCTGGCCCCGCGCGCGGATCGTCGTCACCCGGGCAAAAAGGACCTCGAGCCGGACCACTCCGTTCTCGATTTTCTGGGTCGGGACCTGGACTGCGGCGAGATAGCCCTTGTCGCGCAAATAAGTGGCGGCGCGGTCGCGGATTTCGCAAATCACCGCCACCGGCTGGTCGGTACCGGCATAATCGGCCCAGCTTGGACGAAGCTCGACGTCGGTTGCGCCCTTGAGATTATTGAACTGGACATCGCTCAGCTTGACCCGGACATCCTTGAATTCGGGGTCGGCCAGCGGGCAGGGTGATCGCTCGACCCCGCCGATCACATTGAGCGTCGATTTGGGCGGCGTGGCATCGGGTTGCTGGCGGGTGAGTTCGTCGCGCGTCGGTGCGAGCGATTGCGCGGCAGCGGGCATTGCCGCCAACAGGCTGGTCCCGGCGATGACCGCCCCCAGCGCATAACGATTGTCCCGAGCCCCCATGCACGATCCCCCAATCATGAACGCGCATTATCGGCTGGCCGTCCGACGACTCGCTTAAACGCGCGTTAACGTTGGTGTAACCATAATTGATGTGAGTCAATGGATTGGGTCATGTACGAGGCGTCCCAATCGGGGATTTCAAACGCCTCGGCGCGGCCTTCAGCCGGGGCGCTGTTCGAACCCGGCAAGGCATTCCGCGAGCCATCGTCCGGCGACCAATGCACTCAGGTCAGTTGGGTCCAGCGGCGGGTCCCATTCGGTCAGATCGATCAGCCGCACCTTGGGACAAGCCGCGAGCATCCGCGTCGCGGCGAAGAAGTCGCTTGCCGCCATTCCGCCAGGCCGCGCGCCAGGTGCGCCGGGCAATTGACCGCGGTCGATCACGTCAATGTCGCAATCGACGACCAGCGCGGTGCAGTGCGCGACCTGGGCCAAAGCGCGCTCGATCACTGCCGCGATGCCGGCGGTTCGCACTTCGCCGATCGTCGCCACCATATGCCCCCCGTTGATCGCATCGCGGTGCATCGCGACCGAATTGGCGAACGGCGCGAGGCCGATTTGCGCGATGTTGCGCCCCGGCAGACCATCCTCCCGAAGCGCCCGAACTGGATTGCCATTGCCAAGCCCGTCGCTGGTGTTGCGAAGGTCGAAATGCGCGTCGAGGGTGATCAGCCCGATTTGCTCGAGCGGCAGCCCGATGGCGTGCACCGCTGGCCGCGTGACCGCATTATTCCCGCCCACCAACAAGGTCAGCCGGTGCCGCTTGACGCTCGCCGCGCAGGCATCGCGGATCGGCCCAGTCGCGGCCTCGATGCTCATCCCGTCAATCGCGACATCGCCATGGTCGGCGATCCGGCTCGCCAGTTCGCGGCCGGTTTCGACATCGTAACGACCGATCCGCCGCAACACCGTGCGCAATGCGGCCGGCGCCAAGTCGCAGCGCCCCGGCGTGACCGATCCGGCGGCCAGCGGCGCGCCGACCAATCCTATGGGTGCATCAGCATCGGCGGCGATCAACAGGTCGGTGAGGTTGGGCCAGCACATGCTTGACGACTAGCATCGCGCGCCGCCATTGCCACCCTAAGGGTTCAAACCGACGGCTAGCGAGGTCGCGATGGAGAAGAAAAAGCTGGCTGGAAGTGAGCGCGAGCCGACAGATTGCGGAGCCTATCTGTCAATCAAGCGAACGCGCCAGTCGGCTTTTTCTTCCCACCCGCAGGGCGCGTCGATTTCGGCGCGGCACTTCGTCGCGGCGCTCGAACGGGGGCCAATGGCCCGTTCTTCGCTCTGCTTCTCGCCCCGCATCCGAACTCGACGCGTCGCGATCCTCGCTAGCCGTCGGTTTGAACCCTAAATGTGGGACCGCCTGATCACTGACTGCCACGTCGCGACGATGGTGCCACAGCCCGGCAACCCGCTCGGGCTATTCCCCAATGCCGCGATCGGGATCGACGGCGGGCGGATCGTCCGCGTCGGCAAGCGCACCGAATTGGCCGGCTTCCGGGCGAAGGAAGTGGTCGCGCTGGGCGGGGCGTGGGTCACGCCGGGACTGGTCGATTGCCATACGCATCTGGTGTTCGGCGGCACCCGCGCGGCGGAACATGCCATGCGCCGTGCTGGCGCGTCCTACGCGGAGATCGCCGGGGCCGGGGGCGGCATCGCCTCGACCGTTGCCGCGACCAAGGCCGCCGGATCGGACGAACTGCGCGATCAATCGCGCCGCCGTCTGCAGGCGCTGATGGCGGGCGGGGTGACCACGGTCGAGATCAAGTCGGGCTACGGGCTCGATACGGCGTCCGAGATGCGGATGCTCAACACCGCCATCGCGATCGGCCGCGACCAGCCGGTGCGGATCGTCCCGACGCTGCTCGCCGCCCATGCGCTCCCGCCGGGTGCGGACCGCGACGTCTATGTAAAGATGATTGTCGACGAGATGATCCCCACCGTCGCCAAAGCAAGGCTCGCGACCAGCGTCGACGCCTTTTGCGAAAGCATCGCCTTCACCCCCGCCGAAGTCGAGCGCGTGTTCACCGCGGCGCGCGCCAACGGGCTGCCCGTCCGCCTTCACGCCGAGCAATTGTCGAATCAGAACGGCGCCGCGCTGGCCGCCAAATATAAGGCGCTGTCGGCCTATCATCTCGAACATCTTGACGCCGCCGGGGCCAAGGCAATGGCCGCCGCGGGTACCGTTGCGGTATTGCTCCCCGGCGCCTTTTACGCGCTTCAGGAAACCCGCAAACCGCCGGTACAGATGCTGCGCGACGCCGGCGTCCCGATCGCCATCGCGACCGATTGCAACCCCGGAACCTCGCCCTTGCTCAACCCGCAACTAGCGATGAACATGGCGTGCACTTTGTTCGGACTTACGCCCGAAGAAGCGATTGCCGGAATGACCATCAACGCGGCGCGCGCACTCGGCCTTGCGCATGACATCGGCAGCATCGAAGCCGGCAAGGCGGCGGACCTCTGCGCGTGGCGGGTCGATGACTTAAGTGAACTCGGCTATTGGATCGGCATGCCCGGACCGGAACGGCGGATTTTCGGCGGGATGGACAATCAAAGGGGCGGCGAATGAAGATCGAGTTCATCATGCTAGGCGCGACCATCGCGCTCGCGTTGATCAACATCTTGTGGGCGGGGAATGTCCGCACCAGACAATATGGCACCGAATGGAACATGGGCGCGCGCGATGAAAAGATGCCACCGCTTAACCCGCTCGCCGCTCGCTTGCTCCGCGCACAGGCCAATCTCTACGAGACCCTTCCCCTGTTCATCGCCGCCGTGCTCGGCGCGGCCTATCTCGACCGGCTCGGCTGGAAAACCGAAGTGGGGGCTAGCCTCTACGCCATCGGTCGCCTGATCTATCTTCCCCTCTATGCCGCGGGCATCCCCAAGATCCGCACGATGGTCTTCAGCGTGTCGCTGGCCGGGCTGATATTGTGCTGGTGGGCACTGATGTTCGGATGACCGGCAAGAATCTCCGCCTCGACAATAGCCGCCACATCAAGGCGCGCACCGGCTCCACCCTTGTCGCCAAAAGCTGGCTCACCGAAGCCGCAGTGCGGATGCTGATGAATAACCTCGACGCCGAGGTCGCCGAGGACCCGCAGAGCCTGGTTGTCTATGGCGGGATCGGCCGGGCCGCGCGCAACTGGCAATGCTACGACACCATCGTCGAAACGCTCGAGCGCCTCGAAAACGACGAGACGCTGCTGGTCCAGTCGGGCAAGCCGGTCGGCGTGTTCAAGACCCACGCCGATGCCCCGCGCGTGCTAATCGCCAATTCCAACCTCGTCCCCAAATGGGCGACGTGGGAGAAATTCAACGAGCTCGATCGGCTCGGGCTGATGATGTACGGCCAGATGACTGCGGGATCGTGGATCTACATCGGTACGCAGGGCATCGTACAAGGAACTTACGAGACCTTCGCCGAAATGGGCCGCCAGCATTATGGTGGCGATTTGTCGGGCAAGTGGATCCTCACGGCCGGCCTCGGCGGGATGGGTGGGGCGCAGCCGCTCGCCGCCGTCATGGCGGGGGCGCATTGCATCGCGGTCGAATGCCAGGAAAGCTCGATCGAAAAGCGCCTCGCCACGCGCTACCTCGATCATCGCGCGACCAGCATCGACGAGGCGCTGGCGATCATCGCCGCCGCGACCGAACCGACCAGCGTCGGGCTGCTCGGCAATGCCGCCGAAATCCTGCCCGAAATGGTCGCACGCGGTATCCGCCCCGACGCGGTCACCGACCAGACCAGCGCCCACGATCCCGCCAACGGCTATTGCCCCGCCGGCTGGACCGTCGCCGAATGGATTGCGAAACGCGAAAGCGATCCCGCCGCCGTCGCCACCGCCGCCCGCCACTCGATGGCCCGCCATGTCGAAGCGATGCTCGCATTCAAGGCGATGGGCATCCCGACCTTCGATTATGGCAACAACATCCGCCAGGAAGCGCTCGACGACGGCGTCGCTAACGCGTTCGACTTCCCCGGATTCGTCCCGGCTTACGTCCGCCCTTTATTCTGTCGCGGCGTCGGCCCGTTCCGCTGGGTGGCATTGAGCGGCGATCCCGAGGACATTTACCGCACCGACCAGCGCGTCAAGGAACTCATCCCCGACGACGCCAACCTTCATCGCTGGCTCGACATGGCGCGCGAACGCATCGCGTTTCAGGGGCTCCCCGCGCGAATCTGCTGGGTCGGGCTGGGACAGCGCCACCGGCTCGGCCTCGCCTTCAACGAAATGGTCAGGAATGGCGAAGTCTCGGCCCCGATCGTCATCGGCCGCGATCACCTCGACAGCGGTAGCGTCGCCTCCCCTAACCGCGAAACCGAAGCGATGAAGGACGGCAGCGACGCGGTCAGCGACTGGCCCTTGCTCAACGCCTTGCTCAACACCGCCAGCGGCGCAACCTGGGTCTCGCTCCACCACGGCGGCGGCGTCGGCATGGGCTATTCGCAGCACTCAGGCATGGTGATCGTCGCCGACGGCACCGACGACGCCGCACGGCGGCTTAAACGAGTCCTGTGGAACGACCCCGCCACCGGCGTCATGCGCCACGCCGACGCAGGGTATGACGAGGCAATCGACTGCGCCCGCGAACAGGGTCTCGACTTGCCGATGATCCTTTAGCCAATGCGTACCAGCGTCAACATTTGCACCCGGAAGAAGCGCTATCCGACCGCTGCGGCCGCTGCGTCGGCAGGCCGCGATGCACCGTTCCGGTTAACCCCCTACCGCTGCGACTTGTGCCGCCAGTTTCACCTCACCAGCCGAACCAAAGGCATGTTCGCCGCGCGCAAATCAGATTAGATGGCGCAATGATCATTCTCACCCCCGGCACCGTTACCCTCGACCAACTTCGCGACTTGTGGAGCGGCGCGCCCGCTCGCCTCGCCGATAGCGCGCTTACCGCGATCGACATCGCCGCGGCTGCGGTCGACCGGGTCGTCGCCTCGGGCAAGACGGTCTATGGCATCAACACCGGCTTCGGCCTGCTCGCCCAAACCCGCATCCCCGCCGCGCAACTGGCCGATCTTCAGCGCAACCTGATCCTCAGTCACAGTTGCGGCCTCGGCGACCCGCTCCCGCGCAACACTGTCCGCATGATGATCATCCTCAAACTGATCGGCCTCGGGCGCGGGCATTCGGGGGTTCGGCGCGACGTGATCGACGCGTTGCAGGCGCTGCTCGATGCCGATGCAATGCCCTTGATTCCCAGCCAGGGCAGTGTCGGCGCGTCGGGCGATCTTGCACCGTTGGCGCATCTGGTCGCGGCACTGATGGGCGAAGGACGGATCGACCTTGGCGGCGAAATCATCCCCGCCGCCGCCGCGCTAAGCCGCATGGGCCGCGACCCGCTCGTCCTCGCGCCGAAGGAAGGGCTCGCGTTGATCAACGGTACCCAGGCCTCGACCGCCATCGCATTGGACGCCTTGTTCCTCGGTACCCGCGTGTTCGATGCCGCAATCCACGCCGGCGCAATGTCGGTCGATGCCCTGAAGGGCAGCTGCGCCCCGTTCGACGAGCGGATTCACGCGCTCCGCGGTCAGCCGGGGCAGATCGCGGTCGCGGCATGGATGCGCGACCTGCTCGACGGAAGCGACATCGTCACCAGCCACCATGAATGCGACCGGGTGCAGGACCCCTACAGCTTCCGCTGCCAGCCGCAGGTGATGGGCGCGAGCCTCGATTTGCTGACCAACGCCGCGCGGACGCTTACGATCGAGGCCAATGCGGTGACCGACAATCCGATCCTGTTCCCCGATGCGGACGAAGTCATCAGCGGCGGCAATTTCCATGCCCAGCCGGTTGCCTTCGCCGCCGATATCATCGCCATGGCGCTGTGCGAAGTCGGGTCGATTTCGGAGCGCCGCACCTCGGTGCTGGTCGATCCGCACATGAGCCATTTGCCGGCGTTCCTGACCGACGACGGCGGGCTCAATTCGGGGCTGATGATCCCGCAGGTCACCGCCGCCGCTTTGGTCAGCGAGAATAAGGGCCTCGCGTTCCCCGCGTCGGTCGATTCGATCCCGACGTCGGCCGGGCAGGAGGATCATGTCTCGATGGCGCCGATCGCCGCGCGCAAGGCGGTGACCATCGCGCGCAACGCCGCCGGGGTGATTGCGATCGAGCTGATCTCGGCGGCGCAGGGGGTCGATTATCACGCGCCGGTCAAGACCTCGCCCAAGCTTCAGGCGGTGCATGCCAAGGTTCGCAGCCTGTCGCCCCACCTCGAAACCGACCGCTATTGGGCCGACGAAATGGCCGCATTGCAGGCGGCAGTGCTGGCGGGGGAGATTGGGGCCTAGTCCGCCCTCGTCCAATATTGCGATTTGCAGATCACTCGCCCCACGGCGCAACCGGTGACCTTGAGCTGCCCGACGCCGTGCACTCGAAGCTCGGCTTTGCTGCGGCGGTTCATGTCGGGAATGAACAATTGACCCTTCCATCGTCCGCTGCCCGCCGGGGTAAAGTCGGTCATCAACTGGGTTCCGACCAGCGTCGCGGTTCCGCCCCGGCGCGCGTCGACCTTGGCTTTGTCCGAAGCCCAGTCGACCCTGCCGCAATAAGCCGCGCCGCAATTGTCGATCGCGACGATCACGCTGCCTGACGGATTCTTCCACCGGCCAGCCGGGGTAACCGCATCCTGCGCCGCAATCAGCGCGAACATCGACAGCATGGGTCTACTCCTCTTTCGGCCGCATCCTGCGCCAGCCAAGGGTGAGCAGCAACAGCGTCATTCCGCCGACCGCGACGATCAGCAGGTCGTGCCAATCGAACCATTGCCCCAATTTCCTGAACACGGTCGGCCCGGCCCACCAGCCAAGCGCGGTCGCTCCGATGCCCCATAGCAAGGCCGAAACCAGGTTAATCACCGCGAAGGTCGTGCCGCTGACCTTGCTCAGGCTGATCCCGATCGGTCCGGCGACGCGGAATCCGTAGACGTAGCGATAGAAGAAACAGAATGTTCGCGGGCGTTTCTCGATCCACTTGATGGTCTTGGCGAAGGCCCTGCGGCGCTTGACGTGGCGCACCCAGCGCCCGTCGCGCTGCGACCGGCCGATGTGGAAAAAAGCTTGGGTCGAAAGAAACGATCCGGCCCAGGCGGCGAGCCCGACCATCACCGGGCTTAGCCGACCGAGATGCGCCATCGCGCCGCCGATAAGCACGCCAATTTCGCCTTCCGCCGCGGCGGCAAGGAACACCCCGAGCACGCCATATTGCTCGATCCACTGGTTGACGCTGCTCACGGTGGCGCTTTGCCTTGCCGCGCGGCTCCGTGCAACGGCATCAATGGAAATCGCGGCTTTTGGGGATGATATTGACGTCGCGCGGGTGCGATCCGGCGGGCGGCCGCCAGCTTCCGCCGCCATCCCCCGCGCTCAAGGTCGAGGGCAGCGAATCCTCCGACAATTGGCGCAGCATGTGCGTGTCATCCTCCAGCCGCGCCGCCACCACATGCACCACTGCCTCGTCATGCTGGACCAGCCCGTGGACCACCATCAGCCGCGCCCCCATGACGACATTGCGCTGCGCCGCGAACTTGTCGGGCCACACCACCAGATTGGCGACCCCGGTCTCATCCTCCAGCGTGATGAAGCACACCCCCTTGGCGCTCCCCGGCCGCTGGCGGATCAGCACCAGCCCGGCAAGCGACACGCGCCGGCCATAGCGAAGCCCGCGAAGCTCGCCCGCCGTGACGAACCGGCGGCGCGCATAATGCGCTCGGAGGAAGCGCATCGGATGGGCTTTCAGGCTGAGGCGGATGGTCTGGTAATCGCTCACCACCTGCTCGGACAAGGGCATTGCGGGCAGCCGCACCACCTCGGTCTCCCACCCCTCATCGCGCGTGTCGGCATGGGCAAACAACGGCAACTCCGGCGCCCCCTTCAATGCCCGCGCATCCCACAATGCTCCGCGCCGGTCGAGTTTGATCGACCGGAACGCATCGGCCTCCGCCAACCGCTCGACCGCTGCGACATTGGTGCCCGATCGGCTGCGGACCTGTTCGACGCTGGCGTAGGGCGTGTCGCCCCGCGCGGCGACAATCCGCGTCGCGGCATCGAGCCGAAGCCCCTCGATCTGGCGCAGGCCGAGGCGGAGGGTCGCGTCTTCCAGCACCGAATCCCACTCGCTGTGATTGACATCCACCCCGGCCACCTCAACCCCATGCTCCCTGGCATCGCGCACGATCTGCGCCGGCGCATAAAACCCCATTGGCTGGCTGTTGAGCAAGGCGCAGGCGAACGCTGCCGGATAGCGCCATTTGATCCAGCTCGAGACATAGACCAGATGCGCGAAGCTCGCCGCGTGGCTCTCGGGGAAACCATATTCGCCGAACCCGCGGATCTGGTGGAAACAGCGCGCGGCGAATTCGGGGTCGTAGCCGCGCTCGACCATTCGTCCGACCATCTTGTCCTGCAGCAAGTCGATCGTCCCGCGCGATCGAAACGTAGCCATCGCCTTGCGCAACTGATTGGCCTCGGCCGGGCTGAACTTGGCCGCGTCGAGCGCGATCTTCATCGCCTGCTCCTGGAAGATCGGGACGCCCAAGGTTCGCCCAAGAATCTTCTCCAGCTCGTCGGGTTCGCCATGATCGCTGTCAGGGCAGGGGAAGGTCACTGCTTCCTTGCCCTGCCGCCGCTTGAGGAACGGGTGGACCATGTCGCCCTGGATCGGCCCGGGGCGGACGATCGCCACCTCGATCACCAGGTCGTAGAAGCAGCGCGGACGAAGCCGGGGCAGCATGTTCATCTGCGCCCGGCTTTCGACCTGGAACACGCCGAGCGAATCGCCCTTGCACAGCATGTCGTAGACTTCCGGTACCTCGCGCGGGACGGTCGCCAGTTCGAACCGCTCGCCATGATGCGCTTCGATCAGGTCGAACGCTTTCCGGATACACGTCAGCATGCCGAGCGCGAGCACGTCGATCTTGAGGATGCCAAGCTCCTCGATATCGTCCTTGTCCCATTCGATGAACGTGCGGTCGGGCATTGCGCCATTGCCCACCGGCACCGTCTCGGTCAGCGGCCGCTCGGTCAGGATGAAGCCGCCGACATGCTGGCTCAGATGGCGCGGCATGCCGATCAATTGCTTGGCCAGCCTGATCGTCCGGCGCAGGTGCGGATCGGAAAAATCGAGCCCCGCCTCGCCGACCCGCGCGTCCTCGATATCGGCCTCCATGCTGCCCCAATGGGTCGATGCGATGGCCGAGGTGACGTCCTCGCTCAGCCCCATCACCTTGCCCACTTCGCGGATCGCCGATCGCGGGCGGTAATGGATTACGGTCGCCGCAATCCCCGCCCGTTCGCGGCCATATTTGCCGTAAATGTGCTGGATCACTTCCTCGCGCCGCTCATGCTCGAAATCGACGTCGATGTCGGGCGGCTCCTTTCGCTCCTCGCTGATAAACCGCTCGAACAGCAGGCTGTTGGTCGACGGGTCGACCGCCGTGATCCCCAGGCAATAGCAGACCGCGCTATTGGCCGCGCTGCCGCGTCCCTGGCACAGGATCGGCGGGTCGAGGCTGCGCGCGAAAGCGACGATGTCGTGGACGGTGAGAAAGTAACGCGCAAAGTCGAGCTTGGCGATCAGCTTCAGCTCATGCTTCAACTGCTTGACGATCGCGGGCGGCACCCCGCCGACCCAATGCCGCGAGGCGCCGATCCAGGTGAGATGCTCCAACTGCGCCTGCGGGCTGCGCCCGTCGGGAACGCTCTCGCGCGGATATTCATATTTCAATTCGTCGAGGCTGAAGTGGAGCGCATCGGCAAAGGCGCGGGTCGCTTCAATCGCGTGCGGCCAGCGCTCGAACAGACGCATCATCTCGGTCGGCGATTTGAGGTGCCGCTCGGCATTGGGGTTGAGCAGGAAGCCCGCCGTCTCGAGCGTCACTTTCTCGCGGATGCAGCTCATCACGTCCTGCAGCGGGCGGCGGTCGGGGGCGTGATACAGCACGTCGTTGGTGGCGAGGATCGCGAGGCCGTGGCTGCGCGCCATCCGGTCGAGCCGCTCGATCCGCGCCAGATCATCGCCGCGATACAGATGCGCCGCCGCGACATGGCGCATCCCCGGAAGCGCGGCGACCAGCGCGGGCAGCGCTTTCTCGAACGCGTCGAGATTCTCCTCGGGCAGGGCGATGAAGGCGATGCCCTCATGGTGGAGTGCGACTTCGGACAGCTTAAGGTCGCACTCGCCCTTTGCCGAGCGCATCTTGCCGAGGCTGAGCATCCGCGACAGCCGGCCATAGCCCTCGCGGTCGATCGGGTAAGCGAGCAGGCTCGGCGCATCGACCGGATCCAGCCGACACCCGATCAGCGGCCGCATCCCCGCGCCCTTCGCCGCGCTATGCAATCGCACCACCCCGGCCAACGTGTTGCGGTCGGCAATCCCGATGGCGTCCATCCCATGCTCAAGCCCGGTCAGCACCAGCTCGATCGAATCCGACGCCCCGCGCAGGAAGCTGAATGGGGACGACAGCCCGAGCTCGACGAACGGCGCCTTGGCGAGCACCTCGGCCGACCCCTCGTCGCGCACCAGTTTGCGCCGTGCGAAATTGCTGGTTTCGGGCATCAGGGGAACGCTTTTGATTTAGTGATGTTCATCCGAACAGGCCATGCAAATACCAGACGGGATCGCCCCCGCGCCCGTCGCCGAACAAGCCTTCGCGATAAATCCAGTAGCGCCGCCCCTGGGCGTCCTCGACCAGGTAATAATCGCGTAGCCGTGCGCTCCCGCGTTCGCGCCACCATTCGGGCGCGATCCGCTCCGGCCCTTCGGCGCGCATCACATCATGCACCCCGCGCCGCCACACGAACCGCCGCGGCAACCCCTCGGGAGTCGCATAAATCACCGCAATCGCCTCGGGCCGGTCGAGCAGGCGTTGCGGGCGACTTCCCCCCTCCCGCTCGCGGGAGGGGTCGGGGGTGGGGCCTTCCTCAACCGCCAACCGCCACCCGCTCGCCCGCTCAGGCACATGGCTAGCCCGCGCGACCGGCCGCCGCACCTTGTCCGCGCCCAGCTTGACGCTCAACCGATCGACCAGCCGCGCCACCTCGAGCGCGGCTGGCGGCCCGCCAACCAACCCGTCCTGCGCCGAATCCAGTGGCTCGAACCAGCTCGCCTCCAACGCAAACGCGTCGAACCCGAACCCCGGATCGAGCGTGTCGGTCTTGTCCTTGAGCAACCGCAGCAGATGCGCCGCCTCGCGCGTCGGGATCGCGCACGCCGCGTCCGCCACCTGCACCTCGCCATCGACCCGATACCCGGCCAGCACCAGCCGCCGCACCCCCAGTCGCCGCGCCTCCAATTGCCTGGCAAGATCGGGCACCAGCAGCGCCAGTGCCTGGGCCGCCGCGCTCGGGTCGGCGACCGGCTCGGCCAGCCGCAGCAACGCGCGCGGCGGCGGATCGACCGGGGTCGCGCTGAGCGGCTCGGGCGTCCGCCCAAGCATCCGGTCGAGCGCATCGAGCGGATTATCCGCCTCGCGAAACCGCCGCGCCAGGCTCCGCCGCGGCACTCCGACCAACGCGCCAACGGTCTTCAAACCCAGCCGTTGCAAGGTCCGTACCACCCCCGCCGGCAACCGCAATGCCGCGATCGGTAGCGGCGCGACCGCGTCGATTCCGTCGCCCGTCCGTCCCGACCCAAACCGCGCCAGTCCCCACGCCGCGCCCGCCGTCTCCGCCATCGCCACCCGCGCGGTCAGCCCGATCGAGGCGAACCGCGTCTCGATGTCGCGCAACAGCCCTGCCTGGCCGCCGAACAGATGCGCGACCCCGCTGACGTCGAGCCTGATCCCGTCAGCGCCATCGACCTCGACCAGTGGCGACCAGCGCGATGACCAGCGCGCCAGCCGGTCGAGCAAATCGCGGTCGCCAGCATTATCGGCGGCCACCGCGACCAGTCCGGGATCGAGCGCACGTGCATCGGTCAGTCGCATTCCGGGGCGCACACCGGCGGCCCGCGCCGCCTCGGTCACCGCGCCGATCAACTGGCCGTGCGGCCCCTCATCGACCAAAGCGACGCGCCCATTTGAGTCATTTGCGCCCGACTCGCTTGAAGCCAGTTTCGTCCAGCGTTCGATCGACAGGCTCGGCAACCAGATGGAGACCATCCGCTTCATGCGCGAGCTGCCACGTTCCGGGTTGTGAACCCCGCGCGCGGAACAGCTCGGCCTGCCACGTCGCTTGCCCCGGCGCGCGCGGGTTGAGCGGGTGGGGCAGGCTGGGCGCACTCGCCACCCGCCAGCGCAGCCGCGCCCCGCTCAAATTGGCGGTGCTGCTTAGCCGCACCAGATAGGCCGCGACACCATGCCGCTCGGCCGCCACGGCAAGCCGCCGCGTGGCGGTAAAGTCCAGTGCTATCGGGTCGCCCCAGATTTCGCCGATCACGGCCCCGATCGCGGCGCATCTTAAGCCTTCCTCCATCGCCCACAGCGCCGCTTTGGAATCGCGTGCCTCGACATGGATGAGCTCGGCCACGCCCAGTCCCGCCGCCAAAAGTCCCGGCGGATGCACCCGCCCGCTCTCGAGGATCGCCATCCGGTCCTGCACCCACAGCAATGGCCGCCTGGCGTGGATCTGCCCCAACAGGAACCCCGCCCAGCCGCCATCGCGCGATGAAGCGGCGAAGATTTCGGACAGGGTCGGCGACCCACCACCGGCACCTGGCAGCCGCCATGGTTCACCGAGGGAAACCCTCGCCGATCGATGGCCCGCACGGCCAGGATCGCCGGACCCGTCGGGCCCGCGCGCAATCCCGCCGCCGGGCACCAGGGAAAGACCTGCTGCCACACGACTCGCATCACGTTGTTCTACTTTTGTTCTTATCCTCCCGCTCGCGTTCGAGAGTCAAGCGACGGACTTATTTGACCGGAATTTTCCCCATTACCGGGGCCTTGCCCTCAATCGCGGTCAGGAAAATGGCGATCTCGCGCACCATCCGGCTCAAGGCCGGGCGATCGACCGCAAAGCCCATGTGCAATGTGTCGATCTCGACCGACTTGTCGACTTCGCCATCGCCGCGCGCCGCCGCCGGTGCGACGATCCCGTCGCGCCGTGACCAGAAGGACAGGCTCGGCACAGCGAGCTTGCCCTGGTGCCGCTCGAACGGCGGCAGATTGACGTCATGCCCGGCAATCCGCTCGTAAAATTCGCGAATGTTGGTGTTGGTTTTCAAATCGCCCGAAAAAGGCGTGCCCATCGTCACCACCGCGCGGATCCTGTCGGGGCAGCGATAGGCCATTTCGCGGACGAACATCCCGCCCAGGCTCCACCCGACCAGCAGTACTGGCCGCCCGTCATAGATGGCGTCGAGGCGGCTGCACATCAGGTCGAGCGTATCGATCTTGGCGCCCTTGTTCATCCCCATCAGCCACGGGTGTGCGCGCCACCCGCCCCGCGCCAGCGCGCGGCGCAAATCCATCGTTGTGCGATCGGTGGCCAGGAATCCGGGCACCACCAAAACCGGCGGCCCGTCCACGGGCCCGCGCGGACCGAGCGGCCCCAATCCGGCCAGCAGTCGCGGGAAGTGCCACATTACCTCGACCAAGCTGTGCCACGACGGCGGTGCCAGCGCATCGGAATCAAGCGCAGGCGCCGCTGGGGGCGCGGCGGCGGGTGCGTCGGGGGTCCGTTCCCACTTCATGCGGCTAAACTGGGGTGCTTTGGTTACCGTAACAAGAATTTGTCGCGGTCAGGCGGCACTTTTCACGAAGCTATGGATTTCGCGCACCACTTGGCTGGCGGTGCGTTTGGACACGCCAAAGCCCATGTGGGTGCAATCCAGCTCGACCGATCGGTCGCTCTCGTGCGGCTGGCCGCGCGCTGCGGCGGGGGCGATAATCCCGTCCTTGCGCGACCAGATGGCAAGCGTTGGCACCTGCGGCTTGGCGCTGTTACGTTGGATCGGCGGTGCATCGACCTTGTGTCCCGCCACCAGCTCGTACAATTTCCACACATTGTTGGCGCGCGGATCGCCCGAGAATGGCGAGCCCAATGTCACCACCGCCTTGACCCGCTCGGGATGAGCCAGCGCCAACGCCCGGGCAAACACTCCGCCCAGGCTCCAGCCGACGATCAGCATCGGCTGGTCGGGCGAGATGGTGTCGATCCGCGCGCGCAATCGCTCGACCGTGTCGGCGGTGGCGCCCATGTTCCACCCCAATTCCCACGGGTGCACCCGCCAGCCATCGGCGGCGAGCGCACGGCGCAGGGCCATCGTCGTGCGGTCGCTGGCGATGAAGCCCGGAATGACCAACGCCGGCGGTCCATTGATCGGCCCGCGTGGCCCGAGGTGCCCGAACCCGCGCCACGCCCGCACGCCAAGCCACGCCGCTTCGGACAGCCGCATCCACGACGGGGGCGCTTCCTCGTCGGTCCTAGAGATATTCATCGCCGCCCATCAGGCTGCGGATCGCTTCAGGCAGCCGCACCCGCCCATCGGCCTGCTGGTGATTTTCGAGCAACGGCACCAGAATCCGCGGGGACGCGAGCGCGGTATTGTTGAGCGTATGCGCGAACCGCACTTTGCCTTGGGCATCGCGATAGCGAATGTTGGCCCGCCGCGCCTGCCAGTCGTGCAATGTCGAGCAACTGTGCGTCTCGCGATATTTGCTTAAGGACGGCACCCAGCTTTCGATATCGTTCATTCGAAACTTGCCCAGCCCCATATCCCCGGTCGAGGTCTCTATCACCTGATAGGGAATCTCGAGCTTGGTCAGCAGCATCTCCGCCAAGCCGAGCAACTTCGCATGCCACTCGGCGCTGACCGCCTCGTCGGCCTCGCAGATCACATATTGCTCGACCTTGAGAAACTGGTGGACGCGCAGCAGTCCGCGCACATCCTTGCCCGCGCTCCCCGCCTCGCGGCGAAAGCAAGGCGAGAAACCGGCGTAGCGCACCGGGAGCGACGTAAGATCGAGGATCTCGCCCGAATGAAGCCCGGTCAGCGCAACTTCGGCCGTCCCCGCCAGCCACGCATCGTCATTGGGCAGTGCGTAGGTTTCCTCGACGTGTCCCGGAAACTGGCCTTGGTTGAGGAACGCCTGCTCGCGCGCGATGGCCGGGACGGTGATCGGGGTGAAGCCGTGGTCTGCAATCTGCTCGAGCGCCCAGCCCATCAGCTTGGTTTCGAGCAACGCCAGCCGCCCCTTGAGGCAATAGGTCCGGCTGCCCGACACTTGGACGATTCGGCTCAATTCGGCCCAGTCATTCTTCTCGATCAGCGCGACATGATCGATCGGCTCGAACCCGAATTGCGGCACCGCGCCCTCGGTGCGGATGACAATGTTCGAATCCTCATTCGGGCCGACCGGCGCGCCATCCCACGGGATCCCGGGGAGTTCGAGCATAAGGTGCTTGAGCGCCGCCTCCTTCTCGCCGAGTGCGCCCTCAAGCTCGCTCGCCTTGGCGCCCGCCGCCTTGGCCTCGGCCCCAAGCGCGGCTCTCTCCTCCGGCGCGGCATCCTTGAAGCGCGCGCTGATCGCATTGCGGCTCGCCCGCAGTGTCTCGATCTCGCCCTTCGCGCCGCGAATTTCGGCATCGAGCGCAAGCAGTGCGTCGAGGTCGATCGCGACCCCCTTGTCGCGGATCGCGCGCTCGACATCGGCGCGGTTGGTCTTGATGAAATCCAAACTCAACATGACGCTCGCACTGCCGCACTCAACTGCGGCATGCAAGCACGGGCATTCCGCCCATGCTGTTTACTTCAGATTAACGCACCGTCGATAATCGAGTGCGGTTCAATCGCGCCAACCCAGAGGCATGCACGTACCTACTTTGTTACATCAGTTCGGCCAGGACCACGCTCGAACCCGCCGATATCGAGCAGATTCTGAGAACATCGAGGGTCAATAACCGGCGATCTGGGGTTACCGGCTTGTTGATGGTTGGCAATCGACGCTTCCTGCAATTGCTCGAAGGCGATGAGGCAGCGGTTCGCGCGACATACGACCGGATATTGGGCGATACGCGACATTATGCGCCCGTCATCGTCGACCAACGGGATGTCGACGATCGCCAGTTCGGGGAATGGGACATGGGCCTGGTTCGTCCCGAAGATGACCAGGGACAGCGCTTGTTGGCTATCCTCGCCACCATCCGTGACGCCAATTTGCGCGCTCAATTCCAAGGTTTCTTCGAAATTCACGGCGAGCGCCTTTCCGCCGCCTGATCACGTCTTGGCGCACGCGCTGGCGGTAGCTAGAGCGAGGTTCACCGCCACTACCGCGAGATCATTATGCCGTCCGGATTAATTGCCTTGCTCGACGATGTCGCGACCATTGCCAAGCTCGCTGCTGCCTCGCTCGACGACATCGGCGCCGCCACCGCCAAGGCCGGGGCCAAGGCGGCGGGGGTGGTGATCGACGATACGGCGGTAACCCCGCGTTATGTCGTCGGGCTGGCGCCCGAGCGCGAACTGCCGATCATCGGCAAGATCGCGATCGGCTCGTTGCGCAACAAATTACTGATCCTGCTGCCGATTGCCTTGCTGCTAACTGCCTTTGCGCCGGCCCTGATCACCCCCTTGTTGATGATTGGTGGCGCTTATCTGGCGTTCGAGGCGACGGAGAAGATCGCCGAAAAATTGCTCCACGACCATCACCATGAGGACCAATTGGTCGACGCCATGGCCGATCCCGCCGACCTTGAAGCGATGCAGGTCAAGGGCGCGATCCGCACCGACTTCATCCTGTCGGCGGAGATTATGGCGATCGCGCTGGCCAGCTTGGGCAAGATGTCGCTGGCGATGACTGCTGCGGCGCTCACCGCAGTGTCGTTCGCGATCACCGCCGGTGTCTACGGGGCGGTCGCGCTGATCGTGAAGCTCGACGATATCGGCCTTCACCTCGCCCAGCGCAAAAATGGCGTTGCTCGGGCATTTGGCGACGGACTGGTGCACGTCGTGCCCAAATTGCTCACCGGGTTGTCGGGAATCGGCACTGCGGCGATGCTGTGGGTTGGCGGCGGGATCATCGTCCACGGCCTTGAGGAGCTGCACGTCGCTGAGGTCATTCCGCTCACCCTGCATGACTGGTCGGTCACGGTCGGCGGCCAGGCGGGCCCACTGGGGCCGCTGGTCGAATGGCTGGTCACCGCGCTTGGCGGTGCCGTGGCGGGACTGGTCGTTGGCGGCATCATCGTCGTGATCGTCCGCCGCTTGACCAAGCGTCCCGAAGACTTGATCGTCGACTGACAATGGGTTCGGCGCTGCTCGTGTTCATCGGCGGCGGGATCGGTGCAGTGCTGCGTCACGCGGTCGGGCGAGTGACTGTCATGCTGGGGGGCACTGGCTTCCCGGTGGGCACGATGATAGTCAATATGTTGGGCAGCCTGATCATGGGGCTGCTGGCCGGCTGGTTCGCCACGCATCCGGGGGTCGGCCAGTCATCGCGACTGTTCCTGATCACCGGGGTGCTGGGCGGTTTCACGACCTTTTCGGCGTTCAGCCTCGACGCCCTGACCTTATACCAGCGCGGCGAGGCCGGGCTTGCTTTTGGCTATGTCGGGCTGAGCGTGATCCTGTCGCTGGCCGCAATCGCGATCGGCTATTCGTTGATCCGCTAATCGAAATGCAGCCGGCGATAGCTGCCGCGAAAATAGAGCAACGGGTCGAGTGCGGCGTCGAACCGTGCCTTCACCACCCGCCCGATCAGCATGTGATGATCGCCGCCATCATGCACTGCATGCGCCTCGCATTCGAACACCCCGAGCGAGCTTTCGAGCAACGGCGCTTCATATTCACCGGGCGACCAGTCGTTGGGGCCGAAGCGATCCTCGTGGCGCGTTGCAAAGCGGATTGAGGCCGGCTGCTGCTCGGTCTGGAGCACATTGACCGCGAAGTGGCTGGCCCCGATCATCGCCGCCGCGCTCGCCGCATTCTTGCCGATGCACACCAACAGCAAGGGCGGATCGAGGCTGACGCTGGTGAAGCTGTTGGCGGTTAAGCCAACCGGCTGGCCGTCGGCGTCGAGGCAGGTAACCACCGTCACCCCGGTCGCGAAACAGCCCAGGGCGTCGCGCAACGTCCGGGGGTCGGACCCGGCGCGATATTCGCGGGGGGAAGAAGGCGGTGCGTCGGTCGACATGCCTGCCGCTATAGCGGAGCCGCCAGCGCCTTCAATCCGGCAAGGTCGAGCGCCTCGAGCTCGGCAGCGACGCCCTCGAGCGAGTCCGACACGAAATAAAGCGGCTGGAAAATGTCGTTGCGGTACGGCGTGCGGGCGGCATCGGTCAGCGTGAACCGCGGGCGCGGCAAATCAGCCTCGATCGCGACATGCGCTTCGCCGAACGAGCTGGCGAGGCCGGCGCCGAGAATCTTCACTTCTCCACCCTCGCGCGCCAGCCCGAATTCGACGCTATACCAATAGAGCCGGGCGATCGTGTCGCCATGCCCCGCCGCAATCGCCTTGACCCCAAGCTTGCCAATCGCCTGCATCAGCCGCCCGATCGCGGGAGAACTGAGCATCGGCACATGGCCGAAAATATCGTGGAAGCAGTCGGGCTCCTCGAGATAATCGAGGCTGTCGGCACCACGGATGAAATTACCGATCGGAAACATGCGCTCGGCGAGAATCGCGAAGAACGCCGCGTCGGGGACGATCCCGGCGACCGGCACCAGGGTCCAGCCGCTCAGCGGCGTCAGCCGCGCGTTGAGCGCCCCAAGCTCCGGGATCCCCGGCCCATCGAGCCCGAGCAGAGGGATCCCGGCGAGGAACGGCGCAACGATCCGCGTCCCGAGATAGGGCACCTGCCGCGCGAACAGCAGATCCCACACATCATGCTCTTGGGCCGTGAAATGCGCCCAATCCTGCGCCACGACATAATCCTGCCAGCGGGTCGGCTGGCGGGCGGCAGTGGCGGTGTCGGGCTGAAACATGGTCAATTCCTTGTGGGCAATAAAAAACCCCGCCGAAGCGAGGGGGCTAGGGCGGGGCGGCGGATGGGCCGGAGCGAATGGACGCGCTCAGCCGAACTCCACCACCTTCGTATAATAAAGGGTGCGCGCATTGTTGTGATCGGGGTGGAGCGTTGCATTCATGGGGCATGGATATCGCACTGGGACAGTGAACGCCACCTTTATCAAGAGTCGCTTATTAACCACCTCAAAACGCCAATATTTATTTTGATCCGATTAACAAAAATTCATTGATCCGTAACCGACTTAATGCAATCGCGCTTACTCGCCCTAAGGGGGGCTTGTACGCGTTTCATCTGATCCGTCCGGCGAGGATTCGCCGCTCGCGGTCGATCAGCCCGCACAATCTCCTCACCAAAATGGAGATTATGCCGTGGCCCTGTCGAACCGTTCCAACCCGCTCATCAACTCGCGGCGCCTTGCAATTCTCCTCGCTTCGACCGCGCTGGTTGCCGGTCCCGCTGCGGCGGCAACTTATAACGTCACCGACGAAGCCAGCCTGATCGCCGCGATCAACGCCGCCAACGCCAGCGCGGGTAGCGACACGATCATCCTCGACAACGCGATCACGCTGACCGGCGGACTGCCGACGATCACCGATCTCACCACCTTCAACACCGGCGCATTTGCGCTAACCGGCGTGTCGGGAAACGTCGTCACCTTTACGGGCAACGGTAACGTATCGCTGATCAGCGGCGGCGCGATCAGCGGCGGCAGTGGCGCGATCCTGGTCAATGGCAGCGGCGGGTTCACCGTCGACAATGCAGCGGGCGGTACGATCAGCGGCACGACGCAGGCGATCCAGTCGGCCGGCCTCGGTGCCACGACGATCAACAATGGCGGCGACATCACCAACGGTATCGTCTCGACCGGCGGCGGCAACCTCATCATCGACAATGCGGCCAGCGGCAACATCGTCCGAGTCGTGTTCGGCTCGGCGATCGATTTGTCGAATGGCGGCGCGCTGACGCTGACCAATGCCGGCGATGTGGTTGGTTCAGGCTGGGGCATTGTCGGTCGCAATGCGGGCGACAGCATCACCAATTCGGGGCGCATCGCGTCGGGCACGATCAGCGGCGACACCATCACGAGTGGTGGCAATCAGGGGGTCTTGCTCGCATCGGGTGGTAGCGTCACCAATCTGGCGGGCGGCCAGATCCTTGGTACCACCGCCGTTCAAACGAGCGGTGTCACCAGCGTCACCAACGCCGGTTCGATCACCGGCGGCACCGGCCAGTTCAATCGCGGCGTCTACTTCACGACCGCCGGAGGCACGCTCGACAATCAGCTGGGCGGCACGATCACCGGCGGTCGCGGCGTCCAGGCCACGGGTACCGCAACAATCACCAACGCGGGCACGATCACCTCCAACTGCGCCGCCCCCAGCTTCCAGTGCACCGCGATCGTCCTGTTCAACGGCGGAACGATCACCAATGCCGCGACGGGCGTAATTACCAGTTCGGGCCGCGGCATCGGCGGCCAAGGGGCCTCGACGACGACGGTCATCAATAATGGCTCGATCACCTCGACCCTCGCCAATGATATCGCGGTCATCCTGTTTGGCGGTGGTTCGATCACCAACAATGCGACCGGCACGATCGCCAACGCCAATGGCTATGGCGCGTACATCTTCAGCACCGCTGGCTCGATCGCTAACGCGGGCTCAATCACCGGCCAGTTCGGCGCGTCGATCGACAGCACTAGCGGAACGGTCACCAACAGCGGCTCGATCGCTGGCACCAATACCGGCGTCAGCGGCTTCAATGCGACGCTCGGCCTGACCAATTCGGGCCAGATCAGCGGCGGCACCTATGGCGTGTTCGGCAATAGCGGGGCGACCAATGTCACCAACCTGTCGGGCGGGACGATTTCCTCATCGGGCGGCGCGGGCATTTATACTAATACTGGTCCGCTGACCGTCGACAACCAGGTTGGCGCATCGATCAACGCGAACAGCGACGGTATTCGCACTGGCGGCACGGCCAATGTGACCAATGCCGGCATGATCGTCGCCACCAACAGCGCCGGGGTGAACGCCGGCGGCGCACTCACGCTCGACAACAGCGGGACGATCGATGGCGGCAACAGCGGCCTGTTCCTCAATGCTGGCGGTATGGTCACCAACAGCGGTTCGATCATCAGCAGTGGCACGGGCGGCGCCAACCAGGACGGGATCAGCGCGTTCGGTGCCCTGAACCTGACCAACAGCGGCTCGATTTCCGCTGCCGGAAACGCCGGCGTGGTCGCGTTCGACAGCTTGCTGACGGTCAACAACCAGGCCGGCGGAAACATCACCGGCGGCGGCAGCGTGTTCGGCTTTGCGATCAACGCCAAGGTGGGTCTCGACCTGACCAGTGGCGGCACCCTTACGGCGGGCAGCGGGACGACGACGGCGGTGCTGGTCGATGGAAATACCACCATCAATCTGCTCGCCGGGTCGATCACCAACGGAGATATCGTCGCTATCGGTGGCGGATCGCGCGCGATCAATGTCGATGGCGCGCTCAATGGCTCGATCGACGCCAGCGCCGCGACCAGCAACAGCAATGTCACGCTCGGCACCGCCGGATCGCTGACCAATGTCCTGTTCGGCAGCGCCGACGACAGCTTCACCACGTTCGGTGGCACGATCGGCGGCACGCTCGATGGCGGCGCGGGCAATGACCGCTTCACCGCCGATATCGCCAATGGCGGTTCGTCGTCGTTGGGCCTCGACGCACTGATCGCGTTTGAATCGATCGAGAAAATCGGCCTTGGAACCCTGATCCTGACCGGCACCTCGGCCTCGCTCGATGCCGCAATCTTCGCCGGCAATGGCTATAATGACGATGGCCTGCTGATCTTTGACGGCACCACCGGTTTAACCGGCGACATTTACGTCAATGGCGCGATCATCCGCGCCAACACTGCGGGCGCGTTCGGCACCGGCACGATCCACACCATCGACCCGACCGTCCAATATGCCGCGACCGGCACCTATTCGAACAACATCCTGCTGTCGGTCCCGGGCGACGGCAGCCTCGATCCGACCCGCCTCGAAGCCTTGAACAGCGCGACCGCGACGCTGACCGGCTCGATCACGCAGGATCCGATGGTTGGCGATCAATATGTCACCATCGGCGGTAATGGCACGATCGTCCTGACCAACACCGCCAATCTGTGGGCCGGGACGACGACCATCGATAGCGGCGCGACGCTGCAGGGCGCGAGCGACACCATTTCGGGCGGTTCGATCGTCGTGGACGGCGCGCTCAATTACGTCCAGCCCGCCAGCGGCACCGTCGCTCAGAATATCAGCGGATCGGGCCGTATCGGCGTCAGCGGGCTTGGCGCGGGCGAAACCCTGACCTTCGCCGGCAACCTCACCAACAGCGGCATCGACCTCAACGACGGTTCGACCATCGCCATTGGCGGCACGGCCAATGCCACCAGCGGCATTGCGGTGCTGATCAATGGTGCTGGCGCGACCGTCAACGTGCTCGACAATGCCTCGGTCTCCACCGGCAACACACCGGCGATCTTTGCTCCGGTCAACGCTGCAACGGTCAACAATCTGGGCGCGATTGCATCGACCAACGACATTGCGGTCAATCTTGCTGGCGGCGGAGTCATCAACAACGGCTCGGCGACCGACTCCAACGCGTCGATCACTGGCGGCTTCATTGGTGTCGCCTCGGGCAATGCCTTGCTGACCGTCGACAATTACGGCCTGATCCACGGCACGTCGCTCGACGGTATCAACAGCCCGATCCTCAACCTCACCAACCGCTCGACCGGGCAGATCATCGGCGACAGCGCGATTGGCGTGCGCGGCACGATGGTGACGATCACCAATGCCGGTCAAATTGTCGGCCGCTCTGCCGGCGTTCAGTCGAACGGTGCGATCAACCTGACCAACTCGGGCCTGATTGGCTCGGGCACGCTCAGCGGCACGACCTTCAGCTACTCCGACGGCAATGACGGCGTACAGGCGCTGAACGGCGGCATGATCAACAACCTCGCCGGCGGCCAGATCTTGGGCTCGATCAGCGGCATCTACACCACCGGCGCGGCGCTCAGCGTCACCAACGCCGGGTTGATCAACGGCGCCAACGCCAACGGCAATGGCGGCTTCGGCATTTACACCGTTGGCAATGGCCTGACGCTCAACAATCTCGCTGGCGGAACCGTCAATGGTGCAACCAATGGCATTGCCGACCTCACTGGCAATGGCCTCGCCATCACCAACGCCGGGACGATCAGCGGCGACACGGCGATCTTCAACCAGACCAATGGCGCGACGATCAACAATCTCGCCGGTGGCCAGCTCAATGGCGTCACGCAGGCGATCGTTGCCAACGCCGCCTTCACGCTGACCAACGACGGCTCGGTCACGGCCAACAACACCGCCATCCTGACCTCGGGCGGCGGCACCATCATCAACCGTCTCGGCGGGACGATCAACGGCGGATCGGCGGCGTTCCAGTCGACCGGCGTTGCAGCGACCACGATCACCAACTCGGGCGATATCACCGGCGGCGTGGTCTCGACCGGCGGCGGCAACCTCAACATTACCAACAACGCCAGCGGCAACATCGTCCGCGTCGTGTTCGGCTCGGCGATTGACATGTCGAATGGCGGGCGCCTGACGCTCAGCAATGCGGGCGACATAGTCGGGTCGGGCTGGGGCGTGGTCGGCCGCAATGCTGGCGATGTCATCACCAATTCGGGGCGCATCGCCTCGGGCACGATCAGTGGCGACACGATCACCGTGGGTGGCAATAACGCGATCCAACTCGATCAAGGTGGCAGCGTCACCAACCTCGCCGGCGGCCAGATCAGCGGTAACGTCTATGGGGTGATCAGCTACAACCGGCTCATTCTCGACAATCGGAGTGGCGCAAGCATCACGTCCAACATCGAGGCGGTGACGTCCACGGGTGCCAATTCGACCGTCACCAACGGCGGTGCCATCATGAGCGGCACCGACGCATTCGACTATGGCGTATATCTGCTTGGCGCAAACTCGAGCGTGACCAACAATGTCGGCGGCACCATCACTGCCGCCCGCGCCGTCCAGTTCAGTGGCGCCAATGACGTGCTCAACAACAGCGGTACGATCACCAGCACGGCCGCCACCGCGTCGCAGGGTTATGCCGCATTGTTCTTCAACGGCGGCACCGTCAACAACTTCGCCGGCGGCCTGATCGACGGTCAGTATCGCGGCGTCTACATCGCCGGCGGCCTTGGCACCGTGACCAACGCCGGCACGATACGCGCGGCGATCGACAATGGTGTCAGCCTGTTCGGCGGTGGCACGGTCACCAATCAGCTCGGCGGCACGATCACGGCACTCGGCAGCGGCGGCTGGGGCATTTACGCCACGGGCGGCGCGGTCAATCTGACCAATGCCGGGCTGATCAACGCCGACACCGGCATCGTCACCAACGCCAATGGCGCGATCGTCACCAATAGCGGGACGATCAATGGCACAGTCAACGGCGTGATGAGTTACAGTGGAACGAGCCAGTCGTTGACGAACAGCGGGACCATTACCGCCACCAACGGCGCCGGCGTGAATGCCGGCGGTGCGCTGACTCTCGATAATCGCGGTACCATCCGCACCAACTCGGCCAACCCCGTCGATGGGGTCACGGTATTCAATGGCGCCGCGGCAAATATTACCAACTCGGGGACCATCTCGGCCGCCAATGCCTCGGGCATCGCCGTCACTGGTGCCAGCAGCATCACCAATTCGGGGACGCTCACCGGCGGTAACAATGCCACGTTCGGCTATGGCGTCCAGTTCGCGGCCGGGTCGAGCGGATCGCTCGTCAACCAGTCGGGCGGAACGATCGGCGGCGGCACCGGATCGGTGCTGGTGGCGACCGACAATGCGGTCAGCATCGACCTCCAGGCCGGATCGATCACCAATGGCACGATCCTCTCCGCCGGAGCGGGATCGCGCATCGCCACTGTCGCGGGCGCGCTCAACGGCGTCTATAACGCTGCGGGCGGCACCGGCATCGATACCTTCACTTTGGCCTCGACCGGAAGCCTCGGTGGCGCCCTGCTCGGCACCGGCAATGACAGCTTCACCTCATTTGGTGGCGCGATCAGCGTTAATGTCGATGGCGGCGCAGGCACCGACAGCTTGCTGTTCAACGTCGCTGGCTCGGTCACCTACGCCGGCAATTTCACCGGCTTCGAAACGGGCAGCAAGATCGGCGTCGGTCTCGTCAACCTGACCGGCAACAACGTTGTTACGGCAATGGCGATCAACGCCGGATCGTTGGCGATCAACGGATCGCTGGCGTCGAACGTCAGTGTCAACAATGGCGGCCGTCTCGGTGGCAATGGCCTGATCACCGGATCAGTTTCGATCCTCTCGGGCGGGATCCTCGCGCCGGGCAATTCGATCGGCCACCTCACGGTCAATGGCCCGCTCAGCTTCGCGGCCGGGTCGATCTTCCAGGTCGAAACCACCCCGACCGCGGCCGACAGTGTGAGCGCCACCGGCAACATCACGATCAACGGTGGCACCGTCCAGGTGCTCGCCACCGGCACCGCCTACAATCCGCTGACCCGCTACACGATCCTCGATACACCGACATCGGTCACCGGTACCTTCGCCAATATCACCTCCAACCTTGCCTTCCTCACCCCGGGCCTCGAATATAATCCGCGCTCAGTGGTGCTGGTGCTACGCCGCAACGACATCAACTTCACCGATGTTGCGGCCAACCCCAACCAGGCGGCAGTGGCCGGGTCGGTCCAGTCGCTCGGCGTCAGCCCGCTCTATGACGCGGTGCTGGTCCAGTCGGCGGATGGCGCGCGGCAAGCTTATGATGCGCTGTCGGGGGAAATCTACACCTCGACCCAGACCGCCATCTTCGCCAAGCGCGACCGGCTGCAGGATGCGATGGCCAGCAACCGGCTGCGCAGCGACGGGATGAGCCTGTGGCTCGATGCGGGCAAGAGCTGGGGTACGTTCGACCATTCGACCGCGCGCGGCAATGCGACTACCTCGACCGATACCAGCGACCTGCTCGGCGGCTTCAACTGGACCCGTGGCCCGATCACAGTCACGCTCGCCGGTGGCCGCGTGATCGACAAGATCGAAATCGACGATCGCGACAGCAGGGCCAAGGCCAAGAGCTGGTTGTTCGGCGGCCAGCTGGCCTATGGCGCCGATCTCGGCATCCATGCCGTCGCGGGCGGCAATTATGCCGCGCACAAGGTGTCGACCGATCGGGCGATCATCTTCCCGGGCTTTGCCGAGACCGCCTCGTCGAGCCGCAAGGGCAATGGCTATCACCTGTTCGGCCAGCTGGGTTACGCCAGCATGGTAAGCGGGGTCACGATCGAGCCGTTCGTCGGCCTCGCGCGTAGTCATTTGAAGCTTGATGCTTTGTCCGAAAATGGCGGGCTTGCTGCGCTCGACGTGGCCTCGGTCTCGCGCAACCTGACCACCGCCCAGCTCGGCTTCAAACTGTCGGCAGTGGCCGATCTCGGCTGGGCCAAGCTCACCCCGCGCTCGACCATTGCGTGGCAGCGGGTGATGGGCGACACGACCGGCCGGACGACCAATGCCTTCCAGTCGGGCGGGGTCGATTTCGACATCACCGGCGCGGCGCTGGCGCATAACGCGGCCAAGGTCGGTCTCGACATGGATCTCGACTTCGGCGCGGCCAGGGTCACGGCCGGCTATGCCGGGACGATCGGCGGCGTTGCCAGCGACCATACTGCCAAACTCGCGTTTCAGTTGAAGTTCTAAGCCAACGGGCAGTTCGCATTCGCCGCCCCGTGCGATAGGGGCGGCGGATGGGAATTTCCGGCCACTATGACGCGATCATCATCGGGGCCGGTGCCGCCGGTCTGTATTGCGCCGCGCTCGCCGGGCAGCGCGGCCGCCGAGTCCTGCTGATCGACCACAACGACACGCCCGGCGCCAAGATATTGATCTCGGGCGGTGGCCGCTGCAACTTCACCAACATCGGCGCGGCCCACGACAATTTCATCTCCGTCAACCCGCACTTCGCCAAGTCGGCCTTGTCGCGCCACACCCCGGCGGACTTCATCGCCCTGGTCGACCGGCACGGCATCGCGTGGCACGAGAAGACGCTTGGCCAATTATTCTGCGACGGCTCGGCGAAACAGATTGTGGCAATGTTGCTCGCCGAATGCGCTGTTGGCGGAGTCTCGCTTGCGTTCGGCGCCTCCGCCAGTGTCGAGCATCGCGATGGCCAGTTCCACGTCAATGATGCCACCGCTCCCGCTTTAGTGCTCGCCACCGGCGGCCTGTCGATCCCCAAGCTCGGCGCGACCCCGTTCGCTTACGATACCGCGCGCCGCTTCGGCCTCAAGATCGTCGAGCCGCGCCCCGCGCTCGTCCCACTCACCCTGTCGGGCGACGAGGCATTGTTTGCCACGCTCTCGGGTGTCGCCACCGACGTTGTCGCCCGCGCCAACAAGGGCAGCTTTCGCGAGGCCGCCTTGTTCACCCATCGCGGCCTGTCCGGCCCCGCAATCCTCCAAATCTCGTCCTATTGGCGCAATGGCGATGCCGTCGAAATCGACTTCCTCCCCGATCTCGCGCCGGGCTGGCTCCGCGCTGCGAAGCGCAAAGATCCGCGCTCGACCCTCCGCCGAACCCTCGCCAGCCACCTCCCCGCGCGTCTCGCCGAGACCCTCGCCGACCAACTCGCTTTGTCGTCAGAATTCGCCAATGTGCCCGACCGCGCGCTCGATGCTGCCGAGGCCCGCCTCGCCGATTGGCGCTTCACCCCCAACGGCAGCGAGGGGTTCGCCAAGGCCGAAGTTACCATCGGCGGGATCAGCACCGCCGAACTTTCCTCGCAGACGATGGAATCGAAACGTGCGCCCGGTCTGTTCGCCATCGGCGAAGCGGTGGATGTGACCGGCTGGCTCGGCGGCTATAATTTCCAATGGGCGTGGTCGAGCGCCTTTGCGGCGGCGCAGGCGCTGTAGTTCAGCGAAGCGGTTCGCTTGCGACGATCGCCGACACTTCGCGCTGCAGTCGCAACATCTCCGATCGCTTGCACGAATCGGCGGCGCAGGCTGCGCGGCGAACGACGAACAGGCTCCGCGATTGCTCGAGTGCGGCGCGCTTGCGGGCATCGCCATAGCGCCACGACTGGCCGTAAAACGACATGACGAACTGGTCGAGCGAAGCGAGGTCGCCTGCGGTCACCGGCTTGGCCACCGCCACCGGTTTCGCCGCCAGCCGCGCCATCGGCTTCGGCACGACCGCCGCCACCGTGGCGACAGCCTTGGGCGGGGGCTGGACCGCCGCAACTTTCTCCACCGGCGCGCGGGCGCCAACCTTGGCCTCCACAACCTTGGTAACCGCGCGCTTGGCCGTAACCGGCTCGGGCAATGGCGCTGGATAAAGTTCGGACACCAGTTCCACCGGCTCGACTTTCGGCACCGGCATCACCACCGGTGCACGTTCCGCCAGTTCGATGACAGGCGGCGGGGCTTGTGGTACGGATCGCTTTAGTGTTTTCGCCACTTCAGTCCCGACATCTGCCAATCGGTCGGGTGGCATTACCGCAGTTGCACCGGGCCGCATCATTACCGCCCCTACCACGGCGAGCCCCAACCCGGCGGCCACCACGACCGCCGCTGGAAGTGTTCGCTTGGGCCGTGCGGCGATGGCCACCGCCGCCTCCCGCACACGCCGCCGGTCCCAGTCATATTCCTGTCGTCGGTCGAAATCGCCGAGCACTTTATAGGCCGCGACGATCGCCTGCGCACGCTCCGCCGCCATCGGGCTGGCATTCCGATCGGGATGATATTCGCGCATCAATGCCAGATAAGCCGCGCGGATCACCGTGGGCTGGGCGGTCGGCGTTACCCCCAATATGGCATAATGGTCCTGGCTCACTGGCCCGCCAGTTTGTCGATCGCGCGAGCCAGCGCCGCATCCCGATCGGTCACCCCGCTGGCATCATGGCTGGTCAGCCGGAAATCAACCTTGTTCCAAACCGAGGTGAATTCGGGATGATGATCGATCTTTTCGGCGTGCATCGCGACCCGCGTCAGAAACCCGAACGCTTCCGAAAAATCGGCAAACGCAAAGCTTTTGTCGATTGCCTTGCCGTCGGCGCTCGCTGCCCATCCATCCGGAATATCCATTCGCGCTTCGTAGCATCACGCCGCCAACCTTGAAAACCATGCTCCACCGGCGCAAGTGGGCGACAAGCCAAGGAGTCACCAATGTCCACCACCGTATCGCCCAAGCCCTCAATCGAACTCGGCCCGCTCGGCCTCGAGAATCCGATGGCTACCGACGGCTTTGAATTTGTCGAATATGCCGCGCCCGATCCCGAATTGCTGCGCGCCTTGTTCACCAAGATGGGCTTTCCGGCGGTCGCCGGGCACAAGCGCAAGGACGTCACGCTCCACCGTCAGGGTGACATCAACTTCATCATCAATGCCGAGCCCAACAGTTTCGAGGCGCAATTCGCGGCCGATCATGGGCCGTGCGCCTGCGCGATGGCATTCCGCGTCAAGGACGCCAAGGTGGCGCACCAGCGCGCCTTGTCGCTCGGCGCGACCAATGCGCTGACCGACATCCAAGCCGGCGAACTGCCGATCCCGGCAATCGAAGGCATTGGCGGATCGCGGCTCTATTTCGTCGATCAATATGGCGCGAATGGCTCGATCTACAACACCGATTTCGACTTCTTCGACGGCTGGCAGGAGACCATGGAGGCGGCCGATTCGCGCCTGACCTACCTCGATCACCTGACCCACAATGTGAATCGCGGCAACATGGCGACCTGGGCCGATTTCTACGAGAAGCTCTTTAACTTCCGCGAGATTCGCTATTTCGATATCGAAGGCAAGGTTTCGGGCCTGTTCTCAAAGGCGATGACCAGCCCGTGCGGCAAGATCCGCATTCCGCTTAACGAAAGCCAGGACGACAAGAGCCAGATCGAGGAATATCTGCGCGAATATAAGGGCGAGGGAATCCAGCATATCGCGCTCGGTTCGGACGATATATATAACGCGGTCGACATCCTCGGCGCGCGCGGCATTCCGTTCCAGGACACCCCCGACACCTATTACGAACTGCTCGACGAGCGTATCCAGGGCCATGAGGAATCGCTTGAGGAACTGGAGAAACGCAACATATTGATGGATGGCGCACCGACCGAGGGGCAGGGGCTGCTGCTGCAGATTTTCACCCAGAATGTGATCGGCCCGATCTTCTTCGAAATCATCCAGCGCAAGGGCAACGAAGGCTTCGGCGAAGGGAATTTCAAGGCCCTGTTCGAGAGCATCGAGTTGGATCAGATTCGTCGAGGCGTGATCTGATCCGCATGACCGACGCCTACATCTGCGACGCCATTCGCACCCCGATCGGTCGCTACGGCGGTGCCCTCTCCTCGATCCGCGCCGACGACCTCGCCGCCATCCCGATCCGTGCGCTGATCGATCGCAATCCGGGCGTCGACTGGGGCGCGCTCGACGATGTCATCCTCGGCTGCGCCAACCAGGCGGGAGAGGATAATCGCAACCTCGCGCGGATGGCCGGGCTGCTCGCCGGCCTGCCCGACAGCAGCGGCGGGGTGACCCTCAACCGGCTGTGCGGCTCCGGACTCGATGCGGTGGCGATGGCGGCGCGTGCGATCCGTGGCGGCGATGCCGATCTGATCATCGCGGGGGGCAGCGAAAGCATGAGCCGCGCGCCGTTCGTGCTGCCCAAGGCGCAGTCGGCGTTCGACCGCAATGCCGAGATTTATGACACCACCATCGGCTGGCGCTTCGTCAATCCCAAGATGCGCGAGGCTTATGGCGACGACACGATGCCGAGCACGGCGGAAAATGTCGCCGACGATTTCCACATCAGCCGCGAAGACCAGGACGCATTCGCGATGCGCAGCCAGCAGAAGGCCGCCGCCGCGCAAGCGTCCGGGCGGCTCGCGGCTGAGATTGTCGCGGTCGCCATCCCGCAACGCAAAGGCGATGCGGTAATGGTTGATACCGACGAACATCCGCGCCTGACAAGCCTCGACCAGCTCGCCGCCTTGAAGCCCATCGTCCGCACGGACGGCACGGTGACGGCGGGCAATGCCTCAGGCGTGAACGATGGCGCGGCCGCGCTAATCATCGCGTCGGAGGCGGCGGCGAAGCGCCACGGCCTTGCCCCGCGCGCCCGCATTCTCAGCACGGCCGTCGCTGGTGTTCCGCCGCGCATCATGGGCATTGGCCCGGCCCCGGCTTCCGCCAAATTGCTCGACCGGCTGGGACTGCACATCGACCAGATCGACGTGATCGAGCTCAACGAGGCCTTCGCCGCGCAGGGGCTCGCCGTGCTCCGCCAGCTCGGGATCGCCGACGATTCGCCCAAGGTGAATCCCAACGGCGGCGCCATCGCGCTCGGCCATCCGCTCGGCATGTCGGGCGCGCGCCTCGCACTTACCGCAACCGAGGAACTCCACCGCACCGGCGGCAAGCTGGCTCTGTGCACAATGTGCATCGGCGTCGGGCAGGGCATCGCGATGGTGCTGGAACGCGTGTGACCGACAACCCGATATGGGATGTGCTTGGCGCAGTGATGGATCCCGAGATCCCGGTCATCTCGATCACCGATCTCGGCATCGTCCGCGACGTCTCGCTAGCGCGCGTGCTGATCACCCCGACCTATTCAGGCTGCCCCGCCAGCCACGCGATTGAGCAGCTCATCCGTAATGCACTGGATTCAAACGGCTTTCGCGACGTCGCCATCGAAACCACCCTCGCGCCGCCCTGGACCACAGACTGGATGACCGAGTCCGGCAAGGCCGCGCTGCTCGCTTACGGCATCGCTCCGCCAGATACGGCTCGCAGTGCGACTTGTCCCCAATGCGGCTCGACCGAAACCGTCGAGATCAGCCGCTTCGGCTCAACCCCGTGCAAGGCGCAGTGGCGCTGCACCGCCTGCCTCGAACCGTTCGATCGCTTCAAATGTCACTAACGCGCGGTCTGTCCCCGATGCAGCAATTTGTGATCGGCCAGCACTAACGCGACCATCGCCTCGACCACCGGCGCACCGCGTATCCCGACGCACGGGTCGTGGCGTCCACCAATGCCGATGCTCGACGTCGGCTTGAACGCCACCCGCACCACGATCGGCCGCCCGGTCGATATCCCCCCGTCGATCCCACTCGCCGCCATCGCCTCGCGGCTCGCACGGCCGCTCGTCGTCGCCGCGCCGAATCCTTCGCCAATCTCGACCGCCTTGACCGCATTGATCCCCATGCACGCCCCCGCCAGCTCGGCGTCGAGCTTGGCATAGACCGGCGCGCCCCAGCCTGTTGGAACCCCGCTAGCGACGCATTCGACCAAGGCGCCAAGACTATCGCCATCGGCCTTCGCCGCGCTGAGCATGTCGGCCCATTTCGCCTCGTTCGCCTCACCCCCGATCGCTACGACCTTCGCCACGATCTCGACCTCGGGAATCACCAGCCGCGCCACCGCCCCGCCGGCGACCCGCATCGCGGTCTCGCGCGCCGACGCCCGCCCGCCGCCACGCGGATCGCGCACGCCATATTTGGCGTCATAGGCTGCATCGGCGTGGCCGGGTCGGGGCGGCGCGTCGGCGGGATAGTCGCCGCTCCGCGCATCGACATTGTCGATCATCATCGCGATCGGCGTCCCCGTCGTCCTCCCCTCGTAAACCCCCGACAATATCCGCACCCGGTCGGGCTCATTGCGCGGCGACACCGCGTCCGACGTCCCCGGCCGCCGAAGGTCGAGCCAGCGCTGCACCAACGCTTCGTCGATCGTCAGCCCCGGCGGGCAACCATCGACGACACAACCGATCCCAACCCCGTGGCTTTCCCCCCAGGTCGTCAGTCGAAACAGGCGCCCAAAACTGTTGATGCTCATCCGATGTCCGCCCCAAGGCCACGCATCGAGTCGACGAAGTCGGGGAAGCTGGTGGCGATCATGGCGCCATCGTCTACGCTGACCGGCCCGTCGGCGGCCAGCCCCAGCGTCAGGAACGCCATCGCGATCCGGTGGTCGCCATGCGCCAGCACCCATCCCCCGCGCGCCGAGCCTCGCCCGAAAATCCGCAGCGTGTCGCCGTCGGCCAACGCGGTCACCCCGCACGCGATCAGCCCGGCGAGCGTCGCGCCGAGCCGGTCGCTTTCCTTGACTCGAAGCTCGGCCAGCCCGTGAATGACGGTCTCGCCATCAGCCATCGCTGCCGCCACTGCCAATGCGGGGATCTCGTCGATCATCGCCGGAATGCGTTCGGCAGCGACGGTCACGCCCTGCAACCGGCCATGGCCGATGGTGAGATCAGCCAATATCTCGCCCGATACGATCCGTTCGTTGGCAAGCGCGACCGCCGCGCCCATTTCCTCAAGCACTTCAAACAATCCGGTGCGCAGCGGGTTGACCAGCATGTCGCGCACCGTGACCGACGATCCGGGGATGATCGCCGCCGCCGTCAGTGCGAAGGCCGCCGCCGAAGGGTCAGTGCCGATGGTAATGGCACAAGCGGCCAACTCGCGCTCCGCCCCGAGCGCAATCCCGCCATTCACCGCTTCAACGATACAGCCAAACTCGCCGAGCATGATCTCGGTATGATTGCGGCTGGCGACCGGCTCGGCGACCCGCACCGGGCTCGAACCACTCAAACCCGCCAGCAGGATCGCCGATTTGACCTGCGCCGAGGCGGGGATACTGGTGAAGTCGATTCCCCCGAGCCGCGCACCGTGCGCAGTCAGCGGGAGCGTGTCGCCGCCCTCGATCATCGCGCCCATCCGGATCAGCGGCGCGACCAGCCGCCGCATCGGCCGCGCGGTGAGCGAGGCGTCGCCAACGAAGCTTGCACTAACCCCGGCCATCCCCGCCACCGCGCCGATCAGCAGCCGCGCGGTAGTCCCGCTGTTGCCGCAATCAATTGGCCCGTCGGGCGTCCGCCACTTGGCGCCGCGCATCCGCCATTGCTCGCCATCCTGCTCAACCACCGCCCCAAATGCCTTTACCGCGCGCATCGTCCGCATCACATCCTCGGCAGAGTTGAGATTGGTGATGACGCTCTCACCCTCGGCCATCGCGCCAAGGATCAGCGCGCGGTGCGAACAGCTCTTGTCGCCGGGGATCGCCGCGATGCCGGTCAGGTCATTGCCCGGCCGCGCGGTGAGCTTGCTCATGCCGGCTCGGGCACCAGACCGGCGACCAGCTGCACCAGTTCGGCGGCCTGTGCCGCGTTGAGCCGTGGATCGCACAGGCTTTGGAAACTATGTCCTGTGCTCGCCGCCTCGTCGGGGCCAACGCACTCGATAATCTTTTCGGCGCTCATCTCCAGGTGAAGCCCGGCGGGATGCACCCCGCTCGCCCGCGCGATGGCGAAGAAAGCGCGGGTCTCGGCCAGCATGTCGCTCACCCGGCGAACCTTGCGCGACCCCTCGATTCGGCCATTGCCATGCATCGGGTCGATCATCCACAGCACGCGCCGCCCGGCGCGCCGGGTCGCCTCCATCAGCGCGGGCAGGTGCTGCTCAATCGCTTCCGCCCCAAACCGCCCGATCAGCGCAATCTTGCCTGGCTGGTTGGCGGGATCGATCCGGTCGAGCAGGCGGATCAGTTCGTCCGCGCTCTGGCTTGGCCCGCATTTCACCCCGACCAGGTTTTCGATCCCCGACGCAAATTCGACATGCGCCCCATCGTCCTGCCGCGTCCGGTCGCCAATCCACACCATATGCCCTGACGTGGCCCACCAGCGCCCCTCGTCATCGCACCGCGCCAGCGCTTGCTCGTACGGCAGCAGCATCGCCTCGTGGCTGGTAAAGATTGGCGATCGTCCGATCCGCGCCCCTGCGAGCAATTGCGCCGTCTCAACCGATTGCGCATGGATCGCGATCATTCGCGCCGGGTCGGGCTCGCGTGCGGCGGCGGTGAAATCGCTGCCATTGATCGCGTCACCGCGATAGGCTTGCAACGCGATGATTCCGCGCTGTTCGACTGCGCTGCTACGCGGCTTGGCGAATTGCCCCGCGATCCGCGCAATGTTCACCAGCGGTTGCGGCAAGTGTGTTCCAAGCTGGTCGAACAAGTCGCTAATCCCGGCCACCGCCGGTCCTTGCGGCTGGCCGAGCGTCTCGGCGCAATCCCCGCCTTGCAGGATGAAGCCGTCGCCCGCCGCGACCCGCGCCGCCAGCGCCCTAAGCGCGGCACTATCCTCGATCGCCACGACCGGCGTAGCCGTCGCCAGCGCGCGCTCGACGTCCAACAACAATTCCCGATCGGCATAATCTGGCTGCTGTACGGCCGGACAGGCGCGCCACCCCGCCGGGCTCCACGAATCGGCTATCTGCGGGGCGGCAATCATCCAGCCCCCTTATCGAATAGGAATGCAGAACAAAATTCGCTGCCATTTCGCGCTTTGCTTGTTACATCGGCCCCATGGCTGACAAATCCACCGCATTCCTGATGTTCGGCGCGACCGGCGACCTGGCCCGGCGCATGCTTCTTCCCTCTCTCTACGGACTCGATTCGGACGGGTTGCTCGCCCCCGATCTCAACATTGTCGGCACCGCGCGCTCGGACCTCGATGGCGACGGCTTCCGCACCCTCGCCCGCCAGGCGCTCGGGGAGCATTTGCCCGACGGCTTCTTCGATGAAGAAGTCGCGGCCCGCTTTCTCGCCCGGCTCGATTACGTCCCGCTCGACATCAACGACGAGCAGAGCTTTGCCAAGCTCGCCAAGGCGGTGGGCGACAAGGAACCGCGCCTCGCCATCTTCCTGTCGACCGCGCCGAGCTTGTTCGAACCGGTCATTGCCGGGCTGGAGTCGGTCGGACTGGCGACGGACAACGTGCGCCTCGCGCTCGAAAAGCCGCTCGGCTCCGACCTTGCGTCGAGCAAGGAAATCAACGACGCGGTCGCGGCCCGCTTCACCGAAGACCGGATTTTCCGGGTCGATCATTATCTCGGCAAGGAACCGGTCCAGAATTTGCTCGCGCTTCGATTTGCCAATTTGATGTTCGAGCCTTTGTGGAACAACGCCCATATCGATCACGTCCAGATCACCGTTTCCGAAGCGGTCGGGCTCGAAGGGCGGGTCGATTATTATGAAGGCGCGGGCGCACTTCGCGACATGGTCCAGAACCACATGCTGCAATTGCTGGCCTTGGTCGCGATGGAGCCGCCGACCGATTTCGACCCGACCGCGGTCCGCGACGAAAAGGTCAAGGTGCTGCGCGCGCTGCATCCGATCAGTGCCGCCGATGTCGCCAACGACAGCGTTACCGGCCAATATGGACCGGGCGTGATCGATGGCGTCGCGGTCCCCGGCTATGACGGGGAGCTGGGCCGCGACAGCCAGACCGAGACGTTTGTCGCACTCAAGGCCGAGATCGACAATTGGCGGTGGCACGGCGTGCCCTTCTACCTGCGCACCGGCAAACGGCTTGCGGCGCGGCGGAGCGAGATCTTCATCCAGTTCAAATGCATCCCCTTTTCGATCTTCGCCGCCGGCGGGGCCAAGACCTCACCCAATAAATTGATCATCTCGTTGCAGCCGGAGGAGACGATCGGGCTGGCGATGATGGCCAAGACCCCCGGGCTTGACCGCAAAGGCATCCGATTGCGTGAGATCCCGCTCGACCTCGGCCGCAACGACGCTTTTGCCGACCATCGCCGGCGGATCGCTTATGAGCGGCTGTTGCTCGATCTGATCGAGGGCAATCCGACGTTGTTCGTCCGCCGCGACGAGGTCGAGGCGCAGTGGCAGTGGATCGACGGCATCCGCGCCGCGCTCGCCGTCGCCAAGATCACGCCCAAACCTTATGCGGCGGGCACGCGCGGGCCGGTCGCGGCGACCGAATTCGCCAAGCGTCACGGATTCACCTGGCACGATTAGGTTGCGCACGAGGGCGGTTGGGGGAACCGCAACCCCCTCCGGCTCATTTACCACATCATAAGGCTCGGCGTTTAGGGAGGACGCGCTAGCAACCAAAAAAGGCGCGCGACTCCAATGTTCGACTCGATGACCCGCAAGATGCACGCCAAGTCGGCCGCGCTGTTGGTTTCGATCGAATCGAGCCTCGACCGGATCATGATCTATTGGCTGCTGGTGGCGGGTCTTGTCGCTGCGGCGAGGATCTGGATCACTCCCATCCCAACCGGGATCGATGCCGGGACCATCGCCCCCTATGTCCTGCTGATCATCGCGCCCTTTGCCTCGATGGTACTGGCATTGCGCTGGTTTCACGACGGCGACCGATTGCCGCAACCGATCATTCGGCTGGCGCGGGTCAGCAAGTGGCGTTCGCTCGATCGGCTGCAGGCGCTTCGCCATCCGCTTTACGGCGCGGGCGGGATCATGGTGTCCCTGCTGATCGGGATGTTGCTCAACGTGCCGGTGCGGGCGGTGGAATATTTCGCGGCCATGCCGCCGATTGCGGGGCCGGTGCCGCAATGGCTCGATATGCTTCGTTTCATGATGACTTTGGACGTTGTCTTGATGTCCAGCTTGTACTGTATTGCCTTTGTCGCGGCGCTTCGCCGGGTGCCGTTGTTCCCGCGCTTGCTGGTCGCGATCTGGGCGCTCGATCTGGCGATCCAGGTGGGGACCGGGCAGCTCGTGGCCAGCATGGCCGACCTTCCCGCCACCGTCGCCGACGCGCTTCAGCCGGTGCTGACCGGCAATATCAAAAAAACAATGATCAGCATTGTGTTGTGGATGCCCTACCTCCTCCTCTCCACCCGCGTGAACGTCACGTACCGTCACCGGGTGCCGGCCTGAGCCATCTCCAGCGGATCGCGGTCCACAGGGCGGCGAAGGGAGCCAGCCAGACGATCCGGCTCTGATAGCGGTCGTGGACGTCGGACAAGGCCCCGGCCATCAACGCATTGGCGATAAGCGCGACCAGGATTGCGGCGATCAGGCTGGCGGCCTGCCGGTCGCGTTTTCGGGAAGCAACGATCAGCATTGGCACTAACAGCAATTGGCCAACTAGCGCGGGTGCCCAGGTGACCCACTGGACCAATGGCCGATCGACCGTTCCGCGCAACTGACGCGATTGGCCAATCGGTTCGGCAAGTGCGGGGCGGACGGCAATCAGTCCGTTCATTGCACTTTCGCACACCGTTGGACATTCATCGTCCAGCACCTGAAAATGCGCCAATTGGCGGAGCCCGCCGCTTACCGCATTGCGGCTAAAGGCCAGTGGTTCGTCGCGGATGCTGCCGCGTACAGCTTCGTCCAGCATGTCGATCCAGCGCCATGATTCCGGCTGTCCGACGCGGCGGTGAATAAGGGCGGTCAACGGAGAGGCTGCGTCGTCCCACAATGCTTTCTGGCTATCGCGCGGCAGCGATTGGCGGATGGCGCACAGCTCTGCGGGGGCGTCGCGGCCACAATGGCGGTCTAGCCAGCGCGGCACCAACCCGTCCTCGTTCAACCGTGCGAACAGGAACAACGGGCTCATCGGCGCGATCGACCAGCGGCCGAAATAGGCGCCATTGACCGCCACATGCGCGCTTGCGACAGCGGCCACCACGACTGCCGCCGCCACCGCCCGCGACATAAGCTCGCGCCCCGCAACGCGGCCAATTGCCAAGGCCGCCAGCACCGCCACCACGACCGCAATGAACAGCCCGAGATGCGTATAATGGACCAAGGCCAGGAAGCCCGCGCCAAGCCAGGACAGAGCCGTGCCCGGTGCCTTGAGCTCGCTCGATGTTGCAACCCAGACCAGCAGCACCAATCCGCCGGTCATCGCATCGGGCATCAATTGCGACACGTGCCAAGGCAAGGAAGTCACCAGGATGATGGCGAGCATCGGAAGAGCCACCGCCGTAAGCGGCAAGCGGGGCGCAATCCGTCGGACGGCAATCAGCAGGATGGCGGCGATCAGCGCCGCCTGCAGCGCCACCGCGATCCACAACCCTGCGATCGGCGACGCCGTCATCAGGATGGGTTTCAGCGCCAAGCCATAAAAACCGGAGCGATCGAGCGTCCAATATTGGCCATAGCTGACTCCGAGATAGGCGGTGGTATCGGGGAAGATCAGCGGGAAGCCATTGTAAGCGGCAGGCAACAGCAGTGCCGCCGCCATTCCCATCGACAGAATGATCCAACGGCCAACTGGAGAAGTATCCGCGGGGGCGTCCAAACTCTGGATCATACCGGATCGCTCGCAGTGCCGGCCGTTGCTCCATCCCGGTCCGGCAAGATCATGGCGACCAAAGCGGCGATCACCGCCAATGGTATGGCATTGGGGCCGGGATAGCCGACATTCCGGAGCAGCGGGACGAGTGCGAGGCACCAGACAACCATTGCCCAGCCGGGCTTGCGCATGGTCAGCCAGGCGAGCGGCGCGGCGAGCAGCACGGCGTCGTAAGTGAACAAATAGGGCGAGATCAGCAACGTTGCGGCGGCGAACACCGGGACCTTGCATGCCCAGTCATTGCGCCAGGCAGTCCAGACAATCAGCGCCGCAATCGACGCGATCCCAATATGAACTGACAACGCAACGCCATGCCCTGCGCCCGACCAGCGGACGAGGGCGTAACTACTCGCCAGTTCATTCCAAGGCCAACGACCGTCTTGGAGCAATGACGAGTAACGTAGCAGGACGTCGGCAAACCCTTGGTAAGCTCCAAAACCGAACACGAAAAAGGCCAGCGCAATCAGGCAACTGGCTGACGCCGCCGCGCCAATCAATGCTTTCCAATGCCCACCTGCGACCAATGCAAGCGGCAGCAGCATCGCTAGCTGGGGCTTGATGACCATCAGGCCGAAGATCGCACCCACCAGCCACGGGTGCTGCGTCAATTGGCGCAACCCGATCAGCAGGATCGCGGTAGTGAGAAAGCCATTTTGCCCTACCAGCGCATTGGCGGCAGCGGGCGGGCAAGCCAAGGCAGCGCGACGAGGGGACCCTGTTGCGGCCAGGTAAAGCCCGCCTGTCGCGATGCTCCAGACGGCAAAGGCGCTGCCGAAGGATATGAGACCAAAAGGCGCGATCAGCAGCAGGAAAGGCGGCGGGTAAGCGAGCGGCATGAGCAAGCCAAAGCCGGACATCTGCGATTGATAGGCTTGCGCTGCATTGCCGGCGAGCACCAGCTGCGCGCCGGTCCAGAAACTGAAGAAGTCGATTGGCGGCGGATTGGTGAAACTGGTCCAGCACGCCAGCATGAGTAGAACTGGGAACACCGTCGCCGGAAGCAGCAGGAATTGGTGCACCCATGTCGAGGCCGGTGATTGCTTCATCCACTGCACGGCAGCCCCCCGGCACCAATTCGATTGCAAGCTACACCGAACATGCCGTTTGTAAAATCGATTTAAGGGCTGGAAAGGCCGACGAATTGCCCGAGTCGCGAAGTGGCTAAATGGCGGCAATTGGCCGATAATTTCTCATCGTTGTGCGTTCCAAATGGCCAGACCAGTTAATCGACTGTTCGAATTTGGGACGATTTCGCACTCTACCTGCGGTAACCTTTTTGACAAAAAATAGTTCATATTCAAAAGCTTACATTGAACAGGGAAATTCGCCGTACATTAACCTCGATTAATTGTTCAGGTTGACAAAAAATTAACACAGGCGCAGCTTTTGGGCAGCTGGAAGCCTTGGGGGGCATCTTGCCGGATGCAGCATCTGTAGCGGTTATGGATACTTGCTCGGGTTTATGCAGACTTTCCCCACTGTGTTTCAGGCGGGTGCTTCCGTCGTCAGGCGGAACTGAAATTAGGGGAAAGGAACGACACATGAAGACATTTATCAACATGCTGAGGGATCAGTCGGGCGCGTCGGCGGCCGAATATGCCCTCATTCTTGCAATCGTCGGTTCGGCGCTTGCTTTGGCCGCAATCGGCCTGGGCAACACGATTTCCGGATCGATGAACACGCAGGCAAGCCGGATCAAAGACTGTCAGGACGGCGCTTGCTGATTGGATGAGGCGCCGATTTTGTCGGCCCTTCTATTGGGGAGAAATATGATGAACACGATCATTCGCATGATGCGCGATGACTCAGGCGCTTCGGCGGCTGAATATGCGCTGATCTTGGCGATCGTTGGTTCGGCGCTTGCGTTGGCCGCCATCGGCCTCGGCAACACGATTTCCGGATCGATGAACACGCAGGCCAGCCGGATCCTTGATTGCCAGGATGGCGCTTGCTGATTTGAGCCTTGCACTGGCGCTGCTTCGGGAGCGCCAGTGCAACTTATCACCGGGGCGACCGTGCAGATTTTGACTCACTTTTTGCGCAATCAAACTGGTGCGAGTGCAGCGGAATATGCGCTGATCCTGGCGATCGTCGGGGCCGCGATTGCGGTGGCCGCAATTGGACTGGGCAACAGTATTTCGGGGTCGATGAACAGTTCTGGCAATAAGATCGCCAATTGCGGCGGGGGTTGCTGAGCCGGGAATAAGCAAGTCTGCAAGTTTGTGGCAGAGGCAATCAAGCGGGGGCCGACCATGATTAAACGCGAATCCTTGATCGCACTTGCCGTATCCCTGGTTTTGGGGGTTCTCGCCGTTTATCTCGCCAACATCTATCTGTCGCGGTCCGAAGTGAAGGTCGAAGCCGCTGCGGTGGGCACGACCCGCGTTGCGGTCGCAGCCGTTCCACTTGATTATGGGGTTGAGGTCACGCCGGAGAAAATCCGGTTCGTCGACTTCCCCAATGCAAGCCTGCCCGCAGGTAGCTTCCGCACGCTCGATCAATTGCTCCCACCGGGCAAGAAGCGCGTAGCGCTGCGCCCCATGCAGGTCAACGAATTGATCCTCGCGTCTAAACTTTCGGGTGAAGGCCAGAGTGCGTCGATCTCCGCTTTGCTGCCTGACGGGAAACGGGCTGCTGCGATCCGCTTGAACGACGTCTCCGGCGTGGCGGGCTTTATCCAGCCCAACGATTCGGTCGATGTGCTGGTCACACGTCAGGCCGGTAGCCAAGGCGATGCCAACCAGCTGACCGATGTCCTGCTGCAGAACGTGCGGGTGATCGCGATCGACCAGAATGCGAAGAATGCCGATGGCACGCCGAGCATCGCCAAGACGGCAACGCTCGAGGTCCAACCGCTTGATGCGCAGAAGCTGGCGCTGGCCCAGCAGGTCGGATCATTGAGCCTCGTCCTGCGCAAGCCGGGCGAAGATCAAAATAGTGCGCTGGTCGAGACCGTCAGCCTCAATGACCTTCGCTACAGCCTTTATGGCGGCAATCGCTACGTTAGTACTTCGCGGATCGCTGGCGGCGGCTTCGGCCAGTCCCTCGCGGCGGCTTTCGATCCAGCCCGCGCCCGCATTGCCGCCGCTAACCAGTCCAGCGCGCAGCGGCCGGTTCGCCGAGTTGCGCCTCCGGTCAGCAGGGCACCTAAGCCAAGCCAGTCCAACAGTGTCGAAATCGTCCGCGGGACGGAAGGCAAAGACTATGAGGTGAACAATTATGGCTCATAAAGCTTTGCGCAGGCTGGCCCTGCTCGCGGTCGTGATGGCCACATCGGCGATCGTCATTCCCGCGTCCGGCCAAGCCGAAGGAATCACGGTCGCCGACGGTGTCAGCGCCGGTGAAGTCGCGGTTCCGGTCAACAAGAGCCAGGTGATCCGGTCCGACCGACCGTACGTCAAAGCATTGATCGGCAATCCCGAGATCGCCGATCTGCTGCCGCTCACCAACCGTTCGCTCTACGTGCTCGGCAAGAAGGCTGGCACCACCAGCCTGACCCTGTACGACCGAAACAACATGCTGATCGCGGTGGTCGACGTGGTGGTCGGGCCCGATGTGACGACGCTCAAGCGCCAATTGTCCGAACTCATGCCCGGCGACAGGGTCGGTGCGCGGATCTCGAACGATTCGATCATCCTGGAAGGCCTGGTGTCGAGCGGCCCGGCGGCGGATCGCGCAGTCCAGATTGCCGAAACCTATGCCCCGGGCAAGGTCGTCAATATGCTGTCGATCGGCGCGGCGCAGCAAGTCATGCTCGAAGTCCGGTTTTCGGAAGTGAAGCGCTCCGCCTTAAAACAGATCGGCGCGGGCTTTTTCGTCGGCAATGATGGCGGCTCGTTCACCGGCGTGCTTGGCGGGGGGTCGAGCCTTACGCCCAATGCCGACACCGGGGCGGGCGTGTTGGGGCTCGGATCGATCATCGACAGCTTCGGAATTCTGACCAAGAGGTTCGGCGCATTTGGATTGAATTTCGACGCCGCGCTTGATGCGCTTGAGCGCAAAGGTGCGATCACCACGCTGGCCGAACCGACACTGGTGGCCTTGTCGGGCGAAACGGCAAGCTTCCTCGCGGGCGGCGAATTTCCGGTCCCGGTGCTCGGCAATTCGACCGGCGGCGGAAGTGGCGGCAACAATAATGCGAGCATCACAGTTCAGTTCAAACCGTTCGGTGTCAGCCTGGCGTTTACGCCGACTGTCCTGGCCGACGGAGTGATCAACCTGGTGGTCGCACCGGAGGTCAGCTCGATCGATCCGACCGCGTCGATCGTGATCAACGGTCTCCGCATCCCCGGCCTTCAGACTCGCCGCGCCAAGACCACTATCGAACTGCGTGACGGAGAGAGCTTTGCGTTGGCCGGACTGATCCGCACCGATTTTCAGGACACCGTCCGGCAATTCCCAATCCTCGGCTCGATCCCGATCATCGGCGCATTGTTCAAGTCGACCAATTTCCAGCGCGAGGAAACCGAGCTGGTGATCATCGTCACGCCGCGGCTGGTGCGACCGGTCCGCGCCAATGCAATGAAACTGCCGACCGACCGCGCCGGCCCGCCGACCGAGGCTGATCTATTCCTGCTCGGGCGCACCGACACCGGGGTCAAGGCTGGTCCCGGCTCGGCCGGCCAGCCACCGGCCGATGCCGCCTTGCCGCCGCCCGCGCCGCGCGGCCCGGGCGGGTCGGCATCCAACCAGATCATCGGCTTCGAAAAGGAGTATGGCCATGTCCTTTAAACGGCTGTTTGTACCGTTCTCTGTGGTCTTGGTGGCCGGTTGCCAGACGCCCGCGCCGCAAGCCGGTTCGCTCGATGCGGGCTTTGGCGAGACCGTCAAATATGACATGGCGCTGCAGGTGATCGACCCCGATCCGGTGTATGACGACCAAGATGCGCAACCCGGCAGCAACGGGGCCAAGGCCGCCGCCGCAGCGCGCCGCTATCGCACCGATCAGGTCAAGGCGGTCGAATCGCAAGGCACCACCACGAGCAGTAGCTCCTCCAGCGGGCCTCGATGAGGGTCCAATGCTCGAGCACGCGCCACGGTTGATCGAGGATCGCGGCGGGGCCGTCACCGCGACGGTCGCGCTGTCGTTGTTTGCGCTGATCGCGGTTGGCGGCGTCGCCTTTGATTATGCGCGGATGGCGTCGCTCGATACCGAATTGCAGAATGCCGCCGACCAGGCCGCGCTGGCCGGGGTCAGCCAGCTTGATGGCCAGACCAATGCATGTTCACGCGCGGCACAAGCGGCGCGATCGCTGATTACCAATCGCACATTGATGGCCAATGACGGTGGTGCGACGACCATTGCGATCGCCACTGAGTCGGCCTGCGATGCCGTTGGCTCAATCCGCTTTTACCAGGATTTAGCCAAGAGCGTCGCTGCGACCTCCGATGCCAACGCTAAGTTCATGGAGGTCAGTGTCGCACCGCGGACTGCGTTCTACGCACTGACTCCGATTGTGGCCGCATTTTCCTCTGGCGCGCTCAATGCAACGGCGTTCGCCGGGCTTGGATCGGCGATTTGCAAGACTCCGCCGGTAATGATCTGCAATCCGCAAGAGACTGGCGGCAATACCGGGTTCAACGTGAACGCGCTGATCGGCGTCGGGATCAAACTGGTGTCGGTCGGCAATGGCAATGGCACGTGGGCGCCGGGAAATTTCGGTTACCTCGATACGCATGGCGGATCGAATGGCGCCCCCGGATTGCGCGAGGCGCTGGGTTGGAATGCCGCGCCTGGCGATTGCGCCGCCGCCACCGGCGTCGATACCAAGCCGGGCGCGTCGGTATCCGTAACCGACGCTCTCAACACGCGGTTTGACATTTACGACAGCAACACCAGTTGCCAGTCGGGGGGTTCGTGCCCGGCATCGATCAACTCGGTCAAGGACGTGGTCCGCGGCGCGAACGCCAATGGCAATAACAAGTGCAAGCTCCAAAACCAGGGATGGGGGCTTGGCGCAGCTTATTATGGATCCGGGACGATGCCGACGTCGGCCACCGCGATCATGCCAATTGCCTCGGTTCCCGGTTCCATGGGCCACCCAAGGGACATGTGCCATGCGGTCGACAGCGCGGTGAGCGGCGCCTGCCTCAGTCCGATCGGGAATGGCCTGTGGGATCGCGATGCCTATTTCCGGGTAAATTATCTTCGTTCCAACGCGACCCGCTGGACCAACGCCAATTGGCTGGCGAACACCGGCCTCGGGGCCACGGCAACGCGCTACCAGGTCTATCAATGGGAAATCGCGCATCTCGGCCAGACGATTGATGGCGTGACCGTACTCGGCCCCAATCCGCCGGGCGCGTCGGGCAACACCAAGGTCGCCTATGGTCAACCCGTTTGCAGCCCGGCGGAGGGATATGGCGGCGGTATTACCCCTGGTGCGAACACGACCGATCGCCGCAAGCTGTCGGTCGCGGTGGTCAATTGCACGGCCCAGGGCGTGAACGGCAATTCCACGGGCGTCCAGGTCAAGGACTGGCTCGACGTGTTTCTGGTCGAACCGTCGATCAACCGGGCACGAACCGGCGCCGGCGACATTTACGTCGAGGTGATCAACCGGACCAACAATGCGACCGACGAGGGCGCGGTGCAGCTTGTCAAGAAAAGCGTGCCGTACCTGATCGAATGACCAATCGACCTCGCCTTGCCGCCGATCGTGACGGGACCGCCGCTGCCGAAATGGCGCTGGTCCTGCCGCTGTTGCTGGCCTTGCTGTTCGGCACGTTCGAGCTGGGGAATTATTTCCTCGCCGAACATGTCGTGCAGAAAGGGGTTCGCGATGCCGCACGTTATGCCGCGCGCCTGCCGATGGTCAATTATCCATCCTGCGTGCCAACCTCCGCGGCAACGGCGCAAATCCAGCGCGTGGCGCGAACCGGACGTCCCGACAGTGGCGGCGCAAGCCAGCGGCTGGAAGGCTGGACGGCAGATACCATGACGACGGTTACGCTGACCTGCACTGCAACCGGAACCTACACCGGCATCTACACCCAGTTCCCGACCGGCGTGACCGTTGTCGAGGTAAAGGCCACGGTGCCTTACCCGTCGCTGCTCGGCACGATGGGGATCGGCACGCCCTCGCTCACGCTTGGCGCCGCGAGCCAATCCGCGGTGTATGGCGCATGACGTCGAAACAGCCTTTCCTGCGCGACCAGCGCGGCGCGAGCGCGGCGGAATTCGCGCTGGTGCTGCCGTTGTTACTGTTGCTGTTGCTCGGGTTGATCGATGCTGGCCGGTTCATGTGGGAATATAATCAGGCCGAGAAAGCGACCCAGATGGGCGTCCGCTACGCCGTCGCAACGGCGGTCGTTCCGGCCGGGCTCGGTAGCTATAGCTTCGCCAGTCAAGGAGGAGTCACCGCCGGTGAACCAATCCCGACCAGTTCCGCGGGATCGCCGCCCGCCTGGTTCGGCAGCGCAACGTGCAACAATGCCTCGTGCACCTGCTCGGGAAGCTCGGGGATCTGCAACGTGATCGGTTATGATTCGGCCGCTTTCGGATTGATCGTCGGACGGATGAACAAAATGTACCATGGTGCCACCGCACCCCGCGTTTCGGTCGAGTATCGCAATGTCGGGCTTGGCTATGCGGGGGATCCCAATGGCCCCGACGTCGCACCCTTGGTCACCGTCCGGCTGACCGGCATGCGATTCCAGCCATTGAGCACGATGATGCTGGGGCTCGGTGTCGATATGCCTGATTTCCGTGCCGCGCTAACGCTCGAGGACGGATCGGGCGCGGTGGCAAATTGAGAACTCGAGCGTCGCCATGTCGGTAATCAACCCCAATGAAGCGTCCAAGAGTTGGCGCACGCAGCGGCGTGAGCCGACCGTCATCCTGTACCTGTCCGGGGCCGACGGCGACGCGTCATCTCTGATCGGCGCGCGCGTCGGCGGTTTCGCGCTGACTCTCGCCTTGCTATCAGAAACCGATCGTATCGATCCGGCCGATCTTGGCGCCGCCTCGGCCGCGGTGATCCAGGTCAATCGCGATCAGCCGGAGTCGGTTGCCCGGTTCCAGCAACTGGCCGCCGCCACCCGTACCCCACTGATCGCCGCCGCGTTCGAGCCGCCGCTGGCGTTCGTTCGCTCGCTGATCCGGGCAGGCGCGCATGATGTCGTGCCATTGCCGCTCGACGTCGCCGACCTCGAAGCGGCGTTGGCACCCATCCGCGATTCCCTGGCTAGCGACAATGCGTTTGCGCAGACCGGGGGTGCCAAGGTCGTCAGCATCATCAAGAGCGTCGGCGGGGTCGGGGCGACCGCGCTGCTGACCCAGCTCGGGATCCGGTTCTGCGAGCAGGAAGCAGCACATGGCCGCCAGGCCTGCCTGATCGATTTCGATGTGCAGTTCGGTGACGCCGCCTTCCAGCTCGGGCTGCAACCCAACCTGTCCCTCGCCGACCTGATCGACGCTGGCGCGCGAATTGATGGCGATATGCTGCGCGCCACGATGACGTCGCATTCGAGCGGACTGCAGGTGCTCGCCGCGCCGCCCGACGTGACGCCACTAGAGTCGCTGTCGAGCGATCAATTGCTTGAGATTGTCGAGCTCGCGGCGCGCGAATTTGGGACCGTGTTCGTTGATTTGCCGACCAATTGGACCAATTGGTCGCTGTCGATCCTGGCCCGTTCCGACGTTGTCTTGCTGGTAACCGAAATGACTGTCGCAAGCCTGTCCCGCGCGCGCCGCCAACTCGACTTGATCCGGTCGCAGGAGCTGGACGAGAACAATGTCCGGGTGGTCGTCAATCGGTTCGAAAAGGGGCTGTTGAAAACAGTCCGGATGACCGACGTGCGCGACAGTCTGGGGCGCGACGTCGCCTTCACCATCGCCAATGAACATGCCTTGATGAGCGCGGCGATCGATCGCGGGATCCCGATTGTCGAGCTCAAGCGTAAAAGCACGTTGATGCGCGATCTCGACTTGCTCGATGCCGGCATTGCCGCCGCGCTGGGGCTGGAGCGGTGACCATGTGGAACATTCGCAAGACGGACCGCAGCTCGGTCCCTTCCGATGAACACAAATCGCTGCCGCTGGTCGAGCAGCGGCTGGTCGATCCCGGTGAAGCCGGCGCTTTCGCGCAGCGCGATGCAAAGACCGAACTCAAGGTCGAGCTTCACCAGCGGTTGCTCGACCTGATCAACCTCTCTGCGCTCGACCAGATGTCCCACGAGCAGATCGAAGCCGAAGTCGGCGATATCGTCAGCGAGGAACTGGCCAAGCAGAACCATGCCCTCAACCAGTCGGAACGAAAGCAATTGGTGGCCGACGTGCTCGACGAATTGCTCGGGCTGGGGCCGCTCGAACCGTTGCTTAAAGATCCGACCATCGCCGACATCCTGGTCAACGGCCATAATCAGGTGTTCGTCGAACGCTTCGGGATTCTCGAGCCGACGCCGGTGCGCTTCAAGGACGAGAAGCATCTCCTGCGGATCATTCAGAAGATCGTATCCGCAGTCGGCCGGCGAATCGACGAATCCTCGCCCATGGTCGATGCCCGATTGGCTGATGGCAGCCGCGTCAACGCGGTCGTTCCGCCGCTTGCGATCGACGGATGCGTGCTGTCAATTCGCAAATTTGCGCGCGTGCCGATCGGCATGGAGCGACTGGTCGAACTAGCCAGCATCACCCCGTCGATGGGTCAAGTACTCGAAGCGATCGTCGCGTCGCGCCGCAACGTCCTTATCTCTGGGGGCACCGGGTCGGGCAAGACGACATTGCTCAACGCCATGTCGGCCTTTATCGACGATCGCGAACGGATCGTGACGATCGAGGATTCGGCCGAGCTCCAGCTCCAGCAGCGCCACGTCGTCCGGCTGGAAACGAGGCCCGCCAACACCGAGGGCAAGGGTGAAGTGGCGCAGCGCGACTTGGTCAGGAATGCGCTTCGCATGCGCCCGGACCGGATCATCCTGGGCGAGGTTCGCGCCGGCGAGGCGTTCGACATGCTTCAAGCGATGAACACCGGCCACGATGGATCGATGACCACGGTCCATGCCAATACGCCGCGCGATGCGCTGACCCGGGTCGAACAGATGATCGGGATGAGCGGAATCGACATTCCCGCTCGCTACGCCCGGTCGCAGATAAGTTCGGCGATACAGGTGGTAATTCAGGTTTCGCGCATGAACGATGGACGCCGCAAGGTGGTCAGCATTTCGGAGATTACCGGAATGGAAGGTGAAGTCGTCACGATGCAGGAAATTTACCATTTCCGGCTCGCTGGCCTCAGCGCCGACGGGCAGGTCCAAGGGCGGTTCCAGGCAACCGGAATCCGGCCTCGCTTCCTTGATCAGGTCGCCGCCCACGGCCTCAGTTTACCAGCCGATCTGTTCCGGCCAGACGCGCAGCAGGAAACATGAGCGACAGCTGGCTCAAGGCATTGCTTCTGGCGTGCATCTTCGGCGCGGTCCTGCTCGCTGCCGACGCGCTGGTCCGGTCGCTGGCAAACAGTCGCTCGACCGTTCGCGCGATCAATATGCGGTTGCAGATGATTGGTTCCGGCCGGTCCCCCGGCCAGGTGCTGAACATGCTCCGTCGATCAGAAAGCACCGTCTCGCTCGGATTTCCGCCGGTGCTGCAACGGGCAATGCTGAAGTTCGAACGCACGCTGATGGCGGCGCAGGTCACCATGCCGACGGCGCGGCTGATGACCATCCTGTTGGCCGCGCCTTTCGTGCTGCTGTTTGTGCTTTTGGTCGTCCTTTACGCTATCGGCATGCCGATTGGCTGGGGTCGGTTGCTGTTGCTGGCGACGTTTTCGGGCGTGGTCGGGTGCCTGCTGCCGCTGATGGTGCTGCAGATGAGGGCCAACCGGACTCGCAAGAAAATGCAGGATCAATTCCCGGTTGCGGTCGACGTGTTCGTGCGCGGGCTTCGGGCCGGACATCCGATCGCCTCGGCCCTTGAACTGCTCACGGTCGAAATGTCCGATCCGATCGGAAGCCAGTTCGGGATCGTAGTTGACGAGATCACTTATGGTGCCGAACTGCGCGATGCGCTGCAGGCGATGGCCGAAAGATGGGGGCTCGACGACATGAAGATGTTCGTCGTTTCGCTTTCGGTGCAGAGCGAAACCGGCGGTAATCTGGCTGAGATTCTCGAAAATCTGTCGGGCGTGATCCGCGATCGGCAATCGATGATGCTCAAGGTTCGGGCCTTGTCGAGCGAAGGGCGAATGACCGCGATCATGCTCACCGCATTGCCGGTGCTGGCGTTCACCGGCCTGTTCCTCGCCAACCCCTCTTTCTATCTCGACGTGTCGGATGACCCGGCGTTCGTGCCGGGATTCGTCGGCCTGATGCTGCTTTATGCAATCGGCTATTTTTCGATCCGCCGCATGGTCAATCTGAAGGTCTAGGCGGATGCTCAACCTAATCACCGATTATCCGATCCTCAGGATCTCGATGCTGACCATCCTTTTCGGAATTGTTGCGCTCGGCACCTTCTATGTAGCGACTGCAGGGGCCGCCCGCCAGATTGCACGCAGACGCCTCAACCCCGATGTCCAGCCAGGTGAGATTCCGCTGCGGATCGGATCGCTCCGTTCGGACAAGATCGAAAGCGCGTGGCTGACGTTGGTCAATGGGATTGAAAAGGCTGGCCTGTCGCTCACGGATTCAAAGGACCAGGCGCTACGCCAGAAGCTGGCAGCGGCCGGCTTTACCGCCGCGCACGCGCCGCGGGTCTTCACCCTTGTGCGCACGGTCATGGTATTCGCCTTGCCGATCGCCGTGCTTGGGTTGTTCTGGATGATGAATGCAACTCCCAGCCTGACCAAACTCTACTTTGCGGTCATCATCTCGGCGTCACTTGGCCTCTACCTGCCCGCCCTCTTTGTCCGCGTTCGGGCGGCCCGGCGAACCGAGGAAATCATCAATGGCTTTCCCGACGCGCTCGACCTGATGCTGGTTTGCGTCGAGGCGGGTTTGGGGCTTGATGCTGCCTTCGCCCGGGTCGGAATGGAAATGACCGAATCGCACCCCCGGCTGGCGGAGCAATTGGGCGCGGTCGTGCTCGAGCTTCGCGCCGGGCGGAACCGTGAAGACGCGCTGCGGCGAATGGCCGACCGGGCCGGTGCCGATGAAGTGCGCGCGTTTGCGACCTTGCTGATCCAGTCGACCAAGCTCGGCTCGTCGATTGCCCAGACATTGCGCGTCTATGCATCCGAAATGCGCGAACGGCGGCGCATGCGGGCCGAGGAAAAAGCGCATCGGCTGCCGGTTCTGCTGTCGATCCCGTTGGTCGCCTGCATGCTTCCGGTGATGATCGGCGTATTGATGTTGCCGGCCGCGATCCGGGTGATGCGCGCGGTCATCCCGGCGCTGACAGCAGGAGGCTAGATTGACGAGGAAGATCATCATCTGTGTGGTCGCGACCATGCTGACGACCAGCGCGTGCACCGAGCAGGGCAAGCTGCAGATCCGCGCGATCGAGCCGACGCTGGCGAGCGGGGTCAGGACGGTTTCGTTCCGGGTGGCGGAAGCGCGCGGCCAGTTTGCGCTCGGCAATGTCGGGCTGGCGCTCGAATCCTATCGCAAGGCGGCGCGCGAAGATCCTGAAAGCGCCGATGCGTTCGCCGGTATTGCCGCTTGTTACGATCGAATGGGTCGGTTTGACCTGTCTCGCCGAAACTATGAAATTGCGCTGGCGATCGCGCCGGGCGATCCCCGGTTGCTTGGCTCCTTGGCAGAATCGCTCGATGCTCAGCATTTTACGGCGGAGGCCGCGTCGGTTCGACTGGAGATCCAGCAACGCCTGGCTACAAACGCGGCGCCATCGACCCCGATGGCGGCACTGGCACTACAGCCGGTCTTGCCGACGACCGTTGCCAATGCGGTGAATGCCGTGATGGCGGCGAGCGATTGGCCCACAATGTCACCAAATGCAGCCCCATCGGCCCCGCGTTCGGCCATCGCACGGGCCGGGCCAAGGCTTGAGCGCGTGTCGCTCGGCGAGGTTGCATTGATCACCACAGCCGGGCCGCAATGGCGCACGCAGATGGCCGACGCGGTGGTTCGCAAGCCGATCACTGGCGCTGCCGCCGTCCGGCAAGCAGCAGTCGCCCATTCGGGACTGCGCCTGCTCAACGCGGCGCGGGTCGATCGATTGGCGTCCCGAACCGGGGCCTATCTTACCAGTCGCGGTTGGGCGGTGGCCAGCGTCGGCGATGTCCAGCTGCCACGATCGCGCAGCCTGATCCTCTATCCGGCCGACAAGCGCGCTGCCGCGATGCGGCTGTCGGCCCAATTCGGCTTCGGGGTCGAACAACGGGCCAATCTACGGCAGATCACGATCCTGCTCGGCCGCGATGCTGCGAGCATGCCGATGATCAAGGGTCAAAGCGGATGATTGCGCTGCTGGTCGCCGCGGCGCTCGCGGTGGCCCCGCCGGCCCCGCCGGCCCCGCCGGTCCAGCCCGCGCCGCTCAGCGAGGCCGACCACGCAATTGCCAGCGGACGGCTCGATCAAGCCCGGATCATGATCGGCAAGGCCATCCAGGCTGGGGTCCACGGCCCGCAGCTCGATCGCCTGCTTGCCGATCTCGCCTTTGCGTCGAGCGATTTTGCAATTGCCCTGATTCGCTATGAGGCCTTGCTCGCGATCCAGCCGGGCGAACCACTGTTTGCCGAGCGGATCGGTGTTGCTGCTATTCACCAAGGCAATCTGGCCAAGGCGGCGAGCGCCCTTAAGCTTGCCACCGCCGCGCCTTTGGCCTCGTGGCGCGCCTGGAATGCACGCGGTGTGTTGGCCGACCTGCGCGGCGACTGGATTGATGCCGATCGCTCCTATGCGCGGGCAACAAGGGCAAAACCGAACGCGCCGGAAGTACTCAATAACCAGGCGTGGTCATTGCTTCTTCGCGGACAATGGCAAAGCGGGCTCGCCTTGCTGGAGCAAGCCGCCGTCCTCGATCCACATGTGACGCGGATCGCGAACAATTTGGAACTGGCCCGCACTGCGGTGAGCGAAAACCTTCCGCAACGCCGCGCCGACGAAAGCGCCGAAAATTGGGCGGCGCGGCTTAACGACGCTGGGATCGTTGCCGACCTTCGCGGCCAGCGCAAGCAGGCGATCGCTGCCTTTGCTCAAGCCATCATGGCCAACAACGTCTGGTTTGAACGGGCGGCGAATAATCTCGCACTGGCCGAGGCCGAAAAATGAATCTCGCTGCAACCGCGCCAAGCTGGTTGCTGCTGCTCTTCGTAGCCCTGCTTGTCGCGGCCGCTGCGGAAGATGCCTGGCGGCTGCGGATTTCCAATCTCACCTGCCTGTTTATCTTGGTCGCGGCGATCGCTGCTGCAATGCTTGCCGGCCCGCGACTGGCGCTGTGGCAAAATGCCGCAACTTTCGTGATCTTGCTGGCGCTCGGCACGCCGATCTTTGCCGCCGGGAAGCTCGGCGGCGGCGACGTCAAGCTGATTGCGGCGTGCGGTGCATGGTTCGACTTGCGCAGCGGTGTCACGATGCTGATCAACGTCCTTCTCGCCGGTGGCATCCTTGCCCTTGTCGTACTGACGATAAGGGCCTTCCGGCGGCGGGGTGACGATCGGCGCGACACCAAGACCTCGAGGGGCATTCCTTATGGCGTGGCCATTGCCTGCGGAACGCTGCTCATGCTTCGTTGAGCTTGGTTCGGGATTGCGATCAGCGGTCCTTTCATATTGCCGCTTGGCGTGACGCCCGGCTTTTGCGACAGGGCGATGATGGATCGCATCGCTGAACTTCTGGGCCAACTCGCGGACGCCGCGCGGCACGTCGTCGCCCAATCGCATGCGGCTGATCGCGCGTACGAGAACAAGGCTGATGTTGGCCTCGACCCAGTCACGCAAGTCGATCGCGATATCGAAACCGCGCTTCGAGGATTGATCGCGGACGCGTTTCCGGGCGACTCCATTCGCGGTGAGGAATTTGGCAGGACCGGTCAAGGAGCGCGGCGAATCTGGAGCATCGACCCAATCGACGGCACCCGCGCCTTCATCTGCGGCTTGCCGAGTTGGGCGGTGCTGGTGGGCGTGATCGAGGATGGGGCACATGTCGCCGGGTTGATTGACCTGCCCATGCTGGACGAGAAGCTGATCGCTAGCGGGGGGAAAACGCTGCGCAACGGCGCACCGGTCGCGACTAGCGGGTGCGTTATCCTTGCATCGGCGCGGCTGTCGACCACTGACCCCTATCTGTTCGAAGGAACCGAACGCGACCAATTCGAGCGCGTTCGCGGGGCAACATTGGTGACGCGCTACGGGCTCGACGCTCTGGCCTATGTGCGGGTTGCGACCGGAGACATCGACCTGGTGATCGAAAGCGGGCTCAAGCGGCATGATCTCGATGCGCTCGTTGCGGTGGTGCGCGGGGCGGGCGGGGCGATCGGCGACTGGAATGGCGGCGAAGATTGGGATGGCGGGCGCATCATCGCTGCGGCCAGTGCGTCGCTCTACGCCGAGACGGTGGCGTTGCTGTCGGCGTGACGGCGACGTAATTCATCGATCACCGGCGCCCAGAATAGCCCGCGCGCCTGAAGCAGCAGGGTCAGATGATAGACTAGGTCGGCAGTCTCGCTGGCGAGCTCGGCATCATCGCCGACAACCCCGGCGAGCGCGGTTTCGACGCCTTCCTCGCCGACCTTCTGGGCGATCCTTTTGGTACCTTCCCTGAGCAGGCGCGCGGTGTAGCTGGTCGCCGGGTCGGCGGTCGCGCGGTCGATCAACACGCGTTCGAGCTCGGCAATGAAACCAGTGCCGGCGGCTTGTTTGTCGCCAAAGCACGAGGTGGTGCCATTGTGGCAGGTCGGGCCGGTCGGCGTTGCGGTGATCAGCAGCGCATCGCTGTCGCAGTCGACCGCGATGCCGACCAGCGCGAGCGTATTCCCGCTGGTCTCACCCTTGCGCCACAATACGCCGCGCGATCGGCTGAAGAATGTCACGAACCCACTCGCGATCGTCGCGTCGAGCGCGTCGCGGTTCATATATCCAAGCATCCGCACTTCGCCGCTCGCCTTATCCTGGACGATCGCGGGGATCATGCCGCCCATCCGGTCCCACGCCAGTTTATCCCTATCGATCATCGTCGAACCTCGATTGATTGCGCCGCCAGATAATCCTTGAGATTCGCAATCGCGATCCGCCGGTCATGAAATACCGAGGCAGCCAGCGCCCCGCTCGCCCCGGCGCGAAAGGCCTCCGCGAAATGCTTCATCGTGCCTGCCCCGCCGGATATAACGACGGGGACATCGACTGCCGCCACGATCGCGCTCAGCTGGGCGATATCATAACCCTCGCGCACCCCGTCGCGATCCATGCAGTTGAGCACGATCTCCCCCGCACCGAGTCGCGTCGCCTCGACCGCCCAGTCTATCGTCTCGCGCCCGCTGCTGCGGGTCGCCTCGGGCCGGCCGGTGAACTGCTTGACCGACAGGCGACCGTCGGGGCCGACCAAGCTGTCGATCCCGAGCACGACGCATTGCCGTCCGAAGGCGGCAGCAAGCTCGCTCAGCAATTCGGGCCGCTGCAGCGCCGGTGAATTGACGCTGACCTTGTCCGCCCCCGCCGACAGCAAGCTGCGCGCCGCCGCGACATCGCCGATCCCGCCCGCGACCGAGAAGGGAATGTCGATCACCGCAGCCACCCGCTCGACCCACGCAAGGTCGACCGTGCGTCCATCGGCGCTGGCCGTGATGTCGTAGAACACCAGTTCGTCCGCGCCCTCGTCGCGGTAGCGCAAAGCATGATCGACGATGTCGCCAATATCGCGATGATCGCGAAACTGGACGCCCTTGACCACGCGACCATCGGCCACGTCGAGGCACGGAATGATCCTAGCCGTGGGCATGCGCCACCGCTTCGGCGACGGTGAAACGTCGCTCCCAGATTGCCTTGCCGACGATCGCGCGCGCGGCGCCGGCGTTGGCGAGGTCAGCTAGATCGTCGAGCACTGCGACCCCGCCCGAGGCTTGCAGCTCAACCGCCGGATGTGCGGCAACGATGGCCTTCATCAGCGGGAGGTTGGGCCCGTCGAGCATTCCGTCCCGCGCAATGTCGGTAACCAGCAAATGGCGCACCGACGGATGGCGCGCGAGCACCGTGTCGAGTGTTTCGCCCGATCCGGTCGCCCAGCCGTGGGTCGCGACAAGCGGCATGCCATCCTCGATCCGCACGTCGAGCGCGAGGGTCAGTCGGTCGGGACCAAACTGGTCGATCATCCGGACGAAGGCGTCGGGATCGTCGATCGCGAGGCTGCCGATAACCACTCGCGCAACCCCGGCATCGAGCACGCGGCGGACCTGGTCGACGGTCCGAAATCCGCCCGCGACCTGGAGCGCGAGCGAGGTCGAATTGGCCAATGCGATGAAAAGATCATGCTGGCGCGGTTCGCGGGCGCGGGCACCGTCGAGATCGACTAGATGCGCCTCGACCGCTCCGCCATCGGAAAACGACGCGAGGGCTTCAGCAGGATCGTCCGAGTAATTCGTCTCGCGCGCGAAATCGCCCTGCGCCAGCCGGACGCAGCGACCGCCGATCAGGTCGATTGCCGGGAGCAGGATCATGCGGCGAGGAACGCCGACAGGAAGCGACTGCCCGCGGCCGATGATCGTTCGGGGTGGAATTGCGCCCCCCACCATGCGCCGCTGCGCACTACCGCCGGGATCGATGTGCCGCCGTATGCCGCGCGGGCGGCGACGTGCGAGCTATCGGGGCAGGCGAAGCTATGCGCGAAATAGACGTAATCGCCAGGGTCGAGCCCGATATTGTCCGCTTCGGTTGTAAGCGCGCTCCATCCCATGTGCGGGACCGGGAAACCTGAGCTCGGCCTCAATTCGGCGACCGATCCAGGAAGGATTCCGAGCAACTTTGTCCCACCATCTTCGTCCGAATTCTCGAACATCAATTGCATCCCCAGGCAGATGCCAAGCGTCGGGCCCGTGCGGCGGCGAAGTGCGTCATCGAGCCCCGCTTGCCGCAGCTGCTTCATCGCCGTGCCGGCTGCCCCAACCCCGGGAAGCACTACCCGGTCGGCGCGATCGACCGCTGCGGGATCCGCCGATAGCGCTACGCTCGCGCCCAGTCGCTCAAACGCCAGCGCGATTGATCGCGTATTGCCATAATCGAGATCGAGGATCAGCAAATCGCTCACAACATGCCCTTGGTCGAGGGCAGAACGCTCCCATTTCCCTCGATCGCCAACCCCTGGCGAAGCGCCCGGCCGAAGGCCTTGAAGCACGCCTCGACCTTGTGATGATCATTGTCGCCGGTGACGCGGACGTGGATTGCCGCGCCCATGCTGTCGGCGAGGCTGCGGAAAATGTGCGGCACCATTTGCGTCGGCAGGTCGCCGACCGCTGGGGCATCGAAGCTGCCCTCGAACTTGGCGAACGGGCGGCCTGATAGGTCGATCAGCACGTGAGCCTCGGTCTCGTCCATCGGCAGCACGAACCCGAACCGGCCAATCCCGCGCTTGTCGCCGAGCGCCTGGCGGAGCGCGGTGCCGAGCGCGATCGCGATGTCCTCGATGCTGTGATGCGGGTCGATCGCAACGTCGCCGGTGCAGGCCAACGTCAACCCGAACCCGCCATGTGCGGCAACCTGGTCGAGCATATGGTCGTAGAACGGGATGCCACTGTCGATATGGCGCGGCTCGGGTCGGTCGAGGTCGATGCTCAAAACAATCCGTGTTTCCTTGGTGTCGCGGATGACGTCGGCGCGGCGGCTGCTGGCGGGCGCGGCGATTCCGAACACCGCGAGCAGGGCTGCATTCTCCTCGTCTGTCCCGATCGTTACGCGCACCCCGCCCGACGCGGCGTTGGGACGAAAGCGCACCCGCACTGCGGCGGCGGCGAGTCGCCGGGCGAGATCAGCGGGGTTGGTGACCTCGAGGAACAGGAAGTTCCCGCCCTCGCGCACCGATTGGATGTCATCGACCGCGCGGAGTTGGTCCGCGAGCAGCGCGCGCTGCTCGAGCAGGGTAGCGATCCGCTGGCGATGGATCGGCATCCGCTCGGGTCCAAGCGCGTCGATCGCGGCGGTGATGCTCGGTACCGGCAGCGGATACGGTGGTGACACGCGGGCGATCAGCGCGATCAATTCGCGCGACCCGATCGAACAACCGATCCGCGCGCCGGCGAGGCCATAGGCTTTGGACAAAGTGCGCAGGACAACCAGATTTTCGATCTTCCCGCATTCTGCTGCCAGGCTCTGCGCATCGGAAAACTCACCATAGGCTTCGTCGGCGATGACAATCGTGTCGGGCAAAGCCACCGCGATCCGGCGGACGTCGGCGGGGTCGACCGGCGATCCGGTCGGGTTGTTGGGGGTGCACAGGAACAGCAATTTGGGCCGCTCAGGCTGCATCGCCGTAATCACCGCGTCGCCGTCGAACGTGAAGCCCTCGCCGAGCCGGGCGGTAATGACACCCGCGCCCTGAATCCGCGCGAATTGGGCATAGGCCGAGAAGGTTGGCTCGACGATCCCGACCTTATCCACGCCAGCTTCGCAAAAGGTACGGAGCAGCAAGTCGATCGCATCGTCGCTGCCGCGCGTGACCCACAATTGGTCGGGCGCGACACCGTACAGATCCGCCATCCGCCGCCGCAGCGCATCGGGCTGCGGGTCGGGATAGCGGTTGACCCCAGGCTGCCCCTGGACCAACGGCAGATAGGGGTTCTCGTTGGCGTCGAGCCGCACCGTCCCAGGCAGCGGCGCACCGGCAATATCAACCGGCGGCAGCGCGAGGATAGCGGGCCGCGCGAGGCGCTGGACGAGGCTCATGCCGCGACCCTGGCTTCGGCGGCGCGGGCGTGCGCTTCGAGCCCTTCGAGTCTGGCCAGCGCTGCCGCTGGGGCGGATAGAGCGGCGGCGGCCTCCGCAGTGACTTGCTGCACCGTGATCGCCTTCATGAAGGTGAGCGTCGACACACCGCCGGTAAAGCGCGCTGCGCCGTCGGTCGGGAGAACGTGGCTCGGTCCGGCAAGATAATCGCTGAAACTTTCAGCCGCTTGATGCCCGACAAAGATGGCACCGGCGTTGCGGATTGCCGCGACCATCGCACCCGCGCCGTCGCAAGCGAGCGAGAGATGTTCTGGGGCGTAGGTGTTGGCAATGACGATTGCCTCATCGAGATTGGCGCAGAGGATGAACCGCGCGGAAGCGAAGTTGCCGCCCATCGCCGCAGATTGGCGCTCGACTTCGCCCGCGACTGAGTCGATCAGCACCGTCGATGGCGATACCAGAAGCACCTGCGCGTCCGGATCATGTTCGGCCTGGCTGAGCAAGTCGGCGGCGACGGTCGTGGGGTTCGCGCTGTCATCGGCGATAACCAGCAACTCGCTTGGACCCGCGGGCAGGTCGATGCCGGGACCACCGGACCGCGCCGCGACCATCGACTTGGCGGTCGAGACCCAGGCGTTGCCGGGGCCGCAAATCCGATCGACGGCCGGAATGTTGCCCGCGCCAAATGCCAGCGCGGCAATCGCCTGTGCCCCGCCGACGTCCCAGATCGTCTTTATTCCGGCGATCTCCGCAGCGAGTGCAATCGCCGGATCCAGCCCGCTATCGGGGCGCGGCGGGGTGACCACCACCAACTCCCGAACCCCCGCAACCCGCGCCGGAATGGCGAGCATCAACAAGGTCGAAAATAACGGTGCCTTGCCGCCCGGCACATACAGGCCGGCGCGGTCCAGCGGCCGCCATTGCTTGGCAACGCGCAGCCCCGGGTAAGTCTCGACCTCGGTATCGCCCGGCAGGGTCGCGCGGTGGAATGCCTCGATATTGCGCGCCGCGAGCTGCACTGCCTCCTGCGCCTCGACCGGCATTGATCGTCGCGCCTCAGCGGCGAAAGGCGCAACCTCGACCGGGCCCGGCGCTCGCCCGTCAATCCGCACCGCTTGCTCGACCAGCGCCGGCCAGCCGCGCTCTCGTACGTCATCGATAATTCCGCCAACTGCCGCGCGAAGGGTGGCATCATCGCGGCCACGCGGCCGGGCGAGTGCGGCCGAGCGCACCGAGGGATCAGACCAGTCAAACCGCATCACATCATCATCTTTTCAATCGGCATGACGAGGATCGCCGACGCGCCAGCCGCTTTGAGCCGCTCGAGCGTCTCCCAGAACACCGATTCCTGGCACACCGCCTGAACCGCGACATGGCCCGGCCGACCGATCAACGGCACCACGGTCGGGGCCTCGGCGCCGGGCAGGATTGCAGTGATCGAAGCAAGCGCCGATTCGGGCGCATTGAGGACAATATATTTACTCTCGGCGGTGGCGATCACGCCGTCGATCCGCGCCAGCAGCGCGCTAACCTTGTCGCTGTGCAGATTGTCGATCGGCCGCAGCGTCCGCACCAGCACGGCCTCGCTTTCGAATACGTCGCACACGGGCGCGAGGCCATTGGCTTCCAGCGTCGCGCCGGTCGATACCAGGTCGCACACGAAGCGGGCGATTCCCAGTCGCGGCGCAAGCTCGACCGCACCGCGCATGGTCACGATTTCGGCGGTGAGGCCGTGGCTTTCCACGAATCGCTTGAGCAGACGCGGGTAGCTGGTTGCAATGCGCTGCCCGTCGAGCATCGCGGGCTGGAATGAGTTGAGGGTGTCGGGCGCAGCAATTTTCAAACTGCACTTACCAAATCCCAGCCTAGCGACTTCCTCGATCCGCGGCTCGGATAGCCCGAGCGCATATTCCTCAAGCACATTCTGCCCGACGATTCCGAGCTCACACACGCCATCGGCGACAAAAGTAGGGATGTCGTCGTCACGCACGAACATCAGGTCGAGCGGGAAATTTTCCGCCCGCGCGGCGAGATGGTTCTTGCCGCTCTCGCTGAGGCGAAGGCCGGCGTCCTTGAGCAATTGGCGCGACCGGTCCGACAGGCGTCCCGATTTCTGCACCGCCATGTGCAGGCGATTGCGATCAGGGCTCATAACTTGCCTCCGACGCGGTCGAGTAGCATTCGATAGCCGCCATTATTCTCCTGGCGGAGGAAGCGGGCGACCCGGACGATGGTCGTTGTACTGACCCCCGTGGCATCGTGAATTTCACGATAAGTCATCGCGCCGGCGTCGAGCAATTTGGCGACTTGCCAGCGCTCGGCAAGGCTGTGTACCTCGGCCGGCGTGCAAAGATCGGCCAGCAATGCGCGCGCATCACCCGCGTTGCGAAGCAAGGCGATTGCCTCGGCAAGATCGTCTGCAAGCACGTTGCTGGAAACGGCTAAAGTCTGATTAGCAATCACGTTTGTTCCATCGTGTTAAAACAGTGAAACGTGCCGCTAGAGGGATAGCGGGGATAATGCAAGTCCGAAATCCGACGCATCGCCGCAGCGATTTTTGCCTGCTTTGGATTCAACAAGGGAATGTGGCGGAGCGGGTGGGATTCGAACCCACGATACGGTTTTGCCGTATACTCACTTTCCAGGCGAGCGCCTTCGACCACTCGGCCACCGCTCCGCACATCTCATGATGCCTGGAATGGAGCGGCGTTTAGGCGGACGCGCCGTCGCCCGCAAGCTTGCCGGGCGGGGGCTGCGCCCTCTAAGGCGGTTCGCATGGCGCGGAGCTTCGACATTCCCCCTTCGGCGGACGAGATTGAAGTGATCGCGCGCGCCGCGCTAGTTGGCCTGCCGTCGCCGTTCGCCGATCATTTGCGCGACATCGTGCTCCAGGTCGATGAACTGGCCGAACAGGATTTGCTCGCCGAGCTCGGCATCGACCATCCGCTTGACTTGACCGGAGTCTATGAAGGCGTACCGATCGGCGAGAAAAGCGTCGATTCGCCAAGCCAGATGCCTGACCGTATCCGCCTGTTCCGCCGTGCGATCCTCGATGAATGGGTCGAGGAGGGCGAGGATTTCGAGCATCTCATCCGCCACATCTTGATCCACGAGGCTGGCCATCATTTCGGGCTGTCCGACGAGGCGATGCACGCACTTGAGGAGCAGGTTTGAGCCAGCTGGTCGAGGGGCGGGGACTGGCGCTGGTGCGTGGTGGGCGGCTGCTGTTTGAGGGTCTCGATGTTGCGCTTGTAGCTGGCGAGGGGCTTCACGTCACCGGGCCCAATGGCTGCGGCAAATCGAGCCTGATCCGCCTGATTGCCGGACTGCTGACCCCCGCGGCGGGGACGATCGTCCGCGCCGAGGCCGCGCTTGCCGACGACCATCTCGCGCTTGATCGAGAGCTTGCGTTGGGCAGGGCGCTGGCTTTCTGGTGCGGGCCGCGCATAGCCGAGGCGATGGCGGCGTTCTACCTGGAGCCGCTGGCCGACATTCCGGTGCGCATGCTTTCGACCGGCCAGGCGCGCCGGGCGCGGCTGGCGCGGGTGATGGCCACCGGTGCTCCCCTATGGTTGCTCGATGAACCGCTCAACGGGCTCGACACGGCGAGCGTGGCGCGGCTCGATCAGGCGATCGCCGACCATCGCGCGGCGGGCGGCGGGGTGATCATTGCCAGCCATGCCCCGCTGGCCGGCGAGTGGCAGATTTTGGAGCTGGCGCAATGATCGGCGCGCTCATCGCTCGCGAGGTCCGGCGCGGGTTGACGGGGGCGGCGTGGCTGCCGGTGGCTTTCTTCCTAATCGTCGCGGCGATCGTACCGTTCGCAGTTGGCCCCGATGCCAAATTGCTGGCGCGGATCGGCGGCGGGGCGTTGTGGATCGCGGCGCTGACCGCAGCGTTGCTTCCGATCGAGCGGCTGGTCGAACCCGAACGCGCGGATGGGATTCTCGACCAACTCGCGCTGGCTGGGACGAGCGAGGAAGGCATCGCCGTTGCCAAGATCGCCGGCCACTGGCTGACTTTCGGGCCGTTGCTGCTGCTCGCCGCCATCCCCGCCAGCGTCCTTGTCGGGCTGGACGGACCCGCATTGCTCCGCGCGATCATCGCCTTGGCGATCGGCACCCCGGCGTTGGCTGCGCTCGCGGTGACGGTCGCCGCGCTTACCGCCGGCCTGCCGCGCGCTGGCTCGCTCGCCGGGCTGTTACTGATGCCGCTCGCAATCCCGTTGGTGATCTTTGGCGCAGCGGCGACCGGCGTTGGCCAGGAAGGCGCGCTCAAGCTGGAGGCGGCGGTGGCGTTGCTGACTCTAGCCGGTGCGCCGTTCGTGACCGCGGCGGCAATCAGAGCTGCTAGGACTTAGCCCAGCGCGCGAAAATCGCCGTCGGCAGCAGCAGGCCACGCGCTTCCTCGCGCACTGCCATTTCGCCGCACTCGACCTCGCCGCCGAGGTGAGCGGTCAGCTGGCGGAGCAGTTCGCCAATCGCCAGCGCCGACATCCGCACCGCATAAACCGTCAGCACCAGGAAGCGGCTTTCGGCATCGAGCAAATTCACGCAGTCGGCGAGCAATGGCGCGAGATGCTCTTCGAGCCGCCACACTTCGCCCTCGGGTCCGCGCCCGAATTTGGGGGGGTCGAGCAGGATACCGTCGTAGCGCCGCCCGCGCCGAACCTCGCGCGCGGTGAATTTGGCGGCGTCGTCGACGATCCAGCGGATCGGGCGGTCACTCATCCCCGACAATTCGGCATTACGACGCCCGCCCTCGACCGACTTCTTCGATGCGTCGACATGGACTAATTTTGCCCCGGCCTCGCTTAGCAGCAACGTGCCGACCCCGGTGTAGCCGAACAGATTCATCACGTCAGCGTCCGCCGACCGCTCCCGCATCAAATCCCATTGCGGCGCCATGTCGGGAAAGAAGCCGAGATGGCGGAACGGGGTCAGGCTGGCGTGGAAGCGGACCTTGCCGCGCGCCAGTGGCCAATCGCGCGGGACCTCGCGATGCTGCTGCCAGCGGCCGCCGCCATCCTCGTCTGATCCAGGCATGAAGGTCGCGTCGGGGTCCCAGTTGGATTGCGCCGGGGCCCACATCGCCTGCGGTTCGGGGCGAACGACGCGGATCGGTCCGTAGCGTTCGAATTTCCACCCGCCGCCGCTGTCAATCAGGCCCCAATCATCCCATGGTTCGGCGACGATGGTGGTAAGGTTGCTCATGCTGCGAGCGCCAGCTTGCCGCCGATCGAGGCGAGGGCAATGGGGCCGCTGAGCATTGTTTGAGCAGCACTGCGAGCAGTATATGCGGTGACCGAGCGGAGTTCGCCGAGCATTTCATCCAAGGTCATGATTCGATTGAATATTTCGATCGAACGCGCGATTGAATCGGCGCGACCCTGGGCGGTCTCCAGCGCCATGATGATGCCCGCTTCGACCTGCGCTCGGGCGCGGTCCAGCTCGACGTCGGTGAGGTCTTCGGCGGCGCGGCTGACGCATGTTCGGGCGAGCGCCATCGCTTCGGCCGCGCGGGCCTTGTCGGTCGACAAATTGACCGCGAACAGCCCGGTGTCGGCGAATCCCTGGGTCCACGAATAGATTGAATAGGCCATCCCGCGCTCCTCGCGCAGTTCCTGGAACAGCCGCGACGACATCCCCCCGCCGACGGCTTGGGAGAATAATGCCAAGGCCGGTGCATCATCATGCGTCGCGGGCAGGCCGGGGAGTGCGAAGGCGAGATGGGTCTGCTCGGCCGCCTTGCGGTCGGAGCAGATGCCGCCGACGAATGCCGCAGTCGGGATCGCGGGCGGGTCGGCCGCTTCGAGATCGCCGAACAGACGCCCGGCGAGCGACAATATCGCGTCGGGATCAACCGCGCCGGCCGCCGCAATCACCAACCGCGACGGGCGATATTCGGTCGCGAGCCAGTCTAGGCAATCGTCGCGGGTCAGCGCGAGGATGCTCTTCTCCCGGCCGAGCACCGGGCGGGCGAGTGGCTGATCGCCAAGCGCGGCCTCGAACAGATGGTCGTGGATCAGGTCGTCGGGCGCGTCGAGGCATTCGCCAAGCTCGGACAGGATAACCTGCTTCTCGCGTTCGAGTTCGTCGGCGTCCAGTTTCGGCGCGCGGACGAGGTCGGCGATCAGCTCGAGCGCCAAACCGACGTCATTGGGCAGGGTGCGCGCGTGGAACACCGTCTGGTCGCGCGCGGTCCACGCGTTCAAGGATCCGCCGACATCCTCGATCGCCTCGGCAATGCCGCGCGCGTCGCGGCCGCCGGCGCCCTTGAACACCATATGTTCGAGCAGATGCGCGAGCCCGCCCTTGCCCGCCGCTTCGGACCGCGATCCGACCGCAGCATAGAGCCCAATCGATGCCGAGCGCGCACCCGGCATCGGGTCGATCGCAACCGTCAGGCCGTTGGACAGGCGGGTTAGATCGGCGACCATCAGCTATCCAGCCCCTGCAGCCGCTTGCGCACCGCAATGCCGTAAATCACCAGCGCGGTGATCGCGAAGAACAACCATTGGAAGGCGTAGCTCAAATGATTGTTGGGAATTGATTCGGTCGACGGTGGGGCCGATGCCGCAAGCCCCTGCAAAGGGGACGCGACCACGAGCCGCATCCGCTGGTCGCGATCAGGCGCGATGATCCCGTTGACCGTCCCGCCGCCCCAGCCGCGTCCCGCAGCGGGGTTCTTGGACCAGCCCATCTCGACCGCCATGCCCGGCCCCTCGGCGCCCGTCACGCAGTCGGCGATGATCAGGAACCCCGGTTCGCCGCTTAAATTCTGGCCCGGGCGAGTGCGATAGCCGGCGACGCGCTGGCACGTGCCGCTCGCCTTGCGGAACAAGGGCAATGGCTCCTGGATCGGCATGGTCGGCCAGCCAATCGCAGGCATCGTCCGCGCCGCTTCGTAACGTGCGAGCAAGGCGTTTTTCCACTGCGCGCGGCGGGCCTGCCACAAGCCGAGTCCGATCATCGTCGCCACTGCAGCAGCGACCAGGATCGTCGGGATGATCGGCAGGCGCTTCCAGTTCATTTGACCAATCGCCCTTCGCCCGAATCATGACGAAAGCTCTGATATGCAAGGATCGCCTTGCCGAAGCGAAGCCCGATCATGGTCAGCAAGATTGCGACCGGCAGCCAGACCAGATGCACCCACCAGGCGGGAGCGTAGGTCAGGTCGACCACCACCGCAGCGACCACGATGATCGTCCCGACGATCAGGATCAGGAACACCGCCGGGCCATCGCCGACATCGAGCGCATCAAAGTCGAGCCCGCATCCCGAACAGTATCTGGCAAGCGCGACAGGACCGCGAAACAGGCTCTTAGCCCCGCAGCGCGGGCACAGCCCGTTGAGGCTGGCCCGCACCAAAGTTGGCGGAGTCACTCGATCAGCCGTGGATCGGCGCGCCCCAGCTGCCCCAGACGTAGATCGACACGAACAGGAACAGCCAGACGACGTCGACGAAATGCCAGTACCAGGCGGCGGCTTCGAAGCCGAAATGCTGCTTTGGGGTGAAATCGCCCTTCACCGCGCGAAGGTAGCAGATGATCAGGAAGATCGTCCCGACAATGACGTGGAAGCCATGGAAGCCGGTCGCCATGAAGAACGTCGAGCTATAAATATTGCCGCCATTGGCAAGCTTGAAGGAGAACGGGGCGTGAATATATTCGTAAGCTTGAACTCCGGAGAACACGAGGCCGAGAGCCACGGTCGCCAGCAAGCCCTTCTTGAGCCCGTCACGATCGCCGTGGATCAGCGCATGATGCGCCCAGGTGACGGTAGTGCCCGAGCACAGCAGGATCAGGGTGTTGAGCAGCGGGAAGCCGAACGGATCGAGCACTTCGGTGCCCTTGGGCGGCCATTGCCCGCCAACCGCATCCAGCGCGGAAGGGAATAAAGCGGCCGAGAAGAACGCCCAGAACCAGGCGACGAAGAACATCACTTCTGACGCGATGAACAGGATCATCCCGTAACGCAGATGGAGCGAAACGACCGGCGTATGATCGCCGGCATGGGCTTCCTGAATGGTTTTCGACCACCACGAATACATTGTGAACAGCACCATCGCGAAGCCAGCCCCGCCGACGAATTTGCCGTAGGGACTGCCGTGCATCCACATCACCAGCCCGCCGAACAAGGCCAGCGACGAAAAGGCGCCGATGATCGGCCAGGGATCGGGCGCGAGGATGTGATAATCGTGGTTCTTGGTGCCGGCCATGGATACTTCCTACTGTCGTGCCATCAGTCCTAAAACGCGCTCTAGCGGGTCGCCACGGGACTTTCCACAGGGTAAAAGGTGTAACTCAGGGTAATTTCGTCAATGTCGCGGGTCGCTGGATCGGTCCGCAGCTTGGGATCGACGAAGAACACCACTGGCATGCGCACCTTTTCGCCGGCCTTGAGCGTCTGCTCGGTGAAGCAGAAACATTCGATCTTGCTGAAATAGGCACCGGCTTGCGAAGGCGAGACGTTGAACGCCGCCTGGCCGGTGGTCGCGCGGCCGGCCATATTCTCGGCGGTGTAATAGATTGTGGTCCGCGCGCCGGGGTGGATCCGCACCGTTTTCTGTTCAGGGGCGAACTTCCACGGCAAGGCGGCATTGATGTTAGCATCGAAGCGCACCCCGATTTGTCCGGCGACCGCGCCCGGTGCGGCGTCGGCGCGCTGGGTGGTGCCGTCAAAACCGGTCAGCTGGCAAAAGGCGCGATACAGCGGGACCGATGCGAAGGCGACGCCCAGCATCACCAGCCCGAAGATCGCCGCGCGGAAGCCGACAATGCGATTCTTGGCGGCAAGGGTGGTCATGGGGCGACCACCATCTTGGCCATCGAAATCGCGAACATCAGCACCACGAACAGCCCGAGCAGCACGGCGGTCAATATCGAACGGCTTTTCTGACGGCGCTTGAGTTCGATTTCCTGGTCAGGGGTCATGCGATGAACATCCGATCTGCAACGAGGGCGCCGAACAAGACGAACAGATAGAGGATCGAGAAAGCGAACAGCCGCTTTTCGGGCCCCATCTGCGCTGGCTCGGTGGCGGTGTTGCGCGACACGGCGATGGCCAGCACAAGGAAGATCGCGTTGAGGAAGATCGCGGTCACGCCGTAGATCCAGCCGGTATAACCCATCGCCCACGGCGCCACTGCTGCGGCGACCATCGGCAAGGTATAGAGCAACACCTGGCGGCGGGTCGAGGCGAGCCCGGCAACGACCGGCATCATCGGCACCCCGGCCTTGGCATAATCCATCCGCACGAACAGGCTCAGCGCCCAGAAATGCGGCGGGGTCCACAGGAAGATGATTGCGAACAGCAGGATCGGCATGGTCGTGACGGTGCCGGTCGCGGCGACCCAGCCGATCAACGGCGGAAACGCCCCCGCTGCGCCGCCGATGACGATATTCTGCGCGGTCCGACGCTTGAGCCAGACGGTGTAGATCAGGACGTAGAACAGGATCGACACGGCCAGCCACGCCGCGGCGACATGATTGGTGGCAATGTCCATCAGTACGACCGAGAACACACTCAGCCCGACCCCGAAGTGGAGCGCGGTCTGGCGCGTCATCCGGCCGGCCGGAAGCGGGCGATCGGCGGTGCGCTTCATCAGTGCGTCGATGTCGCTTTCATACCATTGGTTGAGCGCGCCGGCGGCCCCGGCGGCCAGCGCGATGCACAACACGGCGGTGAAGCCGAGGATGATATTGACCGGGCCTGGTGCCGCCAGCAGCCCGGCCAGCCCAGTGTACACCACCAGCCGCATCACCTTGGGCTTGGTCAGCGCCAGCAGATCACGCCAGTCGGCCGGGAGCGGGTGGGTTTCGCTCTCCACAATCGTCATTGGAATCGAGGTCATAGGCGCGCCTATAAAAGCTTGTGGGCGCAAGGGAAAGGGCGGGAATCGGCGGTTCATCTTTGCGCTGCTACGACAGGCCCATGACCAACCGAATCATCCTTGCCGCCTTGTTCGCCGCCGTCGCCGCGCCAGGGCTTGCCCAACTCGCCCCGCCCACACCCGCTGCCGTCGCACCCAAGGCCGATCTGGTGCGGGTCGCGATTGATACCGACAAGGGCCGAATCCTGGTCGCGCTCGATCGCGGCCGTGCGCCGCTGACCACCGCCAACTTCCTCGCTTATGTCGACAAGCATTGGTTCGACGCGCAGCCATTCTACCGCGCGGTGACGTTCGGGGATGGCGGGCTGATTCAGGGCGGGGTGCGCGACGGGGCCAAGCAGCTCCCGCCGATCATCATCGAACGCACCGCGACCACCGGCCTGCGCAATCAGGCGGGGGCGATCGTCATGGCCAACGCCGGCGGTAAAACCACGCGCAATGACTTCTTCATCCTCACCACCGACGCCCCCAGCTTCGATTCCACGGCGACCGACCCCGGCTTCGCGCCATTCGGGATGGTGGTCGAGGGGATGGACGTGGTCAAAGCGATCTTCGCCGCGCCCCGCTCGCCAACCAGGGGCGTCGGCGCGATGAAGGGGCAAATGCTCGACCCGGCGGTGAAGATGGTGAAGGTGGTAAGGGTTAAATAGCCCGAGCCTTCGCTAGAGCCGGCTTGCGGCCTCTATTCGTCAAAAAGCCCGCCTTGCAACGTGCAGGACGAGCTTTTTGCTTGGTGCCTTAAGCTTAATCCACCTTCGGCAGCGTCTCGAACTGGTGGAACGGCGGGGGGCTCGACAGCGTCCACTCGAGCGTGGTGGCGCCTTCGCCCCAATAATTGTCGGCCGCCTTGGGGCCCTTGGCCAGCGACCAGATGATGTTGATGAAGAACACCACCATGCCGAGCGCCATGATCAGATAGCCGAGGCTGCTGATGTAGTTCCAGTAGGAGAAGGCCGGGGTGTAATCCGGGATCCGCCGCGGCATGCCGTCGAGGCCGAGGAAATGCTGCGGGAAGAAGATCAGATTGACGCCGACGAACATGACGAAGAAGTGCAATTTGCCGAGAAACTCGTTGTACATCCGCCCCGACATCTTGCCGAACCAATAATAGAAACCGGCAAAGATGCTGAACACCGCACCGAGGCTCAGAACGTAGTGAAAATGGGCCACCACGTAATACGTGTCGTGCATGTAATTATCGACCCCGCCATTGGCCAGCACGACCCCGGTGACGCCGCCGACGGTGAACAGGAAGATGAACCCGATCGCGAACAGCATCGGCGTTTCGAAGGTCAGCGAGCCGCCCCACATGGTCGCGATCCAGCTGAAGATCTTGACCCCAGTGGGGACCGCGATGATCATCGTCGCGGCGGTAAAATACATCTTGGTATTCACGTCCATGCCGATGGTGAACATGTGGTGCGCCCAGACGACGAACCCGACCACGCCGATCGCAACCATGGCATAAGCCATGCCGAGATAGCCGAACACCGGCTTGCGACTGAATGTCGCGATCACCTGGCTGACCATGCCGAAGCCGGGCAGGATCATGATGTAGACTTCGGGGTGACCGAAGAACCAGAACAGATGCTGGTACAACACGGGATCGCCGCCGCCAGCCGCGTCGAAGAAGGACGTTCCGAAATTGCGATCGGTCAGCAGCATGGTGATCGCCCCGGCCAGCACCGGCAGCGCGAGCAGCAGCAGGAAGACGGTGACCAGGATCGACCAGACGAACAACGGCATCTTGTGCAGGGTCATCCCCGGCGCACGCATGTTGAAGATGGTGGTGATGAAATTGATCGCGCCGAGGATCGAGCTGGCGCCCGCCAGATGGAGCGAGAAGATCGCCATGTCGACCGCAGGGCCCTGGGAGCCGATGGTCGATAGCGGCGCATAGACCGTCCAGCCGGTGCCCGCACCAAGCCCGGTCCCACCGCCGACGAACGACGATCCAAGCAGCAGGATGAAGGCCGGGACGAGCAGCCAGAACGAGATGTTGTTCATCCGCGGGAAGGCCATATCGGGCGCGCCGATCATCAGCGGCACGAACCAATTGCCAAAGCCGCCAATCATTGCCGGCATGACCATGAAGAATACCATGATCAGCCCATGGGCGGTGATCAGCACATTCCAGTGATGCAGCGCCGCGTCCATGCTGGCTTCGCCCGCGCCGAGCGGCCAGCCTTGGGTCAGGATCTGGATCCCTGGCTGCGCCAGTTCGGCGCGCATGATGCCCGAAATGGCACCACCGATGATCCCCGCGACGATCGCGAAGATCAAATAAAGGGTGCCGATATCCTTGTGGTTGGTCGACATGAACCAGCGGGCGAAAAATGCCGGCTTGTGGTCCGCGTCATGATGGCCGTGGTCCGCGGCAAGGCCGTGGGCCTTGAGCGCATTTGCGTCGGCGGGGATGGTGCTCATTATCTTGGTCGCTTCCGCTTAATTCTGGGCCGTAGCGGCCTGATTGAGTGCCGGCTGCGCTACTGCCGCCGTGTCATTGGCCGGTGCCGCCACCGCCGCCGCCGCGTCCGGTGCAACCGCCACTGCAGCGGTGGTCGCGGGCTTGGCCCCCTTTGGCGTTCCGCCCTTCGCCGCCAGCCACGCATCGAACTCGGCTTGGGGCAGAACTTCGACCGCAATCGGCATGTAGCCGTGGCGTGCGCCGCACAGTTCCGAACATTGGCCGAAATAGACGCCGGGGCGTGTAACCTTGACCCAGGTCTCGTTAACACGGCCGGGGTTGGCATCCATCTTGGTCCAGAACGCTGGCACGGCGAAGCTATGGATCACGTCTTCGCTAGTGATCAGGAACTTGACCACCTTGTTGACAGGGATCACCAGCCGCTCGTCGGTCGCCAGCATGACCGGGCCGTCGGCGTCGGTCCGAAAACGCTCGCCGGCCTTCACGTCGGTTTTTTCCTTGAGCATGTTCGACACGATCTCGAACCCGCCATTGTCGGGATATTGATAGGAACAATACCATTGATGACCGACGACCTTGATCGAAAGGTCGGCTGGCGGCGGCGAATATTGCGCCGCGAGCAGCCGGATCGAGGGGATTGCGATCGCCACCAGGATCAGCACCGGTGCCAGCGTCCAGACGACTTCGAGCATGGTGTGATGGCTGGTCCGCGACGGGGTCGGGTTGGCACCGCGGCGGAAGCGGAACATGGTGTAGCCGAGCAGCAGCAGGACGAAGATGCTGATCAATGCACACATCCACAGCAACGGGCCGTTGTGGAAGCTCTTGGCCTGCTCGCCAAGGTCGGTCACCTGGTCCTGGATGCCGTACCGGCCGCCGGGCATGCCGATGCCAGGCGTCGGGGCCATCGTCGGCAGCGCAGCCGGGGCCGGGGTCGCGGCGGTGTTGGCGATCTGTTCGCCCATGCTTGCCGCAGGGTCGACCGGCACCGCCGTCGCCGCAGCAGGCGCTGCGGCGGTGACTTGGGGGGCGGTCGCTGCTGCTGGAGTCATGACCGCGACTGACAGGGCAAGTGCCCAACCGATGAGTTTCATTCTGGTCCCGAACCTTGGGTTGCTGAACCGGCCCGCCGTCATTGGCAGGGCCGTGGAATCGGCGGCCTTATAGGCGCGGGTTGCTGTCCTCTCAAGGGCGGTTGATGGATTGTATTCGGGCGCTTAATTGACGGGCCACACAGGCGCAGGAACCGGGCATGACCGACGACCAGATATTGCTCGAATTCCGTAGCGCGAATGCGTTGCTCGAGGGGCATTTCATTCTCTCCTCGGGCCTGCGCAGCCCGCGCTATCTGCAATGTGCGCGGGTGCTGATGGATCCGAAACGCGCTGAAAAACTGGCCCAGGCGCTCGCCGCCAAATTGCCCCGTGAAGTCGCTGAGTCGATCGACGCGGTAGTATCGCCGGCGATGGGCGGGGTGATCATCGGCCATGAAATGGGCCGCGCTTTGGGCAAACCGGCGATGTTCGTCGAGCGGCCCGATGGCCTCTTCCACCTGCGCCGCGGCTTTACGCTCAATCCGGGCACGCGGGTGCTGCTGGTTGAGGATGTGGTCACCACCGGCCTGTCGTCAAAGGAAGCTATTCGGGCGATCGAGGAAACCGGCGCAACGGTCATCGCCGCCGCGTCCTTGGTCGACCGCTCGGGCGGATCGGTCGATCTTGGCGTGCCGTTCACCACGCTGATCCGGATCGACGTGCCGACCTATTCGGCGGATGATTTGCCGCCCGAGCTAGCCAAGATACCAGCGATCAAGCCGGGGAGCCGCGCGACATGAACAGCCCCCTTCGACTCGGGGTCAATATCGACCATGTCGCGACGATCCGGAATGCGCGCGGGGGGCCGCATCCCGACCCAATGCGCGCGGCACGGGCTGCGGCGGCGGCGGGGGCGGACGGGATCACGGCGCATCTGCGCGAGGACCGGCGCCACATCACCGACAGCGATCTCGACCGGCTGATGGAAATCGACCTGCCATTGAACCTCGAAATGGCGGCGACCGAGGAGATGCTGGCGATCGCGCTGGCGCATCGGCCGCACGCCGCGTGTATCGTCCCCGAACGGCGCGAGGAACGGACTACCGAAGGCGGGCTCGATGCTGCGGGGCAGTTTGAAAAGCTGCGCCCGTTCGTCGACCGGCTGCGGTCGGCCGGCATCCGCACCAGCCTGTTCATCGAACCGAGCGAACAGCAGGTCGACGCCGCCTTGCGCCTCGGCGCGCCGGTGGTCGAGTTTCACACCGGGCGCTTCGCCCATGTCGTGGGCGAGGAAGCCGTGGCCGAGCTGAAGCGGATTACTGACATGGCCGCGCTTGCCGCAAAAAACGGGATCGAGCCGCACGCCGGGCACGGGCTGACGTTCGACAATGTCGCGCCGATCGCCGCCATTCCCCAGCTCGCCGAGCTCAACATCGGGCATTTCCTGATCGGCGAGGCGATTTTTACCGGGCTTGAGGCAAGCGTGATGCGGATGCGCGGGTTGATGGATTCGGCGCGTTGATCGTCGGCCTCGGCAGCGACCTGTGCAATATCGAGCGGATCGAGAAGTCCGTCGCGCGCTTTGGCGACCGCTTCCTCAATCGCGTGTTCACCGATGTCGAGCGCGCCAAGGCTGCGCGGCGCCCGTTCACGGCGGCGGGCACGCTCGCCAAGCGCTTCGCCGCCAAGGAAGCATTCTCGAAAGCGGTTGGCACCGGGTTCAAGCGCGGAGTGTATTTGAAGGACATCGGCGTCGCCAATGCGCTGTCGGGTGCGCCTGCGCTCGTGCTGACCGGCGGGGCGAAGGCGCGGCTTGACGCACTGACCCCGGCGGGCCACGTCCTCGCCGTGCATTTGACGATGACCGACGACCATCCCTGGGCACAGGCATTCGTCGTCATCGAAGCGTTGAAAGTGGAGCGTTAAGTTGAGCGAGACCGAGACCATCCCCGCTGGCGAAGCTGCGCCCGAGCCGGCGACCACCGCGCCCGAACCAAAGAGTTCAGCCTTGTGGCGCGAGATCAAAGGGCTGTTGTGGGTGCTGCTCGCGGTGCTCGCCTTCCACAGCTTCATCGCCAAGCCATTTTACATCCCGTCGGAATCGATGATGCCGGGGCTGCTCAAGGGCGACCGGTTGGTGGTCAGCAAATATCCGTTCGGCTGGTCCTATGTCTCGCCGACCATTCCCAATCCGGCGGCAATCTTTCGCAGCCTGGTCCTCGGCAGCGGCGAGCCGTGGGGCATTACCCTGCCGTTCCGCCAGGGCCGCGTGCTCGGCCAATTGCCCCAGCGCGGTGATGTGGTGATCGTTACCCCGCCGGGATCGAACGAGGATTATATCAAGCGCGTCATCGGCCTTCCCGGTGACACGATCGAGGTGCGCGGCGGCCGCGTGATCCTCAACGGCGTGCTGGTGAAATTTGAGATGCGTCCGCCCGTCGCGGTGCCGATCGACGCCAATATGCCGTGCGGCAATGATCCCGACCCGATGCGCCGCGATTATGCGCTGATGGATCAGGTGCTGACCACCAGGGCCGGCCCGATGTGCAACCTTCCGGTGGTCCGCGAAACATTGCCCAATGGCGTTTCCTACAACACGATCGAACTCGGCCAGAGCCCGGGCGACAATTATCCCGCCACCAAGGTGCCCGCCGACCACGTCTTCCTGATGGGCGACAATCGCGACCGCAGCGCCGACAGCCGCGTCGCTTTGTCCGATCAGGGGCTGGGCGGGCCGGTGCCGTTCGAAAATATCGGTGGCCGCGCCGAATTCATCACTTTCTCGCTCGATGGCACGACCAGCCTGACCAACCCAGCAAGCTGGTTCAGCGCGTTTCGCTCGGGACGCGCGGGGACTTCGCTCCGCGCCGCGCCCGCATCCGCCGCGCCACTGGCCAAGAATTGAGCACCCGCACGCCGCGTAAAAAGGCCGTTACGGGCGAGGCTCACGTCGAGCAGCCGGGGCCGACCGAGTTCCACGACGCCAAGATGATCGCCGAGGTTAAGCGCGCCGCCATCTGGCTCGGCATGGCGCTGATGATCGTCGGTGCGATCGTGCTTGCCCAGCCGATCATGCTGATCATTGGCGGGCTGGTATTTGCGGTAATCCTTGACGGGGGAACGCGCCTCCTCGGGCGGGTGCTACCGATCGGTCGCGGCTGGCGGCTGGCGATTGTCACGCTCGCGGGCTTCGCGTTCATCGGCTGGACCTTCTTTTACGCCGGAACCACGCTGGCCGGCCAGGCGGAAGAATTGCGCTCGGTGGTAACCGCGCAAAGCGAACGCCTGATGGGTTATTTGCGGCAGAGCGGATTGATGCCGCAAGGCGACTTGTCGCAGGTCGGCAGCCAAATGCTCGGCGGGGTCGGTCGACTGACCACTGCGCTCAGCACGGCAGCCGGTGCGGTCAGCTCGATCCTGATGGTGTTGGTGATCGGTATCTTCGTCGCGATCGAGCCCAAATTGTACGACCGTGGCGTGGCGTGGATGCTTCCAACTGCCCGCCGTCACGGCTTTTACGATCTATCGAACAAGGTCGGGTTCACGCTGCGGCGGTTGATGTTCGGGCGGATTATCGGAATGGTGGTGGAAGGGGTTGGCACCTGGCTGATGCTGCTTGCTGGTGGCGTGCCGATGGCGGCCCTACTCGGCTTGCTCACCGGGTTGCTCGCCTTCATTCCCAACATCGGCGCGATCGTCTCGGGGTTGCTGATGGTCGCGGTCGGCTTTTCCGCCGGGACTGACGCCGGGCTGTGGGCGATCGCCACCTATCTGGTCGTTCAGACGATCGATGGCTATGTGATCGTGCCCTACGTCGCCCGGCGCACGGTCGATCTCGCCCCTGCACTGGTGCTGGCGGCGCAACTCATCTTCGGTGCGCTGTTCGGGCTGTTGGGATTGTTGCTGGCCGACCCGATGGTCGCTTCGGCCAAGATCGCGCTCGAGGAATTTTCCAAGCGCAAGTCGGACAACGCCTAAAGGCCGGGCTGCTCGGGCTGCGGGACGTCGCCCTGCGGTGCCTGGCCCTGGGGCTCTGCCCCCGGCGGCGGCATCATCAACGCGGCGTCGCGGACGACCTGCTTGATCGTCACGTCAAATTCGATGTCGCTATTGGGCGGAATCTTGCCGTCGCCGGCACCGGCCGCGCCATAAGCGAGGGCGGCGGGGATGCGGATCCGGTACGATCCGCCTTCCTGCATTTTCTGAAGCGCTTCGCCGAACCCGGGAATGACCTGTCCGGGGATCATCCCCGCAGGACCGCGACCCTTGCTCGAATCGAACACGGTGCCGTCCATCAGTCGGCCTTCATAGTCGACCAGTGCACCGTCATTGGCTTTGATCGGATCGCCCTTGCCCGCTTCGATGGTGCGGATCATCACGCCCGTGGCCGTGGTCTCACCACGCATCAATCCGGCACCGATCCACGCCAGTGCCACCGCAGCCGCAATCAGCAGCGCAATGCCCAGCCACAGCTTGAACATCGAGCCGGCTTTAAGCGGGCGTAACGGGACCTGGGTGGCCGACATCGTGCAATCCTCAACCGGAGGAGGAGAGGGACCTAGCGAGCGCCTTCGCGCTCGACGCGCTTGCGCTCGAGCTTGCGGGCGCGGCGGATGGCAGCGGCGCGTTCGCGGGCGCGCTTTTCCGACGGCTTCTCGTAATGACGGCGCAGTTTCATCTCGCGATAGACGCCTTCGCGCTGCAGCTTCTTCTTGAGCGCCCGCAGCGCCTGGTCGACATTATTGTCGCGAACGATGATTTGCATAAAGGCCGTCCAACTCCATTTCCGGGCGATGCCGGTGATCCAAAGCGCGTCGATTCGAAAAGCGGCGCGTACAAGCATAAAATGACGTGCGCCGCGAAGCGTAGGCCCGCAGCGTTGCGGTGCCCCTAGCGGAGTGTCGGTGGCTTTTCAAGACAGGCGATTAAGCCGCCATCGCGACGAGTCGAGCCGAACTTGCGGTCAGCATCGGCTAAACGCGATTTCGGTTATCGGCGGTTAACCCGCTGACTGGTAAAGAGATCGTTCGTTTTTTGGGAGGGTTAAGCCTTGGATCGTCGGGAAATGTTGCGGCTTGGAGCGGCTGGTGCAGGGGGTCTGTTGATCTCCTCGGCCGCCAGTTCGGTCGGGATTCCGCTGACCAACATGGTGCTCCCGCCGATCACCCGCGACCCGTTTCCCGCCGCTGCGCCGGTGGTTGCACCGGCCGGGATCAATCCCTTGCTGTTCCAGCGCGCCAAGGCGGCGATGGTCACCCACGGCGCGTCGATTCGCTATCGCGACACGATCGGCGTGGTCGACTTCTCGCTGCCGTCGGCGCAGCCGCGGTTCCACGTGATCAACCTCGCCACCGGGCAGGCGGACAGCTTCCGCGTTGCGCATGGCAGCGGGTCGGACCCCGATCACTCAGGCTTCGTCGAGCATTTCTCGAACGATTTCGGAAGCCACGCGACCTCGAACGGGACGTACGTCACTGCCGACACCTATGAAGGCAAGTACGGCCTGTCGATGAAGGTCGACGGGCTCGACTGGACCAACAATAATGCCAACAGCCGCGCGATCGTGATCCACAATGCCTGGTATGCGGAGGATGACGCCGTTGCCGCACATGGCAAGCTGGGCCGGTCGCAAGGCTGCTTCGCCTTCAGCCGCGCCAGCCAATGGCAGGTGATGCACCGCCTCGGCGGCGGCCGCATGATCTACGCGGAAAAATTAGCGTAATTACCGCGACGCTGTCTGCATCGGCTTCGGCTTCACCAGCACTTTCGGCTTCACCACGCCATAATCGTTGAGCGCTGCAATCACCTTGGCGTCGCGGCCGTACAGATCGGCGTAGGGCACGATCTTCCCGTCATTGAGCGCGGCGGCGCTGAAATAGACGATATAGACCGGCAGCGGCTTGACGAACTTGGCCATCACCGATTTGCCGCTGGCGACGGTCTCGTCGACTTTCTCGGGGGTCCACTCGCCGGCATCGTCGCCGAGCAATTCCTTGGCCAGGTCCATGATATTCTCGGTCCGGATGCAGCCGTGACTGAGCGCGCGCAGCTGGCTGTTGAAGCGGCTCCGCGCATTAGTGTCGTGGAGGTAGATATTCTGCCCGTTCTGCATCACGAACTTGACCTTGCCGAGCGCATTTGACGGTCCCGGCGGCTGGCGCCAGCGCTGGACCTTGCCGTCCTTGCCCTTGACCGCGACATAGCCCTTCTTGCCGGCGACTTCGCGCGTGATGCTCGGCGGCACTTCCCACCACGGATTGAGGATCACCCCGGTCGCCTGCACCGTCAGCTGCGGGGTCTTGGTCTTGACCGCCCCGGCAATCGCGCGATGCTTCCACCGCGTGGCGCCATTTTCGACCAACGTGGCGTAGAATGACGGCACGTTGACGATGATATATTTGTTGCCCAGGTCACGCGGCAGCCACCGCCAGCGATCCATGTTGAGCCGGATCCGGTCATAGTTGGCGGCGTCGGCCTTGTTCGCCTTGGCCAATGCGGCCCGCAGGAAGGCATATTGCTGGTGCGTCGGAAGCAGGCTGCGGAGCGAGCCGACCACGTCGTGGCGCTGCAGCGCGCTGGCGAGCAGCAAGGCGCTCGCCTCGGGGGTCAGATCGGCATCGGTGACGTGCCAGTCCTGGCGATCCTTGCCGCGAACATGACCGAGCGCGAGATCGGAAGCGACCTTGTTGAAGCGATCGGTCGCGGCGGCCGACATGATGACCGGGTCGCCTGACCGCAGCGCGGCATCGAGCCCGGCGCTGTCATAGTCGCGCGGATCGAGGCCCTCGCTGCCGATCGTCGCAACATAAGCCTGGAGGGCGCGCACATCGCCGATCTGCCACAAGGGCGGCGGCGGCGCGGGCACCGGGACGACCGGCGGAACGACCACGGGCGCAGCCTTGGCGTCGGGCAGCGGGGCCATCGGATCGGCCGGCGCGACCTGCGCGCTCGCCATCTGCATCGGCAAAATCGCCGCCGCGACCAGCATCAAGGATGTCCAATGTCCCGCGGATGTTGCAAATTTCGTCACGTCGGTTCTTCCCATGTTCGGCCTGTCGACCTCATCTTATGCCGACGCCGCAACATACAAAAGATGAACGGGCGCGGCCAGTGGCGGCAAAAGCGCAGCCCCAAGAAAAAATCGATTGCCAACCGCGCCTTAACATCCATCTGTTAGCTAGCCGAGCGAAAGGTAGCCCAGTGGACGAATCCCCAGCCTCGAAACGAAGCCTGCTCGGCGAGGGGCTGCGGCGATTGCTTGACGAGCGCGAGGAGCCGCGGTCGATCGCCACGTCGCAGACCGCGATGCTCGACCATGGCGGCCGCCGCCACGTCGTCCGGCTGGTCGATCTGTCGCAGTCCGGCGCGATGCTCGGCTTTCAGGGTACGCTTGTCGATGGCGATGACGTCACGCTTCACTTGCTTGACCACGGGGCAGTGAGGGGGCAGGTTCGCTGGTCACGCGACGGACGCGTTGGGATCAATTTTTCCAATCCGCTGGATTTGACCCTGGACCAGGAATGAGGGGCTCGGACATCACTGCACGAATCGTCGATGCTTCCGACCCTGCCGACCGGCGACGCTCGGCGCGGATCGAGGTCGAGCTCGACGCCAAGGTGCGAGAGCTTGGCAGCGAAGGCACCGAAGCCAGGGTCGTCAACATCTCCGACACCGGGTTCATGGCGGAATCGTCGGGCGATTTCGAAGTCGGTTCGCGGATCTGGCTGATCCTTCCCGGGCGCGATCGGGCCAGCGCGATCGTACGCTGGACCGCCGGCGACCGGCTCGGCGCCGAATTTTCGGAAGCCGTTTCGATCGACGGGATCGGCTCGCAAGGCTGATCCTCTTTCAAGGCATCGGCGAAAAAGCGCCAATTGTCCGATCCGTGAACCATCGGTTCCAATCGTAACATTATCGCAACACTTTCTCAGTCTCGATTCGGAACGCATGAAACAAAGCGCTGGTTGGGGTGTTTAATTGGCTCGAGAGGAAAGATGATGTCGAGCATACCGAGCCTGAGCGACCTGCAGATGCGTCATGACCCCAAGGGTCGTGGCTATCATGCGGTGTACCGCGAACAGCAAGTCAATCATTGCCCCGGCTGCGGCCGGACCCACTGGATCATCGGCCGGATGTCGGCGGAATGTGCGTTCTGCACCACCGCGCTTCCGCTCGCCGAGGCCAGCATGCGTTCCCACAGTGCACCGGCGATCATCAAGCATCGCAACCGCAACAACGAAAACCCGGCCTGGGCCGCTTAGCCTTTATTTCGCCGACGCCCTGACTGGCACCGGCGCATTGCACAGATCCACTCCCCCGGCGGGATGAATGTAAAATTCATCCCGCCGGTTCTTTTTGACGTTCAGCCAGCGCGCGAAACTGGCGCTGGTTTCGCGCAGATATTCGAATTTGGGGCGCTCAGGGTCGGGCAATTGCGATGCCAGCCGCACGTTGGCGATCGGCACGTCTGAGCTGCGTTCCTTGTAAAATCCCAGCGCCTCGGTCCCGCGCGGCAAACTCGCCAGCACATCGACACCGCTGACCACGCGGCCGACCACCGCGATCACTCGGTCGAGCGAGCGCGGGGCATGGCCGATCGCGGCATATAATTCGCCGCCCATCCCGGTATCGGGTGACAGGTCGCGGCCGACGCCAACCGATGCGTAGCAATGCGGCAGGTTGGCGGTCCCGGCCTTGGGGTCGTACGCCACCGGCCAGCCAGCGGTATAGCCAACCTTGGGCGCATAAGCGTCTGACGATCCCAACGGCACGATCTTGAGGCCAGCGAGCCGCCGCTCATATTCAGCCGGGGGCTTCTTCACCACGCTAGCAGGGATCGGCCGCTCGCCGTCATTATTGCCCCATTGCGCGACATAATTGTCCTGCACGCGATAGATTGCGGCGCCCTGCCAATAGCCCGAGGTCGCCAGCGCGCGGATGTTCGCAGCATGAACTGGCGCAAACAATGGGGCGAGCTGAACGACGATCCGGCGCCCATTCTTCAGGTCGATCACCATCAAATCGTCGGCGGGGATCGCCTGCCATTCATTTGGCTTTGACTCGGCGAGCACGCTCGGCGGGGTGGCATATTTGGGCGGCGGTGACGGCGCGGCCGAGATCAACGCAAGCGCGGCGGCGGCGAGCAACAAGTGACGCATCGACATCTCCTTTGGCCCGAGTGTAAGCGGCTTTGCATGTATCTCGCTACCCTCATGCTGCTCGGATCTGGCGAACTCGGCCGCGAATTCGCGATTGCCGCCAAGCGGCTCGGCTGCCGGGTGATCGCCTGCGACCGCTATGACGACGCCCCGGCAATGCAGGTCGCCGATGCGCGCGAAGTATTTTCGATGCTCGACGGCACGGCGCTTCGGGCAGCGGTCGAGAAGCATAAGCCCGATTATGTCGTTCCCGAGATTGAGGCGATCGACACCGCGATGCTGGCAATGCTCGAAGGGGAGGGCTGGCACGTCGTCCCGTCGGCCAAGGCGGTGCAGCTGACCATGAACCGCGATGGGATCCGCGATTTCGCAGCGCAGGAACTGGGCCTGACCACCTCGCGCTACATTTTCGCCGAAACGCGGGAGGAAGCGATTGCGGCGGGGGTCGGCCTGCCCGCGGTGGTCAAGCCAGTGATGTCGTCGAGCGGCAAGGGCCAGAGCGTAGCGCGGACCGAGGCCGAGCTCGCCACCGCGTTCGACTATGCCGTCGCCAACATGCGCGGCGACCGCCCCCGCGTGATCGTCGAGGCATTCATCGACTTCGATTATGAAATCACCCTGCTGACCGTTGCGACCAAGGACGGAATATTGTTCTGCCCGCCGATCGGCCACCGGCAGGAAGGCGGCGACTACCGCACCAGCTGGCAGCCCGCGCCGATGGATCCGGCAGTGCTGAAATCCGCGCAGGACCAGGCGGCCAAGGTGGTCGGCGCGCTTGGCGGGCACGGGCTGTTCGGGGTCGAATTCTTTGTTGCGGGCGATCAGGCGATATTCTCCGAACTCTCCCCGCGCCCGCATGACACCGGCATGGTCACCCTGATCGGCCAGAACCCCAATGAATTCGAACTCCACCTCCGCGCGATCCTTGGCCTGCCGATTCCCGCCATTACCCAGCACGGGCCGTCAGCCTCCGCCGTGATCCTCGCCGATCGGGAAAGCAGCGATTTCGCGTTCACCGGCGTCGCGGCGGCGCTCGAAGATGGTGCGGACATCCGCCTGTTCGCCAAACCCGTCACGCTGCGGAACCGCCGTATGGGGGTGGCGTTAGCCTTGGGCGAAAGCATCGATCAAGCCATCGAGCGCGCCGAACAGGCAGCGGCCAAGATCGACATTCAATATCTTGCATAACTATGCACTAATCTGCATATAGTGTGCATGATTCGTATCGCGATCCTTGGTTCCTCCGGTTATGTCGGGGGCGAATTGCTCCGCCTCCTCCATGCGCATCCCGAGATGGGGGTGGCGGTTGCGTTCGGTGCGTCGGCGGCGGGCAAGCGCGTGGCCGAGGTTCATCCGCATTTAGCACTGGCTTATCCTGATCTGGTTCACGCCGCGTGGGATCCGGCCTTGCTCGCTGATGCGGACTTTATCCTCGCCGCGCTGCCGCATGGCGAAACGCAGCGGCTGGCGGACGATCTGCTTGCGCCCGGCATTCCAATCGTCGATCTCGGGGCCGACTTTAGGCTCGACAGCGCTGCCGACTTCGAGGCCTGGTATGGCGAGCCGCACCAGCGCCCCGATCTGCTCGGCAGCTTCACTTACGGCCTGCCCGAATTCTATCGCGACGACATCAAGACCTCAAAGCGCGTCGCCGCGGCGGGCTGCTACCCGACCGCCGCCAATCTCGCGCTCAAGCCATTGATCGACGCCGGCGCGATCGAGACCAAGGGGATCATCGTCGATGCCGCATCGGGGGTTAGCGGCGCTGGACGGTTGCTCAACCACGGCACGCAATTTTGCACGGTCGACGGCAGTTTCAAAGCCTATGGCCTGACCCGCCACCGCCACACGGCGGAAATGGAGCTGGTCTCGGGCGGGCAAGTGTTGTTCAGCCCGCACCTCATGCCGACCAGCCGCGGTATCCTCGCGACCTGCTACGCCAAGGCGATCGGCAGCGCCGATCCGCTCGCGATCTTGCGCGAAGCCTATGCCGCCGAACCGTTCGTCCATGTCGGTGAAAAACTGCCCGAAACCAAGTGGGCGGCAGGCTCCAACGCGGCCTTCGTTTCGGCCCGGTTTGATGAGCGCACGGGGACGGTCGTTGCCCTTACCGCGATTGACAATCTCGGCAAGGGCGCCGCCGGCCAGATGGTCCAATGCGCCAATTTGATGCTCGGCCTCGAGGAGGCTTCGGGCCTGTCCAATATCGGAATCTACCCATGAGCGTGACCATCGCCAAAGGCTTCGTCGCGGCGGGCGTCGCAGCGGGCATCAAACCCGGCCGCCGCGACATGGCGTTGCTCGCCACTGACGATGGCCAGCCCGTCCCCACCGCCGCCGTCTTCACTCAGAACAAATTCCGCGCGCCGCCGGTTGAAGCGTGCATCGATCGGCTCGCCTCGTTGGGCGGAATGGCGTCGGGGGTGATCGTCAATTCGGGCAATGCCAATGCCGGGACCGGCGCCAAGGGCCGCTCCGACGCGGAGGAGATGTGCGACGCGGCGGCGGCGGCGGTCGGTTGCGCGCCGCAAGCCATGCTGGTCTGCTCGACCGGGCTGATCGGCTACCGCCTGCCGATGCGCAAGATACTCGGCGGGATTCCGACGCTGGGCGATACGCTCAGCATCGGCGGCCATCGCGACGCGGCCAAGGGCATCCTCACCACCGATACCCGGCCCAAGGAGGCGCAGGTGGTGCGCGATGACTATGCGGTCGGCGGGATGGCCAAGGGCTGCGGCATGCTCGCCCCGAACATGGCGACGATGCTCGCCTTCCTCACCACCGACGCTGCGCTATCTCCGGCCGAGCTCCAGCCGATCCTGTTCCGTGCCGCCGATGCGACCTTCAACAGCCTGATCACCGATGGCGCGACCTCGACCAACGACACGGTGATGCTGTTCGCCAGTGGCCGCATGGGCCGCCCAGCGGACCTTGCCCAGTTCGAGGATGACGTGCGGCAGGTGTGCGAGGAACTGATGCTGCAGATGGCACGCGATGCCGAAGGGATGACCAAATTGGTCGTGATCCGCGTCACGGGTGCAGCAAGCGATGCCGAGGCGCGCAAGGCAGCGCGGGCGATCGGCAACAACCAGCTGATCAAGTGCAGCTGGTATGGCGCCGACGCCTATTGGGGGCGGCTGCTGGCGGAAGCGGGATCGTGCGGGATCGCGTTCGACACAGAGACCAGCGCGGTCAGTTATGGCGGGATCAAGGTGGCCGAGGCGGGGGTTGAGATCCCCAATGATGCTGCCGCTGTGATGGCGCATATGAAGGGCGACGAAATCGACATTTTGATCGAGCTCGGGCTTGGCACCGGAAGCGGCCGCGCTGTCTCGGTCGACCTTGGCCCCGGCTACATCAAGGAAAATGCGGAAACCTCATGACGATGGCCCCAAACGTTACCGCGCGGCTGCTGATCGAGGCGCTGCCGTACATCCGCCGCTTCACCGGCAAGGTAGTGGTGGTCAAGGTCGGCGGGCTGCCGATGACCGACCCGGCGCGAATGCGCAGCCTGGCGAAGGACATCTTGTTGCTCCATTCGGTCGGGATCCGGCCGGTTCTGGTCCATGGCGGCGGCCCCCAGATCGATGTCGAAATGGCGCGGGCGGGAATCGCCGTCGAGCGGATCGACGGGCTGCGCGTCACCGACGAAGCCGCGCTCGATATCGTCCGCATGGTGCTGGTCGGCAAGACCAACCGTCAACTGGTGTCCGCGATCAACGCGCTTGAGCCGGTCGCGGTCGGGGTCGCGGGCGAGGATGCGCGGCTGCTCGAGGCCGAGGCGATCGACCCCCGGCTCGGCTTCGTCGGCAAGGTCGTGGCGGTGCGCGGCGCCTTGCTTCACGACTTCCTCGACGACGGGCTGATCCCGGTGGTGTCGACCATCGGCGCCGATGCCAGCGGCCAGCCGTACAATATCAACGCCGACGATGCCGCGCGCGCGATCGCGATTGCGATGGGCGCAGAAAAGCTGATTTACCTGACTGGCACTCCCGGATTGCTCGCCGACCCCGACGATTCGACCAGCGTCATCAGCCTGCTGTCCGCGACCGAAGCCCGCGCGCAAATCAACCAGTCGGGGGTTACTGGCGGGATGATCCCCAAACTGACTGCTTGTGCCGAGGCAATCGAGGGCGGGGTCAATGCCGCGCACATGCTTGACGGTCGGGTCGAACATTCGATCCTGGTCGAACTGTTCACGGACGAAGGCATCGGCACCAAGATCTGCGACGAACAGCAATGACTGCCAAGAGCCAGCGCCAGCAGATGATCGGCTATTGGCTGCGCGAGCATAAGGTCGGCAGTCAGGAGGAACTGGTGGCGCGGCTCGGGCTGGCCGGAATCGCCGCGACCCAGGCAACGGTCAGCCGCGATCTCGACGAGTTGAAGGCGGTCAAGGTGCGGCGCGACGGGGCAATCCGCTACGTCCCGCCCAACGAGGTCGACAGCGGCCACGGCGCGGCCATGCTCGACCGGCTGCTCGCCGAGTGGGTGACCGACATCATCGAGGCCGAGCACCTGGTGGTGATCAAGACTCCGCCAGGGTCGGCCAATCTTGTCGCCAATGCACTCGATGCGGCGGCGATCGACGGGGTCGCGGGGACAATTGCCGGGGATGACACGATTTTCGTTGCCTTGAGCGAGGGAACGTCAGCCGGAATCCTCGCGGCACGGCTTCGCACGCGGCGCGTTGCGGGCTAGGAAGCCTCTTGCATGCACCGGACGTTATCGGTGACGAGGAGAGTGACGATGCGCCATATTTCAGGGCTACTGCTGATTGTGACGCTGGCCGCCTGCGACCAGAGATCGAGCGCGCCGCCAGCGCCAACCACGAAGATCAGCGTTCGTTCGGCGGGGCAGGACAGAATGCACCAGCTCGACGATCTGAATCGGGCGATCGCGCTCAAGCGGGCCATTTATGCCTCAGGCAATGAATGCCGCCGCGTGACCAAATCGGGCTTCGTCGGCGAGTATAAGAATATGTCCTATTGGACGGCGGCGTGCGAGGACAAATTCAAACGCAGCCGAGAATGGGCATTATTCATCGGTGCCGACGAAACTGTCCAGATTCGGCTGTGTGCCGATGTCGCGAAGGTCGGCTTGCCAGCCTGCGTGATCAAGGACGGCGCCAAAGCGGGGACGCCCGCGGGTTAAGTTCCCGCGGGCGCGTTAGCGAAAATCAGTCGCACTTCTGCGTGGTTTTGACCGCCCCATCGGGGCGGGTTTCCTTGATCTTGGTGCAATTGCCGCTCTTATATTCCTCACGGATCGTGCCGTCGGCAGCGACCGTACGCGAGTCCGGGCGGTCGACGCGCTTATTGCCCTGGAGCTCATATTTGAACGTGCTCGGCGTGGCTGTGCCGCTGGCCTGCTGCGCGATTGCAGCGCCGGCCAAGCCAGCTACCATCACCGCACCAACACCGATCAGAATCACAACGCGTTTCATGTTCGTCACTCCTTGAGCCGCCGGATTACCAGCAAACAGGTGAACCGGCGATGAAATTTCGCGCGGCAAGCCGTTCATCGTGCGGGATAGGGCGACAGGAAAGCGGCGGTCGCGCTTAAGCGACTTCGGCCAATTCCGCATCGAGCTGGATGCAGGCAAAGCGGCCGCGGATTTCTTCATTGTAAAACCGGCCCTTCGACATCGCATTGGCAAAGCGCCGGGCAAGGTCGGCGGGGACGTTGGAATAACGATAATGACGACCGCTGCCGAACAGCAGATCAAGCTGCTGCCGATTGGGCAGATACCAGGCACCACGAATCATCGGGCGGATCGCAGGATGGGTCATGCGGGGGGTAACGCATGATTGCGCAATTCGACTCATTTTTGGCGGAAAAAAGCGCTTCGCATCATTGATCCGTGCCAATCCCCCCGCTGAATCCCCTCACGCGCCTCAGCGCGACAGGTCAACCATTGGCCTGGTCGATTGATATCGGGTCGCGGCGGTCAGGTCCTGAGCATCCTGACCGTTCGTATCCTTGGCCGAATCTCGCTGCATCTTGCTCATGTCGCGTTCCATCTTGAGCGCTTCGCCGACCATCGTGCCATAGCTGCCGTCAGGCTGGCGGGCATCCGACGGCCAGCGTGCAGCAGTCCCGCCGAGCGCCAGGCGCTTGTCGAACGGGCGGTCGTTGAGCGCGGCGTCGATATGCTCGATCAATGCGCGGCGATGCATCCCCATCAGCATCCCTGCTGCGGCACCATCGCTGGCCCCGCCGCCTTCGCAGAATGCCATGATTCGACTCTTGCTGGCACCCTCGGGTGCAATCTCGGCCTCGCAGTGATTCGACGAGAAGGTGCCGCCGGCGTTCCAATAGACCTTGGAATCGCCGTTTCCGCTGACCGAGGCCTCGAGGTTGCCGAACACGCCATTATTGCCCTTCTGGATCGGCGCGGCGCGCAGCTTCGCATAAACATCAGCTTGCGACATCGGATAGACGTTGGGATCGCCACTGCTCATCCAGGCATAGCCAATCACGCCCAGAAAGGCCCCCGCCAGCAACAGATACTTCATCACAACCCCCATACGCATTGATTCGATGAGGCACGGCATATGGCGCGGAGGTTAAGAAGCGGTGCATCCTTATGCGCTCCCGACGCGTTTGGCTGGGCGAGTGATCAAGAAGGAGAAGATGCAATGACCGACCTGAGCCAGATCAAGGAGCATATGGAAGTCATCGGCGCCGACGGCGTCCATGTCGGGACCGTCGATCATATGGACGGGGACCGCATCAAGCTGACCAAGAAGGACAGCGGCGAGGGCAGTCACGAAGGGCATCACCACTATATCTCGCAAGGGTTGATCGCGACGGTCGAGGGCGACCAAGTGCGGCTGTCGGCCAATGCCGATGTCGCGGTGACGTTCGAGGAAGAAGAAGCGGGCAGCTAGCGGGCCCGCCGGAGAGTCGCTACGCCGTCCGAAGATGGAGGCGGCGATGGCGACACTCAAGCGCAAGAAATATGACAAGTTGCTCGAGCCGATGCAGGCCGAGCTGGTGGCGATGGCGCGCTGGGCGGCGGCCACGGGTCAGCGGATCTGCGTGATCTTCGAGGGCCGCGACACGGCGGGCAAGGGCGGCGCGATCCAGGCGGTCGCGGCCAAGCTCAATCCGCGCCAGTGCAAGATCGTCGCTTTGTCCAAGCCGAGCGATGTCGAAAAAGGCCAATGGTATTTCCAGCGCTACGCCTGTCATTTGCCGGGCAAGGGCGAAATCACGTTGTTCGACCGCAGCTGGTATAATCGCGCCGGGGTCGAAAAAGTGATGGGCTTCGCTACCGACGCCCAGGTCGCGGACTTTTTGAAGCAGGCGCCGTTGTTCGAACAGCAATTGGTGCACGACGGGATATTGCTGTTTAAATATTGGCTGACCTGCGACCAGGACCAGCAGGAGGAGCGTTTCGCCGAGCGGGTCGACGATCCGCTGAAGCGCTGGAAATTGTCACCGATCGACCAGTCCGCGCGGGAGAAATATGCCGATTACACGGCGGCGCGCGAAGCGATGCTCAAGGCGACCAGCACCAAGTTCGCGCCGTGGACGTTGGTCAATTTCAACGACCAGAAACGCGGCCGGCTGACACTGGTACGCGACCTGCTCGACCGGATGCCCGACACCGCGATTGCCGACGAGAAGATCGACTGGCCGCCGCTTGGCCATGACCCGATCGCGGAACGGTTCGGCGGATTGAAGCCGATTGCCGACTTCCCGATTGGCGAGGGGAAGAAGAAGGCCGGGAAAGGCGATGCGAAGGCCAAGGCCGATTAGGCGGACCCGGGCCGGACGGCGGGCGCTTCGCCATGACTGGCTGGCACCGCGGCGACGGCGCAGTTTCGCGGCCGAACTGGCGCGGCCGCTGGGGCTCGCCGCTTTGCTCGGGCTGCTGTGGCCGACGCTCGATCCCGCGCTGATCGAGCCGCCCGCGTTCTTGTCGACCAATCCCGAACGGATCGACGCCCACTTCACCCGATGCGGTCCAGGGCGCGGAAATGCCTGCGTGATCGACGGCGACACCTTCAAGATTGGCCAGCGCAAGGTGCGGATCGTCGGGATCGACGCGCCCGAGACGCATCCCGCCAATTGCCCCGAGGAAGCGCGACTGGGCGAGGCGGCGACGGTCGAGCTGATGCGGTTGCTCAACCAGGGGCCGTTCATGATGACCGGCCGGATCGACGACAGCCGCGATCGCTATGGCCGCGACCTGCGCGTGATCAGCCGCAACCGCGCCGACGGCAGCCGCCAGTCGATCGCCGAGGACATGCGGGCCAGCGGGCTGGCGCATCGTTATCTGGGGCACAAGACCAGCTGGTGCGGGTGAGGATGGAGGAACGATGATGCGGACATTGGTGGTGGCGATGGCGATGACTGCACTGGCCGGCTGTTCCGGCGCAGCGGAGGAGCCGCCGGTCGACCTGTTGCCGGGGCTGTACGCGGTCAAGATCGTCGGCGAGGCGTCGGTAACGCTCGACGATCGAAGCGACCAGGGCAACATCTGCTTCAGCGCCGACAATGTGGTAAACTTCGCCGCTGACCCGCTCCAGCGGCTGGTTCCCGACTGGCCGGGCTGTATCGCGACCGAGGAGCGGCTGACCGGCAATCGCCTGGCCGGCGGCCGCAAGTGCCGGATGGACGGCGCCAAGCGGGGCGAGGGATCGATGCTGCTCGCCTTTACCGGGCATCACACGACCAACGCCTTCGCCATGAGCGGAACGCTGGTTCACGGCGATCACGAACAACCCGGCGGCCCCTACATCGACGCGGCATCGGGCGACTTCACCATCACCGGCCAACGAATCGGCGACTGCCCGTAACGCGCGGCGGTAAGGAGATGATAACCCTCGTGCGGTAGCTTCACCGTCATGGCCAGTCCGCTCGCTCCTGTGAAACCGTCCGTCAATCTGGCGAGCACCGGCGCGCGGGTGTCGATCCGGCGTGATCCGGTGCCGGTCGAGAAAGAACTGGTCGTCACCGATATCGAGGGCCGCGACACGCGGATGGTGATCACCGGCGTGGTGGTGTTCGCACTGGCGATCGTGGTTGCGAGCCTGGGGCTGATGGCCGCAGGCAGCTGGACCGCGAAGGATTATGAGGTCCACGTCGAGACCAGGGCGACCGGGGCTTAGGGGGTTATGTTCGGGTTTACTCGGTGACGGTCTCTCTTAGTTCCACTTCGACGAGACGAGTTTCGCCATCGCACTTATGGCAGTGGGCATAGTCGAAAGCGCAGCGCAGCACCCACTGTTGTTCGCGCGTATCCCAAACCGCCCATGCGTCGCGGCTGACATTGTCAGAGCCGCACGAACTGCAAACGATTGCGATGCGCTTGTTCGGATCGGTCATTGCGCTAGTCTGGCGAAAGGCAGCAGGAGATCCAAGAGTTGGTGGGCACGAATTGGTCCGATGCGGCGACGTCGGCGATCCGACGGCACGTGCAGCGGACTGGTTCGACCATATTTAGTCGGCAAGCGCTGATAAACGGAGAAATGAACGCCATCATCGCAGCGACCGGATCAACCGGCGCGACGCCATGGCAGACGCTGAGTCGTGAGCTTCAGGAATTGCGCGATCAAGGATTGCTCGAATTCGTCGGTCCTGGCGTTTACCGGTACGCCGGGTTGCCGGCGGCCAGTGCGCCGCTCGGCGTGACGAAGGGCGTGTTCGTCACAGGGTCACATTCGATCTACGGCGACGTGCCGAAAGACTTCTATCGCTTTCCGTCGAACTACCTTCTCGCGGCACAGCGAATGGTTGGACAATGGATCGTCTATCTCGAACCACGACGGGCGGGCGGACGAGGCTATTTCGCAGTGGCTAAGGTTGACAAGATCGTGCCCGATCTTGTGACCGCTGGCATGCATTTGGCGATGATTGCTCAAGGCAGCTTTCTCGACTTCGGGACGACAGTGCCATTCAGCTTAGACAAGTTGCCGATGGAACGCGCATTGCTGAACGATGATGGGACCGTCAAGGGCAGCAAGCAGCTGGCAATCCGACCGCTAAATAATGCGGACTTCAACCGAATCGTCGAGATCGGGCTGATGGACGCTGAGCCCGAATTACCTCGCGTAGGCCAACCCGAGTCCATGCTGGCTATGCTCGGAGAGGCTGCGCAGCAGCCCTTCGAAGGACCGGTAGATCGTGCGACAATGCTGGTCAGCCGCAAAGTCCGCGACGCCAAATTCCGGCGAGCAGTTCTGCACGTTTATGATGGCCGTTGCGCGCTTACTGGTATGCGGCTGGTCAACGGCGGTGGTCGCCTGGAAACCGAAGCTGCCCACATCATGGGTGTCGGTGACGGCGGTCCGGATGCCATCAATAACGGCATCGCGCTATCGGGCACGATTCACTGGATGTTCGATCGAGGATTGATCGGGTTGAGCGAAGCGGGCGATATTCTTTTAAGTGATAAGATTAATGATCGGGAAGGCGTTGAGAAAATGATCCGTCCGGATCGCCGCGCGCATTGGCCGTTTGCCGCAGCGCATCGGCCTCATCCCAGGTATTTGGAGTGGCATCGGCAACGGTTCGGATTTCAAGCGCAGAATTAGGGCACTGCTACCGTCATTCCTTCCAGCGTAATCCTATAACTCATCAGCTGTTGTCTTGGACTTCCACTTTAGTACTCGTGCAGGCAGCACAAATAAATATTCCCCGAGAGCATTAGCAAATTCTATTACTTGCGTTGCTTCGGCCGATGAATAGCCGTCAAAATCGTCGTCCGCATGACGGGGCTCATTTGCGTTCAGGCGAATTTCGTGTGCCCAATCCCTCATTTGTTCTGTTAAAGTACCGTCGACGGCGGCTTTTTCTATCCGGCTGTAAAGAGCTCCCTCTTTATAGCCTTTGTCCTTCAACATGGCATCAATGGCGCTCGCCGCCAGCATTACAACACCATCGGGCGCATGCTTTGATTCAAACGCTTGTTGTAGGAATCGCTTTGCCCTTTCCGGCAAGTCTTCTGCAACCGTTGGCAGTTCAGGATAAGTCTCGCTTATCTTGACGTTTTCCGCTTCAGGATCCGACCCATCAGTGTGACCGTAGAAAAGAGTGTGTCGACGGCATTTTGAGCATTCAGCCGTGAACTGCCAATATGTGTAAAATGAGTCTGCGAAATGTTTTGCGGGCTTAACCACTGCAGAAATCAGCGGTTTCGCGACACCGCATTGGGGACATCGAGACAGACCGTATACGATGCCATTGAATAAAGCTGGGTCTTCCATCTTACTCCGCCGCCACACCCACGCGGAAATTCCAGCGACGCTTGCGCATCGCCGAGACCTTTAAGGCCGCTTCGCCAGCCATAGCGGGAGTCTCGCGAATGATCACTCTGCCGCAACACCAGCCCGCGCGAACATATCCTCGCCAGCATCCGCCTCGACCTCGACCACATCCCCGCTCGCCTTGGCCTTCTGCCGGCGATCGAAGCTGTCCCACACCTCGTTCCAATTGCCGCGCGTTGCGGCCTTGGAATATTCGGTCGAGCGTTGTTCGAAGAAGATGGCGGGCTCGACGCCGTTGAGCACTGGGGCGAGCCACGGGAGGGGATGCTCCTCGATCATGTAGATCGGCTTGAAGCCCAATTGGCCGAGGCGCCAATCGGCGATGTAGCGGATGTATTTCTTGATCGACTTGGGGGTCATTCCCTCGACCGGGCCCTGCTCGAACGCCAGGTCGATGAACGCATCCTCGAGCCGCACCGTCTTCTGGCAGGCGTCGATGATGTCGTCCTGGACCGCCTTGGTCAGGCAATCGCGTTCCTTGACGAAGGCGTGGAACAGGCGGGTGATGCCCTCGCAATGGAGGCTCTCGTCGCGCACGCTCCAGCTGACGATCTGGCCCATGCCCTTCATCTTGTTGAAGCGCGGGAAGTTCATCAGCATGGCGAAGCTGGCGAACAGCTGCAGCCCCTCGGTAAAGCCGCCGAACATGGCGAGGGTGCGCGCGATATCCTGATCATTGTCGACGCCGAAGGTCGACAGGTAATCGTGCTTGTCCTTCATCTCCTTATATTGGAGGAACATGCCATATTCGCTCTCGGGCATGCCGATGGTGTCGAGCAAATGGCTGTAGGCGGCGATGTGCACCGTCTCCATGTTGCTGAAGGCGGCGAGCATCATCTTGATCTCGGTCGGCTTGAACACGCGGGCATATTTGTCGTGGTAGCAATCCTGCACCTCGACATCGGCCTGGGTGAAGAAGCGGAAGATTTGCGTGAGCAGATTGCGCTCGTGATCGGTCAGCTTTTGCGCCCAGTCGCGGCAATCCTCGCCCAGTGGCACCTCCTCGGGCATCCAGTGGATCTGCTGCTGGCGCTTCCAGAAATCGAACGCCCAGGGGTATTCGAACGGCTTATACTGCTTGCGGGCTTCGGTGAGGGACATGGGTCAGGCTCCTGAAGGCGAGAGAGTGAGGGCGGGGGCGGCGAAAGGTCTCACCAGAAGATCCTCTGCGGATGGCTGGCGCGGCGGGCGCGGCGGCGGAACATCACGACGTACATATAGAGGCCGCTGATGGCGAAAAACAGGAGCGCAAAGCCCGAGGCGATCGACAGGATCGTTCCGGTCAGGCCGAACTCCTCACCCGCGTGGAGGTGGTGGAGATAGCTCACCCAGGCCGACGCGCTGTCCGGGTCGGGCTTGACGCGGCAGGTCATGGTCTCGGGGCAGACGAAGCCTGCCGCTTTGACCGCGGCCATCTGCGCGGCGGCGGTCGGGCCAACGCCGGCGGGCCCCTGCGAGTCGCGAACCAAAGCAGCGGCGTGGCTAAGCAGCCCGGTCCCTGCAATCCACAGGATGAAGATGCCGAACAGCACGCTCAGCCAGCGATGATAGGTACGCATCAGTTACGAACCCCTTTCAGGGCGAAGGCGGAAATCGACAGGACCGCGCCGAGGGCCAGTGCCATCGTCCCGGCGATACGGCGGGCGTTTCGCCCCCCCTCACTCCCGCCGCGCCGCGCGAGCAAGGCGGTGCCGATCGCCAAGGCGAGTAGGCCGATGCCGAGCATGATGAAATTGGCGAGGGTCATTTCACTGGCACGCCAGGCATTCGTCATAATCGGTGGTGGGAAGCTCGTACTTGGCTGGCTCGGCGGTGTTGTCGGCCTCGACCCCGCCCGCGAACCCGGCCCGCTGGACCGATTTGGAGCGGAGGTAATAGAGCGACTTGATGCCCAATTCCCAGGCGCGGAAGTGGAGCATGAGCAGGTCCCATTTGTCGACGTCGGCGGGGATGAACAGGTTGAGGCTGGTCGCCTGGTCGATGAACGGGGTGCGATCGGCGGCGAGCTCGATCAGCCAGCGCTGGTCGATCTCGAAGCTGGTCTTGTACACGTCCTTTTCCTCGGTGGTGAGGAAGTCGAGATGCGCCACGCTGCCGCCCTGCTCGAGGATTGAATTCCACACCGCCTCGCTATTCTTCGATTTCTCCGACAGCAGTTTCTCGAGGTAGGGGTTCTTGATCGAGAAGCTGCCCGACAGCGTCTTGTGGGTGTAGATATTGGCCGGGATCGGCTCGATGCAGGCCGAGGTGCCGCCGGCGATGATGCTGATCGACGCGGTCGGCGCGATCGCCATCTTGCAGCTGAAGCGCTCCATCACGCCCATGTCGGCGGCGTCGGGGCA
>NZ_JANMLM010000003.1:0-15659 GCF_031372575.1 Sphingomonas sp. | reverse complement strand
GACTTCTTCCCGCTGACCGTCCATTATCAGGAAAAATATTCGGCCGCCGGACGTATCCCGGGCGGCTTCTTCAAGCGCGAACGCGGCGCAACCGAGAAAGAAACACTGACCAGCCGCCTGATCGATCGACCCATTCGTCCGCTGTTTCCGGAGGGGTTTTATAACGAGGTGCTCGTTATTGCGCAGGTGCTGTCGTACGATGGCGAGAATGAGCCGGACATCGTCGCGATGTGCGCCGCCTCCGCCGCTCTGTGCCTGTCGGGCGTTCCGTTCATGGGCCCGATCGGTGCAGCACGCGTCGGTTATGTCGATGGCGAATATATCCTCAACCCCAACTCGACGCAGGTCAAGGAAGGCGATCTCGACCTGGTCGTCGCCGGCACGCTCAACGCAGTGATGATGGTCGAATCCGAAGCCAATGAGCTGTCGGAAGAGGTCATGCTCGGCGCGGTGATGTTCGCCCACGCAGCCTCCAAGAAGGTCTGCGAAGGGATCATCAAGCTGGCGCAGAAAGCTGCCAAGGACCCGTGGGAGCTCGCCACCGGCGACGCCAAGACCGCGGCCAAGGCGAAGCTCAAGACGCTCGTCGGCAAGGACATCGAGGCAGCGTATAAGCTGTCCGACAAGGGCGAACGCTCGAAGGCACTCAACGTGATCCGCGACAAGGCGAAGGAGGCTTTTGCCGACGCCGACGCGCAGGAGCAGATGTCCGCATCCAAGGCGGTCAAGAGCCTTGAAGCCGATATCGTCCGCACCGCGATCCTCAAGGAAGGTCGCCGCATCGACGGCCGCAACACCACCACCGTCCGCAACATCGAGGCGATGGTCGGCTTCCTGCCCCGCGCGCATGGCTCGGCGCTGTTCACCCGCGGCGAGACGCAGGCGATCTGCACCACCACGCTTGGCACCAAGGACGCGGAGCAGATGATCGACGGCTTGGACGGCCTGACCTACAGCCGCTTCATGCTGCACTACAACTTCCCGCCTTATTCGGTCGGTGAAGTGGGCCGCTTCGGCGCCCCGTCGCGGCGCGAAACCGGCCACGGCAAGCTCGCCTGGCGCGCGCTTCGTCCGATGCTGCCGTCGAACGAGGATTTCCCCTACACGATCCGCGTGTTGTCGGACATCACCGAGAGCAATGGCTCGTCGTCGATGGCCACCGTCTGCGGCGGGTCGCTGTCGATGATGGACGCGGGCGTGCCGCTAATCCGTCCGGTCGCCGGCATCGCGATGGGCCTGATCCTGGAAGGCAAGGATTTCGCCGTGATCAGCGACATCCTCGGCGACGAGGATCACCTCGGCGACATGGACTTCAAGGTGGCCGGCACCGACCAGGGCATCACCACGATGCAGATGGACATCAAGGTCCCCGGCATCACCGAGGAGATTATGAAGGTCGCTTTGGCGCAGGCCAAGGAAGGCCGCGCGCACATCCTCGGCGAAATGGCCAAGGCGCTCGATCACACCCGTGAAGAGCTGTCGGCGCATGCCCCGCGGATCGAGACCATGTCGATCCCCAAGGACAAGATCCGTGAAGTGATCGGCACCGGCGGCAAGGTGATCCGCGAGATCGTCGCCACCACCGGCGCCAAGGTCGACATCGACGACGAGGGCGTGATCAAGATCAGCTCCTCCGACCTCGACCAGATCGAGGCCGCCCGCCAGTGGATCCTGGGCATCGTCCAGGAGCCCGAGCCGGGCACGATCTACACCGGCAAGGTCGCCAACATCGTCGATTTCGGCGCGTTCGTGACCTTCATGCCGGGCAAGGATGGCCTGGTCCACGTCTCGGAAATCAAGAATGAGCGGGTCGAGAATGTCCGCGACGTCCTGACCGAAGGTCAAGAGGTCAAGGTGAAGCTGCTCGAGGTCGACCAGCGCGGCAAGGTCCGCCTGTCGATGCGGGTCGTCGACCAGGAAACCGGCGCCGAGCTGGAGGACAGCCGTCCCCCGCGCGAAGCCGGCGACCGTGGCGATCGTCCGCGTGGCGACCGTGATCGCGGCCCGCGCCGTGATGGAGGCGGTGGCGGCGGCGATCGTGGCCGTGGCCCGCGTCGCGAAGGTGGCGGCGGTGACCGTGGTCCGCGTCGCGAAGGCGGCGGAGATCGTGGTCCTCGTGGCGAAGGCGGCGGTGATCGTGGTCCTCGTGGCGAAGGCGGCGGCGATCGTGGTCCCCGTAGGGAGCGCGAAGGCGGCAATTCGGACGGCCCAGCCCCCGAATTCGCCCCGGCGTTCCTGAACCCCGAAAACGATTAAGCCTCGGCTTCAGTCGAAAGAACAAAGGCCCCGCAGCAATGCGGGGCCTTTTTTGTTAATCAGCGCCCCCGCGATCTGCGGAATGCGCGATTAACCTTATGGTGGGACCAAGCGGCTAGGGTCGCGGGCGGGAGGAGACGCCGCGTGCAGAGAGTCGGGAGCCTGGATGGATTGCGCGGGCTCGCCGCGATCATCGTCCTGTTGCATCACGCCGCGATCCAGGTCGGCGGGTTTTCCTTGTTCGCCAGCGGGTACCTCGCGGTCGATTTCTTCTTCATGCTGAGCGGCTACGTCGTTGCGCGCGCCTATGAGCGCAAGCTGGCGGGCGACCTGACCCCGGCGGGGTTCATGACGCTTCGGATCAAAAGATTATACCCGGTGATGGCGATCGGGATCATCGCCGGGGCGGCGGTGGCGCTGGCCAGCGGGGCGGCTGGCGGCGCGGTCGCGTGGCGGCTGGCGGCGCAACTCGCGTTCGTGCCGATCATCGCCGGATCGGCCGGGCTGTTCATCCTCAACGGGGTGCAATGGTCGTTATTCTTCGAACTGGTCGCCAATGTGGTGCATGCCCTCTGGCTGCGGCGCTTATCGGGGCGGGCGATGATCGCGATGGTGATCGGCGGGTTGGCTGTGCTGGCGTGGACCGCGAGCCGCTTCCAATGGTTCGGGCTGGGCGACCGTGGCGATAATTTCGTCGGCGGCTTTCCGCGCGTGATGTTTTCCTATTGCGTCGGGGTGGCGATGGTCCGGCTCGGCCCGGCGCTCGAGCGGTGGCGGCCGGCGATGTCGGGCGCGCTGCTGCTGGTGGCATTGCCGGTGGTGCTGATGCTGGCCGATGTCGCCAAGGGGACGATGCCGGACTGGCAGGTTGATCTGGCGGTGGTCGCGCTGGTGCTGCCGATCGTGCTGCATCTGGGGATTGGCGCGACGATCGAGCCGGGGCTGGAGCGGTGGTCGGCGGTGATGGGGTCGATGAGCTATCCTCTATATGCCGCGCATCTGCCCGCGCTGGGGCTGGTGATCCTGCTGGCGCCGGGGTTTGGCTTCGGGGCGTTCGTCGCGGCCTGCATGCTGGCGCTGGGCTGTGCTTACGGGCTGGCGTTGTGGCTCGAGCCGGGGGCGCGAACGGTGCGCGTCGAGCGAAGCAATGCTGTCGCGGCGTGAAGTGGCGCTGGCGGCGCTGGCGGTGGCCGCGACCGGCGGGAGCGGAGCGTCATACTGGCGGGAGCGTCAGGCGCTGGCGGCATTCGACCCCGAGCTGCGCGACTTTGTGGCGCGCTATCTCGCCAATCCGCCACCCGATTTGAGTCCGGAAAATCTGGCGATGTTTCGGCAGGTCGAGCGCGCGACTGCGCCGCCGCCTTTGCCCAGCCCGGCAGTGAAGCGGAGCCAGGTACCGGGGCTCAACGGCGCGCCGCCGGTTGGTGTGCGCCTGATCAATGCGCGGCCCGGCACGGCGCGGCCGGCGATATTCTATCTGCACGGCGGCGGGTTCGTGATGGGCGACGCGGCGGGCGCGGTGCGGCAGCTGCAGGGGCTTGCAGCGGCGCTGGATTGCGTTGCGGTGGCGGTCGATTATCGGCGCGCGCCCGAAACCCGGCATGACGGGATGCTCGACGATGTCAGCGCGGCGCTGCGCTGGGTGCATGACCAGACGGCGCGGATCGGGGTCGACCCGGCGCGGATCGCGATCATGGGGTCGAGCGCGGGCGGCGGGCTGGCGGCGTTGCTGGCGATGCGCGCGCGCGACGAGGGCGTAGTCCGGCCGTGCCTACAACTGCTGGTCTATCCGATGCTCGACGACCGCACCGGGGCCGCGCCATCATCCGCACCGTCGCTGTGGAGTGCGGCGAACAACCGCTTCGGCTGGGCGGCGTTCCTCGGCGATCGGCCTGCCAACGCAGTCTCGGCACGGCGCAGCGATCTGGCCGGATTGCCGCCAACGTTGATCGCGGTCGGGTCGCTCGATTTGTTTCATGATGAGGATGTCGCCTTCGCGAAACGGCTGGCCAGCGCGGGGGTCGCGACAAAGCTCAAGGTCACCCCTGGCGCGTTCCACGGCTTCGACCTTGCAGTGCCCGGGTCGCGCGCGGCGAAGCGCTTTCGGGCCGATATCATTGCCGCGCTGGCGACGGCATTCGGGACAGAAAAGCACATCCGGGATTGACGAACCCGCGCAGCTTCGCGAAGAGGCGCTCGATGACCGACCTCCTGACCTTCCGCACCAACTGGTGGCGCTCCGCTTTTCTGGCGGCGCGATGGCGTGGGTGGTGATTTAAGTACCAGCCAAGTTTTCACAGCCCGCCCATCCGGCGGGTTTTTTATTGCCCGCGATGCCAATCAATCGAGGACATGACCGATGCAAAATGCCGCACTCCAACCCGCCAACGATCCCGATCTGCCCGGCCGCAACCCCTTGCCCAAATTACTGTCGGGGGAGGATTTGCCGATCCAGGACAGCGAGCATCTGTTCGGACGGCTGGTGCTTGGCAAATTGGAGCCGGCCGAGATTGCGGGAATGCTGATCGCGCTCAGGATGAAGGGCGAGACGGCGGAGGAGATGATCGGCGCCGCGCATGCGCTAAGCGCCGCCGCGCAATCGTTCGATCGGCCCGATTATCTGTTCGCCGATTGCTGCGGCACCGGCGGCGACGGGTCGGGGCTGATCAACGTCTTGACCGCGACCGGCTTCGTCGCCGCGGCGTGCGGGTTGCCGATCGCCAAGCATGGCAATCGCTCGATCAGTTCGAAATGTGGGTCGGCCGACGTGCTCGAGGCGGTCGGCGCGAAGATCGACCTGGCGCCCGCTGCGGCACGCGCGATGCTCGACGAAATCGGCTTCTGTTTTTTGTTCGCGCCGGCTTATCATCCGGGGATGAAACATGCCGCTTTGGTGCGGCGGCAATTGGCGGTGCGGACGGTGATGAACTTGCTCGGGCCGTGCATCAATCCAGCACGGCCGCCGGTGCAATTGCTCGGCGTGGCCGACCCGACGATGTTGCGGCGGATCGCGCAGACGCTCGACGCGGTGGGCGTGAAGCAGGCGCTGGTGGTCCACGGATCGGGGCTCGACGAGGTGGCGCTGCACGGCGAGACCCGCGCGATCCGGCTGTCCGATGGCGAGATGACCGAGATCGAGATTGCGCCCGAGGATGCCGGGATCGAACGCGCCGCCTTGAAGGTGGTGACCGGCGGCGACGTGGCGGAAAATGCGACGCGGCTGAAACTGCTGCTCGCGGGCCAGGGGACGCAGGCGGAGAATGACATCGTCATTCTCAACAGCGCGGCATTGCTGATGACCGCGGGCAAGGCGGGTGATTTGACCGAGGGCGCGGGCCAGGCGCGCGAAGCATTGCTGTCGGGCAAGGCGGGCCAGGTGCTCGATCGCTTCGTCGAGATCAGCAATGCCTGATCTAGCCATCGACCGACTGGGCCGCCTGGGCGAGATCATCGCCCACAAGCGCGTCGAGGTGGCCGAGCGGCTGGCGGGGGCGGATTTGTCGCCTGCGCAGCCGACGACGCGCAGCCTGGTCGCGGCAATGGCGCAGCCCGGGGCGCGGTTCATCTTCGAATATAAGCGCCGCTCGCCGTCCGAAGGCGCGCTTGGCGAAACGCTCGATCCGGGCGCGGTGGCGCGGGCTTACGCCGGGGTCGCGGACGGGATGAGCGTGCTGACTGATGCGCGTTTCTTTGGCGGGTCGCTGGATGATCTGAAAGCCGCGCGGGCGGGGTTTGACGGGCCGATATTGGCGAAGGATTTCGTGGTCGATGTTCGGCAAATTGCCGAAGCGCGGATCGCAGGCGCCGATGCGGTGCTGGCGATATTGTCGGTGCTCGACGATGACGAGGTGCGCGGCGTGATGGCCGAGGCCAAGCGGCTCGGGATGGACGTGCTGGTCGAGGTCCATGACGAGGCCGAGATGCGCCGCGCGGTGGTGCTTCGGGCGGCGCTGATCGGGATCAACAATCGCGACCTGAAGCGTTTCACCACCGACCTTGGCGTGACCGAGCGGTTGGCGGGAATGGCGGGCAATGCGCTGGTTATTTCGGAATCGGGGATTGTGAACCGCGCCGACATCGACCGCTTGGTGCGCCACGTCGACGGCTTCCTGATCGGCTCGACCCCGATGAAAAGCGGCGATCCGCATGGCGAAGCGCGCGCGCTGGCGTTCGGGCGGGTCAAATTGTGCGGAATGCGTAATGCGGGGGATTTGCGGGCGGCTCGGCACGCGGCTTACGTCGGGCTGGTATTCGTCCCCGGGACGCCGCGCGATGTGACCATCGACCAGGCGCTGGCGATGATCGCTGAGGTTCCGGATCATCCGCCATTGGTCGCCGTGTTTCGCGACGCGGAAGAGCATCAAGTCACGGATATCGCTCAACAATTACCTCTAGCCGCAATCCAGCATCACCGCCCGGCATATGATGCTCGCGGTACGACTGATGTCGAAACCTGGCTGGCCGAAACCCCCGGCGACCCAGTACGAGCAGCGGATAGGATCCTGTTCGACAATGGTCGCGGCGGGACTGGCGAGACGTTCGACTGGTCGACGATCGCCAACCGCCCCGAGCTTCCCAAGGCGCTGCTGGCCGGCGGGATCGGGTCGCATAATGCGGTCGCCGCGCGGCAGGTCGGCGCTTATGCGCTCGACGTCGGGTCAGCGATGGACGACAGGCCGGGGGTCAAATCGCACGCCAGGATTGCTTTATTGTTCGAGATATTACGCCCCATTTCACGCCACAAGGATCAATAATCATGCGTCAGGACGGTCGGTTCGGAAAGTTTGGCGGCTGCTTCGTGCCCGAGATTTTGCTGCCCGCGCTCGAACAACTTGAGGGCGCATTTCTCGATAGCGAGGCCGACCCGGCCTTCTGCGCCGAGCTCGATGAATTGCTGACCAAATATGCCGGGCGGCCGACCCCGCTGACGCTGTGCCGCAACCTCGGCAAGCCGGCGAAAATCTACTTGAAGCGCGAGGATTTGCTCCACGGCGGGGCGCACAAGACCAACCAGGTGCTGGCGCAGGCGTTGCTCGCCAAGAAGATGGGCAAGACCCGGCTGATCGCCGAGACCGGCGCGGGGCAGCATGGCGTCGCCACCGCGATGGTCGGCGCGTTGTTCGGGCTTCCGACGCAGATTTACATGGGCGCGGACGACATCGAGCGGCAGGCGCTCAATGTCTATCGAATGCGGCTGATGGGGGCCGAGGTGATCCCGGTGACCAGCGGCGACCGGACGCTGAAAGATAGTGTCAACGAGGCCTTGCGCGACTGGGCCGCAAGCTTTGAGACGACGCATTACATCCTCGGCACGGCGGCGGGGCCCCACCCCTTCCCGCTGATGGTGCGGCAATTCCAGCGGGTGATCGGAAAGGAAGCGCGGGCGCAAGTGATCGAAGCCGAAGGGCGGCTGCCCGATGCGGTAATCGCCTGCGTTGGCGGCGGGTCGAATGCGATCGGATTGTTCGCCGATTTCGTTGCCGATGACGGGGTCAAGCTGATCGGGGTCGAGGCCGCGGGCAAGGGGCTGAACGGCGGCGAGCATGGTGCGACGCTGCAGCGCGGGACGCCGGGAATTTTGCATGGGTCGGAAACGTTGATCCTGCAGGATATGGACGGTCAGGTGTCCGACAGTTGGTCGGTGTCCGCAGGGCTCGATTATCCCGCCGTCGGGCCAGAACATGCTCATCTGATGGACATTGGCCGCGCCGATTATGTTGGCTGCACCGATGTCGAGGCGATGGCCGCGTTCAGTGCCTTGTCGCTCCACGAAGGGATCATCCCGGCGCTGGAAACGGCGCATGCGGTGGCCGAGGCGTTGCGGATTGCCGAGGAGCAACCCGAGGCGCTGCTGGTGGTCGGGCTGTCGGGGCGCGGCGACAAGGATATGGCGCAGGTGCAGAGCCTGCTTGAGGTGGCGGCGTGAGCCGTTATGGCGCAATGTTCGACCGCTTGGCGGTGCGTAACGAGGCCGCGTTTGGCGGGTTCCTGATGCTCGGGCATCCCGATGCGGCGCGGTGCGGCGAATTGCTCGATGCCATGGTCGAGAGCGGGGCCGACATGGTCGAGGTCGGAATCCCGTTCAGCGACCCAGTTGCCGACGGGCCGGTGATTGCGGCGGCGGCCAAGCACGCGCTTGAGGCCGGGATGCGAACCGCCGATTGCCTGACGATGATCGCCGACTTCCGCGCGCGGCATCCCAATGTGCCGATCGGAATTTTGACCTATGCCAATATTGTCGTCGCCCGCGGTCGCGAACGGTTCTGCGGCGAGCTGGCCGAGGCCGGGGCGGACAGTTTGCTGGTTGCCGATGTGCCGTCGATCGAGGCCGCGCCTTGGGCTGCAGCTGCGGTGGCGGCGGGGATTGACCCGGTGCTGATCGCAGCGCCGACCACGCCCGCGCCAGCGCTGGCCACCATCGCGAGGCTGGGACGCGGTTACACTTACTGCGTGGCGCGGCTGGGGGTGACCGGGACGGCGCAGGGACCGGCGCTAAGCCACCGCGCTCTGTTCGACGATCTCGCGCGGCTTGGTGCACCGCCTCCGGTACTTGGGTTCGGAATATCGTCACCCGAGCAAGTGGCCGAGGCGGTTTCGGCGGGCGCGGCCGGGGTGATCAGCGGAAGCGCGATTGTCGAGCGCGCGGGGCGGCCCGATGCTGCGCGAGAGATTCGCGAATTTTGCACTGCAATGAAGGCGGCGACCGAGCGGCGCTAGGCGACCCTTTGCGATTCCCGACGGGGGAGCGTATTTTCCCGGCAAGACTCGGGACTAACGGGGAGCAATATCGTGAGGCAATCGGTTCGGTATGTGGCGCTTGGCGCGATCCTGATGCTCGCCGCGTCCCCTGCTTTGGCCAGCGGGTCGAAAGTATCGTCGCCATTGGCGCTGGCCAAGCAAGCCGAAAAATTGAAACCCGGCGACTGGGTGTGGGCGGGCAATATCGCGCCCAAGGGGCCGGTGCTGGTCTATGTCGAACTGGATCGGCAATTGGCCACCGTCTATCGCAACGGCGTGCGGATCGGGGTGACCACCATCTCCTCCGGCAAGCCGGGGTTCGCCACCCCGGGCGGGGTGTTCACCATCCTCGAAAAGGACATGGATCACCGCTCGCGCACCTATGACAATGCGCCAATGCCCTATCAGCAGCGGCTCACGTGGAAGGGCGTGGCGATGCATGCCGGCAATCTGCCCGGCTATCCGGCCAGCCACGGCTGCGTGCGGATGCCGCTGGCATTTTCCAAATTGATGTTCACCACGACGACAATGGGCGGGACCGTGGTGATCGCCAACAGCAAGGCCGACCCGTACAAACGCCCGCCCGCCGGTGTGCTCGCGCCGCACAGCGACGGCGGCAGGTCGATCGCCCGGCTGCCGTTGCAGAACAGCGAGGCCTATCGCTGGACCCCCGAAGCCGCCCCCAGCGGGCCGGTATCGATCATCATTTCGACCGGCGACCAATTGGTGGTGGTGCTGCGCAACGGGGTCGAGATCGGCCGCGCCCGGGCCGCCGTGAGCCAACAGGTATCGGAGTCACAAGTGCTGACGCTGGCCAAGAATTTGCGCGGTCGCAACGAATGGATCCAGGTCGGGGTCAACAATCTGAAGGCCGAAGATACGGCGATCGTCAGCACCCAAGGGGTCGAGCGGATGCAATTGCCCGCACCGTTCGTCGCCCGGATGCGCGGCGCGATGACACCGGGGACAACCGTGCTGATCACCAGCGCGAGCGTCGATGCACAAAGCACCGGCGTGCAGACCACGGTGATCGCATCCGAGCAATAAGGACGGGCATGGTTGGCGGCTCGCGGCCGGCGGGCGTGGTGGGGCTGAGGAGGATCAAACTCCTGACCTCTGTAGTGCGACCGTTGCAATGCAGCGTGGATTTTCCTCGACCCTTTGCTCGCTGAGCGAGACATTTCGGTGCTGGAGAGCACAGGCGAGCCATCCGTCGATAATTCTCATTCGCAGAAACCCTCGCCCAAGTTGGGCGCTTGACCCTAACATGGTGTCAAGGTTTATATGTCGTGCCGCATAACAGAAGCGAGCGCCGGAAATGAACCACGAACTCGATCACGCTCATGACTCCATCCAGCGAGTGGCGGGTGAGACTGCGGTGAAAGATCCCGTCTGTGGCATGACGGTCGACCCTGCCACCACGCCCCATCATGTCGAATTCGAGGGCCACGAGCATCATTTTTGCAGCGCGGTGTGCCTGGCGAAGTTTACCGCCAATCCTCATCGCTACCTACATGGCCCGGCGGATTCGGCAGCGATCGGCGCGGAGAATGTCCCGGCAGGCACCATATGGACCTGCCCGATGCATCCCCAGATCAGGCAGATAGGGCCGGGAAGCTGCCCGATTTGCGGTATGGCACTGGAGCCGCTCGAGCCGACGCTCGACGAAGGGCCCAACCCCGAGCTGATCGACATGACACGCCGTTTTTGGGTCAGCGCAATTCTGTCGATCCCGCTCGTCATCCTGACGTTGGGGGCCGAGATTTTCGGCTGGCAACTGATGCCGATGGCTACCTCCATGTGGCTCCAGCTGGCGCTCGCAACACCGGTGGTCCTATGGGGCGGCTGGCCTTTCTTCGAACGCTTCTGGGCGTCGCTCAAAAGCCGCAACCTCAACATGTTCACGCTGATCGGCCTCGGCGTCGGCGTAGCCTATGGCTACAGCGTTGTTGCGACCCTCGTGCCAGCCGCTTTCCCGTCGTCGTTGCGGACGATGGGAGGACTGGTGCCCGTCTACTATGAGGCGGCCGCCGTCATCACGACACTGGTCCTTCTAGGGCAGGTTCTGGAGCTTCGCGCGCGATCGGCAACTGGCAAGGCGATCCGCGCCTTGCTCGGGCTCGCCCCCAAGACCGCGCGCCGGGTGCGCGGCGGCGTTGAGAAAGACGTAGCGCTTGAGCTCGTTGCGGTCGGCGACGTGCTTCGCGTCCGTCCGGGCGAGAAGGTGCCGGTCGACGGGCTTGTCGTCGAAGGCCGGAGTTCGGTTGACGAGTCGATGATCTCGGGCGAACCCATCCCGGTCGAGAAGACGCAAGGCGACCTGCTTACCGGCGCCACCGTCAACGGCACCGGTTCGCTCCTGATGAAGGCCGAGCGCGTCGGGAAAGATACGATGTTGTCGCAGATCGTGCGCATGGTTGCCGAGGCGCAGCGATCACGGGCGCCGATTCAAGCGCTCGCCGACAAGGTATCGGGATGGTTCGTTCCAGCAGTGGTGTTGATTGCCGTGCTTGCCTTCGTCACCTGGTCGCTGATCGGCCCGGAGCCTCGTTTCGCTCATGCGCTGGTCAACGCAATCGCCGTCCTGATCATCGCCTGTCCCTGTGCGCTCGGCCTGGCGACGCCGATGTCGATCATGGTCGGGACCGGTCGCGGCGCGTCGGCGGGCGTGCTCGTCAAGAGCGCCGAAGCCCTCGAGCTGATGGAGAAGATCGACACGCTGGTAGTAGACAAGACCGGCACCCTGACGATTGGCAAGCCGCGCCTTATCGAGGTGGTCGCAATCAACGGATTTGATGAGGACGAAATACTTGGCTTCGCTGCTTCGCTTGAAAAGGGCAGCGAGCACCCTCTCGCAGCCGCCATCGTCGAAGGCGCAGATGAGCGCGGCGTGGTGATCGAGAAAGCGACGGATTTCGAGTCGCAAACCGGCAAGGGTGTGAGCGGAACCGTTGCCGGTCGCGCCATATCCCTTGGCAACAAACTAATGCTCGCCGATCTGGGGGTGGATACCGCCAGCCTCGACCCGCAAGCCGACAGCATTCGCGCCGAGGGCCAGGGCGTGATGTTCGTCGCGATCGACGCCAAGCTCGCCGGGCTGCTGGTGGTCGCGGATCCGATCAAGGACACTGCCGCCGATGCCGTTGCCGCGCTTCGAAAAAGTGGCGTCCGGGTCGTCATGATGACTGGCGACAATCGACGGACGGCCGAAGCCGTGGCTCGCCGCATCGGCGGGATCGACGAAATATTCGCGGACGTCCTTCCCGACCAGAAGCAGGCAATGGTCGAAAAATTGCGTAGCGAAGGACGCCGCGTCGGCATGGCCGGCGACGGCATCAACGATGCCCCCGCTCTCGCCGCAGCGGACGTCGGAATCGCGATGGGCACAGGCACCGATGTCGCCATGGAAAGCGCGGCCGTGACCTTGGTGAAGGGCGATCTTGCCGGGATCGTGCGTGCCCGACACTTGAGCCGCGCGGTAATGCGCAACATTCGGCAGAACCTGTTCTTCTCATTCATCTTCAATGCGGCCGGGGTGCCGATTGCCGCTGGTGTGCTTTACCCCTCGTTCGGCATTCTCTTGAGCCCGATTATCGCGGGAGCGGCGATGGCCTTCAGCTCGGTCGCAGTCATCGGCAATTCGCTCCGTTTGCGGTCGGCGAGGCTTTCGTGAACACGGCTGCCCACACCCCGCCGCTCGGCTACGCCGCGCTGACCCCTGTGTATGACGCCATGATCGGGCTGATGACTCGGGAATGGGCATGGCGCTCAAGGCTGGTGGAGCACATCGGCGCTGAGCCTGGCGAATTGATCGTGGATGTCGGGTCCGGCACCGGTAGTCTTGCAGTGGCGGTCACTGCCGCTACGCCCGACTGTAATTTTCTGGGAATTGATCCCGACGAACCAGCAGTAAAGATAGCCCGGCGCAAAACGGCCCGTGCAGGATCGAGCGCGACGTTTAGGGTCGGCACCTTCGGTTCACCGCCGGAAGACGATAAGCAGGTTGCGGACAAGATCATCTGCAGCCTGGTGCTGCACCAGGTGCCGTTAGACGAAAAGCGCCGTTTGCTTCGAGCGATGTTTGAGCGGCTGAAGTCCGGCGGCAAGCTGTTTGTCGCTGATTATGGCCTCCAGCGAACGCTAGCGATGCGCCTGGCCTTTCGGGCAACCGTGCAGCTTTTCGACGGCGTGAGGGATACTCAACCCAATGCCGACGGCGTCCTGCCGGCCCTGATCGAAGGCGCCGGTTTTGTTCGGCTGCGCGTTCTCGACGGTTTCGCAACCGCAACCGGTCATATCGAGATCTTGCGCGCGGAGAAGCCCGCCGGATTTGATCGCGACATGGATCGGGCATGAAGATTGGCGCCGTCTCGACCGCGACCAGCGTCAGTCAGCGGATGATCCGCCATTATGAGAAGATCGGACTGATTGCACCTGCCGCGCGCCGCGACTCCGGCTATCGCGACTATGACGTTCGTGATCTTCACACTTTGCGGTTTATTGGGCGGGCCCGTGACCTCGGATTTCCGATCGAGGATATTCGCCTGCTTCTCGCCCTCTGGACAGATCGCAACCGGTCGAGCGCAGATGTCAAAGCCTTGGCCTTGTCGCGCCTTTCGGAACTTCGCCAGCGGCTGGCGGTTCTCGAAGGCATGTGCCGGACACTCGAACATTTGGCGGAGAGCTGTCATGGCGACAGCCGGCCCGATTGCCCTATCCTCGATGAACTTGACACGGCGCGCGCATGATTGGCGCGGCTCGCCTTAATCCTTTGAGCGGATTGCAATTTCGCGCCTTTGCGCACATATTCCGTCACGTGAGCCTTCGCCACCTCTCAGCGATCCTGATCGCCTTTGCGATGTTGTTCGCCCCGCTTGCCATGGAAACTGGCAGCGCGATGGCGATGGCGCCTGCCGACCATCAGTCCCAAATGATGGTGCAAGGTCATTGTGGCGACCAGCCCGCCCAAGATCAGGACGGCAAGAAGATGGGCAAGTCCTGCTGTGTCGCTATGTGCACGGCCGTTGCCTTGACGGCGGCGGCTCCGGTCGATCAGCTTGCCTTTGCCAAGATCGTCGATCGTCCGTCACTCGAACCATTTCATCATAGCTATCTAGCCCAACTGGCCACGCCCCCTCCGCGTCGTGCGTGAAATCGAGATTTAACGATTTCACGAAGGATAGGACATGAAAAAGATAGTGACGGCGATCGCGCTGACGATCGCACTGCCCGCGATGGCTAATGGCCAAACGGGGACGGTTCCAGCGACCCAAGGTTCGGATCATGCCAAGATGACGGGCATGACGCCTTGCAAGGGCATGGCGGGCCACACGGCTGGCAACGGCCACGATATGGCGGCCATGAAGAGTCATGACATGGCCGGCATGAAAGGCCACGACATGGCCAGAATGACCAAGCAAGACCATGGGAAAATTATGCTTGCTTGCGGGAAGGCACCCCCTAACGGCGCTGCCGCGCCTTCGGCGGTTCAACCCACCCACAAGATGTAAGCTACCGAAAGCTGGCGTCGCTGAAATAGGCGGCGCCGGCCCACGGTCGCGCTTCATGGCTATTCAAGGATCTACAATGTTCGACAAGCTCGCACTTCCGCGGCGCCAGTTCCTGCGTGCCGCCGCTCTGGGTGGCGCTGGCGCCGGCTTCGCTGCCGCCATGCCCGCTTGGGCACAATCCGTTTCCGGTGGGCTGGTACGACCGCTTCCCACCGTGAGCGGCTCCCAAATCGCACTCACCATCGGCAAGGTTGCGCTCCGCGTTGACGGCAAAGTCAGCCGTGCGATCGGAATCAACGGCACCGTGCCAGGCCCGCTGGTGCGCCTGAAACAAGGGCAGAACGTGCGCCTGAGCGTCACCAACACGCTCGATGAGGATAGCTCGATCCACTGGCATGGCCTGCTGGTGCCATTCGCGATGGATGGCGTCCCCGGCGTAAGCTTCCCCGGGATCGGGCCGCGCTCGACCTTCGATTACGAGTTTCCGATCGTCCAGGCTGGCACCTATTGGTATCACAGCCACTCGGCCTATCAGGAAGAGGACGGTGTCTACGGTCCGATCGTGGTCGATCCCGAAGGCGCTGATCCGATCGTTTCCGATCGCGAGCACGTGCTCGTGTTGTCGGACCACAGCCCGATGACCGGTGCAACGATCTACAGGAAATTGAAGCAGATGGGCGGCGGCTATTTCAACATGCAGCGCCTGACCCTGTCGGGACAACTCGCCGGTCGCGACATGACCGCTGCGGAACGGCGCGAATGGGCCAACATGCGGATGGACCCGGCCGACATCGCCGATGTTACCGGATCGACCTACAATTACACCGTCAATGGCTATGGCCCTTACGACAATTGGACGGGGCTGTTCAAAGCTGGCGAGCGGGTCCGGCTGCGGATCATCAATGCCGCCGCGCAGACCAACTTCAACGTTCGCATTCCGGGCCTCGCGATGACGGTGGTCCAGGCCGACGGCCAGAATGTAAAACCGGTGACGGTCGACGAATTTCAGATCGGCGTTGCGGAAACCTTCGACGTGATCGTCACGCCGGGCGACCGCGCTTATTCGTTCGTTTCTGAATCTATCGACCGTTCCGGCCTCGGCCGCGCTACCCTGGCGCCGCGCGAGGGTATGTTCGCGCCTGTCCCGCCGCTCCG
>NZ_JANMLM010000090.1:0-33197 GCF_031372575.1 Sphingomonas sp. | reverse complement strand
GATCCCTTGATTGCCCAGTAGCTTCGGCCCTCAAAGGAGAAGGCCGTCAGGGCGAAGCGGCTCATGATCATGCCCGACACACCCGTGGCCACCGCCGTCGAGAGCATCGTCAACAGCGGCTGCACGAAGCCCTGCGGCATCCCCGACTCGCCGAAGCGGATCGGCCAAGTCGGGGTCGAGGCTGGCCGAGCGGAAGGCTTCGGTCAGGCCGTACATCAGGTGGAGGTTCGCGTCGGGGAACAGGGTGCGAAGACGGCGGATGATTGGTTCGGGCAGATGGCCGCCGCTGTTAGTAAGGGTGCGTAAGGTAGCCCCTGCCCCATCGGCCCAGTCGAGCGCCGTCAGCTGATGCCACAAGGGCGGGACACCGGCGAGGGTGGTGACGTCATGGCGTCGCAACGCTTTCTTCACATCGGCGGCAAGGAGGTAATCGAAGCCGATCGCGCAGCCGCCCGCGGCCCAGGCGGCGAGCAACTGGTTCTGGCCGTAATCGAAGGCAAGCGGGAGAACGGCCAGCGTGCGGTCTTCGGGGGTCAGGCGGAGGTAATGTGCGACGCTGATCGCGCCGAGCCAGAGGTTGGCGTGGCTGAGCATCACGCCCTTGGGGCGGCCGGTCGAACCCGAGGTGTAGAGTAAGGCGGCCAACATGTCGGGGGTGTGTGTGGACGGGTCGAGCTGGTCGGTGCCGGAGTGCCACTCTTCGAGCGTGATCGCCGTGGGCGCGGTCTCAAGCGTAGCAAGGCGGGCACGGTTGGCGATCAGCAGGCGGGCACCGCTGTCGGCGAGGATGTGCTCGGCCTGTGCCCGGCGGAGCGCGGGGTTGATCGGCACATGGACCAGCCCGGCGCGTGCGGCGGCGAGCGGCAGGATGCAGGCGAGCATGGTCTTGCCCATCCAGCTGGCGACGCGGTCGCCGGGTGCGAGGTCGTGGGCGAGCAAGGCGGCGGCGGTGCTGCCGATCAGTTTTTCGAAGGCGTGATAATCGAGGAGATCGTCGCCGACGATGAGGGCGGTTGAGTCCCCCACCCCGCGCAGGGCGAGATGATCGAGCGGAAAGGGCGTGGGATCGGGAGTCATCGGACAGGAGCCTGTCACTGCTGGCGAGGCGAGGCAATGACGGCTTTCTTGCGCCCTTCGGCCCGCTCTATTAGTGCGCTGCAATGCAACAGGGAAAGGCGCAACTTTTGGCTCGTGGCGATAGCAAGACCATCGACCATGCGCTGCGTGCGTTGCTTGCCGACGTGCTCGGGCTGTCCAAGGCGCGGGTCGCGGCATTCGATGCGGAGACCGAATTGTTTGGCGCGCTGCCCGAATTCGATTCGCTCGCCGTCGCCAATCTGCTGACCGGGATCGAGGAGCGATTGTCGGTCGTTATCGAGGATGACGATGTCGAGGCCGAGGATTTCATGACTTACGGCCGACTGCTGGCCTTCGCCAACCGCAAGGTGCGCGGCTAGCTACTCGGCGGCGCTAGAATCCGCCGCCTACTCGGCGGCCAGCGCCTCATATTCCTCGGCAGCGAGGAATTTCTCGGCGTCGAGCGCGGCCATGCAGCCGGTGCCGGCCGCAGTGACCGCCTGGCGGTAGATCTTGTCCATCACGTCGCCGCACGCATAGACGCCGGGGACCGAGGTCTTGGTGGTGCCGGTTTCGACCTTGATGTAGCCGTCGCTGTCGAGGGTGAGCTTGTCCGTGAACAGCTCCGTCGCGGGCGAGTGGCCGATCGCGACGAATGCGCCGTCGACGTCGATCCGGCTGATCGCCCCGGTGCGGACGTCGCGCAGGTCGAGGCCGACCAGCACTTCGGGATCACCGCCGGCAATGAATTCGGCGACTTCGCTGTGCCAGATGACCTTGATGTGCGGGTTGGCGAACAGGCGGTCCTGAAGGATCTTCTCGGCGCGGAAGGTATCGCGGCGGTGGATCAGGGTAACGTCCTGACTGTGGTTGGTGAGGTAGAGCGCTTCCTCGACCGCAGTATTGCCGCCGCCGATCACCGCGACCTTCTTGCCGCGATAGAAAAACCCGTCGCAGGTGGCGCAGGCCGAGGCGCCCTTGCCCTTCATATGCTCTTCCGACGGCAGCCCGAGCCATTTGGCCTGCGCGCCGGTGGCGATGACCATCGTGTCGGCGTGATATTCGCCGCTGTCGCCCTTGACCACGAACGGGCGGCGCGAGAAATCCACCTCGCTGACATGGTCCCACACCATCTTGGTCCCGACATGCTCGGCCTGCGCCTGCATTTCCTCCATCAGCCACGGCCCCTGAACGACATTGCGGAACCCGGGGTAATTTTCGACGTCGGTGGTGGTGGTCAGCTGGCCGCCGGGCTGGATGCCCTGGACGACAACCGGCGAAAGCCCGGCGCGGGCGGCGTAGATGGCGGCGGTGAGCCCGGCGGGCCCCGAGCCGAGAATCAGCATGCGGGTGGAAATGATGTTCGACATGGCGCTCACTTAGGGAGGATTGGGCCGCGCTTCAAATGGTCAGCGAATGGGCGCGCGATCGGCGCGTGGTTTGCACCGCAAGCACCAATTATACGAGCCTCGACTGCTTCAAAGCCGCGCCGATGAAGCCCTTGAACAAGGGATGCGGATCGAACGGGCGGCTTTTCAGTTCGGGATGGAACTGGACCCCGATGAACCACGGATGGTCGGGGCGCTCGACGATTTCCGGAAGCTCGCCGTCGGGCGACATGCCGGAAAAGACCAGCCCGCCCTTTTCGAGCGCGTCGCGATAGTGGACATTGACTTCGTAGCGGTGGCGATGGCGCTCGCTGATCGCGGTGGTGCCATATTGCGCGGCGACGACGCTGTTGTGGGACAAAGTCGCGTCATAGGCGCCGAGCCGCATCGTGCCGCCAAGGTCGGTGGTCGCAGTGCGCTTCTGCAGGCCTTCGGGGCTCATCCACTCGGTGATCAGGCCGACGACCGGCTCGGCGGTCTGGCCGAACTCGGTGGTCGAGGCAGCCTCGAGCCCGGCAGTATTCCGCGCGCCTTCAATGCACGCCATCTGCATGCCAAGGCAGATGCCGAAGAAGGGCACGTCGCGCTCGCGGGCGAATTTGACCGAAGCTATCTTGCCCTCGCTGCCGCGCTCGCCAAAGCCGCCGGGAACAAGGATGCCGTGGAGCGGCTCGAGTTCGGCGGCAAGGTCGGCGCTTTCGCTCTCGAACAGTTCGGCGTCGAGCCAGCGAATATTGACCTTGACCCGGTGCGCGATGCCGCCGTGGACGAGGGCCTCGCGCAGACTCTTATAGGCGTCCTGGAGCCCGACATATTTGCCGACCACGCCGATCGTCACTTCGCCTTCAGGATGATCGACGCGGTCCATGATGTCGGCCCATTGGGTAAGTTCGGGGCGCGGCGCGTCATTGATGTCGAAGATGCGCAGGACTTCGTCGTCGAGGCCCTCATTATGATATTGCAGCGGCACGTCGTAGATCGAGCGCGCGTCCAAGGCCTGGATCACCGCCGAAGCGGGGACGTTGCAGAATAGAGCGATCTTGGCGCGCTCGGCCTCGGGGATCGGCCGCTCGGCGCGGCACAGCAGGATGTCGGGCTGGAGACCATAACTGGTCATCTCTCGAACCGAATGCTGGGTCGGCTTGGTCTTGAGTTCGCCCGCCGCCGCCAGATACGGCACCAGCGTGGTGTGGACGAAACATGATTGACCGCGGCCGAGGTCGTTCTTCAATTGACGGATGGCTTCTACGAACGGCAGGCTTTCGATATCGCCGACGGTGCCGCCAATTTCGCAAATTACGAAATCGACATCGTCGGTGTCGGCGACGGCGAATTCCTTGATCGCATTGGTGACGTGGGGAATGACCTGGACCGTCGCGCCGAGATAATCGCCGCGCCGTTCGCGGGCGATGATGCCCTGGTAAATCCGGCCCGAGGTAATATTGTCCGACTGACGCGCCGAGACGCCGGTGTAACGCTCGTAATGACCGAGATCGAGATCGGTCTCCGCCCCGTCATCGGTGACGTAGACTTCGCCATGCTGATAGGGCGACATCGTGCCGGGATCGACGTTCAGATAGGGATCGAACTTGCGAATCCGGACCTTGAAGCCGCGCGCCTGGAGCAGCGCCCCGAGGGACGCCGCAAGCAAACCTTTGCCGAGCGAGGAGACCACGCCGCCGGTAACGAATATGAACCGCGCCATGGGCGTTGAGCCTTAGAGACGCTTTGCCACCTCTGGCAAGCGGATGATGTGGATCGCAGCGAAAAAAGTCTCGCAAAGAGACGGCTTATTGCGCGAGCGGAACCGCTGGCGCCTGCTGGTTGCCGACCGGTGTAGCTGGCTTGGGAACGCCGGGCATGGTCGCTGGGACGGCACCAGGCGCCGTCGGGGCAGCCTGCTTCACCAGGGACGTATCGATGGTCACCGGCTTGCTGGTCACGCCGGCATAAGCCGCGAGCAGGATCGAGAGGATGATGAACAGCCCGCCGAGGATCGAGGTGGTGCGGGTCAGGAAGTCGGCAGCCCCGCGCGCGGTCATGAAGCCCGACGACGAACCGCCAACCCCAAGCCCGCCGCCTTCGCTGCGCTGGATGAGAATCACGCCAACCAGGCTAGCAGCGACGATGGTCTGGACGATCAGCAGAAATTTGAACATTGGGATGATAACTCGATGTCGGTGAAAGACTTGCCGCCCCCCTAGCGAGCCGCGCGTGATTGTTCAACGCAAGACCGATGAGGACCGTCGAATGCGGGGTGGACGCGCGGAGTAAAGAACCTAGAATGTGGCCATGAGCAAGTCGCTCCTTCAGTCGCTTCCGTCAGTAACCGCGTTGATCGAGGCGAGCCCGATCGCGTCGGTGATCAGTGATCCGCGTCTTCCCGACAATCCGATTGTTGCCTGCAATAAAGCCTTTTGCGCGCTGACCGGATATGACGAAGAGCAAATCCTGGGGCGTAATTGTCGATTTCTTTCAGGGCCAGGGACCGAGCCGTGGTTGACCGAAGCGATCCGCGAAGGCGTTCGCAATCACCGCCCGGTGCTGGTTGAAATCCTGAATTACAAGCGCAGCGGGGTGCCGTTCCGCAACGCGGTGTTAGTCGCGCCAATTTACGACACCAAGGATGAGCTGCAATATTTCCTCGGCTCACAGGTCGAAGTCGGCGACGAAGTTCCCGGTCCGAGCGTCGCCCGCCGCGTCCGCGCTGCGGCAGCCGTTAACACGTTGTCGCCCCGGCAGCAGCAAGTCCTGCAATATGTGTCGAATGGCTTGATGAACAAACAGATCGCCGACCGACTCGGCCTGTCCGAAAAGACGATCAAGATGCACCGCAGCATATTGATGGACCGGCTGAACCTTCGCACCTCTGCCGACTTGGTACGAATTGCGGTCGAGGCGGGGTTGTAGCCGACGGTCGCTAGGCGCGAACCGCGATACCGCCTTAAGTCCATATTTTATCGGTTATCGCCACAGCGCATAACCTCTCTATGATAATCGCTGACCGCCCAGAGTTTCAGTCGAAGCCAGCGCCGCTGACCTGCGCGCCGAGCGAAACCGTGCTTACGGCATCAAAGCGCATGGCCAAGCTCAATTATGGCTCGATCATCGTCGTCGACGGTGATCGTCGGGTCAAAGGCCTGCTGACCGAGCGCGACATATTGCGGCGGCTGGTGGCCGAAGAGCGCGACCCGGCAAAGACCACGATCAGCGAAATCATGACGAGCGACCTTCGCGTCGCCCATGCCTCCGACGACGTAATCGGGTGGCTTCGCTTGATGTCGAACGAGCGCTTCCGCCGCTTGCCCGTGGTCGATGACGACCAGCGCCTGATCAATGTCATCACCCAGGGCGACTTCGTATCCTACACCTGGCCCGACCTGCTCGATCAAACACGAACGCTGGTGAAGCAGACCTTCGGCGGCACGTTCAGCCTGCCAATCCTGCTTGGCGGCGTACTGCTCTACACCGTCGTCATCATCGGGGCGGTCGCTTTTAGCGTCCGATAACCCATCGCGCGTCGTCCGGTTGGGCGATGCATTTGCCAATGTCCCCCGCACCACCCGGCGCGGAAATTCAGGAGAAGACCATGACCGATAAGATCCACGATATCGTCGACACTGCCGTTGCTGCCGGTGCGTTTGGCACCCTGGTCGCAGCCGTCACGGCCGCCGGCCTGGTTGACACGTTGAAGGGTGAAGGCCCGTTCACCGTGTTCGCACCGACCGATGCGGCATTCGCCGCCCTGCCAGACGGAACGGTCGAGAAACTGGTCCAGCCCGAGCAGCGCGACGCGCTGACCGCTTTGCTGCTGGTCCACGTGCTTCCGGGAGCGGTCCATTCGCGCGACATTGCCGGGCAGACACTGCGTCCGGCCTCGGTTGGCGGTGGACCGCTCGACATCGACGGCACCAATGGCGTGACGGTCAATGGCGCGACCGTAATCACGGCCGATATCGAATGCACCAATGGCGTTATCCACGTCATTGATCGCGTACTTCAGCCTGCTGCAGCGGACGCAGCGGCTTAACCGTTCGGGTCAGAGCCCTCCGACCCGGATCCGGCTTCGCGCGCTCCCCGCCAACGCGCGAAGCCGGACTAATTCAAAGGACATGCGATGAACACCATCACTCTTGGCCAGTTCTCACTGGTCTATAACGCCTTCTCCTTCACCTTTGCGACAATGGGAGCAGCGACGCTGTTTCTGTGGCTAAGCCGGTCGCAAGTCGGACCGGCCTACCGAACCGCAGTCACGATCTCGGGGCTGGTCTGCGCCATTGCCTGTTACCATTATTTCCGGATCTTCGAATCTTGGAACGCAGCCTACGGCGTCGCTGATGGCGTGGTCACCACGACCAGCGTCGCCTTCAATGACGCCTATCGTTACGTCGACTGGTTGCTGACTGTCCCGTTGTTGCTGATCGAACTCGTGCTGGTGATGCGCTTGTCGCAAGCCGAAACGATGTCGAAGTCGCTGCGCCTGGGTTTTGCGGCAGCACTGATGATCATCCTCGGTTACCCGGGTGAGATTGCCGCCGACAACGGTGCACGAGCGCTGTGGGGAACCCTGTCGGCAATCCCGTTCCTGTACATTGTCTATGAGTTGTTTAGCGGCCTTGGGGCATCGATCGAGCGGCAGCCGGAAGCCGTTCGCGGACTGGTCAAACAGGCCCGCTTGCTGACTTTTGCCTCATGGGGCTTCTATCCGATCGTCTACATGATTCCGTACACCAGCCTTGGTGGCGGCGCGGTCACGACCGGGATCCAGATCGGCTACACCATTGCCGACATCATCGCCAAGGCAGGCGTTGGAGTGTTGGTGTATATCATTGCCGTGCGCAAGACGGCAGCCGAGGCCCAAACGCCAGTGGCGGCAAAGGCTCACGCTTAAGTTATGGCTGGCGTGGTTCGCCTGCTGCAGACGAATAATGCCAGAGTTATCGGGCGGCACGGAAACGTGCCGCCCTTTGCCGGTTCAGCCGATAAGATAGCGTTTCCACTAGCGGCGTTGATCGTCATCCTCGCCGCGCTGCTCGTCCCGGCCAACCTTCTGACGAGCCCGGCGGCGATGACCGCGACCTGCGCCATGCTGTTGATCGGCGGCCTGCCCCATGGCGCGCTCGACCTTGCAGTGTTGCGCCGTGAGGCCGACCAGCGAACCGCGCTGGTGGTGACGTTATATCTTGGTCTTGCGGCCGTGATGTTCGCCACCTGGCAAGTCGCGCCGACGCTTGCGCTGGCCTTGTTTCTGGCAATGGCCATCGCCCATTTCGCCGAGGATTGGTCGGACGCGGAGCATCCATTCTTCGCGATTGGAATCGCGGTCGCCCTGATTTCAGCTCCGGCCTTGGTGCATCATCAGGCTTTAGCCGAGCTGTTCATGATGCTTGCCGGTGAACCCGCCGCGGCAGGATTGGCCGACACATTGCTGCTGGTTGCGCCCGTGGCGGCGGCCTGCGCATTGCTCGCCATCCTGCTGCTGTGGAACGCTGGCAGTCGGGCGAGCGCCTGCAATGCAGCCTGTGCTTTGCTGGCCATGATCCTGCTGCCGCCGATCACCGGCTTCGCCATCTATTTCTGCTTGATTCATTCACCGGCGCATTTTCGAGCCGGGCTCAGGCGGCTGCCGCTGTCGACCGGCGTTGCCAAGCCGACGATTGTCGCCACGCTTGGCGGGATGGCGATTGCGGTCGTGGCGTTTATATTCTTGCCGACCGCCGCTCCCTCTAGCCGGCTATTCGCGGCGAGCTTCATGACGTTGTCGATCCTGACCTTGCCGCACATGGCCGTGCCCTTGATCCTCCGTCGTCTCGGTTTCAGCGCGCGGCGATAGCCGCGTCTACGATCGGCAGGAAGTCGGCGGCCTTCAAGCTCGCCCCACCGACCAGCGCACCATCAACATCGGCAATCGCGAAAATATCTGCGGCGTTCGACGCCTTGACCGATCCGCCGTAAAGAATGCGGACTTCGTTGCCATCATCGCCATACGCCGCGACAAGCCGCTGGCGGAGCGCGGCATGCATTTCGGCGATATCCGCGAACGATGGGACCTTGCCGGTGCCGATCGCCCAGATCGGCTCGTACGCGATGGCGTCGACCGGGGTTGCCGGAAGTGACGCATCAAGCTGGGCCGACACCGAAGCAATGGCGTTCCCGGCTTCGCGGACTTGAAGGCTTTCACCAATGCACAAGATGACGCCGAGACCGGCACCAAGCGCGGCTTCGGCCTTGTCGCGGACAGCGGCATTGCTTTCGCCATGCGCTTCTCGTCGTTCGCTATGGCCGACGATTGTCAGGCGCGCGCCGGAATCCTTGAGCATTGCCGCGCTGATATCACCGGTATGGGCGCCGCTCGCCGCGTAATGCACGTCCTGTCCGCCGATCGCCAAGCCCCGGAGCGCGCGCGCGGCACGGTCGATCAGGGTCGCGGGCAGGCACAAGGCAACATCGGTACCGTCGCCCAGCCCGTCGGCAATCGCGTTCGCGTTGGCCAGATCATCGGCCGTGCCGTTCATCTTCCAATTGCCGGCGACCAATTTTCTGCGTGTCATTGATCCGCCCTTCGCTCGCTTGCCGTTGTCCGACACCGCCCGTAAAGCGGCGCCAACCATAATCAAAGTGCGAGTGACGAATGATTGCCTCCATCCGCCGATTGTCCAATTCCAAAGTCGGCCAAGCCATCATGGCGCTGGTCCTGATCCTGATCCTTGCCGGATTCGCGATCCAGGACAGCAGCGGCGTTGGCGGCGGGCTGTTTGGCGGGAGCAGCAGCACTTTGGCGTCGGTCGGCGACGAGGACATCACCGAGCGCGATTTTGCCGCATCCTTGCAGCGCCGGCTGACCGAAGTGCGTCAGACCAACCCGACCGCCGATTATGCATCCTTGGCCAAGGATTTCGATCCGTTGCTGAACGCGATGATTCAGGATGCGGGGATTCGCGCCTTCGCCACCGACCAGAACCTGACTTTGTCGAAGCGGCTGGTCGATGCCGAAATCGCCAAGATTCCGGCGACCCGTGGACTTGATGGCAAGTTCAGCCAGCAAGGCTATCAGGCGTTTCTCGTCCAGCAGAAACTGACCGATGCCGACCTTCGCAAATTGCTGTCGGGGGCATTGCTCCAGCGGCTGGTGCTGGCCCCGGCTTCGGCCAATGCGCGGGTGCCGGTGGGCATGGCGACCCCCTATGCGTCGATGCTGCTCGAACGGCGCGAAGCCGATGTTGCACTGATCCCGATTGCGACCTTCGCAAGCGGAGTGGGACAGCCCAATGACGCCCAGCTAGCAGCTTATTATCGCGACTTTGCCCGCCAATATCTGGTGCCCGAACAACGTGTGCTGAGCATCGCCCGGATCGGCCCGGCACAGGTCGCCGGTATTGCTGCCAGCGACAAGGAGATCACCGATTATTACAATGCCAACCAAGCGACCTATGGCGGCAAGGCCAAGCGCGTCATCAGCCAGGCGGTGGTGCCGAGCAAACAGGCGGCAGATGGCCTCATTGCCCGTGCGCGCGGCGGGGCAAGCTTCGTCGATGCCGCCAAGCCGCTCGGCCTAACCGCCGCCGATGTCTCGGTCGGCCCGCAAACCCGCGAGGAATTCACCAAACTGACAAGCCCGACCGTCGCCGCCGCAGCCTTTGGCGCCGCGTCGGGCGCGGTGGTCGGCCCGGTTCAGTCCGACCTTGGCTGGCACGTGATCAAGATCGATGCGATCCAAAATGACAGCGGCAAATCGCTAGCCGAGGTCAAGTCGGCAATCGCGACCCGGCTGACCGCCGAAAAGCGCAAGGCCGCGGTGACCGATCTGGTGACGAGGGTCGAAGACAGCATTGCCGACGGCAGCAGCTTTGCCGAAGCGGTCAAGGCGGCAGGGCTGACCGCCAATAGCTCACCGCTGATCACCGCCGATGGAACATCGCGCGCGCAACCCGGATTCAAGGTGCCTGCCGACCTCGCCCCCGCCATTCGCGCCGGGTTCGACCTGACCGACGGCGACGACCCGGTGGTCGAAACGCTGGCCGGCGAGGCCGGCTATGCGTTGGTGGCATCCGACCGCATTGTCGCCGCAGCCCCCGCGCCGCTCGCCTCGATCCGCGACCGGGTTGCTGCCGACTGGAAGGCCAAGCAAGCCCATGACAAGGCCCGCGTCGCGGCAACCGCGATCCAGGCCAAGCTGGCCAAGGGCGTCGACATCAAGACCGCGATGACCAGTGCGGGCGCGTTGTTGCCGCCCGCCACCCGCGCCGCCATCCAGCGGCTGCAATTGGTCCAGATGGGCGACAAGGTGCCCCCTGCCCTCAACCTGATGTTCTCGCTCGCAGCGGGCAAGAGCCGGATGATCGCCGACCCGCAGGGCCGCGGCTTCGTGATCGTCAAGTTGGACAAGATCATCCCCGGCAATGCCGCGCTGCAGCCGTCGCTGATCGCGCAGACCCAAGCCGAATTCCAGGAAGCGGTGTCGGGCGAATATGCCGAGCAATTCACCCGCGCGGTCCAGCTCGAGCTTGGCACCAAGCGCAACGAAAAAGCGATTGCAGCGGCGCGCAAGCGGACCATCGGCGGCGGTAGCTGATGAATGCGCCAAGGGTCTTGGCGATCGACAATTACGACAGCTTCACTTTCACCCTGGTCGATTATCTGCGCAATCTGGGCGCCGAGGTCACCGTTCGGCGCAATGACGCGATCGTCGTGCGGGAAGCGCTTGGCGGACCGTTCGATGCGTTTCTGATCTCGCCCGGTCCGGGCCGGCCCGAGGATGCCGGGATTTCGGTCAAGCTGGCGCAGGGATGCATCGAGACAAGGCGGGTGCTACTCGGCGTTTGCCTCGGACATCAGGCAATCGCGCTGGCCTGCGGACAGAAGGTCGGGCGGGTGCCGCCGATGCATGGCAAGATCGCGCATGTGACCCACGATGGTAGCGGCTTGTTTGAGCGTCTGCCCTCCCCGTTTGCGGCGACGCGTTATCATTCGCTTGCCGTCGGCGAGATTGCGCCACCGCTGATCGCCAATGCGTGGAGCGAGGATAAGGTGGTAATGGCGATGCGGCACGAATTTGCGCCGGTTCACGGGGTCCAATTCCATCCCGAGAGCATCGCGACCGACCATGGCCATGCGTTGCTGGGAGCGTTCCTTGACGCAAGTGCTTGACGGCACCCGAAACGTTCAATACACGTTCCCCGTTCGTTCCTTCGGGATCTTTATGGGGCCACCGCCGATGCTCACCGTCAAGCAGCGCGAATTACTCCAATTTATCGATGACCGGTTGAAGGCGTCGGGGGTGTCCCCGAGCTTCGACGAGATGCGCGAGGCGCTCGAGCTAAAGTCGAAATCAGGGGTCCACCGGCTGATTTCGGCCTTGGAGGAACGCCAGTTCATCCGCCGCCTGCCCAACCGGGCGCGCGCGCTGGAAGTGATCAAGATGCCCGAGAATGCGGTGTCGGCTGCCGCGCCAGTGATCGGGACGATTGCGCCCGCCCTGCGCGCCCAAGTGCAAATGGCGGCGAATGACACGATCGAGATTCCGCTGCACGGCCGGATCGCGGCGGGTACGCCGATCGAGGCGTTGCAGGGAACCGAGGGTTTTGCGGTGCCAGCGGCGTTGCTTGGCCCGGGCGAGCATTATGCGCTTGAGGTATCGGGCGATTCGATGGTCGAGGAAGGCATTCTTGACGGCGATTTCGCGCTGATCCGAAAGGTCGACGTGGCCCGCGAAGGCGAGATTGTGGTGGCACTGATCGACGACGAGCAGGCGACGCTCAAGACCTTCCGCCGCGAGGGTCAGATGGTTCGCCTCGACCCCGCCAACCGGATGTACGAGCCGCAACGCTACCGCCCCGAGCAAGTCCGCATCCAGGGTCGCCTGGCGGGCCTGATCCGGCGGTATTGAGCGAGTGCCAGCCCCGCAGATCGATTATGTCGAATTGCCGAGCGTCACCGCGCATGAGTTGACCCGCGCTTTTTACTCGAAGGCGTTCGGGTGGGTTTTTGCGGATTATGGGCCCGACTATGCCGCGACCGAGGGCGGGACAGTCCATGTCGGATTGAACGGACAGGCCGACGATTCGCTTTCGGCCCCGCTGCCGGTGGTTCGGGTCGACGATGTCGAGCCGGCGCTGGAGGCAGTGATTGCGGCGGGCGGGCTGATCTCACGCGCGATCTTCGCTTTCCCCGGTGGTCGGCGGTTTCACTTCATCGATCCGTCGGGAAGCGAGCTCGCGGTTTGGCAGACGGTCGGCGCTGATCCGGATAACGGGGACCAATCCGCGGTTTGAAGGCCGGCGGCGGCGGGGCAGCCCACGGGTGATTGCCGATCCGCTGGGCGACGGTGCTGAAGCGCGGATAGTCGCCGAGAAAGATCGCCACGCCGCCTTCTGTCCCGAGTGACTGGCGGTCGAGCTTGAGCCAGCGCGGCTGGCAGGCCTTGGGTAGCCAGCGCTCAGAAACGACAATATCGGCGTCACGGCAGGCGGCGGTCAGCTGATCCCAGGCGATGCGGTCCCTTGATCGGGTGGCGAGCAACACCCAGCGATGCCCACCGCGATCAATCGTCGCGACGCAGCTGTCGCGCTGGCATTCGGCGAACGGCTGATCGCTGAGCAGTAGAGCGTCGCCGTCATAACCCGCCGCTTCACTCATCAAATCGCGCATGAAGTCACCCGCACGGTCGCGCAGGATAACGGGCGCACCAGTCGGGCCGGTGATGGCGAGATGGCGGCCGTCGCCGGTAACGAGCAGGTCGGGGGTCGGCGACATCGCCGCTGCTGCGCCGCCGATCGCCAAGGGGGCAATTCCGAGCCAGCGGATTCGTCCGGTCCACAGGCAAAACCACAGCCCGCCGAGCAGCATCGCAGCGAAGGCCCAGCGCGACATTGACGGCAGATTGGCGACCGCACCCTGCAATACGGCGACATAGCGGGCGAGGCCGAGCAATTGGTCGATCGACCAGCCGGTCGCGGCCCAAAGCGGCTGGCCGAGGCCGATCGTGTCGAGCAGCAAGGCGCCGGCTTCCAGCGGCATGATGACGAAGGTGGTCCACGGAATGGCGATCAGATTGGCGCCGACCCCGTACAAACCGGCCTTGTGGAAATGGTAAAGCGCGAGCGGGATAAGTGCGATTTCGACCGCCAGGCCGGTTGCGACAAGTGACGCAACGCCGCGCACCAAGCGGCCCGGTATGCCGTCGTCGCGCGGGCCGAGCAGGCGGCGGACGGAGGCCAGGCTGTGCAAGGTGATGATCGCGGTAACGGCGGCGAAGCTCAGCTGAAAGCTGGCCCCGGCGAGCGATTCGGGACGGAACAGCAGTACCAGCAATGCGCCAACAGCAACCAGACGGAGGCTCAGCGCCTCGCGGCCGATCGCGATCCCGCCCAGCACCAGCACCGCCGCGACGCAGCTTCGCACGGTTGGCACCTGCATTCCGGTCAGCAATGTGTAGCCGATCCCGGTGAGCGCCCCGACACCCGCGCCGACCAGCACCAGGTTGGTCCGCTGGGCCAGCCCCGGAACCAAGGCGAGCAAGCGCATGGTAAGCAGCATCGCGGCACCAACCGCCGCCGCGATATGCAGGCCGCTGACTGACAGCAAATGCGTCAGGCCAGACCGCCGCATGGCCTCGGCATCGTCCTTGTTGACCGCATTCTGGTCGCCGGTGGCAAGCGCGGTGGCAATCGACCCGCTCGAGCCGGGCAAACGGGTGCGGATGTGGTGATCGAGATTGCCCCGCATCCGGTCGAGCCCGATGGGAATTTTCGGATCGATCACGACCACCGGCCCGATCGTCCGCCCGACTGCACCGATCCCGCGAAACCAGGCGTCACGCGCGAAATCATGGGTCCCGGGAAGCGCCATTGACGGCGGCGGGGCGAGCCGCGCCTTGAGCTTCACGCGGGCACCGGCGGCGAGCCCCTTGGGGGAATCATCCTGCGGCAGCGACACGCGCACCTTTCGCGGAAGGCCGGGGCTCGCGGTGGTGATGGTCAGGCGCAGGTCGCCCTTGGCAGCGAGCGTTTCGACCCGTTCGATCCGCCCTTCGACGTCGGCCATTCGCGCGAAGTCGAGGCGCGGCGCGGCGACCATGGCCGAGCGTAGCCAAATCACGCTGCAACCGAGCGTGAGCGCGATGCCGAAACCAGCCAGTGCGCGGCCCGCCCTGCCCTGTCGCCACGCGAGCCCGAACATGGCGGCCGATCCGCCGACACACAGCAAGCCGATCCACGCCGTGCGGTCACCAAGCGCGAACCACATCGCGATGCCGAGCCCGAACGAGGCAACGAACCATAAGGGCAGTTGGCCGCGCTCGGCTTCGAGGAAAGCTTCGAGGCGGTCGCCCAAGGATGCCAATCGAGCAGGCGAAAACAGCCGATGCGCCGGTTCCAGCGACGCGTCCTCCATGCTAGGGGCGCTCGTCCAGTCCATCGGCCGGGCCAAACAAGAGGAAAGCGTGCGTGAGCGCAAGCCCGAAAATCCCCGGCCCAAAAATCCCCGGCGTCGTGACCCGCTTCGCCCCGTCACCGACCGGCTTCTTGCATATCGGGGGCGCGCGGACGGCGTTGTTCAACTGGCTGTTTGCGCGGCATCACGGCGGCAAATACTTGCTGCGGATCGAGGATACCGACCGCGCGCGATCGACCCAGCCGGCGATCGAGGCGATTTTGGATGGTTTGTCGTGGCTCGGGATCGAGGGCGACGAGCCGCCGGTGATGCAATTCGAACGATCGGCACGCCATGCCGACGTGGCGGCGGCGTTGCTCGAAGGCGGGCATGCCTATCGCTGTTATCTGACCCCGGAAGAGCTGACCGCGCGGCGCGAGGCGACCCAAGCGGAGCGCAAGCCATTCCGCATCGTCAGCGAATGGCGCGACCGGGACGACGCGCCCGAGGGCAAGCCGTTCGTGGTACGGATCAAGGCGCCGCGTGACGGCGAGACGGTGATCGAGGATCTGGTCCAGGGGCGGGTCGCGGTGGCCAATGGCGAAATCGACGATTTCGTCCTGCTGCGGTCGGACGGGACGCCGACCTACATGCTCGCGGTGGTGGTCGACGATCATGACATGGGGGTCACCCACGTGATCCGCGGCGATGACCATCTCAATAATGCGTTTCGCCAGCTGGCGATCATTCGAGGGATGGGCTGGGACGAGCCGAAATATGCCCACATCCCCCTGATCCACGGATCGGACGGGGCCAAATTGAGCAAGCGGCATGGGGCGCTGGGGGTCGATGCCTATCGCGATGAAATGGGCATCCTGCCCGAGGCATTGGCGAATTACCTGCTTCGGCTCGGCTGGGGCCATGGCGATGACGAGATCATCAGCCTGGAGCAAGCGATCGAATGGTTCGACCTCGACCACGTCGGCAAGAGCCCGTCGCGGTTCGACACCAAGAAACTCGAGAATCTCAATGGCCATTACATCCGCGAGGCCGACGATGCACGGCTGGCAGGGCTGATTGCGCCGAGGATGGGGGTCGATGCGGCGGGGCGTTCGTTGCTCGTTGAAGCGATGCCCGAGCTCAAGGCGAGGGCACATGATCTGGTCCAATTAGCGGACGGCGCGGCCTTCTTGTTCGATGTGCGACCGCTGGCGATGGACGAGAAAGCGGCGGCCTTGCTGACCGACGAATCGCGCGCGCACCTCGCACTTGCACATAAGGCGCTCGCCGCTCTCCCCGACTGGAGCCACGATTCGACCGATGCTGCAGTGCGGGAGGTTGCGGAAGCAAACGCACTTAAGCTAGGCAAACTCGCCCAGCCGCTACGTGCGGCACTGACGGGCCGGACGACCTCGCCGGGCATTTTCGACGTCCTGGTCCTGTTGGGCCGCGCCGAAAGTTTAGGGCGGATCGCCGATCAAATGCTGGAGCCGAACGCATGACCGACCAGAAAGTCAAACTCACCACCGCTGGCGGTGATTATGATTATCCGTTGCTGCCCGGGTCGGTCGGGCCCGACGTGATCGATATCCGCAAGCTCTACGGCCAGACCGGCGCGTTCACCTATGACCCCGGCTTCACCTCGACCGCCGCCTGCCAGAGCGCGATCACCTATATCGACGGCGACGAAGGAATTCTGCTCCATCGCGGCTATCCGATCGACCAACTGGCCGAGAAGTCGAGCTTCATGGAGGTGTCCTACCTGCTGCTGCACGGCGACTTGCCCAAGGCCAAGGAGCTCGATGAATTCGTCTATACCATTAACCACCACACCATGGTCCACGAGCAGCTCGCGACCTTTTTTCGCGGCTTCCGGCGCGATGCGCACCCGATGGCGATCATGTGCGGCGTGGTTGGCGCGCTGAGCAGTTTCTACCATGATTCGACCGACATCACCGACCCCACCCAGCGGCTGATCGCGTCGCACCGACTGATCGCCAAGATGCCGACACTAGCGGCGATGGCGTATAAATATTCGATCGGGCAGCCGTTCATCTTCCCCCAGAACGAGCTTAGCTACACCGGCAATTTCCTGCGCATGACCTTTGGCGTCCCGGCCGAGCCTTATGTCGTCAATCCGGTGATCGAGAATGCGCTCGACAAGATTTTCATCCTCCACGCCGACCATGAGCAGAATGCGTCGACGTCGACCGTTCGCCTGGCCGGATCGTCGGGCGCCAACCCGTTCGCGTGCATTGCGGCGGGGATCGCCTGCCTGTGGGGACCGGCGCATGGCGGGGCCAATGAAGCGGCGTTGAACATGCTGCGCGAGATTGGCGATGTGAAGAACATCCCGGCTTACATCGCGCGGGCGAAAGACAAGGACGATCCGTTCCGCCTGATGGGCTTCGGCCACCGGGTGTACAAGAATTTCGACCCGCGGGCGAAGGTGATGAAGGCCACCGCCGACGCCGTGCTCAAGGAACTCGGAAAGACCGATCCGGTGCTCGACGTGGCAAAGGAACTCGAGCGGATCGCGCTCAGCGACCCTTATTTCATCGACAAGAAGCTCTATCCGAACGTCGATTTCTATTCGGGCGTGATCCTGAATGCGATCGGCTTCCCGACCGAGATGTTCACCGTTTTGTTCGCGCTTGCCCGCACGGTTGGCTGGGTGGCGCAGTGGAATGAGATGATTTCCGACCCCGAGCAGAAGATCGGCCGTCCGCGCCAGCTGTATGTCGGAGCGACGCAGCGTGACTACACGCCGGTCAAGGATCGCTAACCGACCGGCAAGCTGAGCGTGAAGCGCGCGCCTCGGCCGGGTTCGCTGACCAGGGTGACGTCGCCAGCCATTGAATTGGCCAGGCGACGAGCGATCGCAAGACCGAGACCGGCATCGCCGCCGCCCTGCCCGACCCGCTCGAACTTACCGAAAATCCGTTCCTGGTCGGCAGCATCAATCCCGCTGCCCTGATCGGCGACGGTGACCGAGGCATAATCATTGCCGGTGGCGAGGCTGACGGTGATTTGGCTACCGTCGGGTGAATGGCGCACCGCATTACCGAGCAAATTAACGAGGATCTGGACGATCGCCCGCGGCTCACCGACGGCGGGGAGCGACTCCACGCCTTCGCGCTGCATAACGATTGAGCGGCTTTCGGCTTTCGATTGCACCAGCCCGATCGCTTCATCGACCAGTGGCGACAGGTCGATCGCCGAATCGCCTTCGGGCGGTTGGTCGACCATCGCGCGGATGACCGATAGCAAATGCTTCGCGGCGGCGCTGATGTCGCCAGCATAAGTCGCATAATCGCTGCGCAACGGGCCGTCGGCGCGATCGGCAATGCCTTCCGCCGCCTCGATGATCCGGGCGAGCGGCGAGCGCAGGGCATGGTCGAGCGCGGGATCGATGCTCATCCCGGCATTGCCAGCTTCATTGGCGGCGTCGGGCGGACGGGCGTTTTCTGCTGCCGCGCGGCCGCGAAAGCCGTCGAACAGGCCGTCGACCCCGGCCACCGGACTACCGCTGATCAATAGTCGCTGCGACTGGCCGCCGCGTCCGCTTGCGACCTGGCCGGTGAACGCGGTGCGCGCGGCGACGGCGTTGAGCAGCGGCATGGCGCCATCCACACCCTCGATCAGTCGCAGCCATTTGGTCAGCGGCTGGCCGATCGCTTCGCCAATGCTGGTGCCGAGCATGGTCGCGAGATCGGGCGACAAATCGGTCAGGCGAAGCTCGGCATCGGTCGCCCATTCGCCCTTGGGCGTGGGCAGGACATCCTCGCTCCGTGCCGCAATCTCGAGCCGTGCGCCCTGCGGCGGGCGGCGACGCCAGCTTTCGATGGTCAGCACGACATCGTCGCCATCGGGCTCGGCGCGCACCCATAATTCAAGATCATGATCGCGTGCAGCGACGACCGCCGGACGGGCGATGCCGACGCCGAGCTTGCGCGCCAGGCGGGCCACCGCCGCGAGTTGCGGCAAGGCGAGGCGGTCGCCAATCCCCGAGCCCGCTTCGCGCTGCAGATCCGACAGCATCAGGTCGGCCGCGACCAAGCGACCGCTCGAGTCGATCCGCCCGGTGACGGTCTCGCCATTGCCCGCCACGCTAGCCATTGCGGCCCCCGATCGCATTGCGCGCGGCGCGATAGTCGCTCGCCAATTGCCAATGCATCAGCGCTGCGGCGACCTCGTCGGCACCAAGCGCATCGTAACGGGCGATTTCGTCCTCGATCGAACCGGCACCGCTGGTTGAACCGAGGTCGGCGATCAGGCGCGCGGCGGCGCGGCGGCCGAAACCCGCCATGCGTGCGACCAGCGCAAGGCCACCTTCCCCCGCGTTGACGAGGTGATCCCACACCGCGGGCTGGTTGATGCGGGCGCGGCGGGCGATGAACTGGGCAACCAGCGCGACTTCGCCTTCGCCCGAGGCGGCTTCGACCAGGCCTTCATCGGCCCGGCCCGTGGCGTCAAGCGCGTCGATCAGTGTCTCGACCGCCCGATCGAGCGATTCGTCGCGGTTGATGGCGTCAAAGGTGCGGGTTGCAGCGTCGGCATATTGTCCGTCGCTAGCCGCCAAGGGACTGAGGGCAGCGGCGACCGAATGCGCCAGCGCGCGGGCATCGCGGCGGTCGAGATCGCTGAGGTCGACCCGCGGCTGGCCAAATCCATCGCGACGGCGACCGCGCGCGACCACCAGTGCCATGGCGGCGGCGGCGACGGCGGGATCGCTGTCGCTGACCAAGCTTGCGAGCAACGGTAGGCGGCGCGGCCCGGCGTGACCGGCAAAAGCGGACAAGATGCGCTGCTCGTCGGCGCGGCGCAGCATCAGGCGGATCAGTTGCGGGCGGTCGAGCAATCCCGCGCTATTGAGCAAAACGGCGATCCGCGCGGGGTCTGGATCGGCCGATTTGCCGCCGATCGCGGCGCTGATGCTGGCGGCGAGCGTGGCCACCAGATCGCGCAGCATCGCAGTCATCAGGGCGCGTTCCTGCTCAGTCAGGCGCTCGGTCGGATCGAGGAAAAAATCGCGCCGGATGGTGGCCAAGCGGCTGGGGCCCCGCGCTCGCGCAGGGTCGACCGTCCGGTCGGCTGGTTCAACAGCTATCGGCCATTCCTCGGGCACCATCGATCCTTGTTAGACGATCGAGGTTAATGCGTCGTCAATCGCGAAGGAGGCGGTGACGAAAATGCTGGGCTATGAAGAAGGATGCTGCCGCGTAAACCAAAAGCGCGATGATCAGGCCATTCCACCAGCCACCGATGGCGAACGGAATAGCCGTGAAAATCGCGTTGCGGCGGGAGAATAGCCACGGGCCGGGGGGAAGCTCGATCCCGGCCTGTTCGGTGCGGGCGGCCTGGGCAAAGGCGCAGGCGGTCAGCGCGGTGACACTCGCCCCCCAGCCGCCGCCGTGGTGGTAACTCCACCAGCCGAGCGCCGCCAAGGCAAGACCTGCTGCCGGCCACAGCAATTGGCGGGTCAATAATGCTGCGGGAAGCGGGCGCATGCGCAGTACCGCAAGCCGCTCGGCGACCAGATCGAACGGTGTCGAGAGCAATATCAGCCCGACTGACGGCCACAGCCAGCCGCGGGTGAAACCGAAGGCAGCGGCGAGCGTCAGGCCCAATGCGCCGGCGATCAGCCAATTCGGTTTGACGCGGCTTTCCATCAGCCGCTCGGTCGCGAACTCTTCGATGATCGGAAGCGCATAACGACTCGCCCAATCGTCGCGAGCAACCCGGGATCCAATGATCAGTCGCCGCTCGAACCCGGCCAGGTCGGCGGGCGATTGGGCGAGCAACGCACCATTGCCCGGCTCCCCCGCCGCAACCCGCCGCGCGCCCGCCTGCACCACACGGCGAAGCAGGGTCGATTGCAGGTCCCAATCGCCAAGCATCGCGGCGGTCGACGACAGGGTCTGACTATCGACCAAGGACAGGCCCGCCCAGCGACTGGTTGCGTCAACGCGCTCATAGGATTCATGCGCCTCATCGTCGGGCAGCAAGGCCACGGCGGGCTCGGCAAATTCGGCAAGCCGGGAGCAAAGGGCGAAATCGGGCGCGAGGCCGTCGGCAATCTGGAGGATCAGGGTTCCCGCCTCGAACCGGCTCGCGGCCTCATTGCCGTCACTGACCGGGACTACTGTCAGCCCTTCGGCGCGGAGTCGTTCGAACGCATCATTGAGCGCGGCTGGCACGCGTTCGACCAAAATGACGATCGGCGATGCACCTGCGGCGGCAGCACAACGCGCCTGATATTCGAGCAAGGATCGACCGGCGAGCGGAAACAGAGCGCGAAGCACGCCCAGATCATCTTCCTGATAGGCACTGATCAAGGCGCCGAGCGCCATAGTCTTCCCCGCTGTCCCCGGCTGAATGGCGTCCCTTCTAGGCCACAGCAATGCGAAGATTCCACCCTTGTTCTTATTTGCTTCCGCCTGTCGCTTATTATGGTAAATTGCGTTTCATGACCGCCACCCAGCCCCGCTCCGAACCGCCCGTTCCCGCTTACACGGACGGGATTTCGCAACCGTTTGGCGAAGGGATGGAGGCATCGTCGTTCGACGAGCGCAACTGGACCTACGTTGCCGAGGATGCGGAGCCGGTCAGTCCGGGCGGGCGCGCGGTGCTAGGCTGGGCGCTTGGATTGCTGGCGGCGGCGTGGCTGGCGTTCAGCGCCTGGTCGGCGGGGCAAGCCTTGGCGGCAAGGCCGCTGACCGCGCCAGAATTGGCGTCGTGGGTGGCGATTGCCGCTGGGCCGCTGGCGTTGCTGGGACTGGTGTGGCTGATGTTCGGCCGCACCCGGCGCAAGGAAGCCGAAGCATTCACGCGATCGGTCATCGCGATGCGCCACGAAGCGCAGTCGCTCGAGGGATTGCTCGGCGTGCTGCGCCAGCGGATCGATGAAAATCACAGCTCGCTCAAGACGATTGGCAACCAGTTGATGGGGCTTGGCGATGAGGCCGCGATGCGGCTTGGATCGGCCAGTAGCGAGCTTGAAGGGTCGGCGCGGCGGATCACCGCCCAGGGTGAAGCGCTCGATCGTGCGGCAGAAGCGGCGCGGATCGACATGGGCGTATTGCTCGAAGACTTGCCGCGGGCCGAGGCAGTCGCCCGGTCAATGGCCCAGGTGCTGCAGTCAACTGGCGCTGCGGCGCTTGGCCAAGCGGCCCAGTTCGAAACGCAGGTCGGCGCCTTGTCCGAACGAACCCGCGATGCCGACCAGACGATTGTCGCCGCGTCGCAGCGACTGGCGGCGCAATTGGCCGAGGTCGAAGCGCGGACCCAAGCTGCGCTGGCGCAGATCAACGAGGCCACATTGGAGTCGGGATCGACCATCGACGCGTTGCTCCAGCGATCGGCCGATGCGCTCGAGGAAATTCGCAGCGGGATCGACCTGCAGTCGCAGGCAGTGACCGCCTTGGTCGATCAATCCAAGGCGGGGATCGGGCAGACCGGGATCGACGCCGCAGACGCGATAAGCAGCAAATTGCAGTCGGCGCATACGTCGCTCGACGGGCTCGCCGCGCGGGTCAGTGCGCAGGAGGAGGCGTCGCAGCGGCTGATCGCCGGGATTTCTGGCGGACTGTCAGCGCTCGACGAAAAATTTGTTGCACTTGCCACCGATGGTGACATGCGCGCTGCCACGATCAGCGATTCGCTGACCCGGGTACGCGGTGAGCTTGATGCAATCGCAGCACAATCGGGCAGCCATGACGGCGCGATGGAAGGGCTGGCCGAGCGGATGAGCGGGCTTCGGCAGTCACTCGACGGGCTGACAGCGGACATTCAGGGGCAATTGACGTCCGCGCTTGGCGATGCCGAAGGCGGGGCGCAACGCCTGCTCGATGCGAGCGAGGCCGCCCAGCCGCATATCGAGACGTCGCGCGACGCGGCGGTCGAGGCGGCAACAAGGCTGGAAAGCGGCGCTCTTGCAATCGAAGCACAGCATGATCGGCTCGCGGCCTTGCTGGTGGCGGTCGACACCGGGGTCGGTGGGGCGGAGCGGCGGCTTGGCGACCTATCGAGCGCGATTGCCGGGGCCCAGGCCGAGGCTGGCCAGCTGTCGGCCGAGACCGGGCCGGCTTTGGTCGCTGCACTGATGCAGGTGCGCGAAGCCGCGAACCATGCCGCCGATCGCGCGCGCGAAGCGATAGCGGCGGTGATTCCGGGTACCGCAGCGCAATTGTCCGACGCGGCGCAGGCGGCACTGGAGAAAGTCATTAGCGACACGTTGATCGCGCAATTGGCCGAGGTCGAACAGGTCACGGGTCGCGCGGTCGAGTCGGCACGAGGCGCATCCGAGCGCCTCACTCAGCAGATGATCTCGATCGGCCAGAGTGCGGCCGCGCTTGAGCAGCATTTCAACGACAGCAATGAAGCGCAGCGCGAACGCGACAGCGAACGCTTTGCGCGGCGCGTGTCGCTGCTGATCGATTCGATGCATTCAGCCTCGATCGACGCCGGCAAGATCCTGTCCGACGAAGTCGATGACAAAGCGTGGAGCGCCTACCTCAAGGGTGACCGCGGGGTGTTCACCCGCCGGGCGGCGCGACTGATGGGCAATGCCGAGGCGCGCGCGATCGACGCCCATTACGAAAGTGACCTGGAGTTCCAGCAATCGGTCAATCGCTACGTTCACGATTTTGAAGCGATGCTCCGCCGGGTGACCGCCGATCGCGATGGCGGGGCGATGGCGGTGACGTTGATGGGATCGGACATGGGCAAGCTCTACGCCGCGCTGGCGCAGGTCGCGGGCGGGCGTCGATAAGCCACGGGGCTAGTTGTAGAAGTCGAGGCTATCGGTGGTGAGCCAGCCGAATATGTAATTGGCGTAATAAAGACCGAATAATAGCAGCCCGCCAATCGCCGAGCGGATCAGGTGGCGCTTGAGATCGAAGCGGTGCGGCGCGCTGTCGGCTTGGCCGGGGACTTTCGCCTCCCCCACTTCATCGCTGGTACGCACGCCAAACGGCAGCAAGGCGAACGCGCAAAAGCAGAAGAACAGGAAGTAAATCGCGATGATCGAGCCGATCTTCATCGCGCTGCCGAGACCGTCATGACTTCGACGATCGCTTTCTTGCCGGTCCAAACCGTAGCGCAACGGCGCACCGCGAGTCGGACGGATTCGCGGACCTTGTCGCTGTCGACTGAATCGCCGAAGGCGCGCGTCGCGGCATCGGTCGCGTCATTGATGAAATCGTCGCGGTCGGCCTCGACCGGGACGCCGAGCGGTCGGATCAGCGGTCGTCCCGACAGGCGGCCGTCCGGGGTAAGCGGCAAGGCCACCGCGATAATTCCGTTGACCGACAGCTTGCGGCGCTCACCAATCGTTCCGCCGTCTGCGGGCAGGATGACGTCGCCGTCGAGGACCAGTCGGCCAACCCGCACTTCGCCCAGTTTCTTCGGGCCCTTGGGCGCGAGGCGGACAATGTCGCCATTCTTCTGGTAGATTGACTTGGGCACCCCGCACGCGAGCGCAAACCGCGCCTGTTCGGCCATATGGCGCGCTTCGCCGTGGACCGGAACGACAATCTCGGGGCGGATCCATTGGTACATTTGCGCAAGCTCGGGACGACCAGGATGGCCCGAGACGTGGATGTGGAGCTGGCGATCGGTGACGGTAATCGCGCCGAGATCGCTCAGCGCATTCATGATCCGGCCGATGGCGATCTCATTGCCCGGGATTTGCTTAGACGAGAAGATGACGGTGTCGCCCGAGACGAGCTTGAGCTCGTGGCTTCCGAAGGCAACGCGAGATAAGGCCGCGCGCGGTTCGCCCTGCCCGCCGGTGGCGAGGATCATCACTTCATTGCGCGGTAGCCGCATCGCCTCGTCGAAGCGGATCGTTTCGGGGAAGTCGAGCAAATAGCCATTGGCCTTTGCGACGCGCAAAATGCGGTCGAGCGAACGGCCCGCGACACATAATTTGCGGCCACATTCGATCGACACCTGCCCCAGAGTCTGGAGCCGCGCGGCGTTGGAGGCGAAGGTGGTGACAAGCACGCGGCCCTTGGCCTCCTCGACCGCTTGGCGGAGGCCGGCGTGGACCCCGGCTTCGGAGCCCGACGGAGTCTCCTGGAACACATTGGTCGAATCGCAGACGAGCGCGAGAATGCCGCTGTCGCCAATGTCGTTCATCACCTTGTCGCTTGACGGGTGGCCGAGGACGGGCGTGTCGTCGATCTTCCAATCGCCGGTGTGGAAAATCTTGCCGTGCGGGGTTTCGATTACCAAGCCATTGCCCTCGGGGATCGAGTGGGCGAGCGCCTTGAAGGTGATCTTAAACGGATCGAGATCGATGCTTCCATCGCGCGGGATGACGTGGAGCTTGACCTTGCCCGCGAGCCCCTCCTCCTCGAGCTTGCCCGCGATCAGGCCGGCAGTGAACGGCGTCGCGTAGAGCGGGACTTTGAGGTCGGCGGCAAGATACGGGATCGCGCCGATATGATCCTCATGCCCGTGGGTCAGGACGATTCCGACCAAATCCTTGCGGCGCTGCTCGATGAATTCGAGTTCGGGCAGGATCAGGTCGATCCCGGGATAATCGCTGTCGGCAAAAGTCAGGCCGAGGTCGACCATCAGCCATTTGCCTTGGGTTCCGTAAAGATTGACGTTCATGCCAATCTCGCCCGAGCCGCCGAGGGCCAGGAAAAGCAGTTCTTCGCCGGGTGTCATATTGTCTGTTTTGCCTTCGCGGCGAGAAGGGCAAGGCCCTGGATGGTAAGGTCGGGTTCGATCGAATCGAACGCGTCGGTGTGCTTGTCGAACAGAATTGCGAGGCCGCCGGTTGCGATCACCCGCGCGGGGCGGCCGATCTCGGCCTTGAGCCGCTCTACCAGCCCTTCGATCATTGCGACATAGCCCCAATAGACCCCGATCAGCATCTGGCTTTCGGTGGTTCGGCCGATGACGCTTTTGTCGGTCGGCGCTTCAATCGCGATGCGCGGTAGCTTGGCGGCGGCGGCGACGAGCGCGTCGAGCGAGAGGTTGATCCCGGGCGCGATGATGCCGCCTTTGTACGCACCCGAATAATCGACCACGTCGAAGGTGGTGGCAGTGCCGAAATCGACGATGATCAGATCGCCATCATGGCGCGCATGGCCGGCGATGGCGTTCAATGCACGATCGGCGCCGACGGTCTCTGGTTCGGGCACGTCGAGTGCGATCGGCCAGCCATCTTGACCCGCTACCAATGGCTTCTGGTGGAAATATTTCTCTGCCAGCACGGTCAGATTGTGGAGCGCGCGCGGGACGACGGTACCGATGATGACGCGCTTGACATCGGCCTTGGCGAAGCCCTCCATCGCGAGCAACTGGTGGAGCCACACGGCATATTCGTCGGCGGTGCGGCGCGGATCAGTCGCGATCCGCCAGCGCGCGCGGATGCTGCCCCCCCCGTCGACAAGCGCGAAGACGACATTGGTATTCCCGGCATCGATCGCGAGCAGCATGGTGGTGCCCTAGCGCGGCAGAGGCGGGTTGGCGAGGCTGACGTCACCCGCGCGGACTATCTCGATGCGGCCATGGTCGAGGCGGAGGCGGAGCGCGCCGTCGGCGTCGAGCCCATCGAAGCGGCCGCTGACCTGCTCACCTGGTGCGCTGTGAACGGTCAGCGGCGTGCCGAGCGGGTGGGCGCGGGTTTGCCAGGCCTTGGCAAGCGCTGACGCGTCGGCCGTCCGCCAGGCGGTAAGAATGCGGGCCATGCTGGCGGCGAGCATCGGCGCGAAGGCTTGGGGCGTGAGCGCGGCGTTGAGACTGGCGGTGGCTCGACCGGGGATGTGTGGGGCGGCGGAAAGGTTGACCCCGAAGCCGGCGACGACGCGGTCTGCCGCCCGTTCGAGCAGGATCCCGGCCAGCTTGGCGCCGTCGAGCATCAGGTCATTGGGCCATTTGAGCAGCGTGTCGCGGCCGGGGGTGGCGGCGTCGATTGCCTCGATCAAGGCGAGGCCGACGGCGAGCGCCAGCGTCGGTGCGGGCGGATCATCATCGCGCAGCAGGATCATGGTCGAGCCGGCGAAATTGCCGTCGGGGGATTGCCACGCGCGACCCTGGCGACCGCGCCCCGCCGACTGGCGATACGCAATCAGCCAGTCGCCCTCCCCCGCTGCTGGATCGGCGAGCAGATCGGCGTTGGTCGAGCCGGTCGTTTCGATGAAGTGGAGCCGGGCCAGCGCGGCCTCAGAACAAAGTTGCGGCGGCCTTGTCGGCCAAGGTGCCGATCGGGCCGATCAGCGCATAGCCGAGCGGGCTGACGATGAGCGCGGTCACGGCGATCAGGCCGGTCTCGACCGGTGCGTTGGGTTTGGCGAAAGGCGCAGCGGGCGTGTCAAAATACATGATCTTGACGATCTTGAGGTAGTAATAAGCGCCCACCACCGTGCCGAGAATTCCAGCAACCGCGACCGCAATCAGGCCGCTGTTCACTGCTGCGGTGAAGACGAGCAGCTTAGGGTAGAAGCCGAACAAGGGCGGGATTCCGGCAAGGCTGAACATGAAGATCGCAAGCGCGGCGGCAAGCGCCGGGCGGGTTTGCGACAGGCCCGATAGGCTCGACAGGCTCTCAACCGGTTCGCCCTGCTCGTCGCGCATCCTGAGCACACAGAGGAAAGCGCCAAGCGTCATCACCACGTAGATTGCCATGTAGAACAACACCGACGACGCACCCTTGGGGCCGCCTGCGGCAAGGCCGATCAATGCGAAGCCGACATTGTTGATTGAGGAATAAGCCAGCAGCCGCTTGATGTTGGTCTGGCCGTACGCCGCGATGGCACCGAGCGCGATCGAGGCGAGCGCGGCGAAAATGACGATCTGGCGCCAGGCGTCGATCGCCGGTGCCAGCGCGTCGAGGCAGATGCGCGTCGCGAGAAGCACGGCGGCGACTTTTGGCGCGGAGGCGAAGAAAGCGGTAACCGGCGTCGGCGCACCTTCGTAAACGTCGGGTGTCCACATGTGGAACGGCACCGCGCTGATCTTGAACGCCATGCCGGCGAGCGTGAATACCAAGCCGAACAACAGGCCCATCGACGGGGTCGGGTCACGTCCGAAAGCGGCGGCGATGCCGCTGAAGCTGGTGGTGCCGGTGAAGCCGTAAAGCAAGGAAATGCCGTACAGCAAGATGCCAGAGGCGAGGCCACCGAGGACGAAATATTTGAGGCCGGCTTCGGCTGAACGCTCGTCCGACCGCCGGTAGGCCGCGAGGACGTAGCCCGACAGGCTCGACAATTCGAGCCCGACATAAAGCGTCATCAGGCTGGTGGCGGAGACCATCACCGCAGTGCCGACCGTGGCGAGCAGGATGAGCACCGGATATTCGGCGGCATGTTCGAAATCGCGGTCGAACCAGCCATGCGCGGCGATGCACGCGACCGCAGCAGCGAGGAAGATCAACACTTTGCCGAACGCGCCGAAGCCGTCCGCGACGATCAGCCCGCCGAACAAGGGGCCGGCATCCTGCGGGCGACCGAGCGTAAGGACTGCCGCAACAATCAGGATCGCGACGGCGGCCCAAGTGGTAAACGTGGCCGCGTGGCGGCCGCCGAACGCAGCGACCATCATCAGGATGATCGCACCGACCGTCAGGATGACTTCTGGGAGGATGGCGGCGATATTCATCAATGGGCTTCCGCCGGAGTGGAGTGGGCTTCGCCAGCAGCCTTGGCGACGGGCCTGCCGGCGGTGAGATGCGAGTCCCCCGGCGGCGCGGCGCGGTCGAGGCGGACCAACAAGCGACCTACGTCGGCGCGCATTGGCTTGAGGAAGCTCTCTGGATAGACCCCCATCCACAACACGGCAGCAGCGATCGGGGCGAGCAGCCACCACTCGCGCGCATCGAGGTCTTTCATTGCGGCGGCATCGTCATGGCGCTTGGTGCCGTAAGCGATCCGCCAGTAGAGATAGAGCATGTATGCCGCGCCGAGGATGATCCCGGTGGTGGCGACAATCCCGGCCCATGACGAAGCGCGATAGGTGCCGACCAAAGCGAGGAATTCGCCGACGAAGCCGCTGGTGCCGGGCAGGCCGACGCTGGCCATGGTGAACAGCATGAACAGCAAGGCATAACCGGGCATATTGTCGCTCAACGCACCATAGCGGTCGATCTCGCGGGTGTGGAGCCGGTCGTAAATCACGCCGACGCACAGGAACAGAGCGCCCGAGACCAGACCGTGGCTGAGCATTACCAGCAATGCGCCCTCGATCCCCTGCCGGTTGAAGGCGAACAGGCCGAAGGTAACGAACGCCATATGGGCGACCGACGAGTAAGCAATGAGCTTCTTCATGTCGCGCTGCACCAGGGCAACGAGCGATGTGTAGACCACCGCGATACCGCTCAGAATGAATATTAAAGGGAGGAAATTGGCCGAAGCGTCGGGGAACATCGGCAGCGAGAAGCGGATGAAGCCGTAGCCGCCCATCTTGAGCAACACGCCGGCGAGGATCACCGAGCCCGCGGTCGGCGCCTGGACGTGGGCATCGGGAAGCCAGGTGTGGACCGGCCACATCGGCATCTTGACCGCGAAACTGGCGAAGAACGCCAGCCATAGCCACCATTGCAGTCCGGGGTCGAAATCATAGGCCATCAAGGCAGGAATATCGCTGGTGCCGGCGGTGTTGATCATCACCAGCATCGCGATCAGCATCAGCACCGAGCCAGCCAAGGTGTAGAGGAAGAATTTGTAGCTCGCCTTGATCCGCTCGGCGCCGCCCCAGATGCCGATGATGAGATACATCGGGATCAGGCCACCTTCGAAGAAGATGTAGAACAGCAGCAGGTCCTGGGCGGTGAAGACGCCGATCATCAGCGCCTCCATCAGCAGGAAGGCGCTCATATATTCGGGCACGCGCTTTTCGATCGCGCGCCATGACGCGCCGATGCAGATCGGCATCAGGAACACGCTGAGCATGATCAGCATCAACGCGATGCCGTCGATCCCCAGCGCCCAGTCGATCGGCGATCCGGCGAGGCCGACACGCTCGACGAACTGCCACTGAGCGCCGGAGGGATCGTAGGCGACCCACAGCGCGATGCCGAGCGCGAGGTTGGTGAGCGTTGCAATGAGCGCGGTCCAGCGCGCGCCACCGGCGCTGAGGAACAGCGCAAGCACACCTGCAATCAAGGGGACGGCAATCAGGATCGAAAGGATCGGCAGGCCGGTCATGAGGCCCACCAGAACACCCAGCTGGTCGCGCCGATCAAGCCCAGCAGCATGACGAGCGCGTAGCTGGTGACGTAACCCGACTGGAGCCTGGCGGTGAGCTTGTTGCCCTGCGCCACCGCGACCGCCGCGCCGTGCGGGCCGAAGCGGTCGATCGTCTGTTCGTCGCCGCGGTGCCACAGAAAGCGGCCGATGGCGAAGGCCGGGCGAACAAAGATCGCGTCATAAAGCTCGTCGAAATACCATTTGTGAATCAGGAAATTGTGCAGCTGCGGGAACATGGCGACAAAGGCCGCAGGGGCTTCGGGTTTTGCCATGTAATTGCGATAGGCGAGCGCAAGACCGACCAGCATCACGGTCAGCGGCGTATATTTCACCCACGTCGGCACATCGTGCATGGCATGGGCGAGATGCTCGCTGAACGGCACGCTGCCGTGCCAAAAGCTGGTGCCCGCTTCCGACCCGACGAACTGCTCGTGGAAGGCCAGCCCCGCGAACACCGCGCCCAGCGAGAGCAAGGCGAGCGGGAGCAGGATCGTCCACGGGCTTTCGTGCGGATGATAGCCGCCAGTGCCGGTGGTTTCGTGATGATCGCCATGATGATCGGTATGGAGCGCGTGCTGGATATGCTCGCTGCCCGCCCAGCGCGCCGTGCCGAAGAAGGTCAGGAAGATCAGCCGCCAGCTGTAGAAACTGGTCAGCAACGCAGCGAGCGCGCCGATCGCGAACGAGAGGCGCCCCGGCACGGTACCCGAAGCGAACGCGGCCTCGAGGATCGCGTCCTTGGAAAAATAGCCCGCGAAGCCGATCCCGAAAATCCCGACCCCGGTGATCGCCAACGTGCCCGCAACCATCGCCCAGAAGGTGAACGGGATTTCCTTACGCAGCGCGCCATAGTGCCGCATGTCCTGCTCGTGGTGCATGGCGTGGATCACCGACCCCGCGCCGAGGAACAGCAGGGCTTTGAAGAAAGCGTGGGTGAACAAATGAAACATCGCCGCGCCGTACCCGCCCGATCCGGCAGCGAAGAACATGTAGCCCAATTGCGAACAGGTCGAATAAGCGATCACGCGTTTGATGTCGGTCTGCACCACTGCGACGGTCGCGGCGAAGATGGCAGTTGCAGCACCGACATAGGTGACGACGGTCAGCGCGGCGGGCGAGACTTCGAACATCGGCGACAGGCGGCAGACCATGAAGACGCCGGCGGTGACCATGGTCGCGGCGTGGATTAGCGCGCTGACAGGCGTCGGCCCCTCCATCGCGTCGGGGAGCCAGGTGTGGAGGCCCAATTGCGCCGATTTGCCCATCGCGCCGATGAATAGCAGCAGGCACAGCAAGGTCATCGTGTCGACCGTCATCCCGGCGAAGCCAATGGTCGATCCGGCCATGCCGGGTGCGGCGGCGAGAATGGTGGGGATCGAGACCGTGCCGAATACCAGGAAGGTGCCGAAAATGCCGAGCGAAAAACCGAAATCACCGACCCGGTTGACGACGAACGCCTTGAGCGCGGCGGCGTTGGCCGAGGGTTTGTGGTACCAGAAACCGATAAGGAGGTAGGAAGCAAGCCCGACCCCTTCCCAGCCGAAGAACATCTGGACCAGGCTGTCGGCGGTGACCAGCATCAGCATCGCGAAGCTGAACAGCGAGAGGTAAGCGAAGAACCGCGGCTGCGACGGATCCTCCTCCATATAGCCCCAGCTGTAGAGATGGACGAGGCTCGACACGGTCGTGACGACGACCAGCATCACTGCGGTCAGCGCATCGACGCGCAGCGCCCAATCGACGCTCAGGTCACCCGAGCGAATCCAGTCGAGCACCGGCACAACCACTGGCTGTGCATCGCCGCCGAGGTAAGCGAAGAGGATCGGCCAGCTGAGCATCGCGCCAATGACCAATGCGCCGGTGGTGATTACCTTCGACGCGGTCTTGCCGATGATCCGCGCGCCAAGGCCGGCGATCAGCGCGGCGATGAGCGGCAGGAAGACGATGAACAGGACGGGATGCATCAGTCGATCACCCCTTCATCCGGTCGGCCGCGTCGACTGCGATCGAGCCGCGGCGGCGGAAGAAGATGACTAGGATGGCGAGGCCGATGGCGGCTTCGGACGCGGCGACGGTCAGCACGAACATCGCGAATACCTGCCCCGTGACATCGCCGAGATAGGCGCTGAACGCGACCAGATTGATATTCACCGCGAGCAGGATCAGCTCGATCGCCATCAGCATCAGGATGATGTTGCGGCGGTTGAGGAAGATGCCGAGCACCCCGATCGTGAACAGGATCGCCGCTACGGTGAGGTAGTGGGTGAGGCCGATCACAGCTTCATCCCCTCGCCTACGCCGGGCTGCATATTCTTGACGGCATCCTCGGGGCGGCGGGCGATCTGCTTGCTGATGTTCTGGCCCTTGGAATCGCCGCGGCGGCGGTGGGTGAGGACGATCGCGCCGATCATCGCGACGAGCAGGATCAGCCCGGCAAGTTCGAACGGCATCAGGAAGCGCGTGTAGAGCAGTTCGCCGATGGCGTTGATGTTGGGCTGCGGATTGACCGCTGCGGGCGCAACCCCCGCGGTCACTGGCCCCGCCTTCCACGCCGATATGGCAATGATCATCTCGGCGAGCAGGACGAGCGCGAGCAACAGCCCGAACGGCAGGTTGCGCGTGAAGCCGCTGCGCAAGGCAGCGAAATCGACGTCGAGCATCATGACGATGAACAGGAACAGTACCGCCACCGCGCCGACATAGACGATCACCAGCAGCATCGCGATGAACTCGGCGCCGAGGATCAGCATCAGGCCCGCGGCGTTGAAGAACGCCACGATCAGCCACAGCACGCTATGCACCGGGTTGCGCGCGAAGATCACGAGCAAGGCCGACGTGACCGTAAGCGTCGCGAACAAATAAAAGGCGAGGATGGTGATCATAAGGTGCCGCGCGCCTACCGGTATGCCGCGTCGGCGGCAAGGTTGGCGGCGATGGCGCCTTCCCAGCGGTCGCCGTTGGCAAGCAATTTGGCCTTGTCGTAGAGCAGTTCTTCGCGCGTTTCGGTGGCGAATTCGAGGTTCGGGCCTTCTACGATCGCGTCAACCGGGCATGCCTCCGCACACAGCCCGCAATAGATGCATTTGACCATGTCGATGTCGTAGCGCAACGGCCGGCGGTTCCCTTGGTACTGGGCCGGCACGGCCTCGTAGCACATCGC
>NZ_JANMLM010000088.1:0-27147 GCF_031372575.1 Sphingomonas sp. | reverse complement strand
TTGGCGACGAGGCGCAGATGCGAGTTGACCAGCCGCGCGGCGGCGTCGGTGTCGCCCTGCTCGCGCCATGCCTTGGCCAGCATGAACTCCTCCTCGGGGGCGAGGATCGGGAATTTCTTGATCTCGGTCAGATAGCGATTGAGGCCCGCTTCACCGCCGGAAGCGGGAATCGACATCGATCTCTTGCCCTGAGTCGTCGCTGTGCGTGCCATATCAGTCACAATCTCCCTGGGTCGGGCCGCCGTCGCGAACGCCCCTAACCACTATTAGCTTATACACCAAGTGCGCTGAACAGTTCCTGCATGTCCGACGGAAGGTCGCTTTCAAACGACAAACGTACCTTTGTGATCGGATGAATGAAGCCGAGCGCCGCCGCGTGGAGCGCCTGGCGCTTGAAGCCGAGCCGCAGCAATAACTCGCGCTGGCGCTGTTTGGGCGCGCGGCCATAGACCGGGTCACCGAGCAAAGGATGGCCGATCGAGGCCATGTGGACGCGCACCTGATGAGTCCTCCCGGTTTCGAGGCGGCACTCGACCAGCGCCGCATCCCGTAACTTCGTTCGAACACTCCAATGGGTTACAGCGCGCTTGCCGCTGCCGTCCTTGACTACCGCGACCTTCTTGCGGTCGGTCGGCGAGCGCGCGAGATACGCCTCGACCCGGCCGTTGAGCATCGTCGGGACGCCGGTGACGATGGCGAGGTAGCGCCGCTCGATACTATGGTCGGCGAATTGCTTCGACAGGCCTTCGTGCGCGCGGTCGGTCTTGGCGACCAGCAGCAGTCCCGAGGTATCCTTGTCGATGCGGTGAACGATTCCGGGCCGCGCGACGCCGCCAATCCCGCTCAGCGATGGTCCGCAATGGTGGAGCAAGGCGTTGACCAGGGTGCCGTCGCGATTGCCCGCGGCGGGGTGGACGACGAGGCCGGCGGGCTTGTCGACCACTAGCAGATGCTCGTCCTCATAGGCGATGACGAGCGGGATCTCCTGCGCTTCATTATGCGCCGGCGTGGGGTCGGGGATGGCGAGCGCGAACGCCTCGTCGCCCTGCATCTTGACTGCCGGATCGCGGTAGAGCCTGTCGCCAACCGACAGCGCGCCACTCTTGACCAGCACCTTCAATCGCTCGCGCGACAAGGTCGGATGGGCATCGGCCAGCGCGCGATCGAGGCGCCAGCCCGCATGGCGCTCGTCGAGAGCGATGGAAATGATCTGATGCCCCCCGGCCATGATCAGAATATGGGGAGCAAGTTCAGGGGCTTCAATGGTGGCGTCTTGCGATTTCGTAGCGGGTGACGCATCACGCCGCCGATGAACGCCATCGATCTTGCAAGTTTGCTCTGTTCGCGTCTGTGCCACGATCTGCTGTCACCGGTCGGGGCGCTCAATAATGGGCTTGAGCTGATAGCCGACGAGCAGGACCCGGCGATGCGCGAGCGGTGCCTTGAATTGCTGAACGACAGTGCCCGTGCGAGCGCCAACAAGTTGAAATTTTTCCGCCTCGCGTTTGGCGCGGCGGGTGGGTTTGGAGCGACGATCGACACGCGCGAAGCGCATGCCGCGCTGGCCGGGCTGTTCGGGAGCGAGAAGCAGCTAGAGTTGGGGTGGATCGTCAATGCTGATGCGCTGCCGAAGGGCGCGGTCAAGCTGTTGCTCAACCTTGCATTGATCGCCGGCGATGCTTTGGTGCGCGGCGGGCGGCTCGATGTCGGGGCCGAAGAAGCCGGCGGCAAGATCGAGATCGTGATCCGCGGGGAGGGGCCGCGCATCCTGCTCGACCCCAATCTGCGCGAGACACTGGCCAAGGGCAGCTCGGGCGGGAGCGTCGAGCCGCGCGCTGCTGGGGCGTGGCTGGCGCATGCGCTGGCGAGCGAGGCGGGGGGCGAAATCCGCCTGTCCGATCCCTCGGCCGACGTGCTGATGATCGGCGCGACGCTCACCGCCTGATCAACGGCGCGGAATAACGCCGCATTAACCCTTTTCGCCCATAGGTCGCTTGAGTGTAGCGCAGGGTGAACAGCAAGATGGACGATCTGATTGCCGATTTCGTGGCGGAATGCCGTGAAATGCTCGAAGCGCTGGGCGGCGAGATCGTTGCCTGGGAAGCGCAGCCCGACGACCGCGCCCGGCTCGACAGCATTTTCCGCTTCGTCCACACTGTGAAGGGCAATTGCGGCTTCTTCGAATTTCCGCGCCTCGAAGCATTGAGCCACGCCGCCGAAGACGCATTGGCCGATTGCCGCGCCGGTCGCCGCACCCCCGATGGCCAGTTGGTCAGCGCGGTGCTGGCGGTGATCGACCGGATCGGCGAAATGGTCGCCGCGATTGATGCTGGCGAGGATTTTCCCGCTGGCGACGACAGCAGCCTGATCCTCGCGCTCGAACCCGGCGCCGAAGGGATTTCCGTACCTACCGCTGTCGCGTTGGCCGATGGCAAGGCTTCGGCTGCACCGCGCACCATCCGCCTGTCGGTCGAATTGCTCGACCGGGTGATGAGCGGCGTGTCGGACATGGTGCTGGCCCGCAACGAACTTGCGCGGCGCCTGCGCGAGACCGAGAATGATGTCACCGTCGATGGCGCGTTCGAGCGCCTGAGCGGGATCATCGCCGAAATGCGCGATGCGATCACCCGCACCCGGATGCAGCGGATCGAGAATTTGTTCGTCGCCCTGCCGCGCCTGGTGCGCGATTTGTCGGGTGAACTGGGCAAGCAGATCATGGTCGATATCGACGGCGGCGATGTCGAGCTTGACCGCGAGATGATCGAGATGATCCGCGATCCCTTGACCCACATCATCCGCAACGCGGTCGATCATGGCATCGAAAGCCCTGCTGACCGATTGAAGTCGGGCAAGCGCGAGATCGGCCTGCTGACCGTTTCGGCTCGGCAGTCAGGCAACCAGATTTTGATCGACATCACCGATGACGGCAAAGGCATCGACGGCAAGAAACTGGTCGAGAAAGCGCTGTCTGCTGGCACGCTGGAGGCAGTCGAAGCCGCCAAGATGACCCCGCGAGAACGGCTCGCGTTGATCTTCGAGGCCGGGCTGTCGACCGCTGAGGAAGTCACCTCAATCTCCGGCCGCGGCGTCGGCATGGACGTGGTCCGCTCCAACGTCGAGCGGATCGGCGGGATCGTCGAAGTCGACAGCAATCCGGGCCACGGCACGCGGATGACGCTGCGCGTGCCGCTGACGCTGACCATCATTCCGGCGCTGACGGTGTCGATCGGCAACCAGCATTTCGCCATTCCGCGCGCCGCGATCGAAGAAATCGTCCGCGCCAATGGCAGTTCGGTCACGCTCGACAGCATCGGCGGCGCCGGTGTCGCCACCATTCGCGGCCGCCGCATGCCCGAAATCAGCCTCGCTGATGTACTCGGCTTGGCCAGCGACATTCCCGACGAGGAGCGAACGTTGGTCGTGCTGCGCCCGGCTGGCGGCGATCTCTATGCGCTCGCGGTCGACCGGATCCACGATCATGAGGAACTGGTGGTCAAGCCCGCCGCTCCGGCGGTGATGGCAACCGGACTCTATGCCGGGACGACCCTGGCCGATGACGGAAGCCCGATCCTGCTGTTCGATCCGGCGGGCCTGGCCGAAGTCGGCGGGGTCAAGCTCGAGGTCCAGGAACGCGTCTCGCGGATCGCCGAAGCGACCGCCACCAAGACGATTCGCGACGACAATGTGCTGCTGTTCAATGGCCTCGACGGCAACCGCCGCGCTATCCGCCTCGCGCTCGTCGATCGGATCGAGGAAGTCCCCCGCGCTTCAATCCGGGAAGCGGCCGGGCAGCTCAGGATCCAGCTTGGCAATCTCATCCTGCCGCTCGCCGGCGCCGACGCGCTCGGCCCCGATGACGACAAGGTGCGCGTGTTCCGGCTGAGCGATGGCCAGCACGAGATCGGCTATGTGTTCCGCGACGTAATCGACCTGATGACGATCGACCATGAAATTATCGCCGCCGAACATCACGGCGCGGTCAGCGGGGTCAGCCTGATCGGTGGTGAACCCGCCGAATTGGTCGACGCGCACTGGCTGTTCGCGCATCATCTCGGCGCCGGGATGGTCCCCGCGCACCAGTCGGTCTGCCGTATCCCGTCACACGATCCGTGGCTGCAGAACATGCTCCGCCCGATCGTCGAAGCGGCGGGCTACCTGGTAATCGACGAGCATGACGAATTGATTCCCGATCTGGTGATCGCCACCGAACAGAGCGCGGTCGACAAGGTCCATGCCAAGCGCACCCTCGTTCTCCGCGCCGACAAGGACAGTGCCACCGACGATGGCAGCATCTACCGCTACGACCGCGTCGGGCTGTTATCGGCGCTCAAATCGGCAAGCGCCGGAGGCAAGGGACGATGAGCCAGTTACTGTTGATCGTGTCGATCGCCGGAAGCCGCGTGGCGTTTCCGTCGGCCGCAATCGAATCGGTGGTCGAACTCGATACGTTGATCCCGGTGCCCCGCGCCGCGCCACATATCGCAGGGCTGTCGGCGCTGCGCAGCCGGGTGCTGACGGTAATCGACACGGTGCGTTCGCTCGATCTTGGCGACAGCGATTGCTCGGACGGGATCCGCGAGGCGGCGGTGGTCGAATATGACGGCCACCATTACGCCCTGATCGTCGATACGGTCGAAGATGTGGTCGAGGCGATGTCCGATCCGTCGCCGGTCCGCGCCGCGATGGGCGAGGGGTGGGAACGGGTCGCGCTGGGCATGGTCGAAACCGAGGAAGGGCCGCTGCTGCTAATCGACGTCGCTGCCTTGATCGCCGGAACCCCGCCCGAAGCCCGTGCTGCCTGAATGGTCGGGCTTAAGCCTCTGGTTACCCTTGCCGTTTACACCGGCCTGGAATTGAACAGGATATCCGCATGAAGACCTGCCTAATCGTCGACGACAGCAAGGTGATCCGCAAGGTCGCTCGCCATATCCTCGAAACCCTTGATTTTCAGGTCGACGAGGCCGGTGACGGCCGCGAGGCGCTGACCCGCTGCGAGGCGTCGATGCCCGACGTCGTCCTGCTCGACTGGAACATGCCAGTGATGAGCGGCATGGAATTCCTGAAATTGCTTCGTCAGCGCGGTCACGAAGACCAGCCCAAGGTAGTGTTCTGCACCACCGAGAATGACATGGCGCACATCCGCGCCGCGCTTGAGGCCGGTGCCGATGAGTATGTGATGAAGCCGTTCGACCGCGAAACGCTCCACATCAAGTTGCAACTCGTCGGCGTCGCCTGAGGCGCCCCCAGTGACCCAGGCGTTAGCCAAATCTGGACCAGCCGCTCGCGGCCATGAGGAACTGCGCCTGCGGCTGATGGTGGTCGACGATTCGATGGTCGCGCGCGCCATCCTGTCGCGGATGATCGCCGCGGATGAAGGGTTCGAGATTGTCGCGGTTGCCGGGACGGCGGAAGATGCGATAATCGCACTTGGCCAGGTCAGGGTCGATATCGTCCTGCTCGACCTTGAAATGCCGGGCGCAGGCGGCCTCAAGTCAATCCCCGGAATCCTTGCTGCGGCGCATGGTGCCAAGGTACTGATCGTCTCCTCGCTGGCCGAGGAAGGCGCGGAGGAGACCGTCGCCGCGCTGGCACTGGGCGCTGCCGACACCCTGCCCAAGCCGGGCACGGGCCGCTTCAACGGTCGCTTTTCCGAAGTTTTGCTCGCTAAGTTGCGCGCGCTCGGTCGCGCCACGCCGACTGTACCGCCGCGCGCGCCAGTCAAAGATTCGATCCCGGCCGGTTTGCTTCGCACGATGAACGACGGGCCGGTCAAATTGCTCGCGTTAGGCGCATCGACCGGCGGGATTCATGCGCTGACCGCATTCTTCCAGGCGCTTCCAGCGAAGGTCGGCACGCCGATCCTCGTCACCCAGCACCTGCCACAACCGTTCATGGCGGTGTTCGCGCGCCAACTGGCCACGGCGGCGGGCCGCGAGGCCTTGGTCGCCGAGGATGGGCTGCGCTTGCTGCCCGATCGGATCGTGATCGCCCCGGGTGACGCCAGCCTGACGATTGATGTCAGCGGCGGCAAGATGATTGCGCGGCTGATTCGGCGGCGTTCGGCGAGCGGGTTCCTGCCGTCGGTCGATCCAATGCTCACCTCGGCCGGCGCGATGCTCGGCGCGGAAGCGCTCGGAGTCGTGTTCTCCGGGATGGGTCGCGACGGCCTCGAAGGCGCGATGGCTCTGGTCGGCTCAGGCGGGTCTGTGCTGGTCCAGGACGAAGCCAGCTCGGCCGTGTGGGGCATGCCGCGCGCCGTCGCCGAGGCGGGCCTCGCGAGCGCGATCCTTCCCCCCGCGCGGATTGCAACGCGCATCGCCCATCGGATTGGTGATGCCGCATGCAGGTGAGTGATAGCTCCAGCCGGATTCTCGCCGGCCTGTTGGAAGCGCGTACCGGGCAGCAACTGACGATGAGCCGCCGCTGGCGGATCGAGACCGCGCTGTCATCTTTGCTTCGCGAGCGCGGGATCGCGACGCTCGATGAGCTGATCACCATTTTGGTCATGGGGCGCGAACCGGCGCTGCCCAACCTTGTCGTCGAGGCGCTGTTAAACAACGAAACCTATTTCTTCCGCGATCGCCAGCCGTTCGATCTGCTGACCCAGCAATTCCTCCCGGCGCTGGCCAAAGCACGCTCCACCAAACGCAGCTTCAAAATCTGGTCGGCGGGTTGCTCGACGGGACAGGAGCCATATTCGCTGGCGATGCTGTTCGCAGACGATCCGTTGAAATGGCAGGGCTGGACGATCGACATCCTCGGCTCCGACGTATCAGGGCAAGTCGTCGATCGGGCGCGCGCCGGGGTCTACACTCAGTTCGAAGTCCAGCGCGGGCTCGGCATCCAGCAGATGATTCGCTGGTTCACCGAAAGCGAGGAGGGCTGGCGCGCCGCCGAAACGCTTCGTCGCCAGATCCGCTTCCAGGTCCACAACATCCTCGAGCCACCGCCGCATCCCGGCCAGTTCGACATCATCCTGTGCCGCAACGTGTTGCTCTATTTGAGCCCGGAAAAGCGAGCTGCGGCATTCGAGCGGCTGGCGTCTGCGCTGGCCCCCGATGGCGCGCTTATGCTCGGCGCCGGCGAAACGGTGATTGGCCAGACCACGCGCTTTGCGGCGGATCGAGAGACTCGCGGACTATATCGGCTGGCCGACGGTGCCGACGCCGACCGACGTGCTCGCACCGCCTGAAAAGGCTTGACGGCGCGCGGCTTGGCGTGTGCCATGAGCCGATGGAGATGATCGACCGCCCCTCGCCGAATTTCGACGATCGGGCGCTGCCGGTGACGATGATCATCCTGCATTATACCGGCATGCCCGACTGCCAAAGCGCGCTCGACCGGATGACTTCACCCGAGGCCAAGGTTTCGGCGCATTATTGCATCGACGAAGATGGCTCGATTTATCGCCTAGTCGATGAGACCAAGCGCGCGTGGCATGCCGGCAAGAGCTATTGGCGCGGGGTAACCGACGTCAATTCCGCCAGCGTCGGGATCGAAATCGTCAATCCGGGACATGAATTCGGCTATCGTCCATTCCCCGATGATCAGGTCGCGTCGGTCATCTCGCTGGTGTCGAGCATCAAGGAACGCCACGGCATCGGGCGCGGCAATGTCGTCGGCCATTCGGACATCGCTCCCGCGCGCAAGGAGGATCCGGGTGAACTGTTCCCGTGGGAGGCGCTAGCCCGCCGCCGCCTCGCGCTGCCCAGCCCGACGCGCGATTTGATGGACCCGTTCTGGCCCGATGCCGGCTTCTACCTGGCGCTCGAACGGTTCGGCTATGATGTCAGCGACGGTCACAAAGCAACCATCGCCTTCCAGCGCCGCTTCCGCCCCGATCGCATCGACGGCATCGTCGACGGCGAGTGCCGCGCGAAATTGCTCTCCTTATTGCTCCCGAGACCGCAATAGTTCATTGGCCGCTCCGTCAGGGGACTGGGCGGCCGCGGCCCCGCGCAAGCGGGGGCGAGGAAAGTCCGGGCTCCACGGAATGAAGGTGCCGGGTAACGCCCGGCGAGGTTGAGGCTCACGCCAAGGCTTCAGGGAAAGTGCCACAGAAAGCATACCGCCGATCTTCGGTTCGGTAAGGTCGAAAGGGTGCGGCAAGAGCGCACCGCGGCGCTGGCAACAGCGGCGGCATGGCAAACCCCACCTGGTGCAAGACCGAATAGGGGCGGCATATGGGGCTATTCCGCCTCGTCGCCCGGGTTGGTCGCTTGAGCGGCGGGGCAATCCGTCGCCTAGAGGAATGGTCGCCCATCCGCTTCGGCGGTGGACAGAACCCGGCTTACAGGTCCCCTGACATTTTTTCGCTGGTCGCAATGACGGCGTGTTCAGTCTACAAGGCGAAGCGATGGCCAAGGTAACCCGCAAGGATGATTGGGGATTCCCCCGCTGGCGCCCGTATGGGACGAAGGGCAGCGCTGCGGCCAAGGTCCGGCTGTGCGACCGCGAGGGCTGCAATGACATTGGGGACCGGCCCGCGCCCAAAGCCCCCAACAGTCCCGAACGCTGGATGTTCTGCCAGTTGCATGCGGGCGAATATAACAAGGGCTGGGACTATTTCGCCGGGTTGACCCCGGAGGAAGCCGCACGCCGCGCCGCCGATGAAGAAAGCGACGCTTCCGCCTATCGCAAGAGCGCGCATTACCAATGGGCGGGTTCGGGCGACGGCAGCCGCAGCAGCGACGAAATGCGCGCCTATGAAGCGCTTGAGATCGACGTCGATGCCGATGCCGCGACGATCAAGGCGGCGTATCGCGGGCTGGCCAAGCAATTTCACCCCGACGTCAATCGCGACGACACGGAAGCCGCCAAGCGCTTCCAGCAGGTCCAGGCAGCGTATGACGTACTGCGCAAGGCCGCCGAGCGACGCGGCGAACTGATTTAAGGCGTCAGCATAAACGTGCCGACCGCGCGGGCGACCGGGCGGCCGTCGTCGCCGGTATGTGCCATCCCGCTGACGAACGCGATCTGGCGGGTGAGCTTGTCGCAGCGGCAGCGCGCGATCACCGTCTCGCCCTTGAGCGCGGGGCGGAGGTAATCGAGCCTGAGGTCGATTGTCACGATGTGCTGGAACTGCCCAAGCGCCTGCCATATCGATGCGCCGCCGCAGGTATCGACCAGGCTGACGATGGCGCCCGAGGCAAGGATGCCGGTCTCCGCCACCCCGACCAATTCCTCGCGCCATGGCAGCGCAAGCTCGACCCAATCATCGCCCGAAGCGCGATACTCGAGGCCCAGCGCCTGGCCGTGCCCGACTTTGGCCGCGAGTTCGAAAAATTGCTTCGGGTCGAAGTTGCTCACGCCAGCCGCTCGGCGGTTTGGCGGACCAAGGCGATCATGTTGGGGATGCCCTGGGTCCGGTTGGACGACAATTCGCGCGCCAGATTGAACGGCGCGAGCGCGGCCGCGATATCCATCGCCGCAATCTCGGCCGGTGCGCGGTCTTGCACCACGGCCAGCACCAGCGCGACAACCCCCTTGGTGATAGCGGCATTGCTGTCGGCGAGGAAGTGCAGCCGACCGTCGCCGGCCTGGGTCGGATAAACCCAAACCGACGCCGAGCAACCGCGCACCTTGGTGGCGTCGGTCTTCAATGCATCGGGCATCGGGTCGAGATCGCGGCCGAGGTCGATCAGCAGGCGATAACGATCCTCGCTCTCAAGCAATGAATAATCTTCGAGGATGTCGGGGAGCGCGGTCACGCCGCCCGCCTAGCCGCCGCTTAGCGGTCGCGCAAACTGTCGATTTCGCGGGCCAGGCTATTTTCCTTGTCGACCGTGATCCGCTCGAGCGTCTGGACCCGCTCCTTGAGCATCTTGACCTCCTCGCGCAGGCGGATCGAATCCGCATCGTCGCGCGGCAATTGCTGCTGCTCGCCGCGATCGAAGGAGCCAAGCCTGCGCCGGTTCTCGCGTGATGAGCGGAACGACGGAAATCCCATCTTTGCCCGGACGATCCCGCCGATTGTGGTGATCAGGATGATCAGGAGAACGAATTCAAAGGGGTTCATTTGGCGTCAACTCCGGTCAGGCGCGGTGCCCGCAGTGCTTCAATCTGCGCCGCAGTCTCAACGCCGCGGTCGGTCGCAATTTGTTCGAGTACTCTCACACGTTGTTCAAGTCGTTCAACATGCGATGCATATTGGGCGCTTTTCTCCGCTGCCAAGGCGGTCTGCGCAATAATCTGCCGTTCCTTGATCGCCAGCCACATCTTGAACGGCGCGATACTGATCGCCGCGAGGGGGATGAGAACCCAGATCCAGCTTGCGATATCATCCATTATGCGCGCCCTCCCTTGTCGATCGACAGTTGGTCAATCTCGCGCGCCAATCGCAATGGCTGGTCGGTGACGATCCGCTCGACGGTTTCCAACCGATCCTTCATCGATCCGATTTCCGCGCGAAGCTGGGCATTTTCGGAAGATAGCAACTTGATCCGCTCGATCGATTCCTGGTCGGTTTTCTTGTGCAATGGCATGCCCCAGCTGTTCTGTAGCGGATAGCCATTCTTGATCTTCAGCCAGGTACTGAGCAGCGATCCGCCGACGCCAAGCGCAACGATCATCACGACCATCGGCAAGACCTTGATGACGACCTCGATGATAGCGGCGAATTCAGGATCCATAATTGCGTGTTTCCTTAGCGGAGGTTGTCGATGTCGTCGGCCAGCCGCTTCGACGGGTCGGTGGCGATCCGTTCAAGCACCTTGAGCCGATCTTCGAGGCGCGCGACATTGGTCTTGAGCGCTTCATTCTCGGCCACCAATTGCTTGGTCGCTGGATCTTCCTTGCTCACCGTGCCACCCCATTCGCCTTCCAGCGGATAGCCGTGGCGGGCGCGGATCGCGGTGGTGATGATCCATGCCACAAAGCTCATTGCGATGATCGCCAGAACGAAACCTGGTCCGCCGAAATTCATGCTCATTTCCCCCTGGAATGCAGACTAGCGCAATTGATCGATCTCGCGGGCGAGACTGCGGTTTTCGGTGGTGACATAATGTTCGATGTCAGCCAACCGCCGGTCGATCTCGCGAAAATTGCTGGCGATCGCCCGAGCACTTCGCGCGGGAGAGGCGCGAACGCCCTGCCAGAATTGCTGCTGCTGAGCATCGTCGCGATCGAGCTCGCGCGGCCGGTCGGGCGAAATCCACCCTGCCACAAAATATAGCGGAATAGTCGATCCGCCGCTAAAGAATGTCGCGAAAACGAGCATCCAGCGCACGAGGTTTACGTCGATTCCGGTGTAGTCGGCGATCCCGGCGCACATGCCATTGATCTTGCCATTGCGCTTGTCGCGATAGAAACGCGTGCGGCTGGCAGGCTGCACCATCGCTTTATCTCCTCTCGCCGAGCAACCGCTCGGTGCGACTCTGCAGATTGTCGAAATCCTTGAGCAGGCTGCCGCTGCTTTCGCGCCCTGCCGAACCCGGCAGGCAATTTTGCCGCCACTCGGGATTTTCCGCAGTCATGATCCGCTCGATCGAGCAAAGACGCTCGTCGAGGCGGCGGCCAGCGTCATAGAGCTCGTCGAGCAATTGCTCGTCGGCGCCGGTCAGAGTCTTCGCGGTCTTCCACTTCGTGATGTAGTGAAAGATCAGCCACGGCAGGCCTACGAAAATAACGAGGAGCGCGACCACTCCCGTAAATGCTGCTTCAACCGGCATTATACCCCCCTGGCCTTCATTGCGGCCTTCATTGCTTCCAGTTCGGCGTCGACGCTATCGCTGGCGCGCAGGTCGGCGATTTCTTCCTCAAGGCTTTTCGGCCCAGTCATCCCCAGCGCATCGGCGCGACCCTCGGCGAAGTCGGCGCGACGCTCGAGGATTTCAAAGCGCGAGAATGCATCCTCCGTGCGGCCACCGTTGAGCATTTCGCTCGCCTTGGCGCGCGTGACCGCGCTTTCCAAGCGGTTAGCGATCGCATTTTGCCGGCTGCGCGCTTCACGCAACTTGCCCTGCAACTTGGCGATATCCGCCTCATAGCTTTTCAGCGTATCCTCGATCGACTTGATCTCGGCGCGCAGGCCCTCGGCCATGTCGGTCGCCTTCTGGCGTTCCATCAATGCCGCCTTGGCCAAATCCTCGCGATCCTTGGACAGCGCCAGCTCGGCCTTCTCCGTCCAGCTCGACGACAGTTCATCAAGCCGGCTGATCGCGCGGCGCATTTCCTTGCCATCCGCGATCGAGCGCGCGGCGGAAGCGCGAACTTCGACCAACGTCTCTTCCATTTCTAGGATGATCATCCGGATCATCCGCGCCGGATCTTCGGCACGGTCGAGCAGCTCGGTCATATTGGCTGCGAAAATGTCCCGCGTGCGGGAAAAGATACCCATGAAGCACTCCGTGCAGTGGTCGGCCTGTTGTACTAGTCTATTCAAGCTCCGTGCCACTTTTGCAGAAACCACAAGATAGCGCAAAAAACGCATTTTTCCGCCGTTCGTTCGTCGGAAAATCCTTGCCAATGCATGGTGTCACGCACCAACTGTTCGGACATGGAGCGGACAAATCAATTCGTCGGGTCGAGCCTGGCCTTTCTCGACGCGGTCGAACGCGCCAGCCGGGCTGCGCCGCTCAATCGTCCGGTGCTGGTGATCGGCGAACGCGGCACCGGCAAGGAGCTGATCGCCGAGCGGCTGCACCATCTGTCTGGTCGCTGGGCCGGGCCACTAGTAACGATGAATTGTGCGGCCTTGCCCGAGAATCTGATCGAAGCCGAATTGTTCGGGCATGAAGCGGGCAGCTTCACCGGCGCCGCCAAAACCCGTCACGGCCGGTTCGAGGAAGCCGACGGCGGCACCTTGTTCCTCGACGAACTCGCCAGCCTGTCGTCGCCGGCCCAGGACCGGCTGCTGCGCGCGGTTGAATATGGTGAGATTACCCGGATCGGCGCGTCGCGTCCGATCCAGGTTGATGTCCGAATCGTCGCCGCCACCAACGAGCATCTGCCGCGGCTGGTCGACGAGGGCCGATTCCGCGCCGATCTGCTCGACCGGTTGAGTTTCGAGGTGGTGACGTTGCCGCCGCTTCGCGCCCGCCAGGGCGATATCCCATTGCTCGCCGAGCATTTCGGGCGGCGGATGGCGGTCGAGCTCGAATGGTCCAATTGGCCGGGCTTTTCGGACAAGATCAAGCAAGCGTTCGAAACCTATCCCTGGCCGGGCAATGTGCGCGAGCTCCGCAATACCGTCGAGCGCGCCGTCTATCGTGCCGAAGACCCCGAGCGCGAGATTGATGCGGTCCAGTTCGACCCGTTCCACTCCCCGTGGGCACCGGCGGATTCGGCCTCTGGCCAACCTGAAGTCGCGCATCCGCCGATGGTGGCGAGCACCGCGCCTGCCGCCGCAACCCTTGCGCCGCCAACCGAGGTCAGCGACCTTCGCTCCGCGGTCAATTCCTACGAGCGCGCGTTGCTTGAGGATGCGCTCGGCAAAAGCCGTTTCAACCAGCGCGCTACCGCCGCCGCGTTGGGGCTGAGCTACGACCAGCTGCGTCATGCGCTCAAGCGCCACAAATTGCTCGACGCCGCGCAGGGGTGATGCGCACCGACCGATAAGGTGGTATGTTACACCTTCCCAACGAGAGGAGGTTTCGATGAGAACTCTTTTCTTCAGCGCCGCCGTGGCCATTGCCGCTACTACCGCTGCGTCATCGCCCGCAGGGGCCGGTTTGGTAACCATCGGCAATAGTACGGCGCGCGACTGCTACGAAGCAGCGGTGGCGCGGAGTGCGGATCGCAACAGTTTCTATCATTGCGACATTGCGCTCGACCAGGAAGCCTTATCGCGCAAGGACAAGGCCGCGACCTTGGTTAATCGCGGTGCCTTGTACCTGCGCGGGCATAATTACCGCTCGGCGGGCCGCGATTTCAATGCTGCGCTCCGGACCGACTCGACCAATGCCGAAGCGTGGCTCAACCTCGCTATCATCAGCCTGCAGCAGGGCGGATCGAGCGACGCCATGCCGATGATCGAAAAGTCGCTCACCCTCAATACCGTGCGGCAGGCGCTGGCTTATTACAGCCGGGCGATTGCCAATGAGCGGATGGGGCGGGTGAGGGCGGCCTATGACGACCTCCAGCGGGCGCACAGCCTTGCTCCGGATTGGCGCGAGCCGACCGAGGACCTCAAACGCTATCAGGTGCGCCGCCGCTAGCGAGCGACGGCGCGATTGACCTGATCAGGCGGGCAGCGACTGATAGCTTGCCATGGCGTAGAGCATTGGCAGCGAGAGGATGGTGTTGACCCGGCTGGTCAGCATCGCGGTGCGGGCCGACTTGGCCTTGGTCGCATCGTCGGCCTCGACAATCCCCAGCGCGCGCTTCTGATTGGGCCAGATAATGAACCAGACGTTGAACGCCATCACGATCGCCAGCCACATCCCGGTGCCGATTAATTGGAAGCCCGGCTGGAAGGTCAGCGCTTCCTCCTCATAGCCCATGAGGTAAGCGAGGATCAGCCCGGTCAGTACGGTCAGCGCCGCGCCCCAGCGGAAGAAGAACAGCGCCTTGGGGGCGATATATTTGCTCACCCCCGGCTTCAGGTCCGCCGGAATATTCGGCATCGTCGGGATCTGCACGAAGTTGAAATAATAGAGCAATCCGATCCAGACTATTCCGAAAAAGACGTGCATCCAGCGGAAGGTAACCGCGACCGAATAGGTGTCGGAATGAAATCCGAGCATCAGGCCGGCCGTCAGGACCAGGCCGATCACCAGTGTGACATGCAAATTCTCTAATATCTTGCCCATATGGACCCCCATCATTCTGTTGCCGATACGACTAGGCCGGTCGCGCCCAACCGGCAAGCATTAGCGCCCGAACGATGGAGCCTTCGCGCCGGTGAGCCGTTATGCTGGCGGCGGACTCTATAATCTCATGCGAGGATAACATGGCCTTCACGCTTCCCGACCTTCCCTTCGACCGCACCGCGCTTGAGCCGCACATGTCGGGCGAAACGTTCGATTTCCACCATGGCAAACATCACAAGGCCTATGTCGACAAGACCAATGGCATGCTCGCCGAGAAGGGATTGGAAGAGGCCTCACTGATTGAGGTGATCAAGGCGGCCAAGGAAAAGGGCGACAAGAAACTGTTCAACAACAGCGCCCAGATCTGGAACCACAGTTTCTTCTGGCAATGCCTCGCGCCGGCGGGTTCGACCGAGCTCAAGGGTGAGCTAAAAACCTTGGTCGAGCGCGATTTCGGGTCGGCCGACGCCATGCTCGAGAAGCTTGCGACCGAGAGCACAGATCATTTCGGAAGCGGCTGGGGTTGGCTGGTGCTCGACAATGACAAGCTCAAGATCACGTCTCTTCACGACGCCGATACGCCTGCGGCGCACGATCTCGTGCCGCTGCTGACGCTCGATGTGTGGGAGCATGCCTATTACATCGACTATCGCAACGAGCGGCCCAAATATCTGAAATCGGTGCTCGCCAATATCGTCAATTGGGACTTTGTCGCGAAGAACCTCGACGGCAAGGGCCTCGACCGCGCCGACCAGAAGCAGAAAGCGACTGCCGACGCTTGACCGATCGCGGGGGCAGGGACTGAAGGTCTTTGTCCCCGCTGCCGTCTAAGCGCCGATCTTCGGCTTGGTGACCAGCGCCTCGAGCGGCACATTCAGCGTGTAGATGAAGCCGCTCGGCTTGTAATCGAGTGCAACATGGCCTTTCAACTGCTGACCCAGCGAGGTCATCATTCGCGTCCCGAAACTCTTGCGAGTCGGCTCGCTGACAGGAGGGCCGCCGGTCTCGACCCATTCGAACTGAAGCCGATCGCCGTCGATCCGCCACCCAATGTGCACGCGGCCTGACGGAAGCGACAAGGCGCCGAACTTGGTGGTGTTGGTGCACAGTTCGTTGAGGGTCATCGCGAAGGCGATCACCGAACTCGACGCAATGCGGATGTCTTCGCCCGAAATCACGAACCGCCCGCCGCCTTGGTCGAATGGTTCGACCGCGCTGCGAATGGTGCTGTCGATCGTGGCATGTTCCCAACTCACCCGAGTGAGCAAATCGTGCGCGCGCGCCAACGCAACGAACCGCCCGTCGATTGCCGAGCTGGCATGGGCCATGCTGGTGGCGGTGCGCAGGCTTTGATGGGTGATGGCGCCGACCGTTGCGAGCATGTTCTTGATCCGGTGGTGCAATTCGGCATGGATCAAATTCTGCAACTTGTCGGCGGCGTCGCGTTCTTCCGCGTCGATGCCCGACTGAACGAGCAACGCGGTGGCGTCGATGCCGGCTTGCTCGAGCGCTAGCTTGAGACTGTCATTTTCGGTCGTCAGCGCATCCTGGAACGGCTGATTTTCGTCGATGATTGATTGCTGGGTCGCGGTATCAAGCACAGTCTTGACGAGCAGTGCCTCGGCATGGATTCCGGCCTGCTGGAGCTGGTAGCGAAGTTGATTATTCTCCCGCGTCAGCGACACATCCGCTGGGGAAAGTGATGGCAGCACCTCCAACGCACCATTGCCGACCATCTCCTGGATCTCAGCGATCATCTGCTGGACTTTGAGCGGCTTGGGGAAGAATTTGCTGTCTTCCGGCTTGTCCTCGTCGGTCACTGCAATCTGCCCGGAAACCAGGATGATCTTGATGTGCGGCCAGCGGGTGTGGGTCGCATGGGCCAGCTTCAGCCCGTCCATGCTGCCGGGCATTTGAATGTCGGTGAACAGCAAGGATATGTCATCGCGCGATTCGAGGATTTGAATAGCCTGGTCGGCGCTGATCGCCTCGATCGGCACGAACCCGGCGTCCTCGACGATGTCGACGGCCCGCATCCGCAGCACCATCTCGTCCTCGACAACCAGCACGATCGGTGGAGAGTCTGGTTTGGTCATCGCCAGTTCCTTTTGGGGCTCGGTTGTAACGCAACAGAATGTGGCAACGGGATCACTTCGGTGGCCGCGCGCAAAGAGCGTGTCAAGCCGAGTCGGATCGGTGCGATCCGGGGCCGACGCCTAATTCTTTAGCCGGTACCCGGTCCGGAAAATCCAGATAATGGCGGCAAGCGGGAGCAGGATCGCGCCCGCCATCACCGCGACGCTCGCCGCCAAAGGCACATCGGCATGGCTGAAGAAGGTCCAGCGGAACCCCGATACCAAATACAGGATCGGGTTGAGCCGCGTGACGGTCTGCCACGGCTCGCCGAGCGTCGCGACCGAGTAGAACACCCCGCCGAGGAAGGTCAGCGGGGTCACGACGAGCAACGGCACGACCTGCAATTGTTCGAAATTCTTGGCCCAAATGCCGATCACGAACCCGAGCAAACAGAAGCCGGTCGAGATCGCGATCATCGCGATCAGCATCAGGATCGGATGGTCGACCCGAAAACTGACGAACAAGGCCGCGGTCGCCAGTGTGATCAACGCGAGGATGACCGCCTTGGTCACCGCTGCGCCGACATAAGCGATCACCGTCTCTACCGCTGATAAGGGCGCCGACAGCAATTCGTAGATCGTGCCGGTGAACTTGGGAAAATAGATGCCGAAGCTGGCGTTGAAAATCGACTGGGTGAGCACGCTCATGAGGATCAGCCCGGGGACGATGAACGCGGCAAAACCGATCCCGGCCATGTCGGTCATGCGGCTGCCGATCGCGCTTCCGAACACCAGGAAATAGAGCGAGGTGGTGATCACCGGCGCGACGAGGCTCTGCCACAAAGTCCGCTGCGCGCGCGCCATTTCGAACTTGTAGATCGCGCCGATGCCGTTCCAGTTCATGCTGCCGGCTCCGCTTCATGGACCAGGCTGACGAAGATGTCCTCGAGGCTCGACTGGTGGGTCGACAGATCCTTGTAGCCGATGCCAAGGCCGTCGAGCGCGCGCATCAGGCCGGAGATGCCGGTGGTGTCGGCATGGCTGTCGAACGCATAGGTCAATGTGTGGCCATCATCCTCAAGCGAGGGCGTCCATTCGGCGAGTGCCTCGGGCAAGGCTTCAAGCGGAGGATCGAGCGTGATCTTGAGCGTCTTCTGCCCCATCCGCGCCATCAGCTCGGCCTTGTCGCCGACCTCGACCAGTTCGCCGCGACGGATCACCCCGACGCGGTCGGCCATTTCCTCGGCTTCCTCGATATAATGGGTGGTGAGGATGATCGTCGTCCCGTCGCGCCGCAAATCGCGCACCAAATTCCACATGTCGCGCCGCAATTCGACGTCGACCCCGGCGCTCGGCTCATCGAGGAACAAAAGTTTCGGCTCATGGCTCAGCGCCTTGGCGATCATCACCCGGCGCTTCATCCCGCCCGACAATTCCATCATTTTCGATTTGCGCTTGTCCCACAGCGACAGTCGCTTGAGCAACCGCTCAATGTGCGCGTCGTCGCGCGGCTTGCCGAACAATCCGCGGCTGAAGCTGACCGTCGCCCACACTGTCTCGAACGCGTCGGTGGTCAATTCCTGCGGCACCAGCCCGATCATGCTGCGCGTGGCGCGAAACTCGGTCGCATGGTCGCGCCCGTCGACGGTGACCGTCCCGCCCGATGCGGTGACGATGCCACAGACGATGTTGATCAGGGTCGTCTTGCCAGCGCCATTGGGCCCCAGCAAAGCGAAAATCTCGCCGCGCTGGATGTCGAGATCGACCGATTTCAGCGCCTCGGTGCCGCTGGCATAGGCTTTGCGCAGGCCGCGGATCGACAAGATGGAATCGCTCATTCGATCGGCCCCGGCTCGGAGAGATCGGGTTCGGTGGTCAGCCCGTGGCGCATCATCATCGGAATGTTGAGCGCGGCAAACAGGAAGGTGAGGGGGATCGCTCCCCACAGTTTGAACCCGATCCAGAAATCGGTCGTGCTGGTCCGCCACACCGCTTCGTTGACCAGCGCCATGACGAGGAAAAACACCGCCCAATTGACCGTCAGCTTGCGCCAGCCGATGTCGCTCAGGCCCGGATAGGCGCTGCCCAGCACCGATTTCAGGAATGGCCGGTCGGTCTTGAGCCCGAAAAACAATAGCCCCGCGACCAATGCGTAATAGATCGTCGGCTTGATCTTAATGAACGTCTCATTGTGCAGCCAGATGGTCAGCCCGCCGAGGATGATTACCACAATCCCGGAGAACATGAGCAACGGCGAAATCTTGCCGAAGCGAAGCTGCGAGTAGATCATCGCGACGATCATCGCCGCCATGAACGCCCCGGTGGCGACGAAAATCTTGATCGCGCCCGGCACCGGGGCGAAATAATTGGCGAGGAAGAAAACCAGCAACGGCCCGACATCGACCAGCAGGCGCGACGCCGCCGATGGAGTCTTGGTCGGCGCGCTCATTCGCTCAACCCCGCAATCGCCCGCGCCACGGCCCGCGGATCGAATGGCCGCAGGTCATCGACTCCTTCGCCAACCCCGATCGCATGGATCGGCAAACCGAAGCGCTCCGCCGCCGCAACCAGCACCCCGCCGCGCGCGGTGCCGTCCAATTTGGTCATGATCAATCCGGTCACCCCGGCGCTCTCCTTGAACACTTCGATCTGGTTAAGCGCGTTCTGCCCGGTGGTCGCATCGAGCACCAGCAGCACGTCGTGCGGCGCCTCGGGATTGAGCCGCCCGAGCACACGCCGCACCTTGGTCAGTTCATCCATGAGATGGGTCTTGTTCTGCAATCTTCCAGCGGTGTCGACGATCAAGGCGTCGATCCCGGTCGCGGTCGCCTGTTTGACGCCGTCGAACACGATCCCCGCCGCGTCGCCACCTTCCTTGCCCGAAATCACCCCCGCACCGATGCGCTGACCCCAGATCTGCAGTTGCTCGATCGCGGCCGCGCGGAAAGTGTCTCCCGCCGCAAGCAAAACCCCATAATCCTGCTCCATCAGCAAATGCCCGAGCTTGCCGATGGTCGTCGTCTTACCGCTGCCATTGACCCCGATCACGAGGATGACGTGCGGGCGCGGGAAGCCGGTCACCTCGAGCGGCTTGGCGACGGGGACGAGGATCGCTTCGATCTCCTCGGCCAATATGGTGCGCAGTCCGCGCTCGTCGAGTTGCTCGAACCGCCGCGCGGCAATTGCATTGCGGATCCGCTTCGATGCCTCGGGCCCCAGGTCGGACGCGATCAGCGCTTCCTCGATATCGTCGAGCGTCGCCGTGTCGAGCGCCACTTTCGACGTCAGCCCGCTGATATTTTCGCCCAGCCGGTCGGCGGTCTTCTTGAACCCGCCGGTCAGGCGGTCGAGCCAACTCATTCGATATTCCCGATCAGATGATTGCCGTAGCGTGCGGTGATGATTGCGTCGATGATGCTTCCCTTAGCCGCACCCGCGATCCGCACCGGCGCATTGCTCGCCCCATGTCCTTCGCCGCGTTCGTTCTCGATCAGCACGCGCTGGTGGCTGCCGACCAGCCCATCGAGCCAGTTCGAACGCCGCACCGCCGCGCGATCACGAAGCCTCGCCGCGCGCGCTTTCACCAATTCGCGCTCGACCTGCGGCATCCGCGCCGCCGGGGTACCGGGGCGGGGCGAGAAGGGGAAGATGTGCGCCGCGACCACATCGCAATCGTCGAGCAATGCCAACGTATTGTGCGCCGCCGCTTCGCTCTCGGTCGGGAAACCGGCAATGAGGTCCGCGCCGATCGTCGCCTCGGGCCGAGCCGCCTTGATCGCCGCGACCGTCGCCACCGCATCCCGGCGCAAATGCCGCCGCTTCATCCGCTTCAGCACCAGATCGTCGCCCGCCTGTAGCGACAAATGGAAATGCGGCATCAGTCGCGGCTCGCCGGCGATCAACTCGATTAGCGCGCCATCGATTTCGATGCTGTCGAGGCTCGACAGGCGGAGGCGCTTCAAACCCGGCAAATCGGACAAGAGCCGCTGGCACAATCGTCCAAGTCCACCATCATAATCGGTAATATCCACCCCGGTCAGGACTATCTCCTTCGCCCCGCGAGCCAGCTCGCGCTCGACCGCATCGCGCACTGCCGCATACGTCACCGACCGCGACGGCCCGCGCGCGGTCCAGATCGTGCAGAAGGTGCAGCGATGGTCGCACCCGGTCTGCACCGCGACGAAGCTTTTTACCGAATGGACCAGCCCGGCTGATGCGAGCGCTGGCGCGGAGTCATCGCGCAACCGGACCTCGGTGACTTCGGGCATCGCGCGAAAAGCCTCGGGATCAAGCTGCACCGCACAGCCGGTGACGATGATCGGCCGCGCAGGGTTCTCGCGATGCGCCCGCCTGATTGCCTGCCGAGTCTGTCGCACCGCCTCGCTAGTCACCGCACAGCTGTTGACGATCAGGCTTCCCTCGGGCGCACCAGCCGCCATCGCCTCGCTCTCAGCGAAGTTTAACCGACAGCCCAAAGTGATCGTCTCGGCGCTCATCCCTCAAAGGTCGCCAGGTCGATCGATCCGGTGAACACCATCGTCGCGGGCCCGCGCATCGAAATCGGCTCGCCCGGCGCCCAGCCGATCGTCAGGCTGCCACCCTTCATGCTCACCTTGACCGGCGAGGTCGCGCGCTTCGACACGATCGCCGCCACCGCGGTGGCCGAAGCCCCCGTGCCGCACGCCAGCGTCTGTCCGACCCCGCGCTCCCACGTCCGCAACTTGATCCCGTCCGCGCCGACGCTCGCGACATTGACGTTAATCCGCTCAGGGAACACCGGGTCATGCTCGATGCTCGGCCCATTGGCGTCGAGGTCGATCGCCCTTGGGTCCGCGACGAAGAACACCAGATGCGGATTGCCGACCGACAGCGCCATCGGATGCTGCAACGGCCCCCACGCCATTGGCAGCGCGGCGGTATCCATCGGATAAGCCAAGGGGATAGCATCCCACGCGAAGCTCGGCGGGGGCAAGGTCACCTCGATCTCGTCGCCCTTCGCCTTCCCCTCGACAATCCCGCCGCCGGTCTCGATCGTCTTGGCCCCGGTCAGCGCGACGACGCAGCGGCTGGCGTTGCCGCAGCTTTCGACTTCGCCGCCGTCATGGTTCCAGATCCGCATTTTGATCTCGGCGACGTTCGACGGCTCGATCAGGATCAACTGGTCGCAGCCGATGCCGATGTGCCGGTCGGCCAGCGCTTTGGCCAGCGCGGGAGTCATGACAATCGGCTCATCGCGCCCGTCAAGGATCACGAAATCATTGCCCAGCCCATGCATCTTGTGGAATTGCCGCATCACGCGCCGCGACTTAGGGAGCCAAAGCGGCTTCGTCCACTTGTTCGGTCGAGCGCGTCAGGAGAGAACCAGTGCCCAAAGCCGCGTCGGACGTCATGCAAGCCATCCTCATCGCCGCCGTAACGGAAGCGATTGAGGCGTTGAAAGCGGGGGCCGGGGGGCTTCCCAACAACCTCCTGCGCGATGTCCAGAGCGTCCACCCCAACGCCGCCTTCACCGAACTTCCCAAGGGCCTGCAGGATTCGATCAACCTCAGCGTCCGCAACGCTTTCAACCTGATGCTCAAGGAAGGTTATGCGGTTGGCCCGAAGGGCGAGATGCCGACCCAGCGCCCGATCGACCGGGTCCCCGAACGCGACCGCGAGCGCCGTGGACCAAGCGAGCGCCGTTTCCCCCGCGCCGGGCCGGGGCGGCGCGGCCCCGGTGATCGTCCGGGCGGCGCCGGGCCGGGCCGGGGACCGCGTCCGGGTGGCAAGCCCAAACCTTGACCCTCACGCGCCCCTCGCGTAGGGGCACGTTCGTCTAACGACACACAATATCGGGCGCGTCCACGGATGCACGCTGGCCGGCGAGGTTTCGCCCGCCGGCGATTTGTTCGTTTTTCCCCTCGACGTCGCTCGGGACGAACGGATTTTGAGTTTGAGGAATTTGAATGTTCGACAGCCTTAGCGATCGCCTGAGCGGCGTGTTCGACAAGCTCCGCGGCCGCGGCGCTCTGTCCGAAGACGATGTCCGCTCGGCATTGCGCGAGGTTCGCGTTGCGTTGCTTGAGGCCGACGTTGCGCTGCCGGTGGCGCGAGATTTTGTCGAGCAAGTTACCGAGCGCGCCATCGGCCAGGAAGTGATCCGCTCGGTCACGCCGGGCCAGATGGTCGTCAAGATCGTCAACGATGCGCTGATCGAGATGCTCGGCGGCGCGAACGCCGACCTCAACCTCGACGTCAATCCGCCGGCGGTAATCATGATGGTCGGGCTGCAGGGCTCGGGCAAGACCACCACCACCGCCAAGCTCGCCAAACGCCTGACCGAGCGCGATCGCAAGAAGGTGCTGATGGCGTCGCTCGACGTCGCGCGGCCCGCAGCGCAGGAGCAGCTCGCGGTGCTCGGCAGGCAGATCGAAGTCGAGACGCTACCCATCGTCGCCGGCCAGACCCCGGTGCAGATTGCCGAGCGGGCGATGCAGTCGGCCAAATTGCAGGGCTTCGACGTTTTGTTACTCGACACCGCAGGTCGGCTTCACGTCGACGATGCCCTGATGGCCGAGATGAAGGCGGTCGAAACCGCCTCGCGTCTGGCCGAAACCCTGCTGGTGGTCGACAGCCTGACCGGGCAGGATGCGGTCAACGTCGCCAAGGGCTTTGCCGGTCAGGTCGATATTTCGGGCGTGATCCTCACCCGCATGGACGGCGACGCCAGGGGCGGCGCGGCGCTGTCGATGCGTGCTGTGACGGGCAAGCCAATCAAGTTCGCCGGCACCGGCGAAGCGCTCGACAAACTGGAAGCCTTTCACCCCGACCGCGTGGCCGGCCGCATTCTCGGCATGGGCGACGTCGTCGGGTTGGTCGAGCGCGCCGCCGAGACGATCCAAGTCGAAGATGCCGAGAAACTCGCGGCCAAGATGGCCAAGGGCAAGTTCGACCTCGATGACCTCCGCATGCAGATCGGCCAGATGCAGCGCATGGGCGGGCTCGGCGCACTGGCCGGGATGATGCCCGGCATGAAGGGGCTCGCGAAGCCCGGCATGGCTGATGACAAGGCCTTGGGCCGCTTGGAAGCGATGATGTCGTCGATGACCGCGAAAGAACGCGCCCGGCCCGACGTGATCAACGCCAAGCGCAAGATCCGCATTGCCAAGGGCAGCGGCACCAACGTGCAGGAGGTCAACAAGCTCCTCAAGATGCACAAGGACATGGAAGGCGCGATGAAGCGGCTCAAGAAGATGGGCGGCTTTGGCAAGCTCGCGGCGATGTTCGGCGGTGCCGGCGGAATGGAAAAAGCGCTTGGGCAGATGGTGCCGGGCGCTGGCGGCGGCGGTGCCAGCCTGCCCGGATTGGGCGGCGGAGCGGGCAGTTTCAATCTACCCCCAGGTTTCGACAAATTCACAAAGAAATAAACTAACTCACTGAAAGGAATATCAAATGGCAGTTGCAATTCGTCTGGCCCGTGGTGGCTCCAAGAAGCGTCCTTATTATCGCCTCGTCGTCGCTGACTCGCGCAATGCGCGCGATGGCCGCTTCATCGAGAAGGTCGGCACTTACAATCCCCTGCTCGCCAAGGATTCGCCCGACCGGGTCAAGCTCGACGCCGATCGCATCACGCATTGGCTGAGCGTCGGCGCGCAGCCGTCGGACCGTGTTGCCCGCTTCCTCGATGCCGCCGGCATCCGGGAACGCGCCGCCCGCAACAACCCCAACAAGGCACTTCCGGGCGACAAGGCCAAGGAACGCGTCGAGGAGCGCGCTGGCAAGCTTGTCGCCGCCGAGGAAGCCGCCGCCGCCGCCGCCGCCGCCCCTGCGCCTGAGCCGGAAGTCGTCGAGGAAGCAGCCGCCCCCGCCGAGGACGTAACCGCTGAAGCCGAAGCGCCTGCTGCCGAGGAAGCTCCTGCCGCCGAGGAAGCCCCGGCTGCTGAAGAACCGCCTGTCGCCGAGGAAGCGCCTGTTGCTGACGAAGCGCCTGTTGCTGACGAGGTGCCCGCCGCTGAAGCCGCTGCGGACGAAGCACCTGCTGCCGAGGCTGACTCCAACGAAGCCACCCCGAACAGCGATGCTGGCGACGACGCCGCTGCAGTGACCGGCGAAAGCGCCCAGGCCCCGGCCGAAGGCGAAGCCGAGGAAGCGCCGGCTGCCGAAACCGACGAAACCGCGAAGGCGTAAGCAACATGACGTCACCGGCGACCGACAAGCGCATTGCGCTGGCTGCGGTCGCCGGGGCGCATGGCGTTCGCGGCGAGGTCAAGCTGAAGCTGTTCGGGGAGGGGATCGACAGCCTTTCAGGCCAGCCCAGCCTGACCGTCGGTGGCGCGCCGCTCAAGCTGAAAGATGTCCGCGCCGGCAACAAGACCGCCATCGCGCGGTTCGAGGGCGTGTCCTCACGCGAAGCCGCCGAGGCGCTGCGCGGGTCGTTGGTCGAGATCGACCGCGCCTCGCTCGCCCCGCTGGCCGAGGGCGAATATTATCACACCGACATCATCGGACTGCCGTGCGTCGATGGTGAAGGCAGACCGGTCGGGACCGTTGCCGCGATCGAGGATTATGGCGCGGGCGCATTGCTCGACATCGCGCTCCCCGACGGCAAGCGCTCGCTGATCCCGTTCCGTGACGGCATCGCTGACCTCGCCGACGGCAAGATCGTCCTCGACCCCGACTTCCTCGCCTAGCGCCGCAACGGGCGCTGCTTTGCCAGATCGTTGCGGATGGTGGTCGATGCCACCCCGCCTTCGCCCATCGCATGGCTGATCTGGTCGAGCCCGAGCACGATATCGCCCGCCGCATACAGGCCTGACACGCTGCTCCGCTGGTGACTATCGACGATCACGCAGCAGTCGCCGCTAAGCTTGGCGCCAAGCATCTCCGCCAATTGCGTATGCGTGTCGCTGCCCAGCGCGGGATACACGCTGTCGAAGGTGAAATGACCCTCGGCAGTGTCGATCGTGATGCAGCCTTCCATAGCGGCAACCCCCTCTGCCGGGCCATCGACCGTCGCAATTCCCGCTTCCTCAAGCCGCGCCTTGTCCTCGGCGGTAATGTCGACCGCTTTGTCAGCCGCAATCAGCGTCACGTCGGCGGTGAAGCTGCGCAGGAAGATCGCCTCATTGACCCCGCCTTTGCCTGACCCGATCACCCCGACCTTCTTGTCGGTGATTTCGAAGCCATCGCACACCGGGCAATAACGAATCAGCCCGGCAGCAAGCGCTTCGTCATGGAGCTTCTCATCCATCGGCGGGCGGCGATTGGTGACGCCGGTCGCAAGCAATACCGACCGCGCGGTGACGCAGCCCGAGCCCCAGGTGGCGGTAAACAGCCCGCTATCCTCGTCGCGCTCAATCCGGGTGACATGCTCGGTCTGGATCTTGGTGCCATATTTCTGCGCTTGCTCGCGCATCCGCTCAAGCAACTCGACCCCGCTTATGCCATCGGGAAAGCCGGCGTGATTGTGCGTACACGGTATCCACGCCGCGCGGCTCTTGCCGCCGTCAACGACCAGAATGTCGAGATGATAGCGCGATAGATAAATCGCCGCCGTAAGGCCGGCCGGGCCGCCGCCGATGACGAGGCAGTCGAGGGGGGTGTTGTCCATGACGCCACAATGCCGGGCATGGCGCGCAAGTTCCGCTTAGGCTAGGGCGCGCCGCCATGACCTTCCGCGCCACCGTCCTGACGCTGTACCCGGAGATGTTCCCCGGACCGCTTGGCTTATCGATCGCCGGGCGTGCCCTGACCGAGGGCAAATGGACGATCGACGCGCATAACATCCGCGATCATGCAATCGACAAGCATCGCACCGTCGATGACACCCCAGCCGGCGGTGGGGCGGGGATGGTGCTTCGCTGTGACGTGCTCGCCGCAGCGATCGATGCCGTCGCCGACACCCGCCCGATGCTTGCGCTTACACCGCGCGGGCGCCCGCTGACTCAGGCCCGGGTGCGCGACCTTGTGGCGGGCGACGGGGTGATCCTGCTCTGCGGGCGGTTTGAGGGGTTCGACGAGCGAATCTTCGATGCGCGGCCATTGGAAGAAGTGTCGATCGGCGACTATGTGCTGTCGGGCGGAGAGCTTGGCGCGATGGTCCTGCTCGACGCTTGCGTTCGGCTGCTCCCCGGGGTAATGGGCGCGGCCTCCAGCGGTGAGGAAGAGAGCTTCGAAACGGGGCTTCTCGAATATCCGCATTATACCCGACCCGCTCTGTGGGAAGGACGCACGATCCCCGAAGTACTGCGATCGGGGGATCATGCGAGGATCGCGGCGTGGCGGCACGACCGGGCATCCGAAGACACACGGCTACGGCGGCCGGACCTGATCGAGCGCCATGG
>NZ_JANMLM010000052.1:0-36666 GCF_031372575.1 Sphingomonas sp. | reverse complement strand
TCGAACAGCCTGATCGACCTCGTCGTGTTCGGTCGCGCGGCGGGGCTCCGCTTGGGCGAAATCCTCAAGCCCGGGGCGGCGCAAAAGCCCCTGCCCAAGGACGGCGCCGACCTCGCGCTCGCCCGGCTCGATCATTTCCGCCATGCCGAAGGTGCGACCCCGACCGCCGCGATCCGGCTCGAGATGCAGCGCACGATGCAGGCCGATTGCGCGGTGTTCCGCACCGAACGCACGCTCGACGAGGGCGTCGCCAAGATCGATGCGATCAACCACAAGATGACCGACGTCCGCGTCTCCGACCGCAGCCTGATCTGGAACAGCGACCTGATCGAGACGCTCGAGCTCGACAATCTGCTCGGCCAGGCGGTGGTGACGATGCATTCGGCCGCCAACCGCAAGGAAAGCCGCGGCGCGCACATGCACGAGGATTTCCCCAAGCGCGACGACGCCAATTGGATGAAGCACACGATCGCGACATTCGACGGCTGGGGCGGAAAAAGCGGCAGCGTCAAAATCGATTACCGCCCGGTCCACGAATATACGCTGACCGACGACATCGGCTACATCAAGCCCAAGGCGCGGGTGTATTGAAGGCGCTGGCAACCCTGGCGGCAATGCTTGCCGCAATCTTGCCAGCCTCTGTCGCAGGCGCTCAATCGCTAGATCCAGCGGCGGAAGCGGTCCTCTCTCGCGCCCGCAGCTCGACTTCGACCTATACCATCTACTGGCGCGTTCAGCGGTCGGATGGCGGCTCGCTCGAATTTAATTGGGGCGCGACGTTTCGCAAAGGGTCGCTCGTCCGAGTGGAGGATGTTGCCTCGCGCGCGGTTGCCGACTGTGCCGTCGGCAAGGGCATGCAATCTTACATCTCGATCGGGTACGAATATTCGGCCGGGCCCAAGATCGCTCGTCGATATTGTGGGATCGACTCCGATCGGCGGGTTCGCGCGACCCGTTGGGTCGGTCAAAAGCAGGGCCAGTTCGGGCTGGTCGACGAAGTCGAGGTGGTCGACGAGGACGGCACCTTCACCTACCTCGTGACAGTCGGCGGCGAAGTGGTCGGCGTGACCGGTCGCTTGCGCGGCAGCAGCACCACGATTGTCGCCGAACCCATGTCGTTCGACCGCACTGTTCCGCCTGGCGACCTCTTTTCGCGCCTCTCGCTTGCGTCGTCGCGGGTCCCCAAAATAGTCCAGAGCCAGGGCGCACGCGCCGCAAATTAGCCGTTAGATGCCGGATCAATTGGCGCCGTGTTGTCCTGCGAACTGCGCCCAACCGTGCATATTTATCGACGAACGGTTGACGATGAACCGTGCATTATCGTAGACGAACCGAGTTCTAACAACGGGAGGCGACGATATGACCGCATCGGACGAGACCAAGACACCGGGCCGCAAACTGCTGTTTGCGATCCTTATCGGGCTGGGTTTGGCAATCCCGTTGTTCATGGTCTGGGCGCTGGTTTACGACCGCCAGTCGCAGTCGGAGCAGGCGCAATCGTCGATCACCGAAGGCTGGGGCGGGCCGCAGGCGATGAGCGGGCCGGTGCTGGTCATCCCCTATCGCCAGACCACCACCGAAACCTCGACCGCGTCCGGCACGGCAATCACCCGCACGCAGGAGGTCATCCGCGAATTGACGCTCGAGCCCGAAGCGGTTGAGCTGGCCACCGACATCAAGCCGCAATTGCGCCGACGGTCGATCTACGAAGCGGTGATCTATGACGCGACCGCCAACGGTTCGGCGCGGTTCGCCTTCCCGACCGACCTTGCGCGCTACGGCGTCGATCCGGCCAAACTCGATTTGACCCGCGCCGAATTGCGCTTCGGCCTGAGCGATCCGCGCGGCCTCGGCGCCAACCCGACGGTAAGCATCGACGGCCGCCCGCTCAAGCTCCAGCCGGGCGGCGGCAGCGGTGCGGGCAAGGGCTTCTTCGCCTTCGTCGATGCCGGCGCCCTCGCGGCCAAATCCGCCATCGTCAAATTTGATTACGGATTTCGCGGCAATGCCCGGCTCAGCCTCGCGCCGCACGCCGGTGACACTCACTGGACGGTCAAGAGCAGCTGGCCCAGCCCGTCGTTCGGCGGCTCGTTCATTCCGGGCGGCCGGACCATCGGCGACAAGGGGTTCGCGGCAGAGTATCGCATCGGCAATCTGGCGCTCGGGCGCTCGCTTGTTTCGACCGCCGACAAGGGCCAGAGCAACATCACCGAAAGCGCGTCAGCCAATACGCCCGAAAGAATCGACAGTGGAGAAGGCAAGGGCAGCGAGATTGCCAGTATCGGCCTGATCCAGCCGGTCGATCTTTATTCGCGGGTTGATCGCGCAACCAAATATGGCTTCCTGTTCATCGGCTTCACCTTCCTCGCTTTGCTGATGTTCGACATCATCGGCGGGGTGAAGGTCAGCGGGGTCGAATATCTGCTGATGGGCGCCGCGATCGTGTTGTTCTTCGTGCTGCTGCTGGCGTTTGCGGAAGTGCTCGGTTTCACCTTCGCCTACATCCTCGCCTCCGCCGCGATTGCCGGCCTCAACACCGCTTATTCCGCCGCCGTGCTGGGCAGCTGGAAACGCGGCACCATGATTGGCGGCCTCCTGATCGGGCTCTACGCGATGCTCTACATCCTGCTCGGGCTCGAAGCCTTCAGCCTGCTGATCGGATCGGTATTGCTGTTCTTCGCGCTTGCCGCGGTGATGTATGCCACCCGGCGGATCGACTGGAGCCGGAGCAACGGCGAGGCGGCCGTCTGACTTAGGAATCGAGGGGGAGGCCAAACCGCTTCCCCCTCGGCCTAACTGTCTTTAAGGCCGCATCGCTTATGACCGATCACCGCCCCCCCAAGCGCATTTTCCCGTCCTCCAAGGTCGATGCGCAATCCGCCAAGCATGTCCCATCCTCGCCGCAGACCGAGAGCGAAGCCTATAAGCTCGCGTTCCAGGACACCGAATTCCTGCTGCGCGAGGATCTTCGCCCGGTTCGCTTCCAGCTCGAGCTATTGAAGCCCGAATTGTTCATGAATGAGGCCAACATTGCCTCGACCTTCGTGTTCTACGGCTCGGCGCGAATCCCCGAGCCGAGCAAGGCTGATGCAGTGATTGCCGCCGCGCATGACGATCGTCAGCGCAAGGTCGCGGAAAGCCTTAAGGCCAAGTCCAAATATTATGATGTCGCGCGCGACCTCGCGCGAATGGCCAGCCGCTTCCCGGTCGATCCCGACGGCCAGCGCCATTATGTCGTCTGCTCGGGGGGCGGACCGTCGATCATGGAAGCCGCCAATCGCGGTGCCTGCGACGAAGGCATGGAATCGATCGGGCTCAACATCGTGCTTCCGCATGAGCAATTGCCCAACACCTTCGTCACCCCGGACCTCAGTTTCCAATTTCACTATTTCGCGCTGCGCAAGATGCATTTCCTGCTCCGCGCGCGCGCGGTGGCGGTGTTCCCGGGCGGGTTCGGGACGTTTGACGAAATGTTCGAACTGCTGACCCTGATCCAGACCGGCAAAGTCAGGCCGATGCCGATCCTGCTGTTCGGTAAGCAGTTTTGGGAACGGGTGGTCGACTTTAAGGGGCTGGCCGAGGAAGGCGTGATCTCGCCCGGCGATCTCGACCTGATCCACTGGTGCGAAACCGCGCAGGACGCGTGGGACTTCGTCCGCAATTATTATCCCGACTAAGCACCGCTTACTTATTTGGCGTTGGCGATGGTGGCCAGATAATCGGCCGGCGATGTCGATCCGATTTCATTGCCGATCGCGTCGAGCGGCAACTGGTCCAGCCGTTTGAAGCGGATGCAGCTTTTGCCCATGTCGACTTTGTGCCCTTCCGCCGCCGCCGCCGATTGCAACCGCTGAACGCTGTCCGGGCTGCACGCCGCGCAATTCAAATACAGGCTATAGCCGTTCTTTTGGGCGGCAAGCGCGACATAGCTTAAGGGCTGTCCGTTGTAGGTCGGTCCGCTGACCTCGATCGGGATTTCCCAACTGATCATGCCCCAGCGCATCACCTCGTCATAGCCGTCGGGAATTGCCCCGTTCACAAGGTCGCGCATGGCCGAAACGGTCGCGGCGCGATCGAGCGCAAGCTCGGCGAGGTAATCAGCGATGGTCGTTGCTTTGGAGCTGACCATCGCCGTTTGACCTTATTTCTTGGCCGGGGCCGGGGCCGGTGCCGGAGCTGCGGCGTTGCCGTCGGCTGGAGCCGCTGCATTGCCCTCGGCCGGGGCAGTCGCATTGCCAGCAGCCGGAGCGGCCCCTGCGGCTGCCGGAGCAGCTTCGGCCGGGGCGGCGGGCAGCGGCAAGTTGGTGCCCTTTGAATTGAGATAGGCAATGACGTCGGCGCGGTCCTGCGGATCGCCGAGGCCAGCGAAGGTCATCTTGGTGCCAGGCGCCATGGCGCGCGGGCTGGCGAGCCAATGATCGAGCGACTTGAAGTCCCAATTGCCGCCGATCCCCGACAGTGCTGCGGAATAAGCGAAGCCTGGCGCATGCTTGCCGATCGGTCCGCCGACCACAGCCCAAAGATTGGGGCCGATGCCATTGGCAGCACCCTGCGCATCAGCGTGGCAGGCGGCGCATTTTTTGAACACTTGCTCGCCCTTGGCGACATCGGCCTTGGCGAGGTAGAATTCGACCGGCATGGCGGCCGCTTCAGCTGCGCCGCCCTCATCGCCGCCGGGCAGCGCGTAGCCGCCCTTCTCGACTTCCTCGCCGGCAAAATGTTCGCCGGTGACGATCCACGCGCCGAGCGAAACGATTCCGGCGAAGAGCAGCCAGCCAGCGGTAGTGTTGTTGCGATCGTCCATGAAACCCCTGCGGCGCTGCCGTTGTGAGAAGTGGAAATTTGGCCTGCCTTTACGGTGCTGGTGGGCGGGTTTCAAGCATCGCCTAACCAATCGTCGAGCAGGGTCCGCGCGATGGCGAAGCGCGGCGGCGCGATGAAGGCGGAATCGCGCGTACCGGACAGAGCAGCGGTGACCTCGGCGCGGGTGAACCAGCGGGCGTCGTCGAGCTCCTCGCGGTCGATGGTCAGCGAGTCGCTCAAGGCGCGCGCGGTGCAGCCGATCATCAGCGAACTAGGGAACGGCCACGGCTGGCTGGCGATGTAGCGCACGTCGGTGACCGCGATTCCGGCCTCCTCGTTAAGCTCGCGCGCAACCGCAGCCTCAAGCGTCTCGCCCGGCTCGACGAACCCGGCCAGCGCCGAATATCGGCCCGGCGGATAGATTGGCTGGCGGCCGAGCAGCAGGCGGTCCTCGAACGTGGCGAGCATGATCACCACCGGGTCGACGCGCGGATAATGTTCGCCGCCACACGCCCCGCATTTGCGCCCCCAGCCGCCGCGAAACACCGCGCTCGGCGATCCGCACACCGAACAAAAGCCATGCCTTTGGTGCCAGCTCGACAGGCTCAGCGCGGCCGCGAACAATGGCGCGTCGGCGTCGTCGAGCAGCCCGAGCAAGGCGCGTGTGTCGGGACCGGGGCCGACCGCCGGCAGCGCGGCGAATCGGGGATCGCCCTGGTCGAGGCCAAGGAATAAGGGCTCGTCGCCTTGCGCCTGATGCCACATCAGTTTCCCCGCTTCGTCGAGCGCGGGCGCACCGCCGTTCCACACTAACGCTTGTGCCGTTGGGGAAGCGAGCAATTCGGCGACCGCCTCGGGCTTGCCGCGAAGCGCATCGGCGCGGTCAATCCCACGGCCGGTAAAAAAGGGGTCAGGCGGCAAGGGAATTCCTCGTGGCAAGCACCGCATCGACCGCGCGGCGATAAAGGGTGGGCAGGCCCGCGTCATGCAGCGTGGCAATCGGCTGCCACCACCCATCGCCTTGCGCCGCGCCCCCGGCAACCACCGCCAGCCGAAGCTCGAAATGGGTGAACCCGTGCCGCACCTCGGCCAGTGCGGGCACCGTGTCCGGCGCGTCCCCCCAGTCCGATCCGGGCAGCGCGGGCATTCCGCCGAGCAACCCCTTCGCCGGGCGGCGGACCAGCCAAACCGCGCCGCCGCGTTCGATCCAGTGGGCGGTGCCGTAGCGAACCGGGCGGGCTTTTTTGACCGCCATGACCGGAAATGATTCGGGCGTGCCGAGCGCATAGGCCTTGCAGTGACCCGAAATCGGGCAAGCGCCGCAGTTCGGCTTCTTCGGACGGCAGATCGTCGCCCCCAGATCCATCATCGCCTGCGCGAAATCGCCCGCCTGCCCCGTGGGCACAAGCGCCGCCGCCGCCGCGCGGATTGCGGCTTTGTCCGAAACCGCTTCGAGCCGCGCCACAACCCGCTCGACATTGGTGTCGATCGCCACCGAATCGCGCCCGAAGGCGATGGCCGCAATCGCTGCTGCGGTATAATCGCCGATTCCCGGAAGCGCGCGCAGCCCGGCCTCGTTATCGGGAAATCCGCCGGCTGCGGCGACTGCACGGGCGCACGCGATCAAATTGCGCGCCCGGGCATAATAGCCAAGCCCGGCCCATTCGTGCAGCACGTCCTCGTCCGCCGCTACGGCCAGCGCTTCGACCGTCGGCCAGCGCTCCAGAAACCGCAAGAATCGGGGCGTCACCGTCGCCACCGTGGTCTGCTGGAGCATCACTTCGCTGAGCCATACGCGATAGGTGTCGGCGCGCCTTTCCCCCGGCGGCGCGCGCCACGGCAGCCGCCGCGCGGTGCGGCGATAATGGTCGAGCAAGGCGTTTCCAGCACTGGCGGGCATCGCCACGCTATGGCATGACCCGATCAATGTCGAAACCGGTCAAAGCCAAGGAAGATGCGCCGCGCCGCAATCGCGCCCGCGCCACCGGTGACATCATCGCCGATATTGGCGGCGTGGCGTTCAAGCGCTTCGGCTTCGTCCAGAGTGCGGTGGTCAGCCGCTGGAAGGAAATCGTCGGCGAGCGTTACGCCAAGGTCTCCAGCCCTGAGTCGATCCGCTTCCCGACCGGCAAGAAATCGGGCGGGACACTCACCCTGTTGGTCGAGGGCGCGCATGCCCCCTTGGTCCAGCATCTCGGCCCGATGATCATCGAGCGGGTCAATCGCTTCTTCGGTTACCAGGCGATCGTGCAGATCGCGTTTCGCCAGGGCCGCGTTCCGACCGCCCCGGTTCGTCCCGCACGGCCCAAACCCGCGCCGATCTCCGCCGAGCTTGGCGAGGGGCTTCGAGCCATCGCCGATCCCGAGCTTCGCGCTTGCCTCGAATCGCTGGCTGGGCATATTGCCGGGTCGAACGGCGCGCCTGCCTTTGAATCCATCGACAGCATTCCAATCCCCATCATCCGGAGCAAGATTACGTGATCAGACAATCTATCCTGTGCGGCGTCGCTGCTGCTGCCTTCGCGGTTACCGCCTGCAATGCCGAAAATAGCGGCAATTCGACCCCGGCCGTTTCGACCGCGCCGATCAAGGCCGTGCCCGCCCCCAATGGCGGCGACTGGACGACGATCGTCGCAACCACGCCCGAAGGCGGGTTCGTGATGGGCAACCCCAATGCCAAGGTCAAACTGGTCGAATATGGATCGATGACCTGCCCGCATTGCCGCGAGTTTGACGAGGCGGCGTTGCCCACGTTGACCAGCAAATATGTCAAATCGGGCCAGGTCAGTTTCGAGTTCCGCAACTATGTCCGCGATGGCTATGACATGGCGGCATCGGTCCTCGCGCGCTGCGCCGGCACGTCGGGCTTCTTCGGCCTGACGCGGCAGCTTTATGCCGACCAGCCCGACTGGATCGCCAAGATCCAGGCGGCCGATCCGGCGACGATGCAGGCGATCGGTGCGCTTCCGGTCGACCAGCAACTGGCCGAAGTCGCCAAGATTGCCGGCCTGCAGCAATATGCGGCGATGCGCGGGCTGCCGATCGCCAAGAGCTCGGTGTGTCTGGCCGATGCCGAGACGCCGACCAAATTGGTGCAGATGCAAACCGACGCAATGGCCCAATTCCCCGATTTCCCGGGCACGCCGACCTTCATCCAGAATGGCAAGATGATCGAGATCAAGCCGGGTACGTCGGTGTGGAGCCAGGTCGAATCCTCGATCAACGCGGCGCTGGGCAGCTAGAGCGGCCGTGGCGCCGGCGGGGAGGGCCGGCAATTGAAAATCCGGAGGCTCAAGCTTGGCGGGTTTAAAAGTTTTGTCGAATCCGCTGAACTGGGGATCGAGCCCGGGCTGACCGGGGTCGTCGGGCCAAATGGTTGCGGCAAGTCTAATCTGCTCGAGGCGATCCGCTGGGTGATGGGCGAGGCCAGCGCCAAGTCGCTTCGCGGCGGGGGCATGGAAGACGTCATCTTCGCCGGCACCGCGACCCGGGCAGCGCGCGACTTTGCCGAAGTGTCGCTGCTGATCGAGCGCGACGGCCAAGACGAGCTCGGCGGCGAAAGCGAGATCACCCGCCGGATCGAGCGCGGCGCCGGGTCGGCCTATCGGGTCGACGGGCGCGATGTCCGGCAAAAGGATGTTTCCCTGTTGTTCGCCGATGCCGCCACCGGGGCGCATTCGCCGGCCTTGGTCAGCCAAGGGCGGATTGGCGCGGTGATCGCCGCCAAGCCAACCGAGCGCCGCCAAATGCTCGAGGAAGCGGCGGGAATCTCGGGCCTCCATGCGCGGCGCAAGGATGCCGAACAGAAATTGCGCGCTGCCGAGGTCAACATCACCCGGCTCGATGAACTGTTGAGCGACCAGGAACTGCGCGCTGCGACCTTGCGGCGGCAGGCGCGGGCAGCGGAACGTTACCGCTCGCTGACCGACCGGATCCGCGCTGCGGAAGCGAAATTGTTGTTCGCGCGATGGGATGAAGCGCAAGCGGCGGCAGGTGCTGCGCGCGGCGAGGCCGAAGCGGCCGAGCTGGCGGTGGGCAAGCTGCAGCGGCTGATGGCCGAGGCGCAACGCCAGCAGGAAGCGGCGGCGGTCGCGCTTGGGGCGCGGCGCACATCATTGGTCGAGGCACGCGATTCGGGGCGGAGCCTGGCGCATGCGCTGGCGACGGCGCGGGCGCGGCGCGATACGATTGTTCGGCGGCTGGCCGAGCTTGACCGGCTCGAGCTGGCGCAGGCCAGCGAAAGCGCGCGCGAGGAAGCGCTGCGCGATGACGCGGCCAAGGCGATTGCCACGCTTCAGGCCGAGCAGGCGGCGATTGCGGCGCGGTTGAGCGATGGCGAGGCACAAGCGGCGCGGCTCGCGGCGGACGTCAATGCAGCCGAGATCGTGTCGCGTGGCGCGGAGACGGCGCTGGCCGAAGTGCTGGCGCGCGAGGCAGCGATGCGCGCCGAACGGCGGGTCGCCGAGGCCGCGCTCGAGGCCGCGCAAGCGCAGGCCGATCGCACTGCTTATGATGTGGCGCGGATCGAGGCGCAGATTGCGGAACTTGGCGATGGCGCGGATCATCGCGAGGCGCGGGCCGCTGCGGATAAGAATGCCAGTGAGGCGGCGGGTGCGCTGGCTGCGGCGGAACAGGCACTGGCGGAGGCGGACGCTGGCCGCGCCGGGGCCGCCGAACAGCGCGACGGGGCGGAAAGCGCCTTGGCCTCGGCGCGCGCTGCGCTGGCGGCGGCGACATCCGAACGTGGCGCGCTGGCCGATGCGCTGGCGCAGGGCGGCAGCGGGACGATCGCGGTGCAGGCCGCTCCAGGATATGAGCGCGCGCTCGCTGCTGCGCTCGGCGATGATCTCGATGCCGGGCTTGGCGGGGATGGGCCGCGACGGTGGATTGGCAGCGAACCGGCGGGTGGCGATCCCAAGCTTGCGGACGGGCTTGAGCGGCTGTCGGATTTTGCCACGGCGCCGCTCGAACTGGCGCGGCGATTGGCGCAGGTAGGGGTTGCGCCGCGCGACGACGGGCAACCGCTTGGCGTCGGGCAACGACTGGTCACGCGCGACGGGCTGATGCGGCGCTGGGACGGGTTTGTCGCCACCAACAGCGGCGCTGCGACCGCCGAACGATTGATCCGCGCCAATCGCTTGGCCGAACTCGATCGGGCGCTTCCGGCGCTGGAATTGGCTGTGGCAGCCGCCGTCGAAGCGCGCGACTTGGCTGCGGCTGAGGTGGAAAACTTCCGCAGTTTGGCCGACGATGCCCGTGCCGCCGCCGCCGCGGCCGAACGCCAATCGCGCGATGCAGTCCGTGCCGGTGATGCGGCGGCCAATGCGATCGACCGGCTCGATGCCCAGCGCGCCGCGTTGGTCGAGCGCCGCGCCGATCTCGACCCGCTCATCGCGGCCAGCGTGCAGTCGCTCGAGGCGGCGCGTAAGATGTTGATATCATTACCCGAACCAAAAATACTCGAGGCTGCGGCATATACTGCTCGGAGTGCTGCTTCAACGGCCGGGGAGCAAGTCGCCGACTGCCGCGCCGCCGCCGCCACCCGCGCCCGCGAACTCGCCGCCGACCGCGAACGCGACGCTGCCGCCCAGCGCGAAGCCGGCGAATGGCGCGAGCGCAGTCGCAAGGCGAGCGACCGCCTGATCGAAACCGCCGACCGGGCTGCGGCGCTGGCGGCGGAGCGGGCCGAGATTATCGGAGAACCCGAACAACTGGCGGGCGAGATCGTCCGCATCGAGCGCGACACGGCATCGAGCGAGGCGCTGGTCGGCGCTGCCACGACCGCCGAGAATGAGGCCGAGCAAGCCGTCGCCAATGCTGCACTTGCCTTGCGCGATGCCGGGGAGGGATTTGCTGCGGCGCGAGAAGCCCGCGCCGGGGCGGTCGCACGGGCCGAGGCACAGACCGCGCGGCGCGAGGAATTGGCGCGCGAGTGCGGCGAGAAGTTCGAATGTCCACCGCCGTTGCTGGCGGGGAAGTTCGAGTTCGATGCCACCAATCTGGCGCCGGCCGAGGCCGAACGCGAGACGTTCGAGCGGCTAACCGCCGAACGCGAGCGATTGGGACCGGTCAATCTGGTGGCCGAAAGCGAGCTTGCCGAACTCGATGCCAATCGAGCGCAGGGCGCCGCCGAACGCGATGAGCTGCAGGAGGCGATCAACCGGCTGCGCGGCTCGATCGGCAGCCTCAACCGCGAGGGACGAGTGCGGTTGCTCGATGCTTTCGAGAAGGTCAACACGCACTTCCAGAGCCTGTTCACGACCTTGTTCGACGGCGGCCACGCGCATCTCGAATTGGTCGAAAGCGACGATCCGCTCGAGGCCGGGTTGGAGATTCTTGCGCAACCGCCGGGCAAGCGGCTGACCGCTTTGACCTTGCTGTCGGGGGGTGAGCAGGCGCTGACTGCGGTGGCGCTGATCTTCGGCTTGTTCCTGACCAATCCGGCGCCGATCTGCGTGCTCGACGAAGTCGATGCGCCGCTCGACGACGCCAATGTCGACCGCTTCTGTGACCTGCTCGACCGGATGACGGCGGAGACCGATACGCGCTATTTGATCGTCACCCACAATGCGGTGACCATGGCGCGGATGCATCGCCTCTATGGCGTGACGATGATCGAACAAGGCGTCAGTCGCCTGGTTTCGGTCGACCTTGGGGCGGCGGAGCGGCTATTGGCCGCCGAATGAACGCCACTTACCCCGAGCGCTTCGTCCCGCCTTACCCGCCGCGCGGCGACGGGCCGGTGGCAGTGTGGCGGGGGTTTTTCGGCGAGCGTGCGCGGACTGCGGTCTATGGCTGGTCGCAAGCGGCCTTCGAGCTCGACTATATGCAGCGCCGGGTGATGGGCTATAATGTCCACATCCCGCTCACCCCCGATGCGGTCCAGCAGATTCTGCTCGACCAAGCCGCCGGTTACGAAAAGCCGACCATCGTCAAAAGCCTGCTCGCCCCGGTGATCGGGCGGGGATTGCTGACGTCAGACGGCCAATTGTGGCGCGAGCAACGACGGATCGTCGCCGCCAGCTTCGTCCCCCCGGCGGTCGATGCGCTGATCCCGGTGTTCGCCGATGCGGCGCGGGCGGTCATGGCGCGATGGCAGGCCGGCACGCTCGATATGGCGGTGCAGTCGACTGCCACGACCATGCGGATCATCGCTGACAGCCTGTTCGGGGGCGATCCGCGACTGACCAGCAACGCCGCGTCGGATCATATCACCGCCGCGCTCGAGGCATTCGGCGGGCGGCGAATCCAGGCGCTGCTCGGCTTGCCGGCCTTGACGCTAACACCCAAAGCTCGCGCCGGGCTTCGCGGCCAAACCTACCTTCGCCGATCGCTGGCCGAAGTGGTCGGCGACCGCTTTCGAGTGGGGCAGGAGGGGGAGGATTTCCTCGGCCAACTGGTCGCCGCGTTGCGGCAAAAATTCGACCGCGCGGAAGCCGAGGCGCTGGCAATCGACAATGCCGCGACCTTCTATCTCGCCGGACATGAGACCACCGCCAATGCCATGACCTGGGCGTTGTTTCTGCTGTCGGAACAGCCCCAGTTGCAGCAGCGGATCGCAGCGGAGGCGCGCGTGGCGCTGGCGGTGGATGATCGGGATCCTAAGCTGCCCGATCGTCTGCCACTGCTCCGGCAGGCATTCGACGAAACGCTTCGGCTGTATCCGTCCGCGCCGCGCCTCGACCGGCAGGCGATCGCGCCCGGCGAGATCGCTGGGCGCAAGGTCGCGCCGGGCGACATTGTCTCGATCTGGCCGTGGATCATCCACCGCCACACCAAATTATGGGACGATCCCGATGCCTTCGACATCGATCGCTTTGCTCCCGGCCGCAAGGGCGAACGCCACCGATTTCAATATCTCCCGTTCGGCGGCGGGGTGCGGGTGTGCGTCGGTGCGCGGTTCGCAACCTCCGAAGCATTGACGATCCTCGCCCACTGGCTTGCAGCGTGGGAATTTCGGCCAGTGCCGGGACGCATTGTTCGCGCCTCGGGCATGGTGACCCTTCGCCCCGCCGGCGGGTTGAAACTGGCAATTCGAAAACGCTATTGCGAATGACTATCATTAACGGTAACACGCTCCCAACGCAAAGGGAGTGATATGCGCTTTAACCTAATTCTATCGTCAGCCTCGTTGATTTCGCTCGCATTTCCAACCGTCGCCCGTGCGTCAACCGAGGATTCAGCCGCCGCCGTAGAAACGTCCGCTGTGGATGTCGCATCCGATGATGCAATCATCATCGAAGGCCAACGATCGAGCTATGGCGCGGCAGCGATCACCAGCGCGACCAAGACCAATACGCCGGTGCGCAACATCCCACAGGCGATAACGATCATCACCAAGGCCCAGATCGACGACCAGGGCCTGCGCTCGATCGGCGATCTGCTGACCTTCGTTCCGGGCGCGTCGGCAGGGACAGGCGAATCCAACCGCGACCAGATCGTTTTGCGCGGCAACAATACCACCGCCGATTTCTTCATCAATGGCGTGCGCGACGACGTCCAATATTTCCGTGACTTTTACAACGTCGAGCGGGTCGAGATTTTGAAGGGCCCGAACGCGATGATTTTCGGCCGCGGCGGCGGCGGGGGAATCGTCAATCGCGTCACCAAGCAGTCGCGGATCGAGGCGGTTCGCTCGTTCACCATCGGCACCTCGAGCTTTGGCGGGGTGCGGGCAACGGCTGACGTCGACCAGCCACTGACCGGATCAATCGGCTTGCGAGTCAATGGCTTGTACGAAAATGGCGAGAGCTTCCGCCGCCACGTCGATCTCGAGCGCTACGGGATCAACCCGACGATCGGCTTCGCGATTGCCCCGGAGACGCGGCTCGACCTGTCCTACGAATATTTTCATGATCGCCGGACCACCGATCGCGGGGTTCCGTCGGTCACCGATCCGGCAGGGATCGACAAGCCGCTCAAGGGCTTCGACCGGACCTTCTTCGGCGATCCCGACGACAGCTATGCCAGGGCCGACGTCCACTTGCTCGGTGCCAGCATCAGCCACAAGCTTGCTGACGGCCTGACGCTGCGCAACCGCACTTCGTATGGCGATTACAACAAATTCTACCAGAACATTTACCCTTCCAACCTCGACGAGGCGACCAATCAGGTTGTGCTCGATGCCTACAATAGCACCAATGATCGGCGTAACCTGATCAGCCAGACCGATCTGGTGTGGGAGAATCGCCTTGGTGGGATCGATCAGACCCTGCTCGCCGGGGTTGAAGTGGGTCGCCAATGGTCGCGCAACAAGCGCCTCAACGGCACGATCATGGGCGGCAACCGCGTTCCGCTCAGCGACCCGACGGTCGATGTTTCGGTCACCTACGCGACAGCGGCTAGCGCTGCCGACAACCGCACCCGCGCCGACGTTGCCGCTTTCTACATCCAGGACCAGATCCGCTTCGCGCCGTGGATCGAACTGGTGCTGGGCCTGCGGTATGACCGCTTCAAGCTTGAGGTCGATGATTTCCATGGGACCGGGACGAGCTTCAAGCGAGCGGACAATCTTTGGTCGCCACGGCTTGGGCTGATCCTCAAGCCAACCGACCATCTATCCTTCTACGCCAGCTATAGCCGATCCTTCCTGCCTCAGTCGGGCGACCAATTCGGCGGCCTTTCCGCGACCACCGAAGCGCTCAAGCCGGAACGGTTCGAGAATATCGAGGTCGGTGCCAAATGGGAGCCGGTCGAGGGCCTGCTTGCGACAGCGGCGCTCTATCAGCTCGACCGTACCAACACTCGCGCGAACGATCCGCTCAACAATGGGCAAACGGTCCTAACCGGTGCCCAGCGCAGTCGCGGGCTCGAGCTTGGGCTTGAACGGAGCATCACCAACCGGTGGCAAATCTCGGCCGGTTATGCGTGGCAGGAGGCGGAGATTCGCGACGCCACCACCGCCGCCCCGGCCGGGCGCAAGGTGCCGCTGGTGCCGAAGCACAGCTTTGCTTTGTGGAGCCGTTATGAGGTGACCAAGGCATTCGGCCTCGGCGTCGGACTGACTGCGCGATCGAAGAGCAATGCTTCGATCAGCAACCAGGTCGTCCTGCCCGGCTATGCCCGGGTCGACGCTGCCGCCTTCTTCAAGGTGACGCGCGGGGTCGAAGCGCAGCTCAACGTCGAAAATCTGCTCGGTGCCGATTATTTCCCGGCCGCGCACAGCGACAATAATATCGCGCCTGGCGGGCCACGCAGCGCCAAATTGTCGCTCCGGCTGGGGTTCTAGCTTAAGCGGCCAGCGCCTTCGCTCGATCGCGGATGCGCTTGAGATCGTCGACGAATCTTGCCTGCTCGGTGCGGCGCGCGTCGGCGTCGGGGAGGCGCAGCAGGAAGCTGGGGTGGACGGTGACCCAGCATTCGCTGCCGTCGGCGAGGGTCAATGGCGCGTCGCGAACTTTGGAAATCGTCACGGTCTTGCCAGTTAGCGAATGCGCGGCGGTGACGCCGAGCGCGACGATCAGCGTCGGCTGGATGAGCCTGCGCTCTTGTTCCTGCCACCAGCGGCAGGCGTCGATCTCGCTGACATCGGGCCGGGCGTGAATGCGTTTCTTGCCGCGCAACACGAATTTGAAATGCTTGACCGCGTTGGTGACGTAGGTCGACGTGCGATCGATCCCGGCTTCGGCAAGCGCGGCGTCGAGCACCTGACCCGCGGGGCCGACGAACGGGTGGCCGGCGAGATCCTCCTGGTTGCCGGGTTGCTCGCCGACGAACATGATTCGCGCGTCGAGCGGGCCTTCGCCGAACACGGTCTGCGTAGCGCAGCGGTGAAGGTCGCAGCGGGTGCAGGTGGCGGCTTCGGTGCGGAGTTGGGCCCATGACGCTTCGACATTGGATCGCGCAATTGCGGGCTGGCGGCGCGAGGTCTCGATCATCGCTGCTTCGCGTTTCTGTGCACCGGCCAGCAGCTCGCCGATCAGCGCGGTCTCGGGCATGTTCTTCCAATATTTCTTGGGCATTTCCTTGGTCATTGCCTTCACCTTGACCCGCGCGGGGTTGAAGATGCTGGCGTAATAGGTCTTCCACGTTTCCTCGACTGGGTCGCCGTCGGGCGCATCGCGGCGGGTTGCGCCGGGGCTTTCGGTCAGTGTCTTGCCGTCCCAGCTTATGGTCAGCGCGGGCGTCATGATCGTCCAGCGCATGTTGGCAAAGCGGCGCATGAAGAATCCGGCTTCGCGGCGAACGATGTGATTGTCGGGCTCGAACCAGGCGACGAAGCGCGTGCCGCCATCCTCCTCCTCCTCGACTTCGCGGAAGCGGACGAAGGCGTGCATCTTGTGCGCGTCGCGGCGGACTTCCTTGGCCATTTTCTCGATCCGGCCGAGCAGGGGATCGGCGCGATCTTCCATTGCATGGCGGTTGGTGCGCAAGTTGAGCAACAATGCGTAGAGCAGGGCGAAGCGCTCGGGATCGACGTGGCAGATGGCCGCTTTGGCAAGGTCGATAAAGCTGCGCGGGACGGCGAAGCTGGCGCCCGGTGGCGGCGGGCTGGTGCCGGGGCCAGCGAATAAATCCTGCGGGCCGCCGTCGACTTGCCACGCAATCGCCGACGGCGGGACATTGGCCTCGGCCAAGCCGCGAGCGGCATCACGCCAGCCGTCGAAATCATCTTCCGCAGCAAGCGTGACGCGGTGCGCGTCGATCATCGGACCCTTGGTCAGCATCCGATGCGCACCGACTTCACGCCTAGCCGATCTTTTCGGCGATCTTGTCGTCGGCGCCCGATTCGGCCCGTTCAATCTCTTCAGGCTTGATCGCGTTATACGCGTCCTTCAATTCGACCGCCTTGGCCTTGCCCAGATCCTTGAGCGCATCGGGGAAAATGGTCTCTTCCTCTTCCTTGATATGGTCGAGATAGGTGTCCTTGACCGCGCGGAAGCTCGCCAACCACCCGGTCGAGCTGAAATCGACCTCATCGGTTGCTTTGAAGGCGTCGGTGATTTCGTGATGATCCTTGGCGGCGTGCTGCGCATATTCGCGCATTTCCACCTCAGCCATCAGCGTCGCGTAAAGGGTCACTTCCTCGCTCGATGCATGGGCAGTCGCCTCGATCTTGAACGCTTCATAAAGCGAGCGTCGCTCGGGCGTATCGCCCTTGGTCTGCTCGATCGCTTCGATCATCGCGCGATGCTTATTGTGGTCCTGGATCAAACGCTCGAAAATGTCAGTGGCGGCCATGATGCTTCTCCCTGCTTTCCCGGTGCAACGGCTAAGCTGCAAAGAGGTTCAATTGCTCGGCGCGCGGCGCGACCAAAGCGCGCAAATCGGCACGGTCGGTGAGCAGGGTCGGGCGCCAGTCGGTGGTGATGATGAACGGGCGAACCTTGGTCACCGAGACGGTCAGCCGGGCGACATCGGCCAAGGTCATCGCTCGCCAGCGGCGCGACTTGATGATCCGTCCCACCGCCTTGGTGCCGAGGCCGGGAACGCGGAGCAATTGCTCGCGGCTGGCGCGGTTGATGTCGACCGGGAAGCGCTCGCGGAACTTGAGCGCCCACGCGAGCTTGGGGTCGATGTCGAGCGGCAACATGCCGTCGTCGCCCGCCGCGCTGACCACTTCGGCGGGCTTGAAGCCATAGAAACGCATCAGCCAATCGGACTGGTAAAGCCGATGCTCGCGCATCAGCGGCGGGCGCTGGAGCGGGAGCACGGCCGACGGCGAAGGGATTGGCGAGAAGGCGCTATAATAGACCCGGCGCAGTGCGAAGCGGTCATATAATTGGCTGGCGCGGACGACGATATCGCCATCGCTCGCGGAATCGGCACCGACGATCATTTGGGTCGACTGGCCGGCGGGGGCGAACATCGGCGCGTTCTTATACCTTCTGCGCGCGTCCTTGCCGTCCTCGATGTCGAGCTTGGTCGCCTTCATCGCGCCTTCGATCTGCCCGACCGATTTCTCGGGCGCTAGGCGGGTCAAGCCCGCGGTGGTCGGCAATTCGACATTGATCGACACGCGGTCGGCGTGGAGCCCGGCTTGGCGGACCAGCTCGGGATCGGCGTCGGGGATGGTCTTCAAATGAATGTAGCCGCGGAAGTCGTGATCCTCGCGTAACGCGCGGGCCACCTCCACCATTTGCTCCATCGTGTAATTCGACGAGCCGATAATTCCGGAGGAGAGGAACAGCCCCTCGATATAATTGCGCTTGTAGAAATTGAGCGTGAGCTGGACGACTTCGGTCGCGGTGAAGCGCGCACGGCGCACGTTCGAGCTTTTGCGATTGATGCAATAATGGCAGTCGAAGATGCAGCTGTTGGTGAGCAGGATTTTCAGTAGCGAGATGCAGCGGCCGTCGGGTGCGTAGGCGTGGCAAATGCCCATGCCCTCGGTCGAGCCCATTCCCTTGCCGCCGCGACTGTCGCGTTTCGACGTCCCCGACGATGCGCAAGAGGCATCATATTTCGCTGCATCGGCGAGAATCGCAAGCTTTTCGCGAGTGTCGAGCTGGGCCATGTGTTCTGTATATGTTCACGGTCAATAGCACGCAAGTTCAATCGCTTGGTGTGCGCAGCATCCGTTCGAGCGGGCGGCGGGCGAGCATGATCAGCGCGGCGCCGGCGATCGCGATTGACGCGTCCACTGTCCAGAATGTTGCGGGCTCCATCTGGTCGTAGAAGCTGCCGACCCAGCCCATGATGACGGTACCGAGGAACAAGGCGATGAAGCTTCCGCCCATCAGCGTCGATCGGACTTGGCGCGGGGCAAGCGCGGAAACGGTCGACAGCGTCACTGGCCAGAACCACATGAACGCCAGCCCGGCACCGAGGTAGGCGGCAATTGCCCACCATACCGAAACCTTGCCACCGGAATCGGGGAGCATACTCCCGGCAGTGAGCAGCAGGATCGACAGGCCCATCAGCAAAGACCCGATTGCCAGCTTGGTGATGCTCGCTGGCTCCGCGTTGCGCGTGGCCTGGGCAGCCCACAGTGCAACCAGCGGCGCAGCGGCGATTATGCTCCCGAAACTGTCGAGCGCGTTGAACCATCCCGCCGGGACTGCGCCGAATGCGGTGGTGAGACGGACATGCTGGTCGATCCATACGATGCCGATGCTCCAGATCATCGGGTAAGCGACGTTGACTGGAACGACGAGCAGGATGATCGCGATCAGCCCGCGGGTGCGGCGTCGCTCGTCCGGCGTCAGCGCGACCTTTTCGGACGTCGATCGAACCATTGGTTGCTCGGGCAGGTGGCGCTGCCCCGCGAGGTAGATCGCCAGCGCCAGCAGCATCAGCCCCGCCGCCAGCGCGAAGCCGGCGTGCCAGCCGTAAATCTCTGCCACCGTTACCGTCGCCAGCGGTCCGATCACCGACCCGATGTTGATCCCGGTCGAGAAAATGGTGAAGCCGCGATCGCGCAGCGAGGCGGCGGCCTGCGGATAAAGCGTGCCGACTTGCGCCGAGATGTTCCCCTTGAGGCAGCCCGAGCCGAGGATCAGGAGCAGCAGGGCAATGAGGAAGCTGGCGTCGAACGACATAGCGAGATGCCCGGCGGCCATCAGCAAGGCGCCGATCACCACGGTACGCTTGGCGCCGAGCAGGCGATCGGCGATCAATCCGCCGAGGATGGGAGTGAAATAGACCAAACCGCCATACCAGCCGTAGATCAACGAGGCGAAAGCGAGGTTCGACATCGGCCCGCGAAATTCGAACAATTGGCGCAGGGCGTCGAGCCAGAGGACATTCTCGGCATGGCCGGGCAGGAGCAATTGCTTGACCATGTACAAGGTCAGCAAGGCGGTCATGCCGTAATAAGAGAAGCGCTCCCACAGCTCGGTGAAGGCGAGATAGTAAAGCCCGCGCGGATGGCCACCGATGGTCTCGCGGCTCGTCATGCGAACAGCCAATGGCCGAGCATCCGGTTGAACGGGAAGGTAAAGAAGCCGGCGATCAGCAACGCGCCGGTGACCATTGCGCGGACCGAGCGGCGGTGGCGGGCGACATTGTGGTGGCGCGCGGTCCACACGATTATTGGCACCTGGAGCAACGTCCAAAGCGACAAGATGTGGATGATGCTGAAGCCGCCGGAATTGATGTTGCGGACGAACAAGGATGCGGCAGCGGTGACAATCATCGCGCTCGCCCACAGCCAGCCAAGGCCGCGGTGAAGGCGATCGCCGCGCCGTCGGAGCAGCATCACCGGGGTCAGCCCGACCGCGATCATGATCGAGACCAAATGGGGCCACACGATCAGCGGGACCTGCCCCCATTCACTTCGCCCGCGGACCAGGGCGGCAATCACGAAACAGAACAGGATTAATGCCCCGACGGACAGGAGTTTCTCATAAGTATCGGGGGCCAGCGGGCTTGTCTTGGCCGGCCGTGCCTGTGCGATTATGTCCATCTTGCTCCCCCGAGTTGCCCAAAGGTAGCAGCGAGCGCGACAATGGGAAGCCCCGCCCTTCGTCGAAAGGCAGCTTGCGGTGTGGCGCGCGGGGCTTAGTCTTGGCGCAACAGGGGAGATTATCATGCGCCATCATTTGTTGCTTGCCGCCGCCGTGTTCGCCGCGCCCGCTTTTGCCGGGCCAGTGCAGGATTTCCAGAAATTGCAGGACGATTATTGGGCGGCATTGCTCAAGAATTCGCCGAGCCTTGCGACCTCGGTCGGGGTCACCAAATATGACCGTGAACTGGGCGAAATCACGCTTGCGGCAGCCGACCGGCAGGTGGCCGAGGCGAGCGTGTTCCTGAAGCGGTTGAAGGCAATCCCGTCGGCCGCATTGCCTGCTTCTGGCAAGGCCAATTATGCGATCCTCAAGGACAATCTGGAAGGCAGTATCGAGGCCAATGGCTTCGGCCAGCGCCAGCTCTATTATTCAATCCTCGGCAGCTATCATGGCGGGATTGCGGGGATGGGCGAGGGACAGCCGTTCCGCACGTTCGCCGATTATGACAATTACCTCGCGCGGATCGCGTTCGTTCCCGCCCGGATGCGCGATTATGGCGCGATCTCGGTCAAGGCGGCGAGCGAAGGCTTCGTCCAGCCGTGCGCGACGATGACCGGCTTTCCGGCGACCATCACCGGGGTGATCACCACCGATCCCGCCAAGTCGCGCTTCTACGCGCCATTCGCCGCGCCCAAACCGGCCAGCGTCAGCGCTGCGCAATGGGCCGATTTGCAGGTGCGGGCGAAGGCGCTGATCAGCGGCAAGATCAATCCATCCTACCAGGAGTTCGCGACGCTCTATGACCGCGATCTCAAGGACAAATGTTCGCAAAATGTGTCGGTGTCGTCGCAGCCCAACGGGGAGGCTTATTATGCCTTCCAAGTGCGCCAGCAGACCACCACCAAGCTGACCCCAGACGCGATCCACAAGATCGGCCTCGGCGAAGTCGCGCGGATCCGGGCCGAGATGGTCGAGGTAGCGACCAAGGCGGGTTACCCGACCCGCGAGGCGATGATCACCGAGATGCGGACCAACCCGAAATATTTCGCCAAGACGCCGGGCGAGCTGATGTCCGCCGCCGCGCTGCAGGCGAAGGTCATCGACGGCAAGATGCCGACTTTGTTCACCAAGCTGGCGCGATTGCCGTACGGGCTAAAGGAGATACCGCCCGAAATCGCACCCGGGTCGACCACCGCTTATTATAATGGGGGAAGTCCCGAGGCGGGGATTTCCGGGACTTATTTCGTCAACACGTCGAAGCTCGACCAGCGGCCGTTGTGGGAGCTTCCGGCGCTGACGGTGCATGAAGCGGTTCCCGGCCATCACATGCAGATCGCGACCCAGCAGGAACTCGATTTGCCCGCGTGGCGCAAGGCGACAGCGGGCTACACCGCCTTCGTCGAGGGCTGGGGGCTGTATTCGGAGCGGCTCGGGATCGAGATGGGGATTTACGACACGCCCGAGAAGAATATGGGGCGGCTAAGCTATGAGATGTGGCGTGCGTGTCGGCTGGTGGTCGATACCGGGCTTCACTCGAAGGGCTGGAGCAAGGCACAAGCGGTTGCCTTCATGAAGGATAATACCGCGCTGACCGACGCCAATATCGACGCCGAGGTCAATCGCTACATCTCCAACCCGGGCCAGGCGCTGGCGTACAAGCTTGGCGAGCTGAAGATCCGCGACCTTCGGGGCCGTGCGGAACAGGCACTGGGGCCGAAGTTCGACCTCAGGCGGTTCCACGATGTGGTGATCGGCGAAGGCGCGGTGCCGCTCGACGTGCTCGATGCCCAGGTCATGCGCTGGGTCGCGGCCGAGCGCCGGCGGAAGTAAACGGCGCTCAGCGGCGCGGCGTGGTGTCGCTGGTCGTCTGGTCGCGGCGTTCCTCGAATGCCTGGCGGGTGAGCTGGCCAAGGCAGCCGGTGAAGCCGGCCGGGCCGACCGGTGAGCAACTGTTGACCCCGGTCGCGCCGACCGTCTCGAACTGGCGCGCGCGGACCGCCCATGCCTGCCGCGACTGGATCGATCCGCCCTGGCGGAAGCGCTCGGGAATGCGATAGCGTTCGCGTTCGTCCTTGCGCGCGCAAATCACGATTTCGTCATCGGTCGAGCGCGGGCACGGGTCGGTGCCGTAGACGATGATCTCGCTGACCTTGCCGCTGTTCTGCGCCGTGGCGGGCGCGCCCGGCGCGACAATCGCGGCCAGTGCGAAGGCGGCGCCACCAAGGGCGAAGGGCAGTTTCGACATCGTCATATTCCTCTCAACCAGATAAAGGCTTGGTTCGCCTCCAAAGTTCCTCAAATCCGCTTCGAAAGGCCGATCGCCAGCCTGCATCCGGCACGGATCGTCGCGGTAAGTAACGGGTAGCCCGGCGCGTTGGCGGCGCCCAATTCGCGCGCGGTGTCGCGATGTTCGAGTTCCTCGGCGCGAAAATCGGCGATGTCGGCGGCGAGCTCGGGGTCGCTGTCGCCCAATTCGTCGAGCTGCGCCGAATAATGCAGGTCAATTTCGGTCTCAACTGCCTCGGTGCAGGCCATCGCCGCTTCTTCCCCGATCAGCGCCGTGCCCGCGCCGAGCAGGAAGCCGGCGACATTCCAGATCGGCTGGAGCGCGGTGGGGCGGACGTTGCGCTCGGCCAGCAAGGCATCGAACCGGTCGAGGTGGCGCTGTTCCTGCCGCGCCATGCGCGCGATCTGGTGCGCGGCGTGCGACCCCTTCGAGAGGACGGCCAACTGCCCGGCGTAAATCCGGGTCGCGCCATATTCGCCGGCCTGGTTGACGCGCAGCATGCTCGCCGAATCAACCTTGGCATCGCCGGGGCGCCACGGGCCGGTCATGCGTGCCGCCGCAGAAGATAGACAATCGCGCCGGCGCCGCCGAGCGAGAGGATCGCGTTCCACCCCGCCATGCTGACGCCCAGGAAGGAGAATTGGACCTGGTCACAGCGCACCAAGGGCACCTTCATCAATTCGTCGAGGGTCAAGGCGCCGCCGGTCGAACAGCGGGTCAGCCCTTCCCAATATTTGAGCTCGACCCCAGCATGGAACACCCCGATCGCGCCCGAAATGGCAATGGCGATTGCGGCCAGCGCGACCAATAGCCGCGCGTTGCGACTGTCGGCGGCGAACAGGAAAGCAAGCGCCGCAACGACAATCGCGACACCATGCGGCCAGCGCTGCCAATAGCACATCTCGCATGGATGGAGCCCGCCGACATATTGCGACAGCAACGCACCGCCAAGCAGTGCCACGGGTAGCGCCAGCGCCAGCAGCCGCGCCAATGCTGCGCCTGACAAGCGGTCGGTCGAAATCGGTCCGGCGGTGGCCATCGTCGAAATTGCCCTTGCCTAGCGCGCTTTGGCGGGCGCGCTCGGCGCCGCGGGTGCAAGGCGCTTGAGCGTGCGGATCGCATAATCGAGCTGGAAGTCCTTGATGCCCTTCTTCTTGAGCTCTTCCGCAGTGGCGGAGAATCGCGGATCGGGCGTATTGTCTTTCTCGAGCACCTCGTCCTTGACCCCGGTCTGGCTGACCAGATGGCGCCGAAGGTCGGCCTCGCGGATGGCCGGGCGATCCTTGTAATCGGGATCGGACAATTGCGGGACGACGATATCGGGGTCGATCCCGCCGGCCTGCACCGAGCGGCCCGACGGGGTGTAATAACGCGCGATGGTCAGGCGCAGCGCACGAGTCGCGCTAATCTCCTGCACGCCCTGGACCGATCCCTTGCCGAAGGTGCGCTCACCCATCACGATTGCGCGGCGGTGATCCTGCAACGCGCCGGCGACAATCTCGGCCGCCGAGGCACTGCCGACGTCGACCAGCACGATCACCGGAAGGCCATGCGCCATATCGCCCGGCTTGGCGCTCCAGCTTTCAAAATTGCTCTTTTCGCGGCCGCGTTCGGAAACGATTTCGCCCCGATCGAGGAAGGCGTCGCTGACCCGGACCGCTTCATTGAGCAGCCCGCCCGGGTTGGAGCGCAGGTCGATGATGTAACCGGTCGGACGGCCACCGGTCGCCTTGTCGATCGCGGTCAGTGCGGCTTCGGTCGCCTGGCCGGTGTTGCCAGCAAAGCTGTTGATGTTGATGATGCCGACATTGTCCTTGATCTCCCACTTCACGACTCGAAGCTCGATCTTGGCGCGGGTGATGGTTACGTCGAATGGCTTGTCACGGCCGCGGCGAACCACGGTCAGCGTGATCTTGGTGCCCGGCGCGCCGCGCATCTTTTCGACCGCCTCGTCCAGCTCGAGCCCATAAAGCAATTGGCCGTCGATGTGGGTGATGTAATCGCCGGCTTTCATTCCCGCCTTGTCGGCCGGTGTATCCTCGGTCGGGGTGATCACCTTGACCGCCCCATCTTCCATCGTGACCGACAGGCCGAGCCCGCCATAATTGCCATCGGTGGTGGTCTTGAGCGAGGTGTAGTCGGACCCTTCCATGTAGGATGAATGCGGATCAAGCGCGGCCAGCATGCCCTCGATCGCGCCCTTGACCAGCACATGGTCGTCGACCTTGTCGACGTAATTGGCGCGCACCTGGTTGAACACGTCCATGAAGGTATCGAGTTCCCTCATCGTATCGGCATCGGCGGCAGCGAGCGTGCTGGCGGACAGCGGGATCATGGTCAGTGCGCCGACCACGGCCAGCGGCTGGAGGTACTTGGCGAGACGGCTCATCAACAAAATTCCTCGCTTGGTGAGTGACCCAGTCTAGCCACGATTGCCCTTAATGGACAGTGACTAGGATGAACCAGCGATGAGAATCGCCGATGCTGGCCGCCCATTGGTCGATAATTCGATGCTCACCGGGCCGAGCGCCTTGCCGAGTGTGTCGCCGCGGGACAGCCGGCTGCCTTTTGGTGGGCTAGCGCGGACCCCGACGATCAGGCTCATCCAGCCTCGCCCGTGATCGATGATCGCGATGCCATCATGGCGGCGATACGGGCCGGAGAAGACCAGCACACCGTCGGCCGGGACCAGCACCGGCGCACCCGGGCGGGCGGCGAAGGTGGTGCCGCGCGATCGTATCCCGCTGAGGCTGACCTGGCCAAGGCCGTCGACCACCTGGGCATCGACCGGGACCATCATCGCGAACGGCGGCGCGGGGGCGCGCGAATCGGGGGCGAACGGACGGCGCGGGGCGGGGGGGAAGGATGCCAGTTCGCCGGCCAGCCGGTTGGCGGCGCGGGTGCGGTCGCGTTCATTGCCGAGCGCGGACACGCCTTCGGTTGCGGCGAGCATGCGGTCATCGGCGCCCGAAGCGCCAGCGTCGAGGGTTGCGGCCCGGTCGAGCGATTTCGCTTCGAGCGCTGCAAATTGCTGTTGGCGCTTGGTCAATGCGGTCCGGGCCGAGGCCAAGGCGGTGCGCGCGGTCTTGGCCTGGTCGACCAGTCGCCGGTTGGCCGCAAGCTCGCCCGACAAGGCCGCACTCTGCGCCCGGATGCGCGGCACCGCGACATCGAGCAAGGCGCGCATCCGCACCATCTGAGTCAAATCGCGATCGGCGGCGAGGCTGACCAAGGGAGGCCGCCGCCCGAGATTGACCACGCCCGCCACCAGTGCCGCGACCGGCGCCTGCTTGGCCGCCAATTGCGCCGAACTTGTCCGGATCAGCGCCTCGCGCGCCTGCAGCACCGCATCGGCCTCGCTGATCCGCGCTTCGGCAGCGGCAATGTCGGCAGCGGCGGCACGCTGCTCCGCGGCGAGCTTGCCGGCTTCGCCCCGCGCCGCATCGGCCGCTTTGGTCAGCCGCGCCGCCTCGGCTTCCGCGCGAACCGCTTCGGCGCGAACCGCCGATAGTGACTGGTCACCGCTGGGCTGCGCGATGCTCGACGAGGCGGCGAGGAACAGGGGGAGGAGCAGCAAATGCTTCATCGCCTCATCCTTCGCGATGATAGGGGTGGTTCGCAAGGATTGATGTCGCGCGGAACAATTGTTCGGCCAGCATCGCCCGCGCCAACATGTGCGGCCAGGTCGCGGGACCGAACGACAGCATCAGATCGGCCGAGCCGCGCAACGCCGCGTCATGTCCGTCCGCTGCGCCGATCAGGAAGCGTGCCTCGCGCTTGCCGCCGTCGCGCCAGCCTTCGAGCTTTTTGGCGAAGTCGGTCGACGACAGGATGGTGCCGCGCTCGTCGAGCAGGATATTGACGCTGGCCGGCAGGGCAGGCGGGATGACACCGCCACGATCGGGCAGTTCGCTGACTTTCGTCGGCCACGCGATCCGCTTGAGGTAACGCTCGACCAAATCGGCCTCGGGCGACCGGCCGATCTTCCCGCGGGCGATGATGTGGAGCAGCATGGCCTAGCGCGTGGCGTAATAATCGAACGCGGTGCGCGCCGCCTCGGCGATGATCCGCGCCCGCACCGGTCCGTCGGCAATGCCCAGCGTGAACACTGCAATGACGAATTTGCGGCCGTTGGGGAGTGTGACGATCCCGACGTCATCGCTCAGCCCCGCCAAGGTGCCAGTCTTGTGCGCGACGATCGTGCCATCGGGGAGCAGGCCCTTGATCCGGTCGGGCCCGGTCTTGCACTTCACCATCGTCTCGATCAGGAATTTCTGGCTCGACGGCTTGAGGAAGTCGCCGCGATCGATCCGGGCGAGGAATTGCGCCATCCCCGCCGGGCTCGCGGTATCGCGCGGATCACGGTCGAATGCCTCCACTGCGACCGCGCGCGCGGTCGCGGGCAGAGGATCCGATGCCCACAGGGTCTGCGCGGCGGTTTTCCCCGGAAGCATCGGCAGGCCGAGATTGTCGAGCACCAGCCGCGCAATGTCACGATCGATCCGCACGCCATCGACGGCGTTGGCGCGAAGCCACGCATCGACCTTCGCGACGCCGCCGAGGTCGTTGATCAGAACATCGGTCGCAGTGTTGTCGCTCAACGTCAGCATCAAGTGAATGAGGTTGGCCGCCGACAGGCTGACCCCGGGATGGGGCATGTCCTGCCCGATGCCGTCTGATCCCGATCGCAACGCTTCGTTGAGCGCGATGATCTTGTCGAGCGAGCGGCGCTCGGCGTCGACCTCGGCGAGATACATCACCGCCACCGCGACCTTGACCGTGCTCGCCATGGGAAAGGTTTCGGCAGCGCGGAACCGGGTCTCGCGACCGGTGGTGAGATCGATCGTCGCAATTCCGACCCGGCCGACCGGGACGGTGCCGATCGCGCTCAATCGCTCGGCCAGGCCGGCTTCAATGGAGGGCGCAGGCTCGCGTGCAGCGGCCGGGGCCAGCGGGAACAGGACCAGCGCAGCGAGCGCGAATGCCGCCCGCCGCAGCTTCATGGGATCAGGCGCCCGGCGCGGCGGCAGCGGCGGCGGTCGGCTTGGCCTCGTCGCCAAACGCCCACATCCGCTCGAGATTGTAGAAGCTGCGCACTTCGGGGCGGAACAGATGGACGATCACGTCGTCGGCATCGATCAGCACCCAATCGGCGGTCGGCAGGCCTTCAATCCGCACCGACTTCTTGAATTCATGCTTGATCCGCTCGGCCAGCTTGGCGGCCATCGACGCGACTTGGCGCGACGAGCGGCCGCTGGCGATCACCATATGATCGGCGATCGACGACTTTCCGGCCAGCGGGATCGAGATCATCTCGACCGCCTGGTCGTCATCGAGCGACTGTTTGATCAGCGCATGCAATGCCTCGACATCGGCGGCCGCAGGGCCGGAGGTGGAAGCGGTAACGGTCGCACTTTCGAACTTGGAACGGGGGTCGGACAATGTGTTTCCTATGACAAAGCGGATCGACGAGCGATCAGCCCGGGGGATTGCGGTACCATAAAGGGTTGGCCAAGCGAAGGCGGGTGGCCGACGTCGGATCGGGTGGCAGGCGAAGAAAGGTGATCGCCGGTGCACTCCACTTGGTCCAGTTACGAGCGTTGGCCGGTGGTCGGACAAACCACCTGAGCCAGCCCATCGCGCGAGCCGCCCGGGCCATGCCATCATACCCCGGGCGCGAAAGTACCGCAATCGGCACCATCGACGCCAGCCGGCGCCACTCCCTCCACTGGTGGAATTGGGCCATGACATCCTCCCCCATCAGCCAGATAAACTGAATGTCCGGGTGGCGCTGGCGCAGCGCGGCGATGGTGTCGACGGTGTAGAGCGTCCCTTCGTGGGCCTCGAAATCGCTGACCATGATGCGGCTTCGGCGGGCAACGAACTGCGCTTGGGCAAGCCGCGCATCGTACGGGGCCATGCCCTTCTTCGGCTTAAGCGGGTTGCCGGGAGAGACCAGCCACCAAACCTGGTCGAGCCCGAGCGCCTCCATCGCCGCGAGGCTCATCCGGCGATGGCCACGATGGGCCGGGTTGAAGCTGCCGCCGAGAAGGCCGATTCTCATGTCGCGGTGGCTAGCATCCCCCCTCGACCGGCGCCACCGCAGTCGGTTAAGAGCGTCAGTGGGGGTAGGAATGAGCGAACTCGACAGCGTTGGCGAAATGGTAACCGGCGGGCTGATTGCGGGTGCGGTCGAGCCGGGAACGGGGGCCGGTGGCACACGGGGGCACGGGGCCTGCCCCAATTGCGGGACCATGCTGACCGGTGCCTATTGCTCGGAATGCGGACAGCGCGCCCAACTCCATCGCTCGCTGCGCTCATTCTTCGGCGATTTCGCGGCCGGCCTGTTCAATTTCGAAGGCAAGATCTGGCGCACGATCCCGCTGCTGGCGTGGAAGCCGGGCGAATTGACGCGGCGCTATATCGCGGGCGAGCGGGCGCGGTTCGTGTCGCCCGCCGCGCTCTATTTGTTCACCGTCTTCGCGATGTTCGCAGTGCTCAGCTTCACCGGGGCGCTGAGCAACGGCGGTGGCGTCAACCTCACCATTGCGGTGCAGGAAGAGCAAGCCGCGCTCGTCAAACTGGGGGTCGATCGCGCCGCCGCGCTGAAGCGGGGCAGTGACGTCGCCGCGCTCGACAGCAGGATCGCCAAAAAGAAGGCCGATATCGCCCAGCTCGAGGGAATTCAGAGCGGCGCGGTGATCAAGACCGATGAGGGCGACGAAATCCCCGGTTGGATGAGCGGGGCGGTTGCCGGGGTCCAGGCCGATCCGAAAGGGTCGATGAGAGACGTCCAGGATGCGACGTCGAAATATAGCTGGCTGCTGATCCCGCTGTCGGTGCCGTTCGTGTGGCTGCTATTCCCGTTCCGCCGCCGCTACCGGATGTATGACCATGCGGTGTTCGTGACCTACTCACTGTCGTTCATGATGTTCCTAGTGATCGTCGGCGGGCTGCTGGTTTGGGCCGGAATGCCGGCGCTCGGCGCATTGCTCACCCTGATCCCCCCGTTTCATATGTACCGTCAGCTAAAGGGTGCGTATCAATTGGGCCGGTTGAGCGCCTTGCTGCGGACAATCGCACTGGTTACGTTCGCGTTTATCGTCGTTACCTTCTTCGCCATGGCGGTGGCGGCGATCGGGCTGCTCTGACGCCTACCGGCAGGGGTATTTGCGCTCGAGCAGGGTGCGCAGCACGTCCTTGGTATCGGTCGTCGAGCGGCGGTTGACCGGGACGGCGCGCAGCGCGGCGAGATATTCATTCTTGCTGACCCGCGGCTTGTCGGTGGTCGGCGGACAGAACGCGGTCGGGCGACCGGCCGCTTTTTCGCGGGCATATTCGGCTTTCAGCGTTTCGCCATCGGCCTCGATCTCGCGCTTGAGGCGATAAAAATCGCGCGACAACAAGGCGAACGGGCCGCGCGCCAGCAACCGGTCGACGCGGATCAGGAAGTGGCGCACGTCCTGCGCTTGGGCGGCGCCAAGCGGGGTGAGGATCAACCCGCCCGCAAGCAACAGGCGCGTCAGCGGGGACATGGAAAGCGGGCGATGGTGATGCGGGTCATCGCTTCGGTCATATTGATCCGTGCGCGCTCGGCAGGCGGAATAGCGCCGAGCCGTTGCATGAACTCGTCGCTGTTCATCGATGATTTTTCGGGCGGGCAGGCGCGCGGCGGCTTGCCGGCGGCGACGGCCGCAAGGCGCTGCGCCCGCGCCGCTTTGCCGGCGTTCGACGCTTCGGTCATCAGCGCATTGATCTCGCCCCGCGACAGAAGCGCGAGCGGACCCTTGGCGACCAGCGCCTTGGAGCGCTTGTAAAAGGCTTCGGCATTCATCGACTGGGCTGACGCGGCGGACGGCAACAGGATCGCGGCGGCGACAAGCAACTTAAATTTCATAAAAATGGTCTCCCTGCCCCGATCAGGGCAGGGAGGACATGTACGGCAATTGAATGGCGATCAAGCGCCCGCTTGCGCAGGGCCGCCAATGCCCGGCTTGGGGCGCTTGGCCTTGGGGATCGACGAACCGGCAGTGGGAAGCACGACCGGGACGTCGGCGCTGCGGTCGATCTTGCCGCCCGCGATGATTGTCTTGATCTCGTCCCCGGTCAGCGTCTCGAGCTCGAGCAAGGCACCGGCAACCAAATGGAGCTGCTCCACATTGCCCTTGATGATCTCGGTCGCCCGAGCATGGCCGCCGTCAACCAATTTGCGAATCTCGGCATCGATCAGCAAGGCGGTCTCGTTCGACATATTGTGGCGTTGGGTCTGCGAGTAGCCAAGGAAGGTCTCGCCCTGCGCTTCCTCATATTGGAGCGGGCCGAGTGCTTCGGACATGCCCCATTGCATGACCATCGCGCGGGCCAGCTTGGTCGCCTGCTGGATGTCGCTCGAGGCACCCGACGAGACCTTGTCGTGGCCGAAGATCACTTCCTCCGCGACTCGGCCACCCATGACCGACGCCAGATCGGCGTACATCTTGTCGCGGTGGTAGGAGTAATTGTCGCGCTCGGGCATTGACACGACCATGCCCAATGCGCCGCCACGCGGGATGATTGTCGCCTTGTGGATCGGGTCCGACGCGGTTTCGAACACGCGCACCAAGGCATGGCCGGCCTCATGATAGGCGGTCATCTTTTTCTCTTCGGGGGTCATCACGAGCGACTTCCACTCGGTGCCCATGATGACGCGATCCTTGGCCAGTTCGAACTGCGCCATCGCGACCAGCCGCTTGCCAAGGCGTGCGGCCATCAGCGCGGCTTCATTGACGAGGTTGGCAATATCGGCGCCTGACATGCCCGGCGTTCCGCGGGCTAACGTGCGGGCATCGACGTCGGGCGCCAGCGGCACCTTTTTCATATGCACGTCGAAAATCTTCATGCGGCCTTCGATATCGGGCAGCGGCACCGTCACGCGGCGATCGAACCGGCCCGGACGAAGCAATGCCGGATCGAGCACGTCGGGGCGGTTGGTCGCGGCGATGATGATGATGCCTTCATTGGCATCGAAGCCATCCATTTCGACCAGCAACTGATTCAACGTCTGCTCGCGCTCGTCATTGCCATTGCCGAGGCCCGCGCCGCGATGGCGACCGACCGCGTCAATCTCGTCGATAAAGACGATGCACGGGGCCGATTTCTTGGCCTCGGCGAACATGTCGCGGACACGGCTGGCGCCGACGCCGACAAACATCTCGACAAAGTCGGAACCGGAAATGGTGAAGAATGGCACGCCCGCTTCACCCGCGATCGCGCGGGCGAGCAGGGTCTTGCCGGTGCCGGGCGATCCGACCAGCAAGGCGCCCTTGGGAATCTTGCCGCCGAGGCGCGCAAACTTGCCCGGATCCTTCAAAAATTCGACGATCTCTTGAAGCTCTTCGCGCGCTTCGTCGATCCCGGCGACATCGCCAAAGGTCACGCGGCCTTCCTTCTGGGTCAGCATCTTGGCGCGGCTCTTGCCGAAGCCCATCGCCCCGCCGCCATTATTCTTCTGCATCTGGCGCATGATGAAGAAAGCGATGCCGATCATCAGCAGGAACGGCAGCGAGTTGTAGAGCATGTAGAGCCACAGGCTGGTGGTTTCCTCGGCCTTGACCTGGACCGCGACGCCCTTCGAGATCAGCAGGTTCGAAATGTTCGAATCGGCCGGCGCGGTGGTGGCGAAGGTCTTGGTGTCCGACATCGTGCCGGTGATCGACGAATTGCGGCTCGCCGTGGTCGAGATGATGACCGAGCGGACATTGCCCTCGTTCACCTGGGCGATGAAGTCGGAATATTTCATCGCCTTGCCCGGCGCTTCACGCGTGCCGCCAACCGATTGGACGAACAGGACCAGGACCAGCAGGATCCCGATCCAGATGAACAGGGACTTGGTCCACGGGTTGGTCGGCTTGTTCTCGTTCATGGCTCGGGCACTCTCTCGGGTGGTACCTGCCTAAAATAGGTCATTCGTTGCCAATGACAATGGAATGGCGACAGAGCGGCGCCCGTGCGCGCCAAAAGTTCAGGCGAAAAGTCCCAAAAGCCGCAGACGCCACGCGTGCGCCCGCGAAGATTGGCCATTAGGACGGGATTTCTCCTATCGCGGACTCATTCCTAGTGTCCGCCATGGGTGGAATGCGGACGTTCGACTGCGAGCGGATTTGCTAAACTCCGCCACTGGAATAGGCGACGTAAATCAGGAAGACGAGCAAGGCTGTGACCATCCATGCCGTCAGTATGGAAAGCCCGAACGAAGACTTGCGAGCAACTGACATTAGCGCAACGGCGGGAACGAATACGCCAGCGAGCAAAAAGCCAAGAGAGCCATACCGATACCATAGCTCCTGCCCCCGGCTTGAGTAGGGGCCTTGTGAGAAGCTGAAACTGGCAAGACCGATCAGAATGGCGTTCATCGCCAATAGCGACCACGCACATCCGGCCTTGCCGGAGCCTGGAATGCGTACTCCGTCGTTAGTGCGAACAAAGTTCCGATGGCCAAACCAGAGGCCGACAATGGCCAAAAGGAAAAAGGCTGCGGTGATCATAGAGCACGTTATCGCTTGCCATCATTCGGAAGTCTAATGTCCGCAATGGGTCGAAAGCGGACGTTAGCTTTACCGCCGCCGCTTGCTCTCCTTTGCCAGACGCCACACGTCTCCACCGACCAGCTTCAGCCCCGACAATGTCGCCGCCTTGCCGCTAATCAGTGCGTGGAGCGCGCGGTCGAGGTCGGGGCCTGGGGGGCGGGGGGCGGACAGGCGGTCAAAGGCGACTAACAATAAGCGGCGCTGGAGTTCGCGGGGGAGGCTCGCCGGGTCGATCGCGATCCCGGCGGCGTCCTCGGTCAGGCGGGTGGCGACCAGCCCGGCGAGCGCCCATTCGATCGCCTCGTCGGCGTCGGCCAGCCAGCCGGCGCTGCTCGCCAGCCGCTCGGGGTCGGCCCAGTCGGCATCGGCGAGCAGGCCGCGAAAGCGGGTGCGGTCGTGGCGCGGGTCGCGGTTGGTCGGGTCGTCGACCGCAGTCAGCCCGGCGGCCTCGACGATCCCGGCAAGCTCCGCCCGCCGCCAGCCGAGCAGGGGCCGGACCAGCATCACCCCGGGCTCGAGCGGGCGGCGGCGGCGGGTCGCGGCCAGCCCCGACAGGCCGGCCCCGCGCGCGAGCCGCATCAGCAATGTCTCGGCCTGGTCGTCGGCATGGTGGCCGCTGGCGACCGCGCCGAGATCGCATTCGATGCCCCACGCACCGAGCATCCGGTAACGCGCTGCGCGGGCCTGCGCCTGGAGCGATGCGCCCTTGGCGACTTCGGTGCGGAGGATGTGGTGGGCGAGGCCGAGCTGCTGGCACACCGAGGCGACGAAGCGGGCCTCGGTGGCGGCTTCGCGGCGCAGACCATGATCGACGGTCGCGGCCTCGACCAAGCCGGGGCGCGCGGCAGCGGCGAGAAGGAGCAATGCGAGACTATCCGGCCCGCCCGACACCGCAACCCCGATGCGGGTCTCGGGCGCGACGAGTAGGTCGAGATCCGCCGCGAAGCGGGCAAGGGCGTCGGGATGCGGCGCGAGGGGGGTCATCGCGCCGCAATCACATCATTTGCACCGCGCCTCGGCACGGGCGGCGGGGAGGAGGTTGCGCAAGGCGGGGCGGATCGCGCTGCCATAGGCGTTTTCGAGCTCGGCATAGGCCTTGCACGCCTGTGCCGGCTGGCCGAGTTTCATCGATGCCTGGCCGAGATAAAAGAGGCTGTCGGGGGCACGCTCGCCAGCCTTGTTATTGCGATAATTGGCGAGCAGGACGTCGGCAGCAGCGCGCGGTTCGCCCTTGTCGAGCAACGAACGGCCGATGAGGTTGTTGGCCCAGCTGACCCGGCGGTCGTCGGGATAAGCCTTGATCATCGCCTTAAGCGCGGCGATCGACTGGTCGTATTTCTTGGCTTCCCACAGGCGGAAACCCTTGTCGTAGGCGGCTTCGGCGCCCGACAGCGATGGGGTTTCGACGCGCGGGCGCGAAGCGGGCGGAGGCGTGTCGATCGGCTCAACGTCGGCGGTTGGGGTGGATGCGGCGGGGCCATCCCCACTGCCATTTTCGATCGCCCGCAGGCGGCTGTCCTGATCGGCGCGCAGCCGGGCGAGGTCGGCCTCCATCGTCGCGAGGCGATTGCCATTCTCTTCCGACGCGCGGACCAAATCGGTCATCTGGCTTTCGATCGCATCGAGCCGGGCGGACAACTGATTGGCCTGGACCTGGGTTGCGGCGGGGTCATCGGTGAAGCCGGCGGTGTCGGCCGGCTGGCCCTTGGGGAAAACCGATTTCTGGACCTGGCGGAGCTGTTTCTCGAGCCGGTCGATGCGTTGTTCGGGGGTGACCGGGTCGCGCGCGACGGCGGGGGTCAGCGAAAGCGCGGCGAGCGCGGTCAGCAACGGCAAATGAAAACGCATGGCATATCCTGGTCAGCGGTGGTCAGTGGTGCCGTCAATCGCCTGTCCGGGCTGTCGCGGCGATGAATATCATTGTGTCGGCGGTGGCATGGGCTCGGCGGTTGCGGTGGATGCCGGTGGTGCTGCGACGGGTCTTGCGGCAGGACTCGGCGCGGCAACGGCGACGGCCGGGCCACGCAGCAAATCGGCGGGACGCAGGCTGACGTCGCGAACCTTGGTTGCCGACGGACCGACCTGCGGCGCGGTGGCGGTGCCGACGGCGATCGTCAGCGCCTCGGCCTTGCCAGTGGTCAAGGTCGGCGCGGTGGCGGTCGGCGGAACGTCGAATTTCTCGCCAGCCGTCATCACGCCTTCCTTGAGCAGGGTCGCGCCATCCTTGATCTGGACCCAGGCCTCGGCGGTGGCGGTGATCGACACCGGCTGCTGAGCGACCGGCACCGCAGCGGCGGGCGCGGGTGCAAACGTATCGGCGGGCGCGGCTTCCTCGGTCACCGTGTCGGGCGCGTTGAGCGAGCGATTGTTGAGCCAGGTGACGAGCAAGGCAACCGCGACAATCCCGGCGATGACAGCGAGAATCAGCCAGCGCGGCATCGTGCGCTTGGGGTCCATCGGCTCGAACGGCTCGGCCTGGTGCGGGGCGAGGCGGGTGCCGCCAATCTCGGCGCGGACCTGCTCGCCGATCTCGTTGCGATCGAGCCCGACGGCGGCGGCATAGCTGCGCGCGAAGCCGACCGAATAAGTCGGCGCGGGCAGCTTGGCGAATTCGCCGGCCTCGAGGCTCGACAGATGGCGAGTCGGGATTCGGGTGGTGGTGGCGACATCCTCGAGCGACATGTTCGCCGCTTCTCGCGCGGCGCGCAGGCGCTCGCCGGCGGTCACCATGACCTGCTCTTCGCCTTCGTCGTCACTCATCGCATACCCCTGCAATCAAAACCGATGACGCCCGGGGACTTGTCGAGTCCCGAGGCTTGACTGTCAACCGTCGCTGGCCGGCAATCAGCCAAGAGCAACCCCGTGGCGCTTGGCCCAATCGGTCAGCAAGCGGCGCATTTCGCGCGGCGGCTTGGCGAGCAATTTGTCCATCCGCGCAGTAACCGCGGCGGCATCGATCGATCGGATCATCGCCTTGACCGGCCCGACCGCCGCCGGGGTGATCGAGAAATGGCGAATGCCAATGCCGATCAGTGCCATCGCTTCCAATGGCCGCCCGCCCATTTCGCCGCACAAGCGAACGGTCACGCCCGCCGCATCGCATTGTGCGACGACGCGGCGGAGGAAGCGCAGGATCGCCGGACTGAGCCAGTCGTATCGCTCAGCCAGCCGCGGATCGGCGCGGTCGGCGGCGAACAGGAATTGGGTTAGGTCATTGGTCCCGATCGACAGGAAATCCAATCGCGGCAGGATCACGTCGAGCATTTCGGCGAGGCTCGGCACCTCGAGCATTGCGCCATATTCGATCTTGCGCGGCATCGGTCGTTTGGCTTTTTGGGACCAGGCGATCTGTTCCTCGAACAAGGCGCGGGCTTCCTCAAACTCCCACGGCTCGCTGACCATCGGGAACATGACTTTCAAGGTGCGCCCCGCCGCCGCCTCGATCAACGCGCGGGCCTGGGCCTTCATCAGCGTCGATCGTTCGAGGCTGAGGCGAAGCGCGCGCCAGCCCATCGCCGGATTCTCGGCCTCGTCCTTGATGTCGGTCAGGTAAGGCAAGGCCTTGTCGCCGCCGATGTCGACCGTGCGGAACACCACCGGCTTGTCGCCGGCCGCATCGAGC
>NZ_JANMLM010000002.1:0-9457 GCF_031372575.1 Sphingomonas sp. | reverse complement strand
GATCTGTCGAAGCAGGCCGTCGCCTATCGCCAGATGTCGCTGCTGCTGCGCCGCCCGCCGGGCCGCGAAGCTTACCCGGGCGACGTTTTCTATCTCCACTCACGCTTGCTCGAGCGCGCCGCCAAGATGAACGATGCCAATGGCGGCGGCTCGCTGACTGCGCTGCCGATCATTGAGACCCAGGCCGGCGACGTCTCGGCCTACATCCCGACCAACGTGATTTCGATCACCGACGGTCAGATCTTCCTTGAGACCGATCTGTTCTACCAGGGCATCCGCCCGGCCATCAACGTCGGCCTGTCGGTCAGCCGCGTCGGTTCCGCCGCGCAGACCAAGGCCATGAAGAAGGTCTCGGGCTCGATCAAGCTCGAACTCGCTCAATATCGCGAAATGGCCGCCTTCGCGCAGTTCGGCAGCGATCTCGACGCCTCGACCCAGAAGTTGCTCGCTCGCGGCGCCCGCCTGACCGAATTGCTCAAGCAAGCTCAGTTCGCGCCGATGCCGGTCGAAGACCAGGTCGCCTCGATCTATGCCGGTACGCAGGGCTTCATCGACACGGTCGAGACCAAGGACGTCACCCGCTACGAGCAGGCGATGCTGAGCTTCCTTCGCTCGGACCATGCCGACGTATTGAAGACGATCCGCGACACCAAGGTGCTCGACGACGACACCGCCGCCAAGCTCAAGGACGCACTCACCGCGTTCGGCAAGCAGTTCGCGTAAGGTCTGATACGACATGGCCAGCCTCAAGGCACTCAAGATGCGGATCGGCTCGGTGAAGTCGACGCAGAAAATCACCAAGGCGCTCAACATGGTGGCGGCGGCGAAGCTGCGTCGGGCCCAGTCGAACGCCGTGGCTGGCCGTCCCTATTCGGAGCGCATGTCGGCAGTCGTCGCCAGCCTCGCGCGCAGCGTCACGCCGGGGCCGCAAAGCCCGAAATTGCTCGCCGGCACCGGCAAGGATGACACTCACCTGATCGTCGTCGCCACCGGCGATCGCGGTCTGGCGGGCGCGTTCAATACCAATATCGGGCGCGCCGCGCGCAAGAAGTCGGTCGAGCTTGAAGCACAGGGCAAGAAGGTCCTGTTCTACTTCGTCGGTCGCAAGGGGCGCCCGGCCTTTCAGCGCAGCCACGCAAAAGCGATCATCGGCCAGCATGACACGATGGCGATGAAGAATCCCACTTACTCCGAAGCCGTCGCGGTCGCCGAGGACCTGCTCGCGCGCTTCGATGGCGGCCAGTTCGACGTCGCGCATCTGGCGTACTCGACCTTCAAGTCAGTGCTGGTGCAGGAACCGACGCTCGACCAGATCATCCCGGTCGCGATCCCCGCCACCGACCCCGCCCCCAAGGGCGGCCCGGCCTCGGCCGCGATCGAATATGAGCCCGACGAGGAGGAAATTCTCGCCGCGCTGCTGCCCAAGAATATCGCCATCCAAATCTATCGCGCCATGCTCGAGAATGCCGCCGGCTTCTACGGCAGCCAAATGACCGCGATGGACAATGCCACCCGCAACGCCGGCGACATGATCAGCAAATTGTCGATCAAATATAATCGCCAGCGCCAGGCCGCGATCACCACCGAACTCGTCGAAATCATCTCGGGCGCCGAAGCGCTCTAACCCGACCTAAAAGCTGAGGAAACTTACCATGGCCACCGCTGCCCCCGCCAAGCCCAAGAAGGCCGCTGCTCAATCCACCGCAACCACCGGCGGCAACCTCGTCGGTTCGGTCGCGCAGGTCATCGGCGCGGTGGTCGACGTCGCGTTCGAGGGCGAGCTTCCGCCGATCCTCGCCGCGCTCGAGACCGACAATGGCGGCAACCGCCTGGTGCTCGAAGTCGCCCAGCATCTCGGTGAGAATATCGTCCGCACCATCGCGATGGACGCGACCGAGGGCCTGACCCGCGGCCAGCGCGTCACCGCCTCGGGCGGCCAGATCCGCGTTCCCGTCGGTCCCAAGACCCTGGGCCGCATCATGAATGTCATCGGTGAGCCGATCGACGAGCGCGGCCCGATCGGCAGCGACCTTTCCATGCCGATCCACGCCGAGGCCCCGCCGTTCGTCGACCAGTCGACCGAAGCTGCGATCCTCGTCACCGGGATCAAGGTCATCGATTTGCTCGCGCCGTACGCCAAGGGCGGCAAGATCGGCCTGTTCGGCGGCGCCGGCGTCGGCAAGACCGTGCTGATCCAGGAACTGATCAACAATATCGCCAAGGGCCATGGCGGCGTCAGCGTGTTCGCCGGCGTCGGCGAGCGCACCCGCGAAGGCAATGATCTGTATCACGAATTCCTCGACGCGGGCGTCATCGCCAAGGATGCCGACGGCAATCCGACGCCCGAAGGTTCGAAGGTCGCACTCGTGTTCGGCCAGATGAACGAGCCGCCGGGCGCCCGCGCGCGGGTCGCTCTGTCGGGCCTTACCCAGGCTGAATACTTCCGCGACGTCGAGGGCCAGGACGTGTTGTTCTTCGTCGACAACATCTTCCGCTTCACCCAAGCCGGATCGGAAGTGTCGGCATTGCTCGGCCGAATCCCGTCGGCGGTGGGCTATCAGCCGACCCTGTCGACCGACATGGGCCAGCTGCAGGAGCGGATTACCTCGACCCACAAGGGCTCGATCACTTCGGTGCAGGCAATTTACGTCCCCGCCGACGATCTGACCGATCCGGCCCCGGCGACCTCCTTCGCCCATTTGGACGCGACCACCACGCTCAACCGCGCCATCTCCGAGCTCGGAATCTACCCGGCTGTCGATCCGCTGGATTCGACCAGCCGCGTGCTGACCCCGGCGGTTGTCGGGCAGGAGCATTATGAGGTCGCCCGCGCCGTCCAGGAAACGCTTCAGAAGTATAAGTCGCTGCAGGACATCATCGCCATCCTCGGCATGGATGAGTTGTCGGAAGAAGATAAATTGGTCGTCGGCCGCGCCCGCAAGATCCAGAAGGTCCTCAGTCAGCCGTTCCACGTCGCCGAAGTGTTCACCGGCATCTCGGGCAAGTTCGTCCAGGTCGAAGACACCGTCGCCTCATTCAAGGCGGTGGTCGAAGGCCAGTATGATCATCTTCCGGAGAGCGCCTTCTACATGGTCGGCGGCATCGACGAAGCCGTCGCCAAGGCCGAGAAAATGGCCGAGGACGCTTAACCGATGGCCGACCTTCACTTCGAACTCGTCACGCCCGAGAAACTGGTGCGTTCGGACGACGTCTATATGGTCGTCGTCCCGGGTACCGAGGGTGACTTCGGCGTCATGGTCGGCCACGCCCCGGTCATGGCGATGGTCAAGGACGATGCCGCGATCCAGGTGTTCAAGACCGCCGGTGGCCAGCCGGAGAATATCAAGGTCTCGGGCGGGTTCGCCGAAGTCAGCGAGCGCGGCCTGACCATCCTCGCCGAGACTGCCGAGGGCTAAACGCCGGGCCGTCGGCAGGCGTACACGCTGACGGTCGATTCGACATCCTGCAGCGCGCGGCTGAAGTCACGGCATTCCCATCTGGGGTCCATGCTTCCGATCCGCGGACGATTTCTTGGCGTGAGCGGATTGTCTGAGAACCACAACATCGCGCCCGTCGGGTCGCTTCCCGCGTCCTTCAGCAAAGCGGCATTCGGGTCCTGCCCGCTGCGCACGACACGCACCTCGACCGGCGCCCCTATCCGCCGAAAGGCCAGCCCCGCCATATCGGTCAAATTGGGCACCGACGATATTTCGCCAGTCGGCGTCGACCACAGGAAATAAAGCCGCTCGGGGTGCCGCTCGGCGATCCATGCTGATGCCGGCTCGATCGTCATCGCGCGGCGCTCTTCATAGCGCACGTCGCTCGATCCGGCGATCGCCACCGTCCCCATCATCACCAGCAGCCAGCCGAGTGACGCCGCTACCGCCACCGGCTCGCGGCCTGCCCACCGCCGCGCCCATAGCGCCAGCCCGAACAACAGCGCCGGCATCACCGGGGTCAGATAACGCGGCGCAAAGCTCGCTTTCCAGAAACCGACCAGCACCAGGATCACCAGGCCGATCGCCCCGCTCCACGCCAGCAATCGCTCGGGCAAGTCGGGCGCCGCCGCGCGCCAGTACCGCGCGCGTGTCCAACCCACCGCCGCCAGCACGACATAACCCTGCAAGCCGGCCCCGAACACCAGCATCGGCGTCATCAGGAAAAAGCTCCACGGCAGCGGATCGTAAGCGGCAAAGCGCGAGCCTGCGAATTGCATCAGGAACGACAGATGAAACGCCATCCACGCTGCAGCCAGCGCGAGCGGGGCCAGCGCCAGCCAGTGCGCGAATAATTGCCGCCGAAACAGGATCAGCAGCGCCAGCCCCTGCAACCCGCTGATCACCAGCGCATAATAATGGGTCAGCACCGCCGCTGCGGTCACCGCCGACCAGGCCAGCAGGGTTCGCCCGCGCAAGTCGCGCACCACCGCCATAAACGCCATCGCCTGCAAGCCTCCCAGCAGCATCAACTGCGGATAGGCACGCGCCTCGGTGCTCGCCGGAAGCAACGGCAGCCACAGGAAGCATGAGGCCGCCCACAACAACGCCAACGACCGATCGCGATGACCGAACCGTGCAATCACCAATGGCGTCGCCAGTGCCATCACCACCGCCGGCAGCCGAAGCATCGCATCGCTGCTCCCCGCGAGCTTGGTCCACGCCCACATCGGGGCGTAAAATGCGGGGCCGGTCAGCTCGGTCAGGCACCAACGCACCAGCCCGGCAAAGTCCGGCTGGGTCGCGATTGTCGCAGTGAACGTCTCATCGATCCACAGCGGCAGTTCCAACCCGGTTCGCAACCGGGCGATCGTGCCGAACAGCAAAGCGGCGACAAAGAATGCCGAAGCGCCGCGAGGTGCCAACCAGCCATGGGGCTCACGCACATCGATTGTCTGTTCGTCGCTCATCGCCCCCCGCTACAGTCCATTAGTTGATTCCTCATGAAACGCACCGCTTGCGCAAAGTTAGCAATTTCTAAAAGTTTGGGCCTTATTCACCATCTCGAATTCATCGGCAGAGAATCGGGATTGCGACGATATGAGTGCTTTCGGCAAGCGCAACGGGACTGGCGGCTCACGGCCGCAATTCGGGGTCGCGAGCCCGATGAAGGGCAGTCCTGGCGGCGGCAATTCCGCGCCGGTCGAGGAACCCGAAGGCGGCGACCAATTCCCGCCGCTCGAAGAATTTCCGGCGACCGACGAACCGGCCAATTCGACCACGCATAGCGCGGTGCACATGGGCGCGCTCGATCGCCTCAACCAGCGTCAGAATGCCAGCGGTGAGCAAGGCAGCAAGAAGGCCGAGGGTTTTGAAGCCTCGGTCCATCGGATCAAGGAACAGGTGCTTCCGCGCTTGCTCGAACGAGTCGATCCCGAAGCTGCGGCGACGCTCGGAAAAGACGAGCTGGCAGAAGAGTTTCGGCCGATCATCGGTGAAGTGCTGGCCGAGCTCAAGATCAACCTCAACCGCCGCGAGCAATTCGCGCTTGAAAAGGTGCTGGTCGACGAATTGCTCGGCCTCGGGCCGTTGGAGGAACTGCTCAACGATCCCGCGATCAGCGACATCATGGTCAATGGTCCCGATCAATGCTTCATCGAGCGCAAGGGCAAGCTCGAGCTGGCGCACATCCAGTTCCGCGACGAAGAACATCTGTTCCAGATTGCCCAGCGGATCGTCAACAAGGTCGGCCGCCGCGTCGATCAGACCACCCCGCTGGCCGACGCCCGCCTCGCCGACGGCAGCCGCGTCAACGTCATCATCCCGCCGCTCAGCTTGCGCGGTACCGCCATCTCGATTCGTAAATTCTCCGAGAAACCGATCACGCTCGACATGATGCGCGGCTTCGGTTCGATGTCGGAGAAAATGGCGACCGTGCTCAAGATCGCCGGCGCGTCGCGGATGAACGTCGTCATCTCGGGCGGTACCGGCTCGGGCAAGACCACCATGCTCAACGCCATGTCGAAGATGATCGACCCGGGCGAACGAGTCATCACCATCGAGGATGCGGCCGAGCTTCGGCTTCAGCAGCCGCACTGGCTGCCGCTTGAAACCCGCCCGCCCAACCTCGAAGGTCAGGGCGCGATCACCATTCGCGATCTTGTCATCAACGCGCTGCGTATGCGCCCCGATCGCATCATCCTCGGCGAAATTCGTGGCCAGGAATGCTTCGATCTCCTGGCGGCGATGAATACCGGCCATGACGGCTCGATGGCGACGCTCCACAGCAACTCCCCGCGCGAATGCCTCGCACGTATGGAAAACATGGTCATGATGGGCGACATCAAGATTCCGAAGGAGGCGATTTCGCGCCAGATCGCGGATTCGGTCGACCTCATCGTCCAGGTCAAGCGCCTCCGCGACGGCTCGCGCCGCACGACCAACATCACCGAGGTGATCGGGATGGAAGGCGAAGTCATCGTCACGCAGGAATTGTTCAAGTTCGAATATCTGGACGAGACGGCGGAAGGCAAGATCCTCGGCGAATATCGTTCGATGGGCCTGCGTCCTTACAGCCTCGATAAAGCCAAGCAGTACGGCTTCGACCAGCCCTATTTGGAGGCGTGCCTCTAGCAATCCTCGCCAACCGCCCCTGAACGGCTTGGAATCAACGCGCGCTCCCCTAACCGTGCCGCTGGTGCGCGCTCAATACCATCACGCACTTGCCTTGCCGCCCCGCTCCCCGCAAAACCCGCCAACACTTTGCCTGGGAGCGATTCATGAACCGCCATCACCTGCTCGTCGTCACCGCCTCACTGCTTTGCCTCGCCAGCGTCGGACCGACTTCGGTCGCCGTTGCCAAGCTCGGCAATCCCCACCGCACCGCGCTTGCCGCCTCAGTCGCTTCGCCCTCGCGCACGCCAGCAAACGTCTCGCGTGATCGTTACCGCAACCCCGCCGCGACGCTTGCTTTCTTCGAGGTCAAGCCGACCCACACCGTCGTCGAGATCTTCCCCGGCGGTGGCTGGTATAGCGAGATCATCGCGCCCTACGTCATCAACGGTGGCGGGACTTATTATGCCGCCGCGCCCGACCGTGGTCTCAACGGTTTCCGCAAGCTCGCCGCGACCAACGAAGCATTGTACGGCAAGGCCCGCACCGCCATCTTCCCGGTCCGGGCGGCGAATGAAACCGGCGTTCCGGCCGGCACTGCCGACGTCGTTGTGACCTTCCGCAACGTCCACAATTGGATGATGGGCGACAAGCCCTATGCCGACCTCGCCTTCCAGCAGATGTATGCGATGCTCAAGCCGGGCGGGGTGCTCGGGGTCGAGGAGCATCGCCTCGGCGAGAAGGCCGATAGCGCGCTCGAAAAGAAGAGCGGCTACGTCAAGGTATCGACCGTTCGCCGGATGGCAGAGGCCGCTGGCTTCCGCTTCGTCGGGTCGAGCGAGATTAACGCCAACAAGCGCGACACCAAGGATTATGCCGAGGGCGTGTGGACGCTGCCGCCCAATTATGCCCGCAAGGATGTCGACCGCGCCAAATATGCCGCGATTGGCGAAAGCGACCGGATGACGCTCAAGTTCGTCAAGCCGCGCTAAGGCGGGACGTGTCGCTTTTTCAATCGCTTGCGGCACATCCTGCCGATCGGATCGCGGTGCGGGTCGGCGCGCTCGACATCAGTTACGGACGTTTGCTCGCCGACATCGCCGCTGCCGCCACATCGCTTGCGGCCAAGGGGGTAGGCGAAGGATCCAGGGTTGGGATCCGGGTCGGCCCGGTGCCGTCGGGCCATTGCTACGCCAATTGGGTCGCCCATCTCACCAGCCTGTGGCTCGGCGCGGCCCATTGCTCGATTGTCGAGCCAGCCTCGATGGGCGCCGCGCTGCAGGCCGGGTTGATCGATGCGGTCATTGGCTCGGCCGGCACGCTTGGCGACATCCCCGCCGGGCTTGGCCGCATAACTTTCGATTGCGACCCCAAGCGACTGCTCGCGCCCAGTGAAACCCCGCCCAACCGGGACGTCGCTGCATCGCGCATCAATCTGACCTCGGGCACCACCGGCAAGCCCAAATTCCTGGTCTGGGATTCGGCCATGATCGCGGCCAGGATAAAACAGGTCGCCGACGGCGTCGCGATCGGCCCGCAGACGATCCTCTATTGTCTGCTCCATATGCGCACCACCGCCGGCTTCCGTTACCCGCTGGCGGTGTGGCAGGCCGGCGGCTGCATCTTGCTGCCCGATGATCCGGACGTCGCCATGCGTGATCGTGCCGCAATTGGCGTGTCGACGCTGATCGCCGCGTCCCCTGTCCAGCTTGCCGAGCGGCTTCGCGCGATCGAGGGCGACTGGGACGGGCGCGAGGGGAGGACGATCATCATGCTCGGCGGTCGCCTGCCCAGCGCGGTCCGGGATGAGGCGTTGCGCGCGGCCACGGCGCAATTGCTGATCAGTTACGGCTCGACCGAGACCGGCAGCATCGCGCTTGGTTCCTCCGACTTGATCGATCGCCACGTCGGCGCAGTCGGCTTCGTCCGCAGCGGCGTGGAGGTCGAAATCGTCGATGCTTCCAAGACCGCTGTCCCGGCCGGACAGCCGGGGCTGGTCCGCGTGAAGTCGGGCCTGATGATCGACGGCTATGAATCGACCGCGCCGGGCGAGGAAACCGGCCATTTCGACAATGGCTATTTTTACCCGGGCGACATTGGCCGCCTATTCGACGACGGCCTACTGGCGATCGAGGGACGCCTGACCGACACCCTCAATGTCGGCGGGTGGAAGGTCAGCGCGCCCGAGCTGGAGTCCAAGCTGTCATTCCTTCCCGGGGTCGATGACCTCGTCGCCTGTGTCATGCCATTGGCAGAGGGAGATTTGCTGACCTTTGCCGTCGTCACCGGCGACAATGTCGACCTGACGTCGGTCGCGGCGCGGATCCAGGAGAAGTTGCCCAAGGGCCGCACCTTCCACTTGCTCCGCCTCAAGTCGATCCCGCGCAACGCGATGGGCAAAATCCCGCGCGCGATGATTGCGAACAAGCTGACCGCGCTTTACGGCGCGAGCCGGAAGAATTTCCCCAATGCCTAATTCCGAACCGAGCCCCAAACTGACCCAGATGTCGCCCGTTGATGAACCGCTTCGCCCACGCCTCAGTGAGACGCTGGGCGTGCCCTGTGCCGTGTTCGATCCGGCGGCGGTCCACCACGTCGGCGTGTTCCTTGGCGAAGGAGTCGGGGTCGAAGTGGTGCCGGTGGCGATGCGCATGCTCGACCTGCTCACCGCGCAAAGCGACCGCAGCTTCGAATTTCACCAGGGGGGCCTGATCGGCCTTCCCGCCAAGGCCCAGTGCGGATCGAGCCTATCCGACGAAGTCACCGCGTTCGGCGAGAGATTGTTCGCCATCGGCGGCGCAATGTTCTGCGGGCCCGGCGGCGACCGCTTCGTTTACGAGCTTCGCGCGCGCTTCAATCTCTACTGCAAGTTCACCCCGCTCGAACCCTTGCCCGAACTTCGCGCCGCC
>NZ_JANMLM010000030.1:0-2638 GCF_031372575.1 Sphingomonas sp. | reverse complement strand
GAGGACGATGGCGCCGATCATCGCGACCAGCAGGATCAGCCCGGCAAGTTCGAACGGGAACAGGAAGCGGCCGTAGAGCGCCTCGCCGATGGCTTCGATATTGGGCTGGGTCGGCCCGTTGGCGACGGCGGTCGGCGCGGTGATGATCGGGCCGGCCTGGCGGGCGTTGGCGGCGATGACGATCTCGGCCAGCAGCACCAAAGCGATCATCAGGCCAAACGGCAAATTCTTCGTGAAACCAGAACGCAATTTCGCGAAGTCGATGTCGAGCATCATCACCACGAACAGGAACAACACCGCGACCGCGCCGACATAGACGATCACCAGCAGCATCGCGATGAACTCGGCGCCGAGCAGCAGCATCAGGCCGGCCGCGTTGAAGAAGGCGACGATCAGCCACAGCACGCTATGCACCGGGTTGCGCGCGAAGATCACCAGGATTGCGGACGCGATGGTGAGGGCTGCGAACAGGTAAAAGGCGAGAGTGGTTATCATGGGATGGCGCGCGCCCTACCGGTAGGCCGCGTCGGCGGCAAGGTTGGCGGCGATGGCGCCTTCCCAAATATCGCCATTGGCCAGCAATTTGGCCTTGTCGTAGAGCAATTCCTCACGCGTTTCGGTGGCGAATTCGAGGTTCGGCCCCTCGACGATTGCGTCGACCGGGCAGGCTTCGGCGCACAATCCGCAATAGATGCATTTGACCATGTCGATGTCGTAGCGGGTGGTGCGGCGGCTGCCGTCCTCACGCGGTTCGGCCTCGATGGTGATCGCCTGCGCCGGGCAGATCGCCTCGCACAATTTGCACGCGATGCAGCGCTCTTCGCCATTGGGGTAACGGCGCAGCGCATGCTCACCGCGAAAGCGCGGGCTCTGCGGCACTTTTTCGTACGGGTAATTGATCGTCGCCTTGGGCTTGAAGAAATAGCGAAGCGTCAGGGCATGCGCCTTGACGAATTCCCACAGCGTGAAGGCCTTGATAGTGCGCGCGATCATCGCTTCAAATCCGTTCGCTCGCAGGTGCCGCGCATGATGATGGTCATGAGCGTTTTCTTACCCGACTTCGGGTCACTCGTAAGACCGGCAGGAACGATCAAAAGATCCGCCTTCCCATTCTTCTCACCACGATCGACGATGCTGAACTGCGAAACGCAACCTTTGTCGGTAAAGAGGCATGGGCCGACCGAATAACTGGTGAACGCGTACGAACCCTCGGCGGTCTCGAACGCCGGCATGAGCCGCTCGGTCAGCCGCATGGCGTCGTTCGGCCAAGTCACCTCGACCCTTGGCACGTCGTCCTTGGTTTGGATGCGTACGTCGAAACTGCGATTGGCAGCTTCGGGCGGCAAACCGATTTCGGTCAGCTTTGGGCTGGCCATCTCGCCCGTCAGCATCTGCGGAGCATCCGCATTGCAATGGAAGGAGGCGGAAACCGCGGCGGCCCACATTGTGATTGACCCGATCATACAGTTCCTCCCGAATATCGTGTCAGCATCAGCCAGCCCGAGATCAGCACCACGAACAGCAGGCTGAGCGGCAGGAAAATCTTCCACCCCAGCCGCATCAGCTGATCGTAGCGATAGCGGGGCACGGTCGCCTTCACCCAGCCAAAGATGAAGAAGAAGATGCTCATCTTGAGGAAGAGCCAGAGGATGCCGGGGATGTCGAACCACGGGATCAGGTCGATGTTGAGCGGCGGCAGGAACCCGCCCCAGAACAGGATCGCGTTCAAGGCGCACATCAGGATGACGTTGGCGTACTCGCCGAGCCAGAACAAAGCGAAGCTCATCGAGCTATATTCGGTCTGATGACCCGCGACGAGCTCGCTTTCCGCCTCGACCAGGTCGAACGGGGTGCGGAAGGTTTCGGCCATCGAGCTGATCAGGAACACCACCGCCATCGGGAATAGCAAAGGATTGAAGCCGAAGCCGTTCAATAGGCCGAAGCCGATATTGCCCTGCTGCGCCATGACGATGCCGGTCAGGTTGAAGGTGCCGGCGTAGAGGACGACGCAGATGATGACGAAGCCGATCGAGACTTCGTAGCTGACCATCTGCGCCGCGGCACGGATCGCCGAGAAGAACGGATATTTGGAGTTGGACGCCCAGCCAGCGAGGATCACGCCGTAGACCCCGAGCGACGAGGCGGCGAGGACGTAGAGCATGCCGACGTTTATGTCGGTCAGCACCACGCCGACATCGAACGGCACCACCGCCCACACGATCAACGCGGTGGTAAAGGTGATGATCGGTGCGATCAGGAACAATGCCTTGTTCGAGCTGGACGGGATGATGGTTTCCTTGAGGAACACCTTCAAACCGTCGGCAAAGCTCTGCAGCAGTCCCCACGGCCCGACCACGTTGGGCCCGCGGCGAAGCGCAATCGCCGCCCAGATCTTGCGCTCGGCATAGATCACCATGGCGACGGCGAGCATCAGAGGCAGCGCGATGATCAGGATGCCGATGATGGTCGCGAAGGTCCATGCCCAGTCGTAGAGCATGCCGTTGCGGACGAAGAAGTCGGTCATGCGCGGACGCCCCGCTGTATCAATTCCGAATTCCCGAGCGAAGACGAGGGATTCGTTCGAGCGAAGCCGAGAACCTGAGTGGCACGAGCCTCGGCTGCGCTCGGCTTAGTCCCT
>NZ_JANMLM010000008.1:0-6159 GCF_031372575.1 Sphingomonas sp. | reverse complement strand
GACATGGCTCGGGACATCGCTTCCGCCCGTAGGCTGGACAGGCGGGTCGGCCCCTTCCAGCGCGGCGGGGCGAGCCGTCACTTGCCGAGGATTTCCTGTTCCTTGGCGTGGCTGCCGGTGTCGATTTCCTTGATCGTCTCGTCGGTCATCTTCTGGACTTCGGTCTCGAGCCACTTGCGATCATCTTCGCTAATCTCGCTCTTCTTTTCGTCGGCCTTGAGATGATCCATCCCGTCGCGACGAACGTTGCGCACCGCGATCCGCGCCTTCTCGGCATATTGGCCGACCAGCTTGGCCAGTTCCTTGCGGCGCTCCTCGGTCAGATCGGGGATCGGCAGTCGGATCATCGTCCCGTCGCTGATCGGGTTCAGGCCAAGCCCGGCCGAGCGGATCGCTTTTTCGACCGCGTTGACATTGCCCTTGTCCCACACCTGAACCGACAACAATCGCGGCTCGGGCGCGGAGACGGTCGCCACCTGGTTGAGCGGCATTTGCGCGCCATATACCTCGACATTGATCGGATCGAGCAAATTGGTCGACGCGCGCCCGGTGCGAAGCCCGACGAGATCGGATTTGAGCGCCTCTACCGCGCCATGCATCCGGCGCTGAAGATCGGCCTTGTCGTAGGTCGGCATGTCTTACTCTCCCTGAACAATCGTCGCGGTTCCGCGACCGGCGAGCACATCGGCAAGATTGCCCGGCTCGCGAATGTTGAACACGACGATCGGAATATCGTTGTCGCGGCACAGCGCAACCGCCGACGCATCCATCACCTTGAGATCATCGGCCAATACGCGGCCGAACCCGATGGTGTCATAGCGCTTGGCAGTCTTCACTTTCTTTGGATCGGCATCATAGACGCCATCGACGCTGGTGCCTTTGAACAAGGCGTCGCATTTCATTTCGGCCGCGCGCAAGGCAGCGCCAGTGTCGGTGGTGAAATAAGGGCTTCCCACGCCCGCAGCGAAAATCACGACGCGGCCCTTGGCGAGGTGACGCTCGGCGCGGCGGCGGATCACCGGCTCGCACACCTGGTCCATCTTGATCGCCGACTGGACGCGGGTTTCGACTCCCACTTTCTCCAACGCGTTCTGCATCGCCAGCGCGTTCATGACGGTAGCCAGCATGCCCATATAATCGGCCTGCGCACGGTCCATGCCCTTGGCCGCGCCCGCCATGCCGCGAAAGATGTTACCACCGCCGATGACGAGGCATAGTTCGAAGCCCTGGTCTCTTGCCGACTTCACCTCGGCCGCGAGCCCGGCGACCGCGTCCTGGTCAATCCCGAACTGACCGCCGCCCATCAATGCCTCACCCGACAGCTTGAGCAATATTCGGTTGAAGCGCGGGCGGGTCATGCTCTCTCCTCGGCGGAATGCGTGCCGCCAAACGAACGCGGTGCAAGCGCGCTTTAAGACGCCCCCGCCCCGCTGCCAACCGCCTTGTGGGGACGCGCCTTGCCTAATTGGCCATTTCGCCGCACGTTTGCGCAGCAGAGGGGCGGCTGATGGCCAAGGTGTTCCTGAGTTATGACCGCGAGGATGCGCTGAAGGCGCAGTCGGTCGCGCAATTGCTCGAGCGTGCCGGCAATAGTGTGTGGTGGGACCGCAACATCAAGGGCGGCGCCCAATATAGCAAGGCGATCGAGACCGCACTGGCCGATGCCGATGCGGTGGTCGTATTGTGGTCACCGGCGTCGATCGACAGTGCGTGGGTGCGCGACGAAGCGGCAGCGGGACGCGACAGCGGTCGGCTCGTCCCGGTGCTGATCGATGCAACAACCCCGCCAATGGGGTTCCGCCAATATCAGACAATCGATCTTTCCGGGCGCAAGGCGCGCAGCAAGTCGGCGCAGAACGAACTGATCGGTGCGGTCAGTGACGGGCGAGCGGACCCATCCCAACCCATGGCCGTGCCACCGATCAGCCATGGCTCACTCAACCCGTTACGCATGCGCGGGCTGATCATCGCGATCGCTGCATTGCTGATGATTGGCGCTGCTTATTTCGCCTGGACCAGATTCGGAACAGGCAACCAGACGACTCTCGTCTCCGTCGAGGCTGCGGACTCCTCGCCAGAGTCGCGTGGGCTGGCGCGCAACCTGTTGGTCAAACTGGGCGTGCTGCAGGGAAATGCGGAGACGTCGATCCGGTTGCTCGATCAATCGGGCAACGGTGAAAAAGCAGACATTCTGATTTCGATCGGTGGGTCGACGCGCGACCGCGCGGAACATGCCACCCTGACCATGACATCGACCGACGAGAAATTGATCCTGTGGTCAAAGGAATTTGTCCAGGGAGACGGCACCCAGGCCGATCTGGAGGAGGCAATAGCGTTCGCCGCAGCACAAGTCCTCAGCTGCGCCAATGAAGTGTCGTCGGGCAAGTACGGCAGCCTCGAAGCCAATGCGCGTCGGATTTACCTCAACGCCTGCTCCTCTGCCGCCGATGTTGGCTGGGATACGACACAATTGGTGCCGATGTTCCGCTCCGTGCTGAAGATCGCCCCCACGTTCCGCCCCGCCTGGGGTAGGTTGCTGCTGGCCGAGATCGGCCAATTGCAGCTCGCCACGAACTCGGGAGGAACGCCAGACGCGATCAAACTCGCGTTAAAACGCGACGTCGCGGCAGCGCGCAAGATCGATTCGAACATGCCAGAAGCGATCCTCGCCGACATCGAGCTGACTCCATCCATGTCAATCGCTCGGGTGATCGCCATGTTGGACGAGGCCAAAGCCTATGAACCGAACAATACATCGGTGCTGGGATATCGAGCGTTGGCTTTGCAGCGGGTCGGGCGAATGGATGATGCCGTGGTCGATGCGCAGTGGGCAGCCGAGCTTGAACCGCTTTCTTCCGAGGCACGCACGTCATTGATCGGCGCACTTGCGGCCGGAAACAGGATCGAGGCCGCTCGGAGTGAATTGGAAAAGGCCAAAAAGCTATGGCCCGATACGAAGACCGTACGGCAGGCCGAGTTCGGGCTGGAATTGCGCCATGGGGATTTCGAAAAAGCGTTACGTTCTGACGAAGCTGGATGGGTGACCGGTTCCGACGTTTATGTCGCTGCCCGAAAAAATCCAACCGATGCCAATGTCGCCCGGCTGTTGGCTGTGCCTGGCACAAGCGACTTGAATGCAGGTCAAATGACGTTCTTCATCCAGTCGCTGGCCGAGATGAAGCGGGTGGATAAACTGTTCCCAATGATCGACAAATGGCGAGTCGAGGACGACGTCGCCAACTCAAGCTACATCTTATTCCGCCCCGGCGTGGCGCCCCTCCGCCGCGATCAGCGCTTCATAGGGCTCGCCAAGCGCTTGGGCTTGCTCGATTATTGGCAGCAATCCGGCATCTGGCCGGATTTCTGCCGGGACCCTGACCTGCCCTATAATTGCAAGACCGAAGCGGCCAAATATGGGCGCTAGGGCCCTTGCGTCGCTGATCGTGGCAACGTCGCTCTTTCAAGCTCAAGCACGCACCAGACCAGCGCCTCAACCTCTCCCGATTATCGATATGCATGTCCATGCGATGGTCACCCCGCGCCCGGTCGAGATAGCGACTTGCACCGGTGACCAGACCATCGTGTACCTGCCGATCGACCCGGTCACCTCGCCGCCCGATGCTCCCACTATGCAATGCCCTCGTCCGATTTATTCGACGACGCGCAAAGCCGAGTTCCAGCGACAGACGATCGCCGCTTTACGCAAGGCGAATGTGGTGCGCGCGGTCCTGATTGGGCAACCCGCAGAGCTCGCTAGCTGGCGCAAGACCACCCCTCATTTGTTCATTCCTGCGTCGGTCCCTCGGGGTCGCTCAGCCGCCGATCTCGATGAACTGCGTGCTTCAGTGCTTGCGGGCGCGGTCAGCATATTCGGCGAATTTAATGCGCAATATCTGGGCCTTGGAGCTGACGATCCCATGTTCGAGCCATTCTGGGCGCTAGCCGAGTCGCTCGATGTGCCGGTTGGCGTCCATCTCGGCGAAAGCGTTCAGCAAGTCGGGCAGGAGCTTGTCGCAATGCGCTATAAGGCCGCGCTGACCTCGCCGTTTCAACTTGAGGGAGTGATCAAGCGCCATCCCAAGATCCGCATTTACGCCATGCATGCCGGCTCGCCGATGACTGACGAGATGATCACCATGCTGTTCACTTATCCGAGCCTGTATGTCGACATTTCGGCGAACGACTGGAACATGCCGCGCGCGCAATTTTATGGGCAGCTCAGGCGGCTGGTCGAAGCCGGTTTTTCCAAGCGGATCATGTTCGGGTCCGATCAGACAATCTTTCCTCAAGCCATTGAGATCGCTGTCCGCACCATCGAGCAAGCGCCGTTTCTGACGCCCGTGCAAAAACGCGACATCCTCTACAATAATGCGGCCCGCTTTCTTCGTCTCACACCGGCGGAAATCGCCAGCGACTATGGCGCGAGCAAGGTGCAACAAAAAAGGGCGGCGCCGAAGCCCCGCCCTTGATTATCGCTTGCGTGGGGGCGGCTCAGGCGACCGGCTGGGGCACGCCCGAGGCGGCGGCGACTTCGGCGGCGAAGTCGCTGGTGGCTTTTTCAATGCCTTCGCCAAGCTGGAAACGCTCGAACGCCTTGATGGCGATCGGCGAACCGGAGTCCTTGGCCGCAGCTGCAACTACGTCCGCAATCGGGGTCTTGCCGTCGATCACGTACAATTGGCTGAGCAGGGCATTTTCCTTGGCGAACTTGGCCATCGTGCCATCGACCATCTTCTCGACGATGTTGGCTGGCTTGCCGCTTTCATTGGCTTTCTCGACCGCGATTCCGCGCTCGCGAGCGAGCAGGTCGGCGTCGAGCCCCTCGGCACTAAGCGCGAGCGGGTTGGCCGCAGCAATATGCATCGCCAGAAACTTGCCGAGCGAATTCAGCGCGTCGGCCGAAGCAGCGCTCTCAAGCGCGACCAGCACGCCGATCTTGCCCATGTTGGGCGCGGCAGCATTGTGGACGTAGCTCACAACGACGCCCTGATCGACGTCAAGCACAGCGGCGCGACGAAGCGACTGGTTCTCGCCGATCGTGGCGATGTTGTTGGTCAGGGCCTCGGCGACGGTGCCGCCCGAAGGATAAGCCGAATTGCCAAGTGCCTCGACATCGCTGCCGGTGGTCAGCGCAAGCTTCGACACATCGCGGACGAAAGCCTGAAACTGGTCGTTCTTGGCAACGAAATCGGTTTCCGAATTGACTTCGACAACCGCGCCGCGATTGCCTTCGACAGCAACCCCGACCAAGCCTTCGGCGGCAGTGCGGCCGGCCTTCTTGGCGGCGGCTGACAGGCCCTTGGCGCGCAGCCAATCGACCGATGCTTCCATCTCGCCATTATTTTCGGACAGCGCTTTCTTGCAATCCATCATGCCGGCGCCAGTGCGCTCACGCAATTCCTTCACCGAAGCGGCGGTGATCTCAGCCATGCTAATTCTCCAAATGAAATGACGGGACGCGTCGCGGTGAGCCTTGGCCCCCGCGACGCGCCCCCAATATTGGTCGCGAAGGGCTTAAGCCTCGAGCGCGGCCTCGACCGGCGGCTCGGCCATTGCACCGATATCCTCGCCGCGTGCCGCTGCATTGCCGGTCTTGCCCGACATCGCCGCATTGGCGATTGCCTCGCAGTAAAGGCGAATGGCGCGGGCAGCGTCGTCGTTGCCCGGAACCGGAAAAGCGATGCCGTTCGGGTTCGAGTTCGAATCGAGGATCGCGACGACCGGAATGCCAAGGACGTTGGCCTCCTTGATCGCCAATTCTTCCTTGTTCGAATCGATCACAAACATGACGTCGGGAAGCCCGCCCATGTCGCGGATGCCGCCGAGGCTCTTCTCAAGCTTGTCGCGCTCGCGGGTCTGCTGAAGGATTTCCTTCTTGGTCAGGCCGACCGTGTCGCCACTGAGCTGCTCTTCAAGCGTCTTGAGGCGCTTGATCGAGTTGGAAACAGTCTTCCAGTTGGTCAGCATGCCGCCGAGCCAGCGATGGTTGACGAAATGCTGGCCCGATACGCGGGCAGCTTCTGCCACCGCGTCCTGCGCCTGGCGCTTGGTGCCGACGAACAGCACCTTGCCGCCGCGGGCAACCGCCGAATTGACGAACTCGAGGGCGCGCGCAAACAAGGGCACGCTCTGCGACAGGTCGATGATGTGAACGCCGTT
>NZ_JANMLM010000113.1:0-22428 GCF_031372575.1 Sphingomonas sp. | reverse complement strand
GAAATGGCATGGTCCGGCCGCCGGATCGACGATGTTCCTCGGCGTTGGCGAACAGCCGACGGTCGAGGATCTGCTCCACGGCATCGTTACGTTGTCCGGCAATGACGCATCGGTCGTGCTTGCCGAATGCATCGCCGGGACCGAGGAAGCCTTCGCCAATGTCATGAACGACAATGCCAAAAGGCTCGGCCTGACCAATAGCCGTTTCGGCAATTCTAACGGCTGGCCCGACGAAGGCCGCACTTATGTCACCGCGCGCGACCTGGCGACGCTGGCGCGGGCCGAGATCGAGCGCCACCCCAAGCTCTACAAGCAATTTTACGGGCAGACGTCCTACACCTGGGGAAAGACGCTCGGCAGCGGCGCGGCGATCACCCAGGCCAACCGCAACCCCTTGCTCGGCAAGGTCGCCGGGGCCGATGGCCTCAAGACCGGCCATACCGACGAAGCGGGCTATGGCTTCACCGGATCGGCCGTCCAGAACGGCCGCCGACTGATCATGGTCGTCGCCGGAATCGACAGTTACACCAATCGCATCGCGGAATCGGTTCGCCTGATGGAATGGGGCTTCAACGCCTGGCAGACCAAGCCGCTCTACAAAGCGGGTGCCACGGTCGGCACGGCCAGCGTCCAGATGGGCAGCGACAGCGAGGTCGGCCTGGTTGCCCCGCACGATCTCGCGGTCACCATGCCGGCCGGCATCCTGTCCAAGGTCACTTCGACTAAGATTCGCTACCAGGGGCCGCTCAAGCCCGGCTTCAGGAAGGGCGATCATGTCGCCGATCTGATCGTCACCACCGCCGATTCGGGCGAGCAGGTGATGCCATTGGTTGCTGCCAATGACGTCGCGCCCGCCGGCTTCTTCGGTCGGATCTGGATCGGGCTCACCCAATTGCTGGGGATGGCCTGATGGCACGGGGTCGGTTCGTCAGCCTCGAAGGTGGGGAAGGGGTCGGCAAATCGACCCAGCTCGCCGCCTTGGCCGAAGCCCTCACCGGGCGCGGCCTACAGGTCGCTCTCACGCGCGAACCGGGCGGTAGTCCCGGCGCCGAAGCAATCCGCAAATTGTTGCTCGAAGGCGAAGACGGCCGCTGGAACAGCCGCGCCGAAGCTTTGCTGTTCGCCGCCGCGCGCTCCGACCATATCGACAAGACCATCTTGCCCGCGCTCGAGCGCGGCGAATGGGTGCTGAGCGACCGCTTCCTCGACTCGAGCCTCGCGTACCAGGGCGAAGCGGGTGGTCTTGGGATTGACGCCGTGCGCGACCTGCATCGCTTTGGCAGCGTCGATTACCTCCCCGATCGCACCCTTGTGCTCCAGCTCGACGAATCCGAAGCCGGCGCCCGCGCACGCAATCGCGACGGCCATTCCGGCGACCGCATCGGTTCGCGCCCGCCATCCTATCACGCCGCGGTCGATGCAGGTTTCCGCACCATGGCCCAGCGCGAACCGAACCGCGTCAAATTGATCGACGCCTCGGGCCCCACCGCAACCGTCACTGCGCGTTTGCTCTACGCATTGGGCGACTTGCTGCCGTGATCCTGGGCCACGCTTCGGCGATCGACCGTTTCCTAGGTGCTTGGGCGAGCGGCGCGATGCACCACGCCTGGCTGCTGACCGGCCCGCGCGGAATCGGCAAGGCCAGCTTCGCCCGCGCCGCCGCAACTCGCATGCTCGCCGAAGCCGCCGGCCCGCTGATCGTCGGCGCTGGGATCGAGACTCCCGAGAACCACCCAACGGCACATTTGATCAACGCCGGAAGCCACCCCGATTACCGCTTCCTCGAACGAATCTTGAACAAAACCGGCACCGCGCTCCAACGCAACATCAGTGTCGATCAGGTCCGCGCGCTCGGCGACCTGTTCTCGGTCACGCCGGCGATGTCCGACTGGCGTGCGGTGGTGATCGATTCTGCCGACGACCTTGATCGCTCCGGGGCCAATGCGTTGCTCAAGATGCTCGAGGAGCCGCCTGCCAAATGCGTCTTCCTGCTGGTCAGCCACGTCCCCGGCCGCTTGCTCCCAACCATCCGCTCGCGCTGCACAACGCTTGATTTCCAGCCACTTGGCGATGACGTCATGGCGTCGATCCTCGCCGAACAAGGTCAAGACTCCACAAAGATACCGGCGCTGATCCAGCGGGCAGGGGGCTCCCCCGGCACGGCGCTGTCCTATGCCGCGCTCGACCTCGCCCCGCTTCATGACCAGGCGCTGGCAATCATGCGCGCCGGTGACCCCTTCAACGAGCGCCGCGCCAGGCTTGCCCAGTCGCTTAGCCTCAAGGCCTCGGCCGATCGCTACGCCGCCTTCCTGCAGATCGTCCCGACGATGATCGCCGACGAAGCCAAAATCCTCGACGGTCCGGCCCGCCTGCGCGCGCTCGATGCCTACCGCCGCGCCCGAGACACCTGCCAGCTCGCCCCGCGCTTGTCGTTCGATCCCGGTGCGACCATTTTCCAGCTCGGCACGATCCTCGCCTCGGTTGCCCCTGAAGGCGCGTCCGTTTAGGGCCGCGCCATGGCCGAGCCTTATTACATCACCACCGCAATTTCGTATCCCAATGGCAAGCCGCACATCGGCCATGCCTATGAAGCGATCGCCGCCGACACCATTGCCCGCTTCCGCCGTGCGCAGGGCCGCAATGTAAGGTTCATCACCGGCACCGATGAGCATGGCCTCAAGATGGTCCAGACGGCGCGCGACGCAGGCCGCGATACGATGGAATTCGCGACTGAAATGTCGTCGTGTTTCAAGGTGATGTGCGCGACCTTGAACATCAGCAATGATGAGTTCCTGCGCACCAGCGACCCCGTCCATCACGCCGCCAGCCAGGCCTTGTGGACCGCGATGGAGGCCTCGGACGACCTTTACCTCGACCGTTATGAAGGCTGGTATTCGGTCCGCGACGAGGCGTTTTACGACAAGAGCGAACTGACCGGCGAAGGCGACGACCGCCGGTCGCCCCAAGGCACGCCGGTCGAATGGACCGCTGAGGAGACGTGGTTCTTCCGCCTGTCCAAATATCAGGACGCCTTGCTCGCGCTCTACCGCGAAAATCCCGACTTCATCCGTCCCGAGAGCCGCCGCAACGAGGTGATCCGCTTCGTTGAAGGCGGCCTTCGCGACCTCAGCGTCTCGCGCACCAGCTTCGACTGGGGGGTCAAAGTCCCGGGATCGCCCGACCATGTGATGTACGTCTGGGTCGACGCGCTGACCACCTACATGACCGCAGTCGGCTATCCCGACACCAATGGCGATTTCGCGAAATACTGGCCCGCCGACGTCCATTTGATCGGCAAGGACATCGTCCGCTTCCACGCGGTCTATTGGCCGGCCTTCCTGATGTCAGCCAAGCTGCCCTTGCCGAAACAAATATACGGCCATGGCTTCATCCTCGCCAAGAGCGGGGAGAAGATGTCGAAGAGCGCTGGCAATTCGGTCGACCCGATCGACATGGCGGCGCGCTACGGAGTCGATGCCTTGCGCTACTTCCTGATGCGCGAAGTCAGCTTCGGGCAGGACGGCAGCTACAGCCACGAAGCGATCGTCAACCGGGTCAATGCCGAGCTCGCCAACAGCTTCGGCAATCTGGCGCAGCGTAGCTTGTCGATGGTGTTCAAAAATCTCGACGGCGTCTTACCTAGATTCGAAGGCTCCGCTCTAGATAATGAACTTGTTCAAACGGTCGCAACCGCTTGTCAGTACGAGGTTCCACGGGATTTCGATTCATTGAATTTCTCACAGGGAATTGAGGCATGGATGCGCGCAGTTTATGCATGCAACCAGTATGTGGATCAGACTGCTCCGTGGGCGCTTCGCAAGTCTGACCCCGAGCGAATGAAAGAGGTGTTGGGCACTCTTTTCGTTTGCATTCGAGATTTGGCAATTGCGATCGCACCCGTCATTCCCGAGTCAGCCGGCAAACTCCTCGATGCTATGGGCATCTCTGACACCGAACGTAATCAAAATTCGTTGAATGATCCAACTTGGTATGTTCGGTTGGCTGAGAGCAACTTCCGGCTCACCCAACCCGCTCCAATTTTCCCTCGCCTTGAGATGGAAGAGCCAGAGGATGCCTGATGCTGATCGATAGCCATTGCCACTTGGTCTATGACGGCCTCGCCGAGCGCCAGGACGAGGTGCTGGCCGCCGCCCGCGCGCGTGGAATCGCTGGTTTCCTCAACATTTCGACCCGCCAGTCCGAATGGGATGACGTCATCGCCGTCGCAACCCGTGAGCCCGACGTGTGGGCCAGCGTTGGGATCCACCCGCATGAGGCCGATGCCCACCCCGATCTCGGAGCAAACGAGCTGGTTACCGCCTCCGCCCACCCCAAGGTCGTTGCGATCGGCGAGTGCGGCCTGGACTATTACTACGACAAGTCCGACCGCGCCGCCCAGCGCGAGCGGTTCGCGGCGCACATCGATGCCGCGCGCCAGACCGGGCTGCCCTTAATCATCCACACCCGCGATGCCGAAGCCGACACCGCCGAAATGCTCGCCGAAGCCGTCGAGCAGGGCGGGATCGCGGCTGTGCTCCACTGTTTCACCGGCAGCGCCGACCTCGCCCGCACCGCGCTCGATCTCGGATTGTTCATCTCGATCTCCGGCATCGTCACTTTCAAGAATGCCAAGGATTTGCAGGATACGGCGAAGAGCATCCCTGCCGACCGCCTGCTGGTCGAAACCGACTCCCCGTTCCTCGCCCCGGTCCCGCATCGCGGCAAGTCCTGTGAGCCGGCGTTCGTCGCTGACACCGCCGCTTTCCTGGCTGAATTGCGCGGCGAGACGATCGAACTATTGTCAGCCAACACCACCGCCAACTTCTTCAGATTGTTCAAGAAGGCTGCATGAAGGTCCGCATCCTCGGCTGCGGAACGTCGTCGGGTGTGCCGCGGATCGGCAATGATTGGGGGACATGCGATCCCGCCGAGCCGCGCAATCGCCGCACCCGTTCGTCAATCCTGATCGACAGTGCTGGCGAGCAACTCCTCGTCGATTGCGGCCCCGATATGCGCGAACAATTGCTTGCCGCCGAAACCGCCGACCTGGCCGGCGTGATCGTCACCCACGACCATGCCGATCATTGTCACGGGATCGACGATCTTCGCCAGATTGCGCATCACACAGGCGCCCCGGTTCCGCTTCATGCTCGCGCAGACACGCTCCAACACCTTGCCAAACGCTTCGCTTATGCCTTTGAAGGAACACCGCTTTATCCGGCGGTGATCAGCCCGAAACCGCTCGGCGAAACCCTTGCGCTCGGGTCAGCCACATTGACCTTCGTGGACCAGCCCCACGGCGGAATCACCTCGCTCGGTATCCGCGTCGAGGAGGGGGGACACGTGCTCGGTTACGCAATCGACTTTCACGACATAACCGACGCCATGCGTGCGCTCTATGCCGGGATTGACCTATGGATCTGCGATTGCCTCCGCCGCAGGCCGCACCCGACCCATGCCCATCTCGATGCCGTGCTGGGCTGGGCGAGGGATCTCGGAATCGGCCAATTGTTGCTCACCCACCTCGACAAAAGCATGGATTATGCAACACTTGTCCGCGAATTGCCCGATTGGGCCGCGCCCGCGTTCGACGGGCAGGAAGTGCAGCTGGGATGACCGAAAATCAGGGAATGAACTCCCTATATCTGATGCTCTGCCTGATCCTGGTCGCAAGCTCGCTGATCGGCATGAGCCTGCCGCTCGGCAAGGCCGTAAAGATGGTGCTGGCGTGGGTTGCGATTTTCGGGGTCGCCTTCACGTTGTTCGCGTTTCGTGGCGAGTTTACCGCACTTGGCGCGAAGCTTCGCGCTGAAGCGACCGGCGCGCCGATCCAGGTGGGCAATGAATTGCGGATCGCGATGCGCGACGATGGTCATTTCTGGGTCGATGCCAGCGTCAACGGCAAGGCAGCGCCGTTCCTAGTCGACAGCGGGGCGTCGGTCACCACCATCTCGCCCGATCTTGCCGCCGCGGCAAAGGTCGAGACCGGGATGCGCGTTGCTCAGGTAGAGACCGCCAATGGCGAGGTGCAGATGCCAGTCGCGACCGCGTCCGATTTCGCCGTCGGCCAGATCGCCCGGACGGACTTCACAATATATGTGAACAGCGCCGACGATACTAACGTGCTGGGCATGAACTTCCTGTCGTCGCTCGGCAGTTGGCGGGTCGAGGGCAACACGCTGGTGCTGCAACCGTGACCAAGGTCGTGCAACTCTGCGAGCGGCGTCTGTTGAGAGAGAAAACATCGCCACACCCTCTAAAATCATGATCATTGTTTTACATAATACATATTATCATACTTATAATTACCGGAGAAAATGGTGAATATTGAGTCCCCCCCGGCCAATCTTGGTCGCCTCGAAAGCATCATGCGCCGGTTGCGCGATCCGGTGACCGGTTGCGAATGGGACAGCGTCCAAAGCTTCGCCTCCATCGCGCCCTATACCATCGAGGAAGCCTATGAAGTCGCCGACGCGATCGATCGCAACGACATGGCCGACCTCGCCGACGAGCTCGGCGATCTCCAGCTGCAAGTCGTATTCCACGCCCAAATGGCGACCGAGGCCGGCCATTTCACGCTCGACGAGGTCCTGACCCGCATCTGCGACAAGATGGAGCGCCGTCACCCGCACATCTTCGGCGATGCCACCGACGGCGGCCACCATTTGTGGGAGCAGATCAAGGCCGAGGAACGCCGCGACAATCCCGACCAGAGCGCGCTCGCTGGTGTCGCCAAGGCACTGCCGGCGCTGGAACGCGCCACCAAGCTGCAGAAACGCGCCTCCCGCACCGGGTTCGACTGGCCCGACGCCAGCGGCGCCCGCGCCAAGGTTGTCGAGGAGCTCGCCGAGCTCGACGCTGAGACCGACCAGGCTGCGCGCGAAGAGGAATTGGGCGACCTGCTGTTCGCGGTGGTCAACCTCGCACGAAAGCTCAACATCGCGCCTGAAGCTGCTTTGCGCGCGGCCAATGCCAAGTTTGAGCGGCGCTTCCGGGCGATCGAAACAGAACCGCGCTTCGAAGCGCTTTCGCTGGATGAAAAAGAACAGCTCTGGATCGCCGCAAAGGCCGCTCAGAGCGCCTGAAACCGCGCCCAATCGACCGCCGACAGCCGCACCTTCATCGTGATATGCTCGCCGTCGCTGTCCTGCCCGATCACCTTGCCGCGGGCATGCAGCCAAGCCATCTTCTCTCCCTCACTCGACGATAACGTAACCGCGCGCGTATCGTCGCCCGAGCCAAGCCGCTCGACAATTGCCACCCGCAACGCCTCGATTCCTTCGCCGGTCAGCGCTGACACCACCGCGACATCCTCGCGCCGTGCCGCCTCCCCGGCCAGCGCCTCGCGCTCGTCGCGCGCCATCGCGTCGGCCTTGTTCCACACCTCGATACGCGGCGGCCCCTTCCCCTCCTCCAGCCCGAGCGATTCGAGCACCGCCTCGACATCGGCCGCCTGCGCATCGCGATCGGGGTGCGCCATGTCGCGAATATGGAGGATCAAATCGGCCGCCAGCACTTCCTCGAGCGTCGCCCGGAACGCCGCGATCAATTCGGTCGGCAGGTCGGATACAAACCCGACCGTGTCACTCAGGATCGCCTTGCCCGAACCCGGCAGTTTGACCTCGCGCATCGTCGGATCGAGCGTCGCGAACAGCAGGTCCTCGGCCAGCACTTCGGCCTTGGTCATGCGATTGAACAGGGTCGACTTGCCGGCATTGGTATAGCCGACCAGCGCCACCAGCGGCCACGGCGCCTTTTGCCGACGGTCGCGGTGCAGCCCGCGGGTGCGCTTGACCTGCTCCAATTCCTTCTTGATCCGCGCCATCCGGTCGCGGATCATTCGCCGATCGGCCTCGATCTGGGTTTCGCCCGGCCCGCCAAGGAAGCCGAAGCCGCCGCGCTGCCGCTCCAAATGGGTCCAGCTGCGCACCAGTCGCCCCGCCTGATAATCGAGGTGCGCCAACTCGACCTGCATCCGCCCTTCGGCCGTCGCCGCGCGCTCGCCGAAGATTTCGAGGATCAACCCGGTGCGGTCAATCACTTTGGCCTTGGTCATTTCCTCCAGATTCTTTTGCTGCACCGGGCTCAGCGCCGCATCGACAATCAGCAGCCCGGCTTTCTCGTCGGCCACTGCCGCCGCAATTTCCTCGGCCTGGCCCTTGCCGAACAGGCTCGCCGGGCGCGGCGCCCGGACTCGTACCGACCGCCGGGCAACCACCTCGATCCCGATCGCCGCGGCCAGCCCCGCCGCCTCATCGAGCCGCGCCTCGACCGATCGCATCGCCTTGGTGCCGGCGATGTCGGGTAGCACCAGCACGGCGCGCTCGCCGCGGCTGATCCCGTCGTCATCGTCGCGATTGAAGACGCTCAGCAATCGTCTCCGTCGGGCTCGCCATGGGACTGCAAGTCCAGGCTCCCGGCCGGCTGGAGTGTCGAGACTGCGTGTTTGTAGACCAGTTGCACCTGCCCCGACCGCTCGAGCAGGATCGAAAATTGGTCGAAGCTCCCGACCGCACCCTGCAACATCACGCCATTGACCAGGAACAAAGTCATCGACTCATGCTGGCCATGCGCCGCGCTCAGGAAAATGTCCTGCAACGACGATTTCTTCTCGTCGAGCGGGGCCGGCTTGGGAAGTCCCCCGCTCGGCACCCCTGACGGCACAATCGTCGATATCGCATGCTTGTACAGCAATTGCGCCGTCCCATCGCGCCGCAGGAGCATCGAGAAAGCGTCGAACCAGGTAATCACCCCCTGCAGCTTGACGCCCTTCATCAGGAAGATCGTCACCGGCATCTTGTCTTTGCGCACTGCATTGAGGAACTGATCCTGCAGGCTCATCGCTCGTTCGGCCATGTTTATCCTATTCGTCGAGTTCGCGGCGATCGGCCAGGCCGAGCGCCTTCAACTTGCGGTGCAAGGCGGACCGCTCCATCCCGATGAACGATGCGGTGCGCGAGATGTTACCCGAAAAGCGACGGATCTGGACCTTGAGATATTCACGCTCGAAACTTTCACGCGCCTCGCGCAGCGGCGATCCCATGATCGCGATCGATGACGATCCCATGGTCGTTGCCGCCTGACTGTCGACCACTTCAGCGGGCAGCAGGTCGACGTCGATGCACTCCACCCGATCACCCGGCGCCATGATCAAGGTCCGCTCGATGATGTTGCGCAACTGGCGGACATTGCCCGGCCAATCATGCGCCTGCAGCGCCGCAATCGCTTCTTCGGACACATCGGGGGTTGCGATCCGCCGTTCGGCTGCAAACCGCGCCAGGAAATGCACCACCAGGTCGGGGATATCCTCACGCCGCTCGCGCAGCGACGGGATCCGCACCGGCACCACGTTGAGCCGGTAATACAGATCCTCGCGGAACCGCCCGGCGGCAATTTCTTCGGCCAGATCGCTCGATGTTGCCGACAACACGCGTACGTCGACCTTAACCGGGCGCTGCCCGCCAACCCTGGTATAGCTCTGGTCGGTCAGCACGCGCAGCATCTTGGCCTGCGTCGTCGCCGGCATGTCGGCAATCTCGTCGAGGAACAATGTCCCGCCATGCGCCTGCTCGAGCAAGCCGGGCCGCGCTACGCCTTCGGCCTCGACCCCGAACAACTCCTCTTCCATCCGCTCGGGGCTCATCATCGCTGCCGATACGGTGATAAACGGCGCCGATGCCCGAGGGCTCCAATTGTGGATCGTCCGCGCTGCAATCTCTTTGCCGACCCCCGCCGGCCCGGTGATCAGCACCCGGCTCCCGGTCGGTGCGACCCGCTTCAGCGTCGCGCGCACGGTGTTGATTGCGACCGACGATCCGCCCAGCTGGTCGTCCTGCCCGAATTGCTGGCGGAAGGCGGCATTCTCGCGCCGCAACCGGTCGGTCTCGGTCGCGCGCTCGACCAGATGGAGCAACTTGCCCGCTTCGAACGGCTTTTCGATGAAATCGACCGCGCCCTCGCGGATGGCAGCAACGGCGGTGTCGAGATTGCCGTGGCCCGAGATCATGATCACCGGCAGCGTCGGGTCGCGACGTTTGACCTGTTCGAGGATCTGGAGGCCGTCGAGCCGCGATCCCTGCAGCCAGACGTCGAGCAGCACCAGGCTCGGGCGTCGGTCCTCGATCGCGCTCAGCGCCGAATCGCTGTCCGATGCGGTGCGCACCGAATATCCCTCATCCTCCAGCACCCCCGCGACCAAATCGCGAATATCGGCTTCATCATCTACAACGAGCACATCAAGCGCCATCGTTCAGGCCTTTCCGTTCCAAATCCCCGTCGTCACCGTCGTCACCGTCGTCACCATCTTCCGTCTCGGCCGCCTGCGCCGCCAGTCGTTCGGCATCGAAGGCGATCCGCACATGCGTCCCTCCTCCGCTGCGGTCGAGGAAGGCGATTTCGCCGCAATGCTCCTCGACGATCTTTTTAACGATCGCCAAGCCAAGCCCGGTACCGCGCACGCGCGTCGTCATATAAGGTTCGGTCAGCCGCTCGCGATCTTCGGGCAGCCCCACGCCGGTGTCGTGGACGTCGATCACCACTTGGTCCTTGACCGCCCGCACGCGCAATTCAACGCGGTCGCCATCAAAATTGGTTTCACCTCGATTGCGCCTGGTTTCAATCGCTTCGACCGCATTCTTGACGACGTTGGTCAACGCCTGGCTTAGCTGGCGACGGTCGCAGACGAGCGCGATATCGGCTTTGACCGGATCGATGCTGAACGCCACGCCGGGGTGCGCAACTTCGTGCAGGAACAGCGCGGCGCGGGCAATCTCGTGGATATTCTCGGTCTTGAACACCGGTTTGGGCATGCGCGCGAAATTGCTGAACTCGTCGACCATGTTGCGCAGGTCGCCGACCTGCCGAATGATCGTGCCGGTCAAGCGCTCGAACACCTCGGGCTCCGACGTCACTTCCTGCCCATATCGCCGCTGCAATCGTTCGGCGGCGAGCTGGATTGGGGTCAGTGGGTTCCTGATTTCGTGCGCGATCCGCTGCGCGATATCGGACCAGGCCGCACGGCGCTGGTCGCTCAACTGATCGGTAATGTCGTCGAAGGTTAGCACCGCGCCATCGGCATAACGCACGCGCTTGACCGCCAGTGTGCGCTGCCCGCCTTCGGCGGCGATGGTGATATTGGCATCGCGCGCCTCGCCAGTCATGAACTCGGCCAGCTCGGCCGAAATGTCGGTCAGGTTGCGCCCCTCAATCTCCTCGCCCTCAGGCTCGAGCAAATTCTCCGCCGACCGATTGAGCAGCAGGATATTGCCCGTCGCATCGAGTGCCACCACGCCGGCGGTAACGCTCGACAGCACCGCCTCGATAAACGCACGGCGCGTATCGATCAGCTCGTTGGCGCTGACCAATGCCCCGGTCTGTTCCTGCAATCGCCCGATCATCCGGTTGAACGCGGTCGACAGAAGGGCGATCTCGTCATGCGGCTTGGCAACGGGGACTCGGGTCGAAAAGTCCCCCTCCTCCACCCGACCGGCAGCCGCGACCAATTGTCCGACGGGCCGAACCAGTCGGTCGGCGATCTTGAGCGCGGTGGCGATGGCCAGGCCAACGATGATCAGCGCGCCGAGCAACAGCGCGGCGTTGAACCGCAGCTGGTAGAGTCGGGATCGGTCGACCATCTCGCCATAGGTTTTCTGCACCTCGTCGGCGCGCGTGATCTGCTTCTGGAACTGGGGATCGAACACGCGCGCGGCATAGACGTAGGTGCCTTGACCGTAGTTGAGATGCGCAAGCGCCCCAATCCGATCATTGCTGTTGATCGCCACGCTTTCCTTTTCGGTCAGCTCGGCCAACTTGTCCTTGGTGATCACTTTCTCAAGCGGCCTGTCGTACGGATTGACCAGTATCAGTGATCTGACGACACCCTTGCCGTCGACTTGCACGATGATTGCTTCGGACAATTCGCGTTGAAGCACCTGGCGCGCGAAACCATCGGCGAACAGCGGGTCGCTGATCGACACTTCACGCAGATAACCGGACAGATCGCCGCTCATCGTCACCGTCTGGAGTGAAACGCGCTCGACCTCGCGCGAATATGTAGTGCGCGCCAATTCGACCGAATTTTCGATCATTCCCCTGGCGCGGTCAGAAAACCAGAATTCGAGCCCTGACTGAAACAGCAAGGAAGCGAAGATTGCGACCATCACCGTCGGAACCGCGGCAACGACCGAAAACAGGGCCACCAACCGCGTGTGCAACTGCCCGCCGGCCAATCCACCCTTTTCCGCGCGCGCCATCGCGAATTTGCGCGACAGCAACACCATCAGCGCGATTGCGGGGATCAAATTGGCAACCAGCAGCAACGCAATCAGTGGCGGCGACAGGAACGTCCCCGGCGTGCCGCTATTGATCAATATATTGACGCTGAAGGCCAGGATGATCGCCAGCAGCACGACTAGCCCGATCGTCGCCCAGCGATAGAAACGCCCGCTATCGCGCTCGCGCAGAAGCCAGCGCTCGGCGGCCTTGAACAATCCGGAATCGGTGGTGGCAGCGTCCATCAACCGTCGCCCTAGCACGGTCTAGTGGCATAAAAAACACAGTTGCTCGTTGGCCGCAGATTGCGCCTCAGGCGGCGGCTCGCTCCAGCCATGGAGAATAAAATTCGCGGAGCATTGCGATGACCGTGTCGGGGTCGTCGACCTGGTTCACTTTGTTTCGGAATTCCGCCGATCCGGTGAGTCCCTTGGTATACCAACCGAGGTGTTTGCGAGCGAGATTGACGCCCGTCACCTTGCCGTAGAGCGACTGCATTTCGTCATATTGGGTCAGGATGATCGCCAATTGCTCATCCATCGACGGGTCAGGCCGCGCCCCGCCTCCGGCCAAATCGGCCATCACCTGCCCCAGCAGCCACGGCTTGCCGTACGCGCCGCGCCCGATCATCACCCCGTCCGCGCCCGACTGCGCGAGCGCCTTGCGCGCATCCTCGCGGCTGCAAATGTCGCCATTGACGATCACCGGCAAATTGGTCGCGTCCTTGACCGTCCGCACGAACCGCCAGTCGGCCGATCCTTTGTACATCTGGTTGCGTGTGCGGCCGTGGACGGTGATCATCTTCACGCCCAAATCTTCAGCGATCTTAGCGAGTTGCGGGGCATTCAGGCTATCCTGACACCACCCCATCCGCATCTTCAAGGTAACCGGCGCAGTGACCGCCTTGACCGTCGCCTCAATGATGCTCGCCGCCAGTTTCAAGTCCCGCATCAGCGCCGACCCGGCATCGCCGTTGACGACTTTCTTGACCGGGCAGCCCATATTGATGTCGATAATCGCCGCGCCGAGTTGCTCGTTGAGCTTCGCCGCTTCGGCCATTTCGCCCGGCGCACAACCCGCAAGCTGCATCGACACCGGTTCCTCGACCGGGTCCCACGCCGCTTTCTGCAAGCTTTGGCGGGTTTCGCGGATCATCGCCTGGCTGGCGATCATCTCGCTCACCGTTAGCCCCGCGCCGAAGCGCTTGACCGCTTTGCGAAACGGCAGATCGGTGACGCCCGTCATCGGCGCCAGAATGACCGGCGCGTCGATGGTCACCGGACCGACGTGGATGGGCTTGATCAGGCTCATGGGGTTGGTGCGCCTTTACAGGAGGGCGGCCAAACGGGCAAGGCGCGGCCATGTCCGACACACCCACCGTCACCGCCCTCATCGTCGCCGCCGGATCGGGCAGCCGGATGGGCAGCGACCTACCCAAGCAATTTCGCCTGCTGGTGGGGAAATCGGTGCTCGCCCGCGCAGTCGACGCGCTCGCCTCGCACCCGCGCATCGATGCGGTTCGCGTCGTGATCGGCACGGGGCAGGACGATCTCGCCAAAACCGCCCTTGCGAACCGCGATGTCGGCACCCTCATCACCGGCGGTGCCGAACGCGCCGATAGCGTTCGCGCCGGCCTCGCGGCCATCGGTGACGGCATCGTCCTGGTCCACGACGCCGCCCGCCCGTTCTGCCCGCCCGCTGTGATCGACCGCTTGCTCGACGCGCTCGCCACGCATGACGGCGCGGTCCCTGCCCTCGCCATTGCCGACACCTTGGCCAAAGCCCGAGGCCCGATCGACGCGATGGTCGACCGTGCGGGCCTGGTCCGGATCCAGACCCCGCAGGCGTTCCACGTCGAGGATCTGCTCTACGCCTATGGCGAAGCCAAACGCCGCGCGCCGACCGACGAATCAACCGTCATGGTCGAAGCCGGGTTCAAGGTCGCCACCGTCGAAGGAGACCCAATGCTCGACAAATTGACCAATGCGCAGGATTTCGACCGCGCCGAAGCTGCCCTCGCCGCTCGCCTCATTACCCGCACTGGCCAAGGCTTCGACGTCCACGCCTTTGCGGGCGACGGCCCGATCATGCTCGGCGGGGTGTCCGTTCCCCATGATCGCGGGCTTGCCGGGCACAGCGATGCCGACGTCGCGCTTCATTCGATTACCGACGCGTTGCTTGGCGCAGCAGCCCTTGGCGATATCGGCGACCATTTCCCGCCGTCCGATCCGCAATGGAAGGGAGCGGCGTCCGACCAGTTCCTCGCTTATGCCGCGACGCTGATCCGCTCGGCCGGCGGAATCATCGACCACGTCGACTGCACCATCATCTGCGAAGCGCCCAAGGTCGGCCCGCACCGAACCGCAATGCGCGCCCGCATCGCCGATATCCTCGCGCTTCCGATCGACCGCGTCTCGATCAAGGCGACCACGACCGAACGATTGGGTTTCACCGGCCGCGGCGAGGGCATGGCCGCGCAGGCCATCGCCACTATTCGCTTGCCCGGCTGATGCGCGTATAGGCCCGCGATGGACTCACTCCTCCCCGACGATCTGGTTGAAAAAGCCCGCGAAGTGAGTGCCGCCAACCTCGCCGCCGGCAAGCGCATCGCGGTCGCTGAAAGCTGCACCGGCGGGCTGGTGTCGGCCGCGCTGACCGAAATCCCCGGCTCATCGGCAGTGTTCGAAGCTGGCTACGTCACTTATTCCAACGCGGCCAAGAAAGCCTCGCTCAATGTCTGCGATGACGTGGTCGATACCTTTGGCGCGGTCAGCGTCGCAACCGCCTGGGCGATGGCACAGGGCGCGCTCGAAAGCTCGGGCGCCGATATTGCGGTGGCAATCACCGGGATCGCCGGCCCTGACGGCGGCACGCCAAACAAGCCGGTCGGGACCGTCGTTTTCGCTCGGGCCGAGCGCGAACCTGGCCCCGATAAAGTCACCGCCGACCAGAAAATCTTCGATGCCAGCGAAGGCCGCGCGGGCATTCGCCGTCAGGCGGCGCTTTGCGCGCTCGAATTGTTGATGCCGTAAAGCGCCGCGGCGCGCTGCTCGAAGGCTGACGTCATCCGCCGCAAGGCGCGGTCGAACATCTGCCCCGCAAGCGCCTCGAACAAGCGCGACTTGAACGCGAAGTCGACCGCGAAGCACAATTCGGTCCCGCCCCCCGGCGCGGGCGTGAACCTCCACACATTGTGGAGATATTTGAGCGGCCCATCGACATAATCGACCATGATCCGGTCGGGCGCATGCTTGGTCACCTTACTGGTGAAGCGCTCCTTGAAGGCGTTGAACCCGACGACGAGGTCGGCGATCGTCTCGGCGTCCGAGCTCGACTTGATTCGCACCGCGACCACCCACGGCAGGAATTCGTCATATTTCTCGATATCAGCCACCAGCGCGAACAATTGTTCGGGCGAATAGGGCAGCACCTTGGTCTCACTATGCCTCGGCATCAGCGCGTGGCGCGCGCCAATTGTTCAGTGCGGGCCGCCTGCATCTTCGCAAAGTCATCGCCCGCGTGATAGCTCGACCGGGTCAGCGGCGACGCTGCCACCAACAGGAACCCCTTGGCGCGGGCAATCGAGGCATAGGCCTTGAACGCATCGGGCGTGACAAATTCTTCGACCGTCGCGTGGCGCGGGGTCGGCTGGAGATATTGGCCCATGGTCAGGAAATCGATTCCCGCCGATCGCATGTCATCCATTACCTGGTGCACCTCGAGCCGTTGCTCGCCCAGCCCGACCATCACGCCAGACTTGGTGAAGATCGACGGGTCGAGCCGTTTGACCTGCTCCAGCAATCGCAGCGAGGCATAGTAACGCGCGCCCGGCCGGATCATCGGGTACAGCCGCGGCACCGTCTCGAGGTTGTGATTATAGACATCAGGCCGCGCGGCAACGATCGCTTCGACCGCGGCGTCATGCTTGTTGCGAAAGTCGGGCGTCAGGATTTCAATCGTCGTGTCCGGCGTCGTCCGGCGCAGCGCCTCGATCACTTTGACGAACTGGCTCGCCCCGCCATCGGGCAGATCATCGCGATCGACCGAAGTGATGACGATATGGCTAAGCCCGAGCGCGGCGGCGGCATCGGCAGTATGTTGCGGCTCCAACGCATCGACCGCGCGCGGCATCCCGGTCTTGACGTTGCAAAACGCGCAGGCCCGCGTGCAGGTGTCGCCCAGGATCATCACCGTGGCGTGCTTCTTGGTCCAGCATTCGCCGATATTGGGGCAGGCTGCTTCCTCGCACACCGTGTTGAGTTTGAGGTCGCGCATCAACTTGCGAGTGTCGTGATAACCTTGGCTGACCGGCGCTTTGACGCGGATCCAGTCGGGCTTGCGCTGGCGCGGGGGAATGGGGAGCACGGCGTTCATGGATGGCCAGATAGCGACGCGGGGGCTGATTGCCAATCGTCAGTCACTTGAGTAGCAACCCGCGAGCATTCAGGGGGCCAAATGATTCTGTCGACGCTGACCTCGCCGATCATCCTGTTCTTCGCGCTCGGGATGCTTGCCGGTTTCGCCCGATCCGATCTCGTCATTCCCGAAGCCTTCGCCAAAGGCATGGCAATTTACCTGATGGCAGCCATCGGATTGAAGGGCGGGGTCGAAGTATCGAACAGCGGCCTCACCGACGCGCTGCTGATTGCCGGTGCAGCAGGCATGGCGCTCAGCTTCCTTCTTCCCCTGCCCGCGTTCGCAGCGTTGCGCAGTATCGGCGGGCTAAAACGGGTCGATGCTGCCGCCGTCGCGGCCCATTACGGCTCGGTCAGCCTGGTGACGTTCATTACTGCCAATGAAATGCTCAAGGGGGCCGGGCTGCCCGCAGCGGGTTTCATGGTCGCGGTGTTGGCCTTGATGGAGACACCGGCGATCATCACCGGCCTGCTGCTCGCCAGACGTGGGTCGTCCGACACTGGAGTGGCGTCCAAGGGATTGTGGCACGAAGTGTTGCTCAATGCCTCGGTCGTCTTGCTGGTTGGCGCGTTTGTGATCGGCGTGATCGCGGGCGAGAAAGGCTTTGCGCCGATCAAGCCGGTGTTCGACGGCGGTTACAAAGGGGTGCTTTGCCTTTTTCTGCTCGACATGGGCTTGATCGCTGCCCGGCGATTGCGCGAAACACGGGCGCTGACGCTTCGTCTTAGCCTGCTCGCTATTGGACTGCCGTTGATCAACGGCCTGATCGGCGTGGCCATCGGCAGCGCGCTGGGGCTTGATCTCGGAACGGCAGCCTTGCTCGGCGTGCTTACGGCGTCGGCAAGCTACATCGCCGTCCCGGCGGCAATGCGGCTTGCCTTGCCCGAGGCCGATCCCGGTATTTATCTTTCCATGTCGCTGGGAATCACCTTTCCGTTCAACATCGTCGTCAACATCGCGCTGATCGCTGCCGTCGCGCGAATGATGGGATAGCCTGACCATGCATACCGTAGTCCGCAAACGGATCGAAATTCTTGCTGATGCCCCGCTCCTCCCGCGGCTGGTCGATGCGCTCGATGCCAGCGGTGTCACCGGTCACACCGTGCTTCCGGCATTATCGGGCACCGGGTCGCACGGCCACTGGAGCGACGATGGACTGACCGGGACCGCAAAGGTGCTGGTGATGGCCATCACCACCGCAGAGCATGCCGCCGATCTCGTCGACCGGCTCGCGCCCTTGCTCGACAGTCACCGTCTTCTACTCACGCTGGGGGACATCGATGTGGTTCGCGGCGACCGCTTCTGATGCCCGAATTTCGCAAGTTGCTGGAAGGCTATTCGAGGTTTCGCTCGGATCAGTACGCCACCGAGCGCGCCCGGTGGGCGGAATTGGCGGAGGGCCAGGAGCCGCCGGTCATGATCATCGCCTGCTGCGACAGCAGGGTCGATCCCGCCACCATCTTCGACACCCAGCCCGGCCAGGCCTTTGTGCTCCGCAATGTTGCCAATCTTGTCCCGCCTTACGAGATTGGCGGCGGCCTCCATGGGGCGTCGGCGGCGATCGAGTTCGGGGTGACCGGTCTTGGGGTTCGGCATGTCGTAGTCATGGGTCATGGTGCCTGTGGGGGGATCAAGGCAGCTTTGGCGGGCCATGAACATGATGGTCCGCAAAATTTCGTCGATGGCTGGATCAGCATTCTCGATACGCCACGCGAGAGGATTCTCGCTGACCCATCCATCGATGACAAGCAGCATGCGCTTGAACTTGCCGCAATCCGTCAAAGCCTGACTAACCTTCGCACCTTTCCGTTTATCGCCGAACGCGAAGCAGCCGCGGAGCTTTCGCTCCACGGCTGCCACTTCGCCATCGCCGAAGGTCGGCTATTCGTCCTCGAAGAGACGGAAGATAGCTTCCACCCCGTCTGAACTTAGCGCGCTAAGCGATTAGCAACGCGTGTCATAATCATAGACCGGACGGCCGTATTGATCGACATAATAGCAGGAACCGCGGGTATCGCGATAATATTGCTTGCCCTTGACCACGGCGCCAATCACCGCACCGGCAACGCCACCGGCAATCGCGCCTTCGACCGTGCTCACACCCGGGATCACCGCACCGGCGACGCCGCCGACGACCGCACCAACCACGGCGCCGGTGGCAGCGCGGCTGCCCTGGCTCGAACGGTACGGATCATTGTTGTAGCCATAAGGATCGGTCGCACAGGCCGACAGCGGGAGGATCGACGCCACGGCGGCGGTCAAAATCAATTTCTTCATAATCTGATACCTTTCACATCGCGCCCCTGGCGCTCACAAAACGGAAAGCGCACCATCGCCCGTTTCGTTCCGCCCCCGACGGTGTATGAAGCGCCACTAAGGAAGAACCCACGATGAACGATCCCGACCGCTCCTTAGAGCCGGAACTCAACATTGCGCTGCTGATCGACGCCGATAACGCCAGCCCCGATCATCTTGACCAGGTGTTGCTGGTGCTCGGCGAGCTGGGGACGATCAATATTCGCCGGGCCTATGGCAATTGGTCCAAACCCAGCCTCAAGGGCTGGGGAAATCTGTCCGGAATGCATTCCATTGTCCCGGTCCAGCAGTTCGACGTGGTCAAGGGCAAGAGCGCGGCCGATATGAAGATGACGATCGACGCGATGGACTTGCTGTATCGCGGCCATGTCGACGGGTTCGGGATCATGTCGAGCGACAGCGATTTCCTACCCCTTGCCCAGCGAATCCGCGAGGACGGGCTGCCGGTTTATGGGTTTGGCACCACCAAGACCCCGATCAGTTTCCAGCAGGCCTGCACCCGTTTTTTCGATGTCGCTGCATTGTCGAGCGAGAAGGAGGAAGCGCTCGAGGCGCCAGCGGCGGTTGGCGGGCAGCGGCAGGTTGACGCCGAACTGCTGCAAGTCCTCGGCGCGGCGTTCAAGGCATCGAAGCGCGACGACGAAGGCTATGCCTCGCTCAGCGAGATGGGCCAGCGCGCCAAGGCGGTGTCGAGCTTCGCCGTCCGCAATTACGGCTTCACCCGCCTCAGCGACCTGATCGCCGCAGTGCCCAATTTTGGCACCCGCATGGGCGACAATGGCCGGATGATGGTCAAGCGTCTGCGCTGACAGGGAACGCCATCGCCAGTCCGACGGTTATCGAGGCAATCTCAATCCAAAGGAGTTGCCCGATGTTCGGCACGGACGAATCACCCGAAACCAAGCTCGCCAGGAAGTTCTGGAAGGACCTCGACGACAGCCCGTTCATCATGCTCGGCCTCAAGGGCGTCGATGATGATCGTACGCGCCCGATGACCGCCCAGGTCGATGTCCCCGAGGATGGCGACAAGGAAGATGGCGGCCAGATTTATTTCTTCGCCTCGAAAAGCGATGGCGTCGGTCAGGCGGTCCAGGGCAGCGCCCGTGCGGTTGCGACCTTCGTCGGCAAGGGCCACGGCCTGTTCGCGCATATCCACGGCACGCTGGTTCCATCGGACGACAGGGCCGTAATTGAACGGCTGTGGAACCCGTTCATCGCCAGCTGGTACAAGGACGGCAAGACCGATCCCGATCTGCAGTTGCTTCGCTTCGACACCGAAAGCGCCGATGTCTGGGAAGCAACTCCGGGCGCCACGCTCAAGGCGGCCGCGCTCAAGACCCTGTTCAACATCGATCCGGGCAAAGACCATAGCGCCGAGCATCAGGCGACGATCGACCTGTAAACTTGATGTGAATCATTGGCGGCGGTTTGACAGCCGCCGCCAGCCAAGGCAGCTTCCTCCCCGAGTCTTAAAGCAGGGAGTGGGGCTATGGTTGTTAATGAAAAATATGCGGGAATCGCACTAAGCGTCCTGCGGATTATCACGGCATTGCTGTTCATCCAGCACGGGACCGCCAAATTATTCGACGTTCCGAACATGACCTTGCCGTCGGATATCATGGGCATTCCGACGGTCGCGATCGGGGCGCTCGAACTGGTCGGCGGCCTTCTCGTGATGATCGGACTGTTTACGCGGCCAGCGGCGCTTATCCTGGCAGGCGAGATGGCCGTTGCTTACTTCGTCGCGCATGCATCGAAAGACTTGTATCCTGTGCTCAATGGCGGCGAGCCGGCGATCCTGTTCTGCTTCATCTTCCTGCTGTTCGCGGCCACTGGCCCCGGCCCGCTGAGCGTCGAGGATATGCGCGGCGAGGATGACGAACCGGGCGTCGAAGGTTATGCCGCACCCGGCGGCGAGCGCCAGTATCGGCCCGAGGATTTCGGCGACAAGGTTATCTGACCAAATCTCGATGGTCGCATATGACCAAAAGTGAAGCGCCAGATCCCCCGGGGTTTGGCGCTTCCTTTCGTTATGGCGTCCGGATGGTCGGCGACGTGAACACCGTCCCCTATTCCTCGTGATACTGCGGCACGGCCTTCTTGCCCTTTATGCCGCGCGATGCCGATACACTGGGCAGGGTCAGCAGGAAGATCAGCACCATTACGCTCACCGTCTCCAACGCGCTACTGACCAGCATGACTTGCATCATCGTCAGGTCGGGCGGAATGCCGTCGAGTGGCGCGCCGAACATCTGCCGCAACCCAAACGCCGACACGATCGCGAACGGCAGCGGCATCAGCGCCCACAACGGCGATCGCCCGGTATCGCGCAACCGCCGCACTATTGCGGCGGCGTAGAGCAGGAACCAGATCAGCGTGATCGCGCCGAAATAGAACATGAAGGTCGACACCTGCGGCGGCATCCCGCTTTCGACGATATTGCTGACCGACATCGCCATCAGCGGAATCATCAGCAGCATGTTGAGCACGGTCATGACCCCGAACACGAGCGCCGCATAAGGCCAGAACGACCCGACATTCTCCCGCCCACTGAAAGAGAAGAGCAGCCGGAAATGCGCGGACAGCGAGATTTCGTTGTTCATTGCGAATGCCCTCAGAACTGCCAATCAGTCTTAGGCTAACAGTTCAGCGCGCGGGAGTCGTTACCCCAGGCTTGACCCGGGGCCCACCTGCGTCAAACCGGCACAAAGCGCGCCCCAATCCATCACCCCGGGGTTCACCCTTGGTCCACCTGCCTTCGGATTCCCGCCCTACCGCGTCAATTTCTTATACGTCATCCGATGCGGGCGATCCGCCTCAGGCCCCATCCGGCGGCGCTTGTCTTCCTCATACGCTCCGAAGTTGCCTTCGAACCACTCCACATGACTGTCCCCCTCAAACGCCAATATATGCGTTGCCAGGCGATCGAGGAAGAAGCGGTCATGGCTGATGACCACCGCGCAGCCGGGGAAATTCTCCAGCGCTTCCTCGAGCGCGCGCAAGGTCTCGACGTCGAGATCGTTGGTCGGCTCATCGAGCAGCAGCACGTTGCCACCCTGCTTGAGCATCTTTGCGAGGTGGACCCGGTTGCGCTCACCGCCGGACAATTGGCCGACCTTCTTCTGCTGGTCGACGCCCTTGAAGTTGAACGCGCCGACATAAGCGCGGGTCTGCATCTCATTTTTGCCGACGGTCATCATGTCGTGGCCGCCGGAAATTTCCTCCCACACATTGTGACTCGCTGTGAGCGCGTCTCGGCCCTGGTCGACATAGCCGAGATGAACCGTCGAGCCGATCTCGACGCTGCCGCTGTCGGCGGTTTCGACGCCGGTGATCAGCTTGAACAAGGTCGTCTTGCCCGCGCCATTGGCGCCGATCACCCCGACGATCCCGCCCGGTGGCAGGTTGAACGACAGATCGTCGAAC
>NZ_JANMLM010000036.1:0-2260 GCF_031372575.1 Sphingomonas sp. | reverse complement strand
ATTCGAGGGAGGAACGAACCACATGACCGATAATACTGACACGACGCGCCCTGACGATACGGGCCAGCCCCCCGCACCGACGCAGCAAAAGCCGCCCGAACGCGAGCTTGAACTGAAGCTCAAGAAGAACCCCGAAGACCTTGATACCAAGACGGATGTTGGATCAGACCAGTCGATGGACGCATCTGACCCGATTGCCGCGACCCAGCCGGGCGGCAACGAACCGGTGCCATCCTCGGGCTTTCCGGAGGGGAAGTAAGCCGACCGTCACCAAGGTGACACCCAGTTGCAATATTCCCACACCCGTCGCCCCAAAGGTGGCGGGTGAACTATTGGTGCTTGCCGTGGACCTATCCCTTTGATTCAATGTGAATGGGGGGCGGGATCGTGGTTAAGCAATTTGCAACCACCGCTGCTGCATGATCCTCCCCAGGCAAAAGGAGTCGGGTTCATGACGACACGCACCAGTCAGCCAGCCGGGGGAGCCTTGCTGATTGCAGAGCTGAAGGAATTCGCCAGTTTCCCCAAGGCGACGCAGCGCTATATCCGCCGCTCGCTGGATATTGGTTTTGGCCGTGCCGACCCGATCGACATCTGGGCCCGCGACGAAGGCGAAGCCGCCTCGATCCGCGCGCAGGGCCGCTTCTACAAGCAGATCGATCATCTTCGGATGCAGATCCCCGACGATAGCGGGCTCGACATGATCGAACCGTTCATGGGCATGCTGGTCACGCTGTCGGCGTTCGACCTGGGCCAGGACCGCCTGCCGAGCTTCGCGGCGTTCCGGTTCCTGTATGAGCGACTGCTCGGGGCCAGCGTCCGGCCGTGGCTGCCTGCTGCATTCTGCGCCGCCGCGTCACTGCCGCATCTCCACCCCGACCGTCGCCGCATCCTGTTGCAGTCGATCAGCGAGAGTGCTGCAACCGCGGCGGGCTGGTCGAACCGCGAGCCGGTGTTCTGGCCCGAGTGGGTCGAGAAGGTCGACGTCGCCGCTGCTGCCTGAACTCATTCTCAACGATGCAGTGCGAACGCTCGCCGGCTTGCTGGCGGGCCTCGCGTTGCTTCGCGGGGTCGAGCTAGCGTTTCCGCAGCGCGGGATGCCCAAGCCCGAACGCAATTGGACCGGGCTGAAAATCTGGCTGGTCTATGTTGGGGCGCAAGTTGCGCTGACAGCGGTGGTGCTGGCGGTGATCGGGGCGAGCAAGGTCTCGCCAAAGATCGACCCCCGCGATGTGCTCGGATTGCCAACCTGGGCAGCGGCCATCGTGGTTGGGCTGGCGGTGATCCTGGTCAAGGATTTCCTGTTTTACTGGGAGCATCGCGCGCAACATCGATTCTTGTGGCGATGGCACGCGCCGCACCATTCGATCCGCAATCTGAGTGCGACCAACAGCTGGCATCACTGGTCGGAAATATTGATGTTCGCTCTGTTCGTGTCGCTGCCGCTGAGCCTGCTCAGTCCGGCGTTCGGGCCACGACCGATATTGGTCGGACTGATCCTGAGCTGGCAACCGATTTACCTCCATTCCGCGACCCGGCTGCAGCTGGGGCGGGTGATGCGCAAGGTGGTGGTCGACAGCCGCTATCACCGCATTCATCATTCACTCGAGCCGCAGCATTTCAACCGCAATTTCGGGGCGGCGACACCGCTGTGGGACTGGATGTTCGGGACAGCATACTTCCCGCATGGCGACGAATGGCCCGATGTCGGGCTGGCCGATCTCGATGAGCCGACGAATGTGCGCGAATGGTCGGCGCTGCCGTGGCGAAAGCGGGGTTAGAGCCGCTCCAATAAGTCGGACGCGAACTCGCTCAACGTATCGTCGCGCGCCCCCATGATGACGATCCGGTCGCCAGTTGCGGCCTCGGCAAGCAGCGCATCGCCAATCGCGGCACGGTCGGCGATGTGCAGCGCGTCGCCGCCGAGCTTGCGGACCTGATCGACCAGCCAGTCGGCCCCGCGCGCCTTGTCGACGGTGCCGCCCTGATAGACCGGATCGGGCAAATAGAGCTTGTCGCCGTCGCGAAGCCCCTCGGCGAAGGTCGCGGCAAGTTCATCGCCCATCTTGGCCAGCGGGCCGAAGCCGTGCGGCTGAAACATGACGAGCAATCGGCCAGGATGCGCGGCGAGCGTGGCCAGGCTGGCAGCGATCTTGTCGGGATTATGCGCGAAATCATCGATGATCGTGACGCCGTTGGCGGTGCCGACAATCTCGAGCCGGCGCTTCAAGCCCTCGAACCGGCCGAGCGCGGCGGCGGC
>NZ_JANMLM010000070.1:0-54178 GCF_031372575.1 Sphingomonas sp. | reverse complement strand
AGCTCGCGCCCGAGGCACCAAGCAACGCCGCAAAGCTCGCGCTCGAATTGGTCGCCAGACTGGTCTCGTCAACCGTGATCGTCGGCTCGCTGCCGCTCGACGAACCAAGGCTCGGTCCATCATCCTTGAACACCAGGTTCTGTCCGATATCCAACGATGCGGACGCCGTGTCGCCATCCCTGTCGGTGATCGTCGCGACCAATCGCACCAGATTATCGGCGCTGAGCGTTGCCGGCTGATCGGGTCCGGTGTCCGGCAAATGCTGGATCGCCCGAATTTGATCAAGTGTCACTGATCCATTGGAATCCACAACAACCGTGAAGACCAGCGCATTCGTCAACGCCGTACGGCCTTCGACCGTCGTCCCGTTCAAGACCAGATTGATCGCCTCGCCCGTCGCCACATCGACCAGCCCTGAGGGACCGGCAGTCACGCTGAGCGCATACGTCGTGCTGCCGAGGCCGTCGGCACCGGCAAGCGCAGTGAACTGGCCAGCAAAACTCGATGATGTGTTAGCCGCTAGGTTCGTTTCATCGACCGTCAGGACAGGCTCGACGCGCTCGCCCGTGGCAAGACCGATCGAGGGACCATCGTCAAACACCCGGATACGATCGCCGATCGGTACCGATCCACTCGCGGAATCGCCATCAAAGTCGGTCAGTGTAACGGTTGCATTTACGAGCCCTGTCAGGGTGATCGGGGTCGAAGTATCGTTGAGCGCGTCGGCGTTTGAGCCGTCGGTCACATGATCGAGCGCGACCGACTGCGTGTAGGTCACGGTGCCATTGGAATTAATGACCAGCACAAATGCAGTCAGGCCAGCGCCATAAGTACCAGTGATCGTGGTGGCGTTGGTTTGTGTGAGGGTAATCGCCTGATGGCCGTCCGAGGTGAACAGGCCGCTAGCGAGGCTGCTGACACCGCCCGTCAGAGTCAGGCCGTAAACGGTCGAGCCCGACGTCGCGGGGCCGTCGGCGCCAAACGCACCGGTCAGCGAGATAATCGCGCCGGCACTAGTTGCGGCGAGCGGAAATCCGGGAATTGCGGCCGTGGTCTCATCGACCGTGATGCCCGACGCGGCAGCGGCGGCGCTGGCGCTAGGCGAATCGTCTTCGAAGGTGACCGTGATGCTTCCGGCCGCGGCCAGATCGCCATCGGAAACACTAACCGGAACGACGATCGAAGTTGTATTCTCGCCCGCGCCCGACGGATGATCGATCGGTCGCAGCAGCGTGACGGTGTAAGCGCCCCCATCGGTGATCGAGATGGTCACCACGGTGTTCGGGCCAGCCGAACCGGTCAGCAAGTGGCCATCGGGGCTTACCACCCAGGTCAGCGCGACGCCGCCCGAGGTAAGGCCCGCCGGCGGTGCCCCGAGACCAACGGTTAGCGGATCGCCATCGGGATCCGAAACGGAAATACTGCCCGAGACAACTGACAGGTTGGTCGTGTCTTGCGGTGGGCCGGGATTGGTGTCCGGAATCCCGTTGGGCAAACCTTCTTCGGAGACCGCAATAGCCGAGCTGACGATCAGCGGGGCATTATTTTCTTCTTCGATAAACTGTCCGACGTCCTCAAACTCGGGCGGTGTGTAGAAAAGCTCGGTCGGGGGCAGCAGGTCGCCTAGCGGAACGCCCGGATCGAGCGGGCCAACCGGAACCGCAAAATTGCCGCCACTGCTTTGCTGGTCCGAGGCGAAATCGCCGGCCGCTGGGCTAGGCTCGGAGCCGATCAGCAGCGCCGCAAGGTTGGACGCAGGGACCTCAACTCCGCCAAGCACGAGCTGCGGGACGAATATCGCGCCATCGACGATGACCATGATCGATCCGTCGGGCAGGGTTACAATCAGGTCGCGCCCGACGATGCGGATGTCACTGAGTTCAACGCCCGCGGGCAGCGTAACAACGCCATCCGCGCCGGGAACGACGCGCGTGCCCTCGGTTGCAAGCTTGGGCAAATCACCAATGTTGATGACGAGCCGAGCGGTATCGGTCGCTCCTGCCTTGTTGGCCAGCGTGTAGTGGAAAGTGTCGGACACACCGGCGGGCGTTCCGGCGTCGCGATCATAACTGTAATTACCGCGAGCATCGATGCTCAGCGTGCCATATTGGCCGGCGACCGAAAGCTTGCCCCCGGAGAAGCTGCTGTCGCTTCCGCCAGCGCCGTCGATGGCGGTAATCCTGCCTGATCCGTTTTCGACCATATCGAGCCCGGTCGAGCCGGTGATTGTGCCGGTTCCGGAAATCACATTGCCGGTGGCGGAGCCATAATCGCGTGCGGCGAGATGATCTGCGTCATTGCGCGCATCGACCTGGCCCGATCCCGTCTGGGAAGAATCTTCGTATCGCATAGCTCACCTTCGCCCCTGCCGCGCATGACCAGAAGGTCGGCACGGCTGATTGTGATTTCCCGAGAATGAAGCGCGGTCGCGTTAAACCATTACGGTTAACGTCGGCACCCTCCACCCGCTGTCAGTGATCTAACAAGCACATGAGACGAGGGGAATTGCAAGTTGCAGCTTATCGATCGAGCGCTGAACCCGAGATCGAACATGACTCTTTATCAAGTCAAAATTGTTAACGCTTGCTGTTACTTGTTACCTTGTACTGAAACTGCTTTGCGGTGAAGATGAGATTGTATTTTGATTAGATAATATAGATCATCAGAAGTCATGATTTTAAGATGCAAAAAATCTTACAATTTGTTGGCAAGTTAATTTCTGTTAACTTTTTGATCGTGCCTATCGAGCCATTAACAACTGGAGTCGCGACGATTCATCGCAGAGTCGTCACGCATTTTCGTTGCCTCCAAATGCATTCAAAAAAGCCCGCGCGCAGTCTCGAATCGGGACGAAATCATGGGTTGCCGCCCGCCCGGATGCACCGAATCACGCAGATTTCGAGAATCCGCGCTGCGAGTCGCAGGGGACTTTTTCGCGTCCAAACCAGACACTTCTGGTTGCCTATTCAAGTAAATATCGAACCGGGGGATTGAGTGGCGGGCCCGCGCGGCGCTACGCCCGCACGATGAAGATTGCTTGCATCGGAGCAGGGCCGGCAGGGCTCTATTTCGCCATCTCGATGAAATTGCGCGACTCGCGCCACGACGTCCGCGTGTTAGAGCGAAATGCGCGCGGCGTGACCTTCGGCTGGGGGGTCGTCTTTTCCGACCAGACGGTCGACAATCTCCAGGCCAACGACCCGGTGTCGGCCGCGAGCATCAGCGATCGCTTTGCACATTGGGACGACATCGACGTGCACATTGGTGGCGAATGCCATCGCTCCAAGGGACATGGCTTTATCGGCATCGGACGCAAGCAATTGCTCGACCTGCTGTCTAGGCGCGCTGAGGAGCTCGGGGTAGAGATCATCTACGATCACGATTGCGATCCCGACCCTTCGGCGTGGGCCGACTATGACCTCGTCATTGCCGCTGATGGTATCAACAGCCGCCTGCGCGATGCTCGTTCAGACGCGTTCGGGGTCGAGATCGATGAGCGTGCCAACAAATTCATCTGGCTCGGAACGCCCAAATGCTTCGATGCCTTCACTTTCGCGTTCGAGCAGACCGAGGCGGGGTGGATCTGGGCTCACGCCTATCGTTTTGCCGACGATTGCTCGACCTTTATCGTTGAATGCTCGCCGGCGACTTGGGCAGGCCTTGGGTTCGATACGATGGACCAGGCCGCAGTCATTGCCCGCTGCGAGGCAATCTTCACGCATTATCTTGATGGCCAGCCCTTGCTTAGCAATGCCGCGCATTTGCAGGGGGCTGCGGCGTGGCTCAACTTCCGCCGGGTCCACTGCAAGCAATGGAGCGACGGCAAAGTCATCCTGATCGGCGATGCCGCGCACACCGCGCATTTTTCAATCGGATCGGGCACCAAGCTGGCCTTAGAGGATGCGATCAAGCTGGCCGAGGTGCTCAACCGACCCGGTCTTCCAATCGGCAAGGCGCTTGAGGAATATCAGGCCGAGCGAAGCCTTGAGGTACTCAAACTGCAGAATAGCGCGCGCAATTCGACCGAATGGTTCGAGACTCTCGATCGCTATCTCGACTTCGAGCCGTGGCAATTCGCGTATTCGCTAATGACCCGCAGCCAGCGGATCAGCCACGAAAATCTGCGGGTTCGCGACTCCGAATGGCTCGGCCAAGTCGAACGCCATTTCTGGGAACGCGCGACGGGTAAAGCCAGGTCCGCGCCACCCATGTTTGCCCCATTCGCCTTACGCGACATGCACATTGAAAACCGCATCGTGGTTTCGCCAATGGCGACTTATTCGGCGGCTGACGGCACCCCCGGTGATTTCCATCTGGTGCATTACGGCGCTCGGGCTATGGGCGGCGCTGGGTTGCTGTTCACCGAGATGACCTGCGTATCGCCCGAGGGACGAATCACCCCGGGATGCACCGGCATGTGGTCGCAAGAGCATGTTGCGGGGTGGCGGCGGATTACCGACTTCGCCCATGCCAACGGCAAGGCCAAGATGTGCCTCCAGCTTGGCCATTCGGGTGCCAAGGGATCGACCCAACTTGGCTGGGAGACGATGGATGCGCCGCTGTCCGAGCGCAACTGGCCACTGGTCGCAGCGAGCGACGTGGCGTGGAGCAAGGGCAATGCTGCCCCCCGCGCCCTGACCCGCGTCGAAATGGACGCGATCCGCGATCAGTTCGTCGTCTCGACGCGGATGGCGATCGAGGCCGGGTTTGACATGATCGAGCTCCACGCCGCGCATGGTTATTTGCTATCGAGCTTCATCACCCCGCTGCAGAACAAACGCACCGACGACTATGGCGGAAGCCTCGCCAACCGTCTGCGCTACCCGCTCGAGATATTCGCCGCGATGCGCGCGGTGTGGCCGTCTGATCGCCCGATGTCGGTACGTATCTCTGCCACGGACTGGGCCGGCGATGATGGCGTGACGCCCGACGAGGCGGTCGACATTGCGCGCGCATTTGCCGAGGCCGGGGCCGATTTGATCGACGTTTCCGCCGGTCAGACCTGGGCCGATGCACAGCCGGTCTATGGCCGCATGTTCCAGACGCCATTTTCCGACAAGATTCGTAATGAGGCCAAACTGGCGACGATGGCGGTTGGCAATATCACCGACCCCGATCAGGCCAATTCCATCTTGGCGTCGGGCCGCGCCGATCTGGTCGCCCTTGCCCGGCCGCATTTGGTCGACCCGTCGTGGACCTTGCGCGCGGCAGCGGCGCAGCAATATCGCGATGTGTTCATCCCCCCGCCCTATCTCAACGGCATGACACAATTGGCGCGCACGTTGCAGCGCGACGCCGAGGTAGCAGCGGCTTCGCTCAAGCGTTAGCAACCCGCCGGGGACGACAAGCGTTGCACAGCGGAGAATGCAAAGCGGCTATCTTCAAATCGATCCGGGCGACCGCGCCAAGGCTGCGGGCGCGGCGCTGGTGGTTCATGTGTTGCTTGGCACCGCCTTGCTGACGGGCCTTGCGCTGCATTTCGACCGGCGGCACGAGACCGGCCTCGTGACATTTGACGTACCGCTTCCGCCTGCACCGCAACCGGCCGAAACGCGCTCGCAACTGCCAGTAAAGGCCAAACCTGCCCCAGCCGGCAAGAAAGCCATGCCGAGCCCAATCGTTGCGCCGCCCGCAAGACTTCCGGCCGAAAGAACAGTCGCCGCTGCGCCCAGCGCTGGGATAGGTGCCGCTTCGAGTGCTGGTGCTGAAACCGGCGGGTCGGGAACAGGCGCTGGTGGGTCGGATAATGGCAATGGCGCAGGTGCGGGCATGGTCGGGGCGCGGCTGCTGAGCGGCGCGCTGAACCGCAGTGACTATCGCCAAATTGCCGCTCTGGGATCGTCGCGAGGCAGTGCGGAGCTGCTGTTGCTGGTCAACACGTTCGGCCGCGTGGAGCGGTGCCGGACGGTCGCCTCAAGCGGCAATCCGCAGGTCGACGGAACGCTATGTCAATTACTCTCCGACCGCGCCCGCTTCGCTCCGGCGCGCTCAGCGGACGGCGGTCTGTTCTATCAAGACGTGCATTATTTCCCGCGCTGGGGGCATTGATCAGCGCGTTGCGACAACCCGAAGCGGCGCAAGCGCGGCCATCGCCGCCTGGTCACGATTGTAAACATCGGGAAGATAAGCCACGCCCCCGTCGCTCGGTACAGCAGTCAGATAGGTCAAATACACCGCAACCGGATCGGGCAAGTCGACGCGTTGCTCGGGCTTGACCGACGTCGTAAATGGCGACGCGCCATTGAACAACCAGCGCGCCAGCCGCGGTGCATCCTCGAGCCGAACGCAGCCGCCGCTGAACATCCGCGTTTCTTCGCCCAGAAGCGCCTTGTCCGGCGTGTCGTGAAGGTAAATGCCCTGTGCGTTGGGAAACATGAACTTCATCTTGCCCATTGCATTGCTCGGCCCGGGCAGTTGGCGGATGCGGACTTCCTTCGTGCCTGCCGCGACTGCTGCCCAATCGACCGTATCCGGGTTGACGACTTTTGCATCCTCGTCCCAGGTCGACAGCGTTTGGTAGCCCTTTAGCTTGAGATAAGCTTTACCGTCCTTGATCACGTTCGGCGCGATCCGCTCCGCCGCGAGATCGGGCGGCACATTCCAATAGGGATTGAGCGAGGCGAAACGAATCTTCGCCGCCATCACCGGCGTCGGATTGATCGGCTTGCCGACCACCACGCGCATCGTGTCGACCGCCCGGCCATCCTCGTACATCGTCAATTGCGCAGCACTTGCGTTGACGATGATGGTCCGGCCGCGGCCTGCCGGAAGCGCCCGGGCGCGTTCGAGATTAAGCGCGAGCAGTTTGCGGTTTTCGCCTCCGGACAGGATCGCATTACGAAGCCCCGCATAAATCGGATTCATCCAGCGCATCTCTGCCAGATAGGCTTCGAGCGAGGGTGCGGAAGCGGCTTCGTCGAGCAATAGGCGCGGAAACTCAGCTGACGGGCGAAGCTCGGGATCGACCCAGACCACGTCTGCATTTTTCAGCCGACGAACGTCACGAACATAGTCCACAAATGCCTGGCTGAGCAGCATGTCTGCGCGCAGTATGTCCCGGTAATTTCCATATTGAAGCTGGCGAAGCGCTTGATCGAGCGAGCGCCAGCGCTGATCGTCGCGTGTCAGGCCGTCAGCTTCGACGCTGTTCAACAAATCCATCAGGATCTGCGCTTCATCGCCGCCACTGGCGAGCCACAATGGTTGCCCGCCGCGAGCCGCATAGAATGAGTCGACCGTCTGGTCTTCCGGCGAGGCGGCAACGCGCGTTTCGGCGGCGGCGACGTGCGGGATGCCGATTAGTGCGAGGCACAAGCAGAGGCGCGCCGGGCGGAAAAACCGTCCGACGCGCCAATTTAGTAGGGCCAATGGCCTGACGATGTTAGCCGCGCTCGCCAGTGCGGCTGGTCGGCTGGCTCATCGGCGGCGGAACATTGTTGCTCGGCGCGCCCTGATAATATTGGCCATTGTACATATAGCCATCGACGCGGCCATCACGATCCTGATCGGCCCAGATCGCGCCGGCCAAGCCACCGACTACCGCACCCGCAATCGCGCCTTCGAGGAGACTAACGCCCGGGATGAGTGCCCCGGCCGCTGCGCCGAGGACGGCACCACCGACAACTCCGGTGCCGACGCGGCCAAGAGTCGAATCCCAACCCGACGGACGACCTTGATAATATTGGCCATTCTGCGAATAGCCATCGGCGTAACCGTCATTATTGCTGTCCGACCAGACCGCGCCGGCAAGACCACCGATTGCGGCCCCGACCACAGCGCCTTCGATCGGCGAAATGCCACCGACAACCGCGCCAACGCCGGCACCGCCGACGGCGCCGATTGCAGCACCAGTGCCAACGTCCGACATGCGAGCGTCATCCACGGTTGAGCAGGCCGAAACAGCCATCGATCCGGCCAACAAAATGGCCATCAAAGAATTACGCATAATCAATCTCCCTTGGTTTTAAGCGGCCTCAGCCCCGGGCCCTCGGCCCCGCCAGCGGCGCATGAAGTCGGTCAGAAAACGACAATCTAACTGGATCGTTCCCCGAGCAATCGGTTCTTCTTTCCAGATAGGGCGGCCAAGCCGTTGGAAAGGCTCAAAGAAGATACTTCATCTTGAGTGGTTCGAGCGGCCGACCGTTGCTCTCGAACGACGCTTCGCTAAATCGCGGCGCACGCATTTTCATCGCCGGGTTGCGCGAGAAGGCAAAACCCTCGGTCGGGATGCCAAATGTCGTGTTGAGCTTGCCATCATTGTTGGCGTCGTGGATCACCGCCACAGCATAGGTCCCGATCGGGACGGCGCGAAAGTCGTAATGCAGCGGTAACGTCGAGGCGCGGACCGTGGCGTGAATTGTCCCCGGCCCCTTGCAGTTCGGAAAACCCTTGGGCTCGCGGGTCAGGCACAAGTGCACCACGCCGCGCGAATCACGCAGCCCGACGATCTCGACTGCGATCGTCGTCGTCGCTGGCGACTGGGCGAGGGCCGACGCGGGCACAACGAGGCTCGAAGCTGCCAAGGCCGCTATCGGTAGAACAGAGGCGATCCCAAAATCGGAAATAGAGGCCATAATTGCATTTGTTCCGCTGATGATGAAGCTGGTGATGACTCGCCGTTATCAGCCACTGGCCTGCCCGGCCATGAACGAGGGATTTGGGAAACATCTCCCACCCCATGTGATTGGTGACGCCCATCACGGTCATGATGGTCAGCACCACTGCCAGCGCGGCGACGTTGATCGGGATGGTCAGGATCAGCACAGGGATGACCACCGCGCCAGTGAGCGATTCCCAAGGATGAAAACTCATCGCCGCCCAGGCGGTCGGGGGATGGCTGGCGTGGTGGACCGCATGAACCCGGCGGTAAATCGCCGGCCGGTGCATCAGGCGGTGGGTCCAGTAGAACCACGTGTCGTGGAGGATGAGGTAGGTGAAGGCCGACAATGGGAGCCACCAAAGCGGATAGAGCAGCGGTTGGGTATAGAGCTTAGTCCAGCCAAATTTATCCCACAGGAACAACAAGATACCGGCAGGCGCCCCGTATAGCGCGGCGCTTAATATCGACCATTTTATTTCCGAGCGGATCTGGGGTTCGAGTCCCCGATACAGCCCCGGCCGGACGCGCCGTGTGAGCCACGCGAAGCCGCCGCTGGTGAGCAAATAGCGCACCGCGACAATCATAGTCATCGCGACAGCCGACCAAAACATGCTGTTTCCAAGTCCCATAGTCATAGCCTTACCAGCGCGATCCCCCTAAGGCGAGCAGCGATGAGTTCGAACAAGCCCCTGATCATCGTTGGTGGAGGCCTGGCGGGATCGCTCGCCGCGCTGGCGATTGCAGCGCGGCGACCCGACGTGCCGCTGCTGCTGGTCGAGGCCGGCGACACGTTCGGCGGCAATCACACCTGGTCCTACTTCGATGGCGACGTCACCGGCGAGGAACTGGAGCTGGTCGAAGCGATGAAGCCGATCCGCTGGCCAAGCCACGCGGTGCGCTTCCCCGGCCGCAATCGGACGCTCGGCTTTGGCTATAATAGTGTCCATTCGAGCGGGCTCGACGCGCTGGTGCGCAAGCGACTGTCGCCCAGCCAGTGGAAGCTTGGCGCCGCAGTATCGGCGATTGGAGCCGACGAGATCACCCTTGCCGACGGCAGCCGGATTGCAGCGTCGGGCGTGATCGACGCGCGCGGTCCCGACGGGCCGATGCCGGGGATCGAAGTGGCGTGGCAGAAATTCGTCGGGGTCGAATATGATGCGCCGGGCCATGGCCTTGCAGCGCCGATCATCATGGATGCGACGGTCGACCAGGCCGAAGGCTATCGCTTCGTCTACAGCTTGCCGTTCAGCGCCGACCGACTGCTGGTCGAAGATACCTATTACACCGACGGCGCCGAGCTGGACGATTCGGCGGTAGTGGCCCGGATTGCGGAGTATTTCACGGCGCAGGGGTGGACCGGAACCCCCGCCCGCCAGGAAACCGGCGTGTTGCCGATCCTGCTTGGCGGCGACCCCAAGATCTTCTGGCCAGCCGCCGACCCGGTCGCGCGGCTCGGACTGAAGGGCGGATTCTTTCACGCTACCACCGGCTATTCATTACCGCAGGCAGCGGCCAACGCCATCGCTTTGTCCCAGCTCGCCAACCTAAGCGGGCCGTCGATTTCAGCTTGGACCAGGGCACGGTTTCTCGACCATTGGCGCGGTGGCAGTTTCTATCGGTTGCTTAACCGCCTGCTGTTCCGTGCCGCGCGGCCCGAGCAACGCGTCAAAGTGTTCACCCATTTCTACCGTCTCAAAGAGGTATTGGTGTCGCGCTTCTATGCTGGCAAACTGACCATGCGCGATAAATTGCGCATCCTGACGGGCAAGCCGCCTGTCCCCCTTTTCAAGGCCATCAAGGCGATGATTTCGTGAGTGAAATGTTGAACAGCGCGCCCAAGACTGCAATCGTGATCGGCGCCGGCTTCGGCGGGCTTGCGCTCGCCATCCGGCTGCAATCGGCGGGGATCAACACCACCGTCGTCGAAGCGCGCGACCGGCCGGGTGGCCGCGCCTATGTGTGGAACAAGGACGGCTACATCTTCGACGCCGGGCCAACGGTGATCACCGACCCGCCATGCCTTGAGGAATTATGGGCGCTGTCGGGCAGCAAGATGGCCGATGACGTGAAGCTGGCGCCGGTATCACCTTTCTATCGCCTGATGTGGAATGACGGGGTGGCGTTTGATTATTCGAACGACGATGTCGCGCTGGAGAAAGCGATCGCCGACCTCAACCCGGATGATGTCGCGGGCTATCACCGCTTCCTGAAATATGCCGAAGGGGTGTATCAGGAAGGCTATGTGAAGCTCGGCGCGGTGCCGTTCCTCGTCTTTGCATCGATGCTCAAGGCCGCGCCGGCGATGATGAAATATCAGGCGTGGCGATCGGTCTATTCGATGGTCTCAAAATTCGTGAAGAGCGACAAATTGCGCCAGGCCTTGTCGTTCCACACCTTGCTGGTCGGCGGCAATCCGATGAACACCAGCGCGCTTTACGCACTGATCCACAAATTGGAGCGCGACGGCGGGGTGTGGTTCGCAATGGGCGGCACCAATGCGCTGATCGACGGCATGGTGCGCCTGTTCGAGCGGCTGGGCGGGACGGTCAAGCTGAGCGAGCCGGTCGAGCAGATCACCACATTGGGCAATCGCGTGACCGGGGTCATCACCACCAAGGGCACGATTCTGGCCGATCTGGTCGCGAGCAATGGCGACGTGGTTCACAGTTACGGCCTGATCAAGGATCATCCGCGCGGCCGTCAGGGCGAGGCCAAACTCAAGAAGCGCACCTTCTCGCCGAGCCTGTTCGTGGTTCACTTCGGATTGAAGGGGACGTTTGACATTCCACATCACTCGATCCTGTTTTCGGATCGCTACGGGCCATTGCTCAAGGACATTTACAAGAATGGCGTGCTGGCAGAGGATCCCTCGCTCTACCTCCATCACCCGACCATCACCGACCCCAGCATGGCACCGCCCGGCTGCTCTGCCTTTTACGCGCTCGCGCCCGTCCCGCATCGCGGCAAGATGGATGTCGATTGGGCGATCGAGGGGCCGCGTTATCAGGAAGTGGTGCTCGACCGGATCGAGAAATTGCTGATCCCCGACATTCGCGACCGGATCGAGACGATCTTCCATTATACCCCGGCCGATTTCACCGACGATCTGGGGGCGCATCTGGGCAGCGCGTTCAGTCTTGAGCCGGTGTTGACGCAATCGGCGTATTTCCGGGTGCACAACCGCGACGATGTGCTGGATAATCTGTATTTCGTCGGTGCGGGGACTCACCCGGGCGCGGGGATTCCGGGCGTTGTCGGAAGCGCCAAGGCGACGGCGGGGCTGATCGTCTGATGACCAAATCGGCTCGGGAACGCACTGAGCTAGTCGAAGCGTCGGGAGCGATCATCGCCGAGGGCTCGAAGAGCTTCCGCAGCGCTAGCCGGTTGTTCGACCCGGTGACCCGCGAGCGATCGTGGCTGCTCTATGCCTGGTGCCGCGCATGCGACGATTTGACCGATGGCCAGACGCTTGGCCACGACGCGCAGGCACCGGCCGATCCCGCCGCCGGGCAACGCCGGATCGAGGCGCTGTCCGGGGCCGCGCTGGCGGGGGAGACGACCGGCGATACGCCATTCGACGCGCTTGGCCTCGTCGCGGGCGAAGTCGCCATCCCCAAGCGGACGATCGACGATCACCTCAAGGGTTTTGCGCTCGACGCCGAGGGGTGGATGCCGGCCGACGAGCCCGAAATGCTGGCTTATTGTTATTATGTCGCGGGTGCAGTCGGATCGATGATGGCGGCGGTGATGGGGGTCGACCCGGCCGATCGCGATACATTGAACCGCGCCAGCGATCTGGGGATCGCTTTTCAGCTGGCCAATATCGCGCGGGACATCGTCCCCGATGCCGAGCAGGGCCGGATCTACTTGCCGCGCGACTGGCTGATCGAGGCGGGGCTCAACCCCGACGATCCGCCAAGCATCGCCGCGCCGGGCGCGCGCAAGCAAGTCGCGGCAATGGCCAAAAGGCTGGTCGATCTGTCATGGGATTATCGCCGCTCGGCGCGCACCGGGGCGGCGCGATTGCCGTTCCGCGCCCGGCTGGCGGTGCTTGCGGCGGCTAATGTCTATGGGGCGATCGGCGCGCGGGTGGTGCGGCGCGGAACGCGGGCATGGGATAGCCGGACGATCGTGTCCAAGGGCGAGAAATTGCTCCATTTCTCGAGCGCGCTGGCGATGGCGGTGCTGCCCGCGCCGAAAACCCCGCGCGACAATTTGTGGACGGCGCCGGCCTAAAGTCTTGTTGAGTAAGACGGCTGACACAGTCTCTAAATCGAACGCCGCGCCGGTCCGCGCAATCTGCCTTTGCTCTGCTCGAGCTGAACCATCAACTTGTCGAGCGGAGGCGCGACCAGGAAGCCGAAGCTGATGCCGTGATGCTTGCTCTCGACCGCATGGTGAAGGCGGTGCGCCTGGACGATGCGCTTCATATAGGCCGACTTGGGGATGTAGCGGTGCGCAAGCCGACGATGGACGATGACATCGTGGAAGCCGAAATAAATCGCCCCATAGGTGGCAATCCCGGCACCGACCGCGGTCGCCCAGCCGCCCCAGCCGGCCTGAACCCCGCCATAAAGCAGGATGATCGACGGCAGAGCGAAGATCACGGCGTAAAAATCATTGAGCTCGAAATTGCCGTGGCGGACGCGATGATGGCTTTCGTGGAGGAACCAGCCGGGGCCATGCATCACCCAGCGGTGCATGACGTAGGCGAAGCCTTCCATCGCCACGACGGTGTCGAGCCAGATGAGGAGGAGCGCGAGCATGACCGCTATATAGGGGCGGAAAGGCTGTCGATCCAGTCGCGTAATTGCGCAATATTACGGGCGATGATCGCGGGGTCGCCGGCGGCGTGGGCGAGCGCGAAACTGCCCTGGAGCGACGCCATGCAGAAGTCGGCGCGGGCCTGGGCGGGGGCAGGATCGACTTGGGCGAACTGATCGGTGAGCCACGCGCGGATGAGTTCGAGCGGGCGGGCGTTGTGACTGGCGATGGCGGCGAGCGGGCAGCCGTGGTCAGTGTAGGAGAACCGGCGGTCGCAGGCACCGGAGAGGTAGGAGCGAACCCGGTCGAGCGGATCGCGCGGTTCCTCGTGGCGGGCGAGCAGGGCAATGACGCGGTCACACCAGCGAGCGATCACCGCCTCGGTCAGCGCTTCCTTCGACTGAAAATAATAATAGACGTTGCCCGGCGCCACATCGGCGTCGCGCGCCACCGTGGCGAGCGACGCGCCAATCACCCCGTCATGGTGAAATCGGACCATCGCGGCATCGATCAGCCGGTCTTTTTTGGCAGTTGCGGGGCGGCCCAATGGCAAAATCCATAATGTGAGTTGACCGACTAACTATCACCGCCTAGCGATAAGGCAACCTCCCCCCAGTCGATCGGAATCGCCGATGGCCAGTGTTGCAGTGGACGAAACCATCGACCCGCCGGTCGTCGTCGACGACGGCCCGGTGGCGGGGGACGTGGTCAAACGGCATCGATTGTCGACCCGGCTGTGGCACTGGACCAATGTCGTCACGCTGGCCGTAATGATGATGAGCGGGCTGATGATCTTCAACGCCCACCCGCGCCTTTACTGGGGCGAATATGGCGCCAACCCCGACTATGCTTGGCTGGAGATCGGGTCGACCGAGAATACCGGCTTCGTCAGCGTTGGCCCGCTGCGGATCGAGACGACCGGAATACTCGGGCGGTACAATGACGAGGCCGGTAATGTGCAGCGCCACGCCTTTCCAGGGTGGATCACGATCCCCTCGCGCTACAGCCTGGCCGATGCGCGGTTGTGGCATCTCGCTTTCGCCTGGGTGCTGGCGCTCAACCTGACGATCTACATGTTCATCAGCCTGCGCAACCGGCACTTTCGCGGCGACCTCGCCATTTCGCGCGACGAAGCGCGGCCGAGCCATGTGTGGCAGGACGTCAAAGAGCATGCCAAGCTCAAATTCCCTACCGGGGCGGCAGCGCTGAAATATAATATCCTCCAGAAATTGGCTTATTCGTCGGTGCTGTTCGTGATGCTGCCGCTGATGATCCTGACCGGGTTGACGCTGTCGCCGGCGATGGGTGCGGGATGGGGCTGGTTGCTCGACATTTTCGGCGGGCGGCAGTCGGCGCGCTCGATCCATTTCATCACCATGATCGCGCTGATCGGTTTTTTCTTCGTCCATATGGCGATGGTCGTGCTGGCCGGACCGATCAACGAACTGCGGTCGATGCTCAGTGGCTATTACAAATTGCCGGGCAAGCGCGCCGAACCCGCTATCGAGGAGATGCCGCAATGAACCGGCGCGAATTGCTTGGCGGGCTGTCGCTCGGGGCGGGCGGATTGCTGCTCAGCGGCTGCGACAAGCTCAATTCGAGCCCGGGCTTTCGCAACATATTGACCAGCGCCGAGCAGTTGCATTTGAACAGTCAGCGGATGGTCGCGGGCGGACTGGCGCGAGAGTTTCGGCCGGACCAGATGTCACCCATCTTTCGCATGAACGGCAATACGCGGCCTGGCTCGGTTGATTATATGGCCCATGCGACTAGCAATTTCGCCAATTGGCGGCTGGTGGTCGATGGGCTGGTGGCGCGGCCGCTCAACCTGTCGCTGCACGATCTTGGTGCTTTCCCCCAGCGCGCGCAAATCACCCGCCACGATTGCGTCGAAGGGTGGAGCGCGATCGGCAAATGGCAGGGCGCAATGCTCGGTGATGTGCTCAAGGCCGCCGGCCTGTCGACCCGCGCAAAATATATCGTGTTTCACTGCGCCGACGACAGCAATGGCAAGCCCTATTACGAATCGATCGACCTGTACGACGCCTTCCACCCGCAGACGATCCTGGCGTTGCTGATGAACGACCGCCGGCTGGTCATCGGCCACGGCGCGCCGATCCGCCTGCGGGTCGAGCGGCACCTGGGGTACAAGCACGCCAAGTTCGTGATGCGGATCGAAGCACGCGACCAGATCGACAATTTGTACGAAGGCAAGGGCGGTTATTGGGAAGATGCCTCCGATTACGCCTGGTATGCGGGGATTTGATGATGCGCAGGATGATCTTCGCAGGATGCGCGGCGCTCGCTGCTTGCTCGTCGGGCGATGCCGCTCCCGCGCCGCCAATCGCCGGTGACGACCTCAACCCGGTGGTGGTCGAATTATATCAGAGCCAGGGCTGCTCGTCCTGCCCGCCGGCCAATGCCAATCTGAATGCCATCGCAGGCAGGAAGGGCGTTCTCGCATTGAGTTTTGCGGTGACGTATTGGGACCAGCTTGGCTGGAAGGACCAGTTCGCGAAGCCGCAATATACCCAGCGGCAATGGGACTTCGCCAATACGAGCGGACGCGGCAATGTCGCGACGCCGCAAGTGATCGTCAACGGCAGCGGCAATATGACTGGCGCTGACAGAGCCCATTTCGCGCGCTTGCTCGCCGTCGGCGGCCCCAAGGGTGGACCCGCAATCGGTGTCGACAGCGGCGGTGTGACGATCGGCGCGCGAAAAGGCGCGAAGCCGGCTACCGTGTGGCTGGTGCGCTATGATCCGCGAACCCGCAATGTCGCGATCCGCGCCGGAGAGAATGGCGGACGCACCCTGCCCCACCGCAACATCGTTACCGAATTGCGCGTGCTCGGGCCGTGGAGCGGCGCAGCGGCGAAGTTCGCCGTGTCTTCGACGACCGACAAGACGTTGCTGAGTGCGATCCTGGTCCAGCAGGGCAAGGGCGGGCCGATCGTGGCGGCGCGCAAGCTCTGATGATTGCACTGGCGGCGGCGTTTTTCGTCACGGCATTGCTGTATGCGATCGCCGGGTTCGGCGGCGGGTCGACCTATACCGCTTTGCTGGTGCTGGCGAAGACCGACTATCGCGCGGTGCCGATCATCTCCTTGGCGTGCAATATCCTGGTGGTCAGCGTCGGCACGTGGCGGTTTGCGCGGGCCGGACATCTTGACTGGCGACGGGCGTGGCCGTTGTTCGTCACCTCGGTCCCGGCGGCATGGATCGGTGGATCGCTGCACATACCGAAGGACACTTTTGTCGACTTGCTCGCCGCGTCATTGCTGGTGGCAGGGCTGACCTTGCTGTGGGAGCCGATGTGGAAGCGCGACATCTCCCCTGAGCGGGGTATGCTCTGGGTCGAGCCGGTGGCCGGCGGTGCACTGGGATTCCTGGCCGGTGTGGTCGGGATTGGTGGCGGAATTTTCCTCGCGCCCTTGCTTTATGTGTTGCGCTGGGACGCGCCGAAGCGGATTGCAGCGACATGTGCGGCATTCATCCTGGTCAATTCGATCTCCGGGCTTGCAGGGCAGGCGAGCAAGGGGCTGGCCGCCACCGGGGCGGTGTTGAGTGACCATGCATTGCTATTCCCCGCGGTGGTCGTCGGCGGGATCATCGGCGCGGGACTCGGCGCCACAAGACTCGCGCCGAGCTGGGTGCGGATCGTGACTGCGATGCTGATCCTGTACGTCGCGGTCCGGCTCGGGCTGGAGGCGGTGCGATGATCGGGCGGCACGCGCAAAGCATCACCTACCTCCGGCTGTCGGTGACTGACCGGTGCGACCTGCGCTGTGCGTATTGCATGCCCGAGCGAATGGAATTTCTCCCGCGTTCCGAAGTGCTTAGCATCGATGAGCTCGATCGGCTGGCGAGCCTGTTCATCAAGATGGGGATCACCAAGCTGCGGCTGACCGGTGGCGAGCCGTTGGTGCGCAAGGGCTTTACCGGGTTGATCGAGCGATTGTCGCGGCACTTTGGCAATGGGCTCGACGAATTGGTCATCACCACCAACGGGACGCGGCTGGCCGAGCATGCCGAGGCACTGGCGCGGCACGGGGTCAAGCGGATCAACGTGTCGATCGATAGCTTGGACCCCGCGACCTACGCACGGATCACGCGCGGCGGCGATATTGCCAAAGTAATCGCCGGAGTCGACGCGGCGATCGCAGCGGGGATCAAGGTCAAGCTGAACACGGTCGCGCTGGCCAACGATAATCTGGAGGAAGTCGTCGCCTTGGCCGACTGGGCCCATCAGCGCGGCGCGGCGATCAGCTTTATCGAGGTGATGCCGCTGGGCGATGTCGAGGCGGAGCGGATCGACCAGCATGTACCGATGACCGAGGTGCGGCGGCGGCTGGCCGAGCGGTGGAGCCTGACCCCGCTGACGCTCAACACCGGCGGCCCGGCGCGCTATGTGCGGACCGAGGCCGGCGGAACGATCGGCTTCATCACCCCACTGAGCGACAATTTCTGCGGCAGTTGCAACCGCGTGCGGGTGACCTGCACCGGGCAGCTGTATTTGTGCCTGGGCCATGACGCCAAGACCGATCTGCGCGGGCTGTTGCGCAGCGGCGACGAGGATGCGCTGCGGGCGCGGATCGCGGGGGCGATGCGCCACAAGCCGCTGGCGCATGACTTTATGATCGCGCCGAAGATGGTCCAGGGGGTCAAGCGGCACATGTCGGTCACCGGGGGGTGAAGCTGACCTTTTTCGGGCGGCTGCGCGAGGCAGTCGGGGCTGGCGAGTTTGATTGTTTGCTTCCAGCAAATGTTGTCGACAGCCAATCGTTGCGGACATGGATTGGGGCAGATCATCCCAATTTGCTCGACCCCAAAGTGCGAATTGCATTCGACGATGTGCTGGTCGGCGATGCGGCACCGATTGCGGGGGTGGTCGAGGTCGCCTTCCTGCCGCCGGTGAGCGGGGGATGATTGCCGCCGCGCCGATCGACCCGGTCGCCTTGCTCGCGGCATTCACCGCCGGGGTCGCTGGGGCCGGGGCGATTGCGAGCTTCACCGGACTGGTGCGGAGCGACGATGGGGATGTGAGCGAACTGTGGCTCGACCATCATCCGGTGATGACCGATCAGGTGATTGCGGAAATTGCTGCAGAAGCCAGGTCGCGGTTTGAGGCCATTGTCCACATCACCCATCGCGTCGGATCGGTTGCAGCCGGCGAGCCGATCGTGTTCGTTGCTGCTGCGGCGCGGCATCGGCGGGCGGCGTTCGATGCAGTCGAGTATATGATGGACCGGCTGAAGACCGACGCGCCGTTGTGGAAACGCGAGGCGCGCGGCGATACAGCGGTCTGGATCGAGGCGCGCGATGTCGATCATCGGGACCGCGCGCGATGGGAGGAACCGCAATGAACAAGCAGGTCGGGATCGCGATCATGACCGTGTCCGATACGCGGACCAAGCTCAACGATACGTCGGGCGGCTATCTGGTTGGGGCGGTCGAGGCGGCGGGGCACCATCTGGTCGACCGAGCGATCGTGCCTGACAATATCGAGGCGATCCGGAGCGCGGCCAAGGCGTGGATCGAGCGCGACGAAATCGATGTGATCATCTCGACCGGGGGCACCGGCCTGACCGGGCGCGACGTCACCCCCGAGGCAATGCAGCCCCTGTTCGACAAGCCGATCGACGGTTTTTCAGCCGTGTTCCACCGCGTCAGTTTCGACAAGATCGGGCTGTCGACGATGCAGTCGCGGGCCTGCGCCGGAGTTGCGGGCGGAACCTTTATTTTCTGCCTGCCGGGATCGGGCGGGGCGGTACGCGACGGATGGAGCGTGATCGCGCCGCAGCTCGATGCCGCTACCAAGCCGTGCAACCTGACCGAAATCATGCCGCGATTGCTGGAGCGATAGGCTTGGCGGGGACTCATTTCGATGCCGACGGGAAGGCGCGGATGGTCGATGTGTCGGCCAAGCCGGAGACGGTGCGCGCGGCGACGGCAAGCGGCCGCGTGCGGATGGAGGCGGCGACGCTGGCGGCGGTGATCGATGGCGGGGCTGCGAAGGGCGATGTGATCGCGATTGCCGAACTGGCGGGGATCATGGCCGCCAAGCAGACCGGGACATTGATCCCCTTGTGCCACCCGATCGGGCTCGATTCGGTGACGGTCAAGATCATTGCGGATGCGGATTTGCCGGGATTGGTCGTGGTGGCCGAGACGCGCTGCACGGGTCGCACGGGCGTCGAGATGGAGGCGATGACCGCAGTGTCGGTCGCCTGCCTCACCATTTACGACATGCTCAAATCGATTGATCGGGGGATGGTCATCGAGAACGTTGAGCTGGATACGAAGTCAGGCGGGAAGTCGGGCGACTGGCGGCGCTAGAAACTTAGTGCGGTTACAAATGTTCCGGCGGCGAGCGGCCCCTGCCCGGCCGGACAGCGGAGCAGCCAGCGGGCTTGGCCCAGCGCGCATTGGGCGCCCGAATCCTGGTTGGCGAGCGGGGTAAGGCCGTCGCTGCTCAGCGTGGCGCGGGTGAAGGTTTCGCGATCATCGGTCGCGGGAAGCGGCGCGGCGAGCGGGAGGCTTAGCCACTCGATCGGCGCGGGGTCCCGCTGCCCGAGGAGGCGCGCGACGAGCGGCGCGAGCAGCAATCGCGCAGTGACCATCGCCGAGCTTGGATTGCCGGGGAGGCCCATCACCGAGGTCTCGCCGACGCGGCCGAGCCAGACGGGCTTGCCGGGTTTGATCGCCACCTTGGAGAACATCAATTCGAGCCCGAGCGGGGCGAACATCGCCTTGGCATGATCGCGCGCGCCGACCGATGCGCCGCCAGTGATGACGACCAGGTCGCAACGTGCGACGGTCGAGGCGGCAGCCGCTTCGAGCGCGGGGAGGTCGTCGCCGACCAGCTGGTGGCCGAGCATGGTCGCGCCCATCGCGGCGATCATTGCGGTCAGGCCGGGGGCGAGGCTGTCGGGGATATGATCGGCATCGAGCGCCGCGCCGACGGAGACGAGTTCGTCGCCGGTGGCGATGGTCAGGACACGCGGACGGCGGGTGACCTGGACGTGGCTTGGCCCCGCCCCGGCAGCAGCGACCAGCGCGCCGGGGGTTAGCAGATTGCCCGCCGCAACCACTTCATCGCCCGCTGCGAAATCGCTGGCGCGGTGGCGGACAAAGGAGGCTGCGGACGTCTGGTTGATGGTGATGCGGTCGCCGTCGACGGTGACATTCTCCTGGATCACCACGCGGCTCGCGCCTTGCGGGAGCGCCGCGCCGGTGAAGATCCGCACCGCCTCGCCCTGCCCGACCGACCGCGTGAAGCGCGCGCCAGCCGCTGAGGTGCCGACCAGGCGAAGCGTCGGGCCGTCGCCATCGCGGATCGCATAACCATCCATCGTCGACACCGCGCCGCGCGGCGAATCGACGGTGGCGATGATGGGGCTAGCGAGCACCCGGCCAGCGGCGTCGGCAAGCGCGACCGTCTCGCTCGCCAGCGGTTCCGCCGCGCCCCCAATGATCGCCCAAGCCTGATCGAGGGTGATCATGTCAGCGACCGGGTGGACACTTTCGTCGAACCGGGGGCAAGCGCGGCCGCAACTCGGGCGCGCTCGCCAATCGCGGCCAGGTCATAATCGCCAGCCTTGACGATCCAGCTGCCGCCGACGCAGCGGACCGAGGGGTGCGCCAGCCACGACGGCGCGCTATCGGGCGTGATCCCGCCGGTCGGGCAGAAGCGAATGTCGCCGAACGGCCCAGCCAGGGCAGCGAGCGCTTTCAGCCCGCCCGACGCTTCCGCCGGGAAGAATTTGAAGCGGTCGAGGCCCATGTCGAGCCCGCGCATGATGTCACCGGCATTGGCAATTCCGGGCAGGAACGGCACGCCGCTGGCAATTGCAGCAAGCCCGAGCGGTTCGGTCAAACCGGGGGAGACGATGAAGCGCGATCCGGCGTCGATCGCCGCCCCGAGCATCGCCTTATTGAGCACTGTTCCAGCGCCGACAATCGCGCCGGGGACGCTCGCCATCGCGCGGATCGAATCGAGCGCCTGGGGCGTCCGCAAGGTCACTTCGAGCACCGGCAGGCCCGCCGCGACCAATATTTCGGCCAGCGCTACTGGGTCGATGCTGCCGTCGAGGACCAGCACCGGAATGACCGGCGCGGCCGACATGACATGATCGATCGTCATGGATGTGCTCCGGCAAAAGCGGCGGCGGCGCCGAACAGGCCGGGCTGGGGATGGACGACGAGTTTCACGGGAATCGCCTCCATCCGCCGCTCGAACCGCCCCTTGGCGACAAACCGGCCGGAAAATCCGGATTCGGCGAAGCGGTCTTTGATTCGGTAGCCAAGGCCCCCGGCGAGCACCACGGCATTGGCACCATGCGCCAAAGCCAGGTCGCCAGCCGCCGCACCAAGGGCGAGGAAAAAGCGATCGAGCGCCGCCGCCGCAAGTGTATCCGAGCCTTCCAGGGCGGCGGTCCACAGTTCCTTGTCATCGACATCGGCGACCGCCTTGCCCTCGATTGCCGCCAGCGCGCGGTAAATGTTGGCCAGCCCAGAGCCGCAGGCGATCCGCTCGATCGACACCCGGCGGAGTGTTCGCCGAAGGAATTCCAGGATCTGATCTTCAAGCGGGTCGAGCGGCGCGAAGTCGATATGCCCGCCTTCGGTTTCGATCACATGATAACCGTGATCGACGCGCAGCAATTGGGCGACCCCCAGACCGGTGCCCGGGCCGACGATACTGGTCAGCCCACGCGGCGGAAGCGGACCAGCCGGACCGCAGACATGATCGAAACTGTCGTCGCCAAGTTGCGCCACCGCATGCGCGATCGCGCCGAAATCATTGACGATCAGGAAGTCGCGCACGCCAAGCTTCTGCTTCATCAGCGCAGGCCTGATGACCCACGGATTGTTGGTCAGCTTGAGCACGTCGCCGCCGACCGGGCCGGCAAAGGCGATGCTGATGGCGTCGGGCTCGTCCCCCGGATGGCGGTCGCAAAATTCCTGCCAGGCGAGCTGGAAACTGATGTGATCGGCGGTTTGCATGGTGATCGGTTCGGCAAGCGAAATCACCTTGCCACCATCGATCTGGGCAATGGCGAAGCGGGCGTTGGTGCCGCCAATGTCGGCCACGGCGATGGTGCGGCTCATAAGGTCCCTTCCATTCCCGCCAGCATGGCCGACCCGCCATGTTCGGCATTGTCCGCCCCATGCCGCATGAACGCAAATAATTCACGCCCGGTCCCGATCGGCGGGGGCGGCGGAGCGGCGGGCTCGCGCGCATCGAGGTCAGCGTCCACCTGCAGGATCCCGTCATGCCCGCACAGCATGATGATGTCGCCGTCACGGACCTTCGACAACGGCCCGCCGCCAAGCGCCTCCGAACAGCAATGGATCGCTGCCGGAACCTTGCCGCTGGCCCCCGACATCCGGCCATCGGTGACCAAAGCGACCTTATACCCCTTATCCTGCAACACCCCCAATGCCGGGGTCAGCTTGTGCAATTCGGGCATGCCATTGGCGCGTGGCCCCTGGAAGCGGACAACGACGATCACGTCGCGATCGAGCTCGCCAGCCTTGAACGCGACCAGCACATCGTCCTGATCCGAAAAAACCCGCGCCGGGGCCTCGATCTTCCACCGTTCCTTATCGACCGAGCTAAGCTTGAAGATCGCCCGGCCAAGGTTGCCCTTGACCAGCGCCATGCCGCCATCGGGCTGGAACGGATCGGCAGCGGGACGAAGCATGGCCAGATCACTGGATTGCGTTACCGCGTCCCACCGCAGCGCGTCCCCGTCGAGCGACGGCCGGGTGGCGAAGGCGGCGAAATCATCCGCGCCCGAGGCAAGGATATCGCCGTGCAGCAAACCCGCTTCCAGCAATGTATGGGTGACGAACTCCATCCCCCCGGCAAAATGGAAATCGTTCACATCGCCCGATCCATTGGGGTAGACCCGCGCGATCAGCGGCACCGCATTGCTCAATTCATCGAGATCCTGCCAATCGATCCTGATCCCGGCGGCGCGGGCGATGGCTGGGATGTGGATCGCATGGTTGGTCGATCCGCCGGTCGCCAGCAGCCCGACGGCGGCGTTGACGATCGACCGTTCATCTATCGCCAGCCCGAGCGGCCGGTCGCGGCGCGCAGCAAGGTCGGCGACGCGATGGACTGCAGCGCGGGTCAACGCCTGGCGCATCGGGGTGCCCGGATTGACGAACGCGCTGCCCGGAACGTGAAGCCCCATCAGCTCCATCATCATCTGGTTCGAATTGGCGGTGCCATAGAAGGTGCATGTTCCCGCACCATGATAACTGGCGGCTTCGGCAGCGAGCAATTCCTCCTTGGTCGCCTGGCCTTGCGCGAACAATTGGCGGATGCGCTGCTTTTCCTTGTTGGCGAGCCCCGACGGCATCGGCCCGGCCGGCACCAGCAAGGCCGGCAAATGGCCGAACCGCAGCGCGCCGATCAGCAGGCCGGGGACGATCTTGTCGCAAATGCCGAGCATTGCGACCCCGTCGAACATCCCGTGGCTGAGCGCGATTGCCGTCGCCATGGCGATCGAGTCGCGGCTGAACAGCGACAGGTCCATTCCATCCTGGCCTTGCGTCACCCCATCGCACATCGCCGGAACCCCGCCCGCGACCTGCGCCGTCGCGCCGACCTCCCGAGCCCAGATCTTCATCTGCTCGGGGTAACGATAATAAGGCTGGTGTGCCGACAGCATGTCGTTGAAGGCGGTGATGATCGCGATGTTCGGCCCGCGCATCCCCCGGATCGCGTCCTTGTCCTCGCCCGCCGCGGCAAAGCCATGCGCGAAATTGCCGCACGACAGGCGCGGTCGGCTGATCCCGCGATCGGCGGCGTCGGCGATCAGCGCCAGATAAGCGGCGCGCCCGGACCTCGACCGATCGATGATGCGGTCGGTGACAGCGGCAATGCGGGGATCAAGCTTGCTCATTCGCCGAGGGTCTTTCGCACGGTCTTTTCAGGCAAGCTAGTAGGCAGGCTTTGCAACGCCACATGTTTTCGACGGGATATGGCGGCGATGCCAAACTGCAGGCGCATTGCGGAATCGACTAACGCGGGTTTCAGGACTTCTCCCGGAAGGCGGCGAAGCGCTCCCCGGCCTCCGCACTGCGCGCCGTCGCGACGATCCCGGCCGCTTCCGCTTCAAGCTGGTCGGCCAGCGAGGAACGGTAGCTGCGATGGAGCAACAGTCGCGCGGTGGCCAGCGCCCCAGTCGCGCCAGCGCCAAGCGATCGGGCTAGCTTGTCGCCTTCGCTGGCAAGAGCATCATCGGCAACCATCCGCGTAGCTAGCCCCATGGCGACCGCTTCCTCGGGCCCGACGCGGCGATTGGTGAGGATCATGTCCTGCGCTCGGCGCAACCCGACCAGCCGGGGCAACAGCCATGAGGTGCCGGCGTCGGGACTGACCCCGATCGCGGTATAGGCCGAGGTGAAGTGCGACGATGACGCGGCGAGGACGATGTCGCCGAGCATCGCCAATCCCAGCCCGGCACCTGCCGCCGGCCCGTTGACGAGGCAGATCAGTGGCTTGGGCATCGTCGCCAGCCGATTGATCGCGGCGTGAAGCGAGACCGTGATGCGCGCGATCACCGCCCCGGGCTCGCCCTTGGCAAACGCAGCAATGTCGCCTCCGGCACAGAATAAGCGTCCGTTGCCGGTCAGGGTGACCACCTTGGCCGACGGATCCTCGGCCAGCCGCACCGCCGCTTCCATCAGTGCATCGGCCAGCGCAACGTCGATCGCATTGCCCTGCTCCGGGCGGTTGAGGGTCAGCCGACCAACCCCGTCTTCGACGTCGCACAGCAAATTTTGTTCGCTCATCGGGTAGATCTTTCGCCGGTCTGGACGGAGTTTATGGTGTCGCCCATGATAACGCCATGAATCAAGCGGACAGCGACCGGCGGATCGACCGCATCGAAGCCGAACTGGCGATCCGCGCGCTTGCCGCGCGTTACTGTTTCGCGATCGACGATCATGACCTCGACGCGGTCGGCGACCTGTTCACCGACGATGCCCGCGTATGGTCGCGTGACGGGGTGATGGACGCGCAAGGACGCGCCGCAATTGTCGAACAATATCGCGGGCGGTTTGCGGTGCTCGGACCATCGAACCATGTTAGCCACGATCACTGGATCCGCTTCGGCGACGACCCCGACTTGGCCACCGGACTGCTGTCGGCCCACGCCGAGCTTTATCGCAACGATACGCCGATGGTGACTGCGCTTCGTTACACCGATGAATATCGACGGGTGGGCGGGCAATGGCGGATTGCGGATCGTCAGCTGACATTCCTTTATTATGTGCCGTTGGCCGACTATCCGGGCATCCTCGGGGCGGAGGACCGGATGCGCGCTTATGCTGTCCCCGCGGCGGCGGACTATCCCGAAGGCCTGCCGGGCTGGCGCGACTATCGGCCATGATCGCCCGCCCGCCCCGCAAATTTGAGGATCTCGTCGTCGGCGAGGAGCGCACGTCCGACTGGCGCACCGTCACCACGGATGAGATCGTCGCCTTTGCCCGCGAACATGATCCGCAATGGTTTCACAGCGATGTCGAGGCCGCGAAACAGTCGGTGTTCGGCGAGGTCATCGCCAGCGGAGTCCAGCTGCTCGCCATCTGGCGTCAGTTGGATCACACCATCAACAGCGACGTGGATTTCGTCTGTGGCATCGGGTTCGACGATTATCGGATGAAGCGCGCGCTTCGTGGCGGCGACCGGGTGCGGGTCAGCTCGCGCATCCTGACGCTCACGCCATCGACCAGCCGCAGCGACCGCGGGACCGCAATCACCGCTTACGAAATGGTCAACGACGACGGCCAGACCATCCTGTCGTTCAAGTCGATCAACCTCGTTCATCGACGCGCCGGTTGATCAGCCCGGCGATCCGGCGAAGCTCGTTCGCCGCATTGTCCATCGCCGCATCGACCGTTTCGGGCAGGCCGAAAGTGGGCGCTGCACGCACCACATGGATGTCGGAAATGCCGATGAAGCGAAGCCAGGTGTCGAGGTAACGCATCTGGAAATCGAGTGCCTGTTCCTGTGCCGCGTCGGCAAAGTCGAGGGCGCCAGCCCCGATCAGCAAAGCGCTTCGCCCGGCAGCAAGACCGGTGACATTGCCCGCGGCATCGTTGGTGAACGTCATGCCCGGATGGGTGATGCAATCGATCCAATGCTTCAGCCGATAGGGCAGCCCGAAATTCCACATCGGGGTCGAGATCAGCCACAAATCATGCGCCATCGCCCGGTCCGCGACTGTGCGAAGCTCGGCCCAGCGCTGCTCCACGTCGGCCGCGACCGGTTCGCCATGGATCAGTTTGTAGCGCCCTTCGACAGTCTCGCCGTCAAGCTCGGGAAGCAATTCGCGCCACAGATCGAGCCGGGTGACCTGCGGCCGGTCGAGCGCGGCAATCGCAATCGCGGCAAGCGCGTCCGACCGCGATCGCTCGCGCGGGCTGGCGACAACATGAAGCACGCGTATCATTGTCCGTCCGGATCTACCCACAATATGCCTTCCTCGACGCCGACGGCATAGGTCGGGATCGGCTTGTCGGTCAGCGATCCGGCCGGACTACCAGTGCGCAGGTCGAACCGGATGCCGTGCAGCGGGCAGAAAATGAAACAGGCCTTCTGCTTGGCGCCCTCGAGCAATTGCTGCTGGTGGCTGCAGATGGCGCCGACCGCGAACAGCCCCATCGGCGTGCGCGCCACCAGGATCGGCTTGCCGGCCGCTTCAAAGGCGCGATTGCCATTGTCGGGTATATCGTCGAGCGGCCCGAGCATCACCCGCGCCATCGTCTAACGACGCTGGTCGAAGCGGCGGCCGAGCATCGCGCCGGCGATATTGACCTTCTGGATATCGATCGCCCCCCCGGCGATGCCCCACCCCCACGAATCGCGGAACCGCCGCTCCATCGGAAACTCTTTCGAATAGCCATAGGCGCCCATCAATTGCAGGGCATCACCGGTCACTTCGCGGGCGATGGTGTTGGCAAAACATTTGCCGAGCGAGCTGTCGAGAATGCTCGGCAGGCCGTCTTCGGCATTGGCCGCCGCGCGCCAGATCAGCAGCCGTGCTGCCTCGACCTTCATCTGCATCTCGGCGAGCTTAAGCTGGACCGCCTGGAATTCGGCCAGCTGTTTACCGAACTGCCGGCGCTCCTCGACATAGATCAGGATATCCTCCAGCGCCCCCGATGCCTGGCCGAGCGCCATCGTCGCATTGCCGCACCGCTCGAGATCGAACGCCTCCATCAACCGTTTGAAGCCGCCCGCAGGAACCACCAGATTGTCGATCGGGACGCGGCATTGATCGAAGTTGAGGTCGGCCGACGGAATGCCGCGAAAGCCCATCAGATGCTCGTTCGGGCCGAAGCTCAGCCCAGGGGCGTCCTTCTCGACCAGAACCGCGCCGATGCCTTTGGCACCGGGATCGTCGGACAATCGGCAATAGACGACATAAGCGTCGCTATGCCCGCCGCCCGAGCACCAGCGCTTGGTGCCATTGATGATGATCTGATCGCCATCGATAGTCGCGCGGGTGGTCAAATCGGTCAGCGCGCTGCCCGCGTCCGGCTCGGACATGGCGACCGCGACGATCATCTTGCCCGAGCAGACCAGCGGTACGATCCGCTGCTTCAGGCTCTCGCTGGCGAACCGCTCGACGGCACGTACCGGGCCGACCATCGATTCAAATATCGGAAAGGCGACCGCCGAACTGACCTTGGCAAATTCCTCGAGCACAATGAGGGCGTCGAGATTGCCCAGCCCCAGCCCGCCTAGCGCCTCGGGAACATTGATCCCGAGAAACCCCATTTGCCCATAACGTCGGATGAGGTCGCGCGGCGGTGGCTGGTTGTCGCGTTCGAGCGCCGCGGCAACCACAGGAAGCTCTGCCCGGGCGAAGTCGCGGGCCGCCCGACGAAGTTCTTGCTGGTCGTCGGAAAGTCGGAAATCCATGGATGCTCCGATGTTGGAAGGTACGTACAGCTTTTCACGTTGACCATAAAAAAGTCAAACATGATTGTTTTTTAGAGGTTGTGCAGCTAGCTTGTCGGCGAGCTGAAGAAGGCAGGGCCAGTGGACAGTGCAACGACCGACCGGATCCGCGATGGGATGGCCTATGAGGCATCGCGCAAGGCACCGCCCGACGGCTTTCCCGAACTCCCTGAAATTGCCGCCGGTCGCTACACCGATCCCGCCTTCCTGGCGCTTGAAAAAGAGCGTTTGTGGAAGCGCAGCTGGCTTTATGCCGGCCATGTCGATCAGCTGGCCGAACCCGGAAGCTGGTTCCTGACCCGCGCCACCGGGGCGCCGATCATCGTGCTCAAGGATTTGGACGGCGCGTTGCGCGCTTTCTATAATACGTGTCGCCATCGCGGCGGCCCTTTGGTCAAGGCCGACCAGGGCAATGATCGCGGCTTCGTCTGCGGCTATCATGGCTGGACCTACACGCTCGACGGACAATTGGTGGCGGTGCGCGACAAGCGCGACTTTGTCGGGCTCGACTTTGCTTGCCATTCCCTCATCCCGGTCGCCTGCCAGGCATTCGGGGGATGGATTTTCATCAATGAAGATGATGACGCGCCCGATCTGGTCACGTCGCTCGGCCCGCTCGCGGGCGAACTGCGGCAATTTGCGCCGGATACCTTGACCCTGGTCGACTCGCGCAGTTACGATGTCGACTGCAACGTCAAAGTGCTGCTCGACGCCTTCCTCGAAGTCTATCATTTGAAGTCGATCCACCAGAATACGGTCGACCGCTTCCTCGATCATCGCGGCACCACGATCAGCCTGTGGCCGGGTGGTCATTCGCGGATGACGACCCCCAACCGCCGCCCCGACTGGGTCGACCCGGGGACGATCGGCATGCCCGATATCCCGACCGTCACCGACATCCCGCGGTTCAATAATGTCAGCTATTATATCTTCCCCAATATCGTCATGCCGCCGTCGGCCACGGGGATGCCGATGCTGGTGTTCTGGCCCAAGACCGATCGCACCATGCGGATCGAGTGCCACTGGTTCAGCCCGCCGTTCGGGCCCGAAGGGCGAAGCGAATTGTGGGACAAGCGAATCGCCAATTTCGAGCGGATTCTCGACGAGGATTTGCAATTCGCGCCGCAAATCCAGGAATCGCTCGACAGCGCCGGCTTCACCGGGATCAAGCTGTGTTACCAGGAGCGGCGGATCTACCATTATCACGAGGAACTTGACCGCAAGATCGGTCTCAATCGGGTGCCTGCGGAATTATTGGTTGAACCCAAGCTGGCGGATTGGGTTGAGGCTTGATGAACCGCCACCCTGACCAGATTTCCCCGGCGACCAAGGCTGATGGCGAATCGCCGTTCGGCCTGACCAACGCGGAACTGGCGGTGATGCCGACGGTCTATCGCGACGACTTGCTGGCCGGACAAGTCGTGCTGATTTCCGGCGGCAGCAGCGGGATTGGCAAGGCAACCGCATTCCTCGCCGCGCGGCTTGGCGCGGAGGTCGTGATTTGCGGCCGCACAGCCGACAAGCTTGACATTGTCCGCGATTCGATCGCGTCCGCTACCGGCCGCCAGATTATGACGGTGCCAATGTCGATCCGCGAGCCCGAAGCGGTCGAGGCAATGTTCGACGCGGTGTGGGGTCGGTTCGGGAAGCTCGATTGCGTGGTCAACAATGCCGGTGGCCAATTCCCGCAGGATGCGATCGACTTCAGTCGCAAGGGCTGGCTGGCGGTGATCGATCTCAACCTCAACGGCAGTTGGTGGATGATGCAGGAGGCAGCCAAGCGCTGGCAGGACAAGGGCCAGCAGGGCGGGATCATCAACATCGTCGCCAATGTCGAGCGTGGCATGCCGCAGGCGGCGCACAGCTGTGCCGCGCGCGCCGGGGTAATCTATCTGTCGAAGACGCTGGCGACCGAATGGGCGCCGCATAATATACGCGTCAATTGCATTGCGCCGGGAACGATCGAAACCGAGGGCTTCGCGATCTACCCGCCCGAAGCGCTGGCGCGCTTCCATGAAGCTAATCCGATGAAGCGGCTTGGCAACGGCTGGGACGTGGCCGAGGGTGTGGTCTATCTGACTGCCGGGAGCGGCAATTTCGTGACCGGCGAAGTGATCACGATCGACGGCGGGATGGCGCAATGGGGCGTTGTCTGGCCCGGCGGCATGCCCGATTATTTCAAGGTGCCCGGCGGCGCCTGACTGACAGGAGCCGAAGCGATGGCGAACACCGTCCTGGAGCGCACGCCGCGCGACCAATTGTCCCCGGAGGCCGGGGCGGCCTGGGATATGCTCAACGGCCTGACCGGCGAGCCGGCGTTCATCGAGGCCATGGCCGCGGCGCCCGAACTGCTCGACCTAGTGATGAACCAATTTTACGGTCGGATCTTCTTCGGTGGCCGGGTCAATGAGCGCTACAAGCAATTGCTGCGCCTTCGACTGAGCCTCGCCCATGGCTGCCGCAGCTGTAACTTGCAGAATGTCGTCGGCACCCGCGCTGCCGGTTTTTCGGACGAAGCGATCGCCTCGATCGAGGGCGACCGGTCCAGTTTCAGCGATGCCGAACGCGATGTGCTCGACTTCGCTGACCAGATGGTGATGACCAATGGGGAGGGCCGGATGAGCGCCGATCTCCATGCCCGCCTGCGCCGCCATTTCGATGCCGCGCAGATTTGCGAGTTGGCGGTGGTCGCCGGGTTCATCGGCGGCATGGCCAAGATGGCATTTGTCCTCGAACTGGTCGAAAAAGAAGCCGTTTGCCCTCTATCGCCAGCCTGATCAGCCCGGCGCGAACACCAGCAATACATTGCCCGGCATATGGTAATATAGCCCATAGCCTGAATTGACGACGACATAGCCGCCCGCGATTGCCGCGCCCGGGCCGCTCATTCCGCCGCCCTTGCCCTCGGCCCCACTGACCGTTTTGACAGGGCGTCGGGTGTCGTACGACCAGACCACTTTACCGTTGCGCGCGTCATAAGCCCGAAATTGCCCGTCGAGATGACCGGCGAACACGACGCCGGGGATGGCGGTCACCGCCGCACTGACCCCCGGGTCGCAATTGGGCAGGCCGTTGCAATTGTTCTTGGCGATTGCGCGCCACAGGATTCGGCCATTAGCAGCGTCGATGGCGTGCAGCCCCGGACCGGCAATCCGGGCGTCATATTTGCGACCGTCATGCGTGTCGGCCATGTCGTTGATCGGGACGAACACCGACCGCCCCTCGGCCGCCATCCCGAAATGGACGCCGCCCTGGGTCCCACCATGACCGAGCCGGGTGCGCCACAGGATCTTGCCCGAATCGAGATCGAGACCATGCGCGACCCCCGACTTCTGGCCCGCGACCAGGAAACTGCGGCCGCCATCGTCGATCAGCAACGGCGACGCCGCCACATCGAGATCGGGGCCATTTTCCTTCGGGCAATTGTCATTACCGACCATGCAGCCAACGTTCCATGCGTCGCCTTTGGTCAGCGAGGTAACCCACAGTCGCTTCCCGCTCTTGGCGTCGACCGCAATCACGGCATCGCTATTCCCGTCGGCCGGCGACGAATAATTCTCGCCCGACCCGAAATAGACGCGATTGCGCTTTGGGTCATAGGTCGGGCTGTTCCACACCGGCGCGCCCGATGGTCCGAGGATGTCGGTGCCGACGGCCGTCTTGCCCTGGCTCGTGGCCGGTTGCGGCACGGTAAATGCCTGCCACCGGCGCGCGCCGGTCGCAGGATCGAGCGCGACCACCGAGCCGCGGAAGGTGCAACAGGCATATTTTGGATCGGCCGCCGCAGTCACTTCGAGCGACGATATCGGGACGAATAATAGTCCCCCGCCAAGCGTCGGTGAGCCGGTGATGGTGGCGTTGGGATGATTGTCGAGCTTGACACTCCACAGCTTGGCGCCGGTCAGCGCATCGACCGCATATGCGCGGCCCAATATATCGCCGAAGTATAGCCGTTTGGTCGCAGGGTCGGCGACGATCGCGGTGCGCACCTCGGCCGACATCCGGCTCGTCCAGCGCGTGCAGCCCGTGGCGAGGTCGAACGCATAAAGCGTGCCGTCATGGCCGCCGACAAAGATCGTACCCCAGCCGATCGATGGCTGCGACCGGGCGCGGACTGCCGCCGGATAAGCGAACGCCCATTTAAGTTTGAGCGCGGGCACCTGGGCGGCGCTCAGCCCCGCCACGGCGGCTGGCACAAACCGGCGATTGTCATGCCCCCAACCAACCTTTGCGGGCGGAGCACCGCCCGCGAGCGTCGGGCTGTCGCAGCGCGGCGGCGGCGCAGGTGGGCGATAATCGGCAAGGCTGACGCGGGCGAGATATTCGGCGATCTGCACGCGCTCGGCGGGCGCAAGCCGCGATGCCTGCTGGCTCATGATCCCGCCGTTCATGGCACCGAGGATGGCATCGGGCGACATCATTTCGAGCCAGATCGTATTTGGCGCTTTCGGCACGCCGCCTTCGTGACATCCGGCGCAATTGGCCGCGAACAGGGCCTTACCCGGATGCTTGTCGGGATCGATTGCCGTGCCGATTCGCGTCTGGAATTCGTCGCGCGACTGGACCCGCCCGTCCGCTTCCTTATTTTCCGATTTGGGGACGCTACACGATACGAGCGAGGCCATGGCGATCAGCGTTAGTCGACGCCACCAGACCGCGCCCATCATCAGCGACCGATCTTGAAACCGGCCTGTACGCCAAAGAAGCGCGGCGGCCCGAACTGGCTGTTAAGCCATAGCCCCGCCACGTTTTGAGAGGCCGTCCGATACCGTTCATCGGTCAAGTTCTGGCCGACCAATCGCACATAATATTGATCATCGGTTTCGGCCAAGGTGATCGACGCATCGACCAGGGTCCGGGCGTTGAGATACGTGTTCCCGAGCGGATCGGTGATCGACTGGGTGAACAGGTTGCGGCTCTGATAGGCGATGCTACCGTCAAGGGTCAGTTTATGTCGGCCAAGCGGCACGAGATAATTTGCCGCCAATGTCCATTGCCACTTCGGCGCGCGATCGAGTGGCGAGGATGCAAGATCATAGCCGGCATCCGGCGCGGAATATTTATCATATTTCGCGTCTTGGTATCCGAGGATCCCGCGAAGCGTCAGATTGTCCACCGGCTTGGCCGTCAGTTCGGCCTCAATGCCCTTGACCGTCGCCGACGCCGCGTTGACGAAAATCGTCACCTGGTTGGGCTGGCCATTAACCACCAGTGGCACGTTGAGCTGCTTCTGAAGGTCCGAATATTTGACATAGAAAGCGGTCAGGTTCGCGCGGAGACGGCGATCGAGAAAATCCGACTTGATCCCCGCTTCAAAGCTGCTCGCCGTTTCTGGCTTGGTGGCCTGGGCCGCCTCGCGAAAGGCGTCGAGATCCGCGCCGAACGGGGCAAACCCGCCGATCTGGTCGTTAAAGCCGCCGCCCTTATAGCCGGTGGCATGGGTCGCATAGAGGAAGATATTGTCGGCCGCCTGATAGCCTAGGCTCAACCGGTAGGTCAGCCGCTTGGTCTTGTTCTTCACTTTGATCACGCCGGCTGGGAAATTGTAGACGCTCGCATCGAGCGGCTCATCGATGTTGATACCAAAATCAAAACCACCGTTGAGCGCCGGAATGAAGGTCTGTTGGCGCCCCCGCCAAACCTTGCTGTCCCACGTCTGACGAAGACCAGCGGTCAGCGTCAGCCGATCCGTAATCTTGTAATTACCCTCGGCAAACAAGGCAGTCGATCGTGCCTTTTGCGCATTGCAGAGAATGTAGGGCGTATCGTTCCAATTCCCGAACGGCAGCGGGCCCGAGACGAGATCGAGGAAGCCGAGCAATTGCGAAACGCAAAAGTCGACCGTGTCATGCTGGTAGAACGCCCCGGCAACGAAATCGAACGGCCCCTTCAAGTTGCTGGCGAATCGAAGTTCCTGCTGGACTGTCTTGCGATCGTCGTCGCGTGAGGCGTCGAACACCGACAGCCGATCGCCGTCGGGCGCAACCGCCGTTACGCCGGCATAGGAGTTGGGCAGTCGCGACGTCTGCTTGCGCCAGCCAGTGACCGACGTCAGTTTGCCGAACTCGAAATTATAATCGATGTTGGCGTAGAGTCCGTCGACATTGATGCGCTGCTTGTCGCGCTGGAACGCGCCGTTGCGCAGCGTGATCCCGGAATTGTTGAGCGGATCGCTGCTCGGGTCGGGGTTCGTCAGCCCGAGCAAATCGGTGAGGAATGGCACCGTGCCCTCGTAAAGATTATTCTCGTTGACCGATGGCACCGTGTCGGACCGGTCGCGAAGGATTTCATACTGGAACAGTGCCCTCAAATTCTCGGTCGGTTCGAGCAATAATTTGGCGCGTGCGTTGAACACTTTTTTGCCGCCGACTCGACCGTCGTCAAGGCACCCTTGAACGCCGTCATATTTCGAGGGGACGAAACCGAAAACCGGCCCGTAGCAGGCGTTATTCTTGTAATAGCCGTCGCTCTTCTCGAAGCCGCCGACCAGCCGCAAGGCGGCAATCGGACCGAGCGGGATATTGACTGCGGCCTTGGCCGTGCGGGTGTTGAAATCGCCAAGGCTTACTTCGCCCGCAGCAAAGAACTTTTCCAGCTCCGGTCGTCTTGTGCGCACCGTGACCGCGCCGCCCGACGAGTTCTTGCCGAACAGCGTACCCTGCGGCCCGCGCAGCACTTCGACCTGTGCCACGTCGAACGTGTCGAGCAGCTGGGTTTGTACCGATGGCACCACGAAGTCATCCACCAGCACGACGACCGGTGGCTCAAAATAGACGATGATGTTGTTCTGGCCGACGCCGCGCATGGCGAAACTGGCGGCGTTGAAACCGGTAATCGTCTCGGCCGAAAAATTGGGCACGTACAGCGCGAGATCGCCGATGTTGTCAGGGCTCGCCTGCAGGATAAGGTTCTGGTCGATCACCGACACCGCGACCGGCGTACGCTGCAGCTTGGTTTCGCGCCGCGTGGCGGTGATGACGATTTCGTCGAGCCCTTGCGATGCTGGAGCAGCCGCCGCGGGCGGTTCCACTGCTGCCGGCGGTGCTTCCACCGAAGGAGCGGGAGCGACGTCCTGCGCTAGCGCGGGCGCCGAGATTGATGTTGCAAGCGCCAAAACCGCGCACGATCCTAACAAACGATGGAATGCCATCGGTATCCTCCCCTTCATCGTCACCGTGTCTTCGCACGATGTCCGCCCGAGCCCCCACGCGGGAACCATCAATCGAAGCTGACACAGGTTTTAATAACAATCAATCATGTTTGTTTTTTTCTGATTCCGATCTAGGCTGGCGACGAGCCGCCGGAACGGGTCAGATGGCCAGTCTGCACTTTGTCTTGCGGCAACGAACGCTGATTCGTGAAAAACAGTCATGCTTGTTTTTGTTAGTGCGCTAGTGTGGCTTTAAGGAGAGTCGAAATGACATTCGGATTCCGTGGCTGGGACATTCACATCGGAACGCCTCACCCATTCAACGATCGCGCACCCGAGATTGATAATGGTACCGCCCGTCCCGACCCGTCGCGCTTTTACGATCCCGCTTTCAAGGCGGCGGAGTGGGAACGGATGTGGACCAAGACCTGGCTTCTTGCTGCGGTCGCCGCCGACCTTCGCGAACCCGGCGATTTCGTCCGCTTCGACATCATGACCGAAAGCTTCATCGTCGTCCGTGACACCGACAATAAGTTCAAGGCGCATTACAATGTCTGCCCGCATCGCGGCAGCCGAATCGCGCTTTCGGAATTCGGCACAGTCGATCAATTCACCTGCCCGTTCCACAGCTGGCAATTCGCGCTCGACGGAACGAATGTGAAGATCACCGACCAAGAAACGTTCGATCCCGACGTGCTGTGTCATGGCACCGACCTGACCAGTGTGCGGTGCGAAAGCGCGGCGGGGCTCGTGTTCATCTCGATGGACCCCGATGCGCCGCCGCTTGCCGAATGGCTCGGCCCCGTCGCGGACCATATCGAATTATATGATCCGGCATCGATGAACGTGATCCATCACAAACGGTCCGAATGGGCCGCCAACTGGAAGGGTGGGGTCGATGCATTTTACGAGCTCTACCACCTCCATTCGGTCCATCCCCAAACCCAGTGCGTGATGGACGATCGAACGCAGATCGACGTCTATCCCAATGGCATGAGCCGACAGTTCGTCCCCTTCGCCCAGCCGTCACCGCGCTTCCCCGATCAGGAAACGGTCAATCCCGGTATCCAGATGATGCTCGCCGATGCCGGGATCGACCCGGCAACATTCGATGGCACCGCCAGGGACAGCCGCGCCGCGATCCAGGCTGCGAAACGCAAGCGTGCCGCCGACTACGGCCTCGACTATGACCGGTTTTCCGACACGCAATTGTCCGACAGCACGATTTACGGCATCTTTCCCAACGTCCAGATCGGCTGCCACCCCGAAGCATTGTTTATCCACCGCTTCCTGCCGCATCCGACCGATCCCGAGCGCTTTACCTATGATAACATCATCCTGTTCCGGCACCTCGATGCCCCGGGCTATCGCGCACCGGCGTGGATGGGGCTGAGCGAGGATGTCGACACCACCGGCATGATCCGGCCGGATGTCGTGCATGTGCCGCTGGGGGTAGCGCCCGAACTTGGCGAAGTCCTCGACCAGGATTCGGAACTGCTCCCGATCGTCCAGCAAGGTGCCCATTCGCGCGGCTTCAAGGGGCCGCTGTGGAGTTATCAGGAAGGGCGCCTGCGCCACTTTCACGCCGAACTCGATCGCCATCTCGGCGATGCCGTTTAGGAGCATAGTTCATGGCTTTTACCTTCCTGTCGCGCTTCCGGGTCAAGCCCGAGCGGGACGCCGAGTTCGTCGCGCTGATCCCCCAAATGGAAGCCAATGCCGCAGCTGAACCGGCGACCCTGGCGTACAAATTCTACCGTCTCGACGATCCGCACATGTTCGGCGTGTTCGAAAGTTTCGTCGACGCCGATGGCGACCAGGCACATCAGGCCAATCCCGCAAGCGCGCCGATCATCGCGCAGATGATCGAATGCATCGACGGCACTTATGTGCGCGAAATGCTGCACGACGTTACCGCATGACCAACCGGCCGCTGACCCTGGGCGCCTTGCTGCGTGACAGCGCAGCCGGGGCTAAGGACGTCGATGCTCTGGTGTTTCCAGACAGCCGCCAGTCTTACAGCGACGTGAACATCGCGGCCCGGTCATGGGCCCGCACGCTGATCGGCCTTGGCGTTCAGCCGGGCGAGCATGTCGGCATTTTGCTGACCACCCGCCCCGAATTCGTCGAACTATTGTTCGGCATCGCCATGGCCGGCGCGGTCGCCGTCCCGGTCAATGCCCGCTACCAGCCGGGCGAACTGGCCTATCTCGTCAAGGATGCCGACCTCGTCGTCCTGGCCACCACCGGCAAGGTCGCCGACAGCCTCGATTTCGCCGACCGCCTGCATCAGGCGCTGCCGTCACTAGCCGGGCAGGCCGATGCATCGGCGCTGGACCTGCCCGAGGCCCCGCGACTGCGCCAGATCATCTGCATCGACGAGCCGTGCGAGGCGGGGCTGCTGGCCAAGGCCAAAGCGTATGACCGCAGCACCGCCATCGACGAGTCGGAAATCGATCGCCGCATCGACGACATCGATCCGCAGTCGATCGGATTGATTCTCTACACCTCGGGAACGACTGCCAATCCGAAGGGCTGCCTGGTTCGCCATCGAGGAATCGTCGGTAACAGTCGCAACCTCGCCGATCGTTACGAAATGCAGCGGGGCGACCGCTTCTGGTCGCCGCTGCCGATCTTCCATATTGCCGGGATCTTGCCGTTGGTAGCGGCGATTGACCGCTGCGGCACGTACCTTACCATCCCGACCTTTGACGCCGGCGTTGCGCTGCAGATGCTCGAGCGAGAGAAAGCGACCCACGCTTATCCGTGCTTCGTGACGATCATGCAGGATTTGATCGAGCATCCGCGCTTTGCCGACACCGATTTGTCGAGCGTCCGACTGATGAACAGCAATTTCGCGGTCCAGCCGGCGTGGATCAAGGATCGCATGAGTGCGGCCATGCCCCACGCGGTCCAGGTCGGGACCTACGGCCTGACCGAAGGATCGGGGACGATCTGCACCAGCCGACCCGACGATCCCTATGAAGCGCGCACCACCCGTCTCGGCGTTCCGCTGGCCGACTGGGAAGTGAAGATCGTCGACCCGGAGACCGGCGCCGACTGCGCCACCGGCACGCAGGGAGAAATCGTTGCGCGCGGGCCGAACATGCTCGCCGGTTATTATAATGCGGCCGAGAAAACCGCTGAAAGCATTCGCGACGGCTGGCTCCATACCGGCGACATCGGTTCGTTCGATGCCGACGGCCAGATCATGTTTCATGGCCGCACCAAGGACATGCTCAAGGTCGGCGGTGAGAATGTCGCGGCGGCCGAAATCGAAGCGGCGATCCAGTCACACCCCGCCGTCAAACTGGCGCAAGTCGTTGGTGTCCCCCACCCGCGCTATGTCGAGATTCCGGCGGCGTTCGTCGAGCTCGCGCCGGGTGCAACGGCGAGTGCGGATGAATTGATTGCGCATTGCGACGGCAGGATCGCACGCTTCAAGATTCCGCATCATGTCCGCTTCGTCAGCGAATGGCCGATGTCGACCAGCAAGATCCAGAAATTCCGCCTTCGCGACCGCCTGGTTGCCGAGCTGGACCAACAGAAAGCCACTGCATGACCATTGCCCGATCGTTCATCGCCAAGCTCGTCACCAAGCCCGAAAAGCGCGACGAATTCATTGCCCTCCAGACCGAATTGAAAGCCCTCGTCGCGGCCCATGAGCCCGACGCTTTGGTCTATGAATTGCTGCAGTCGGACGATGACCCCGATGTGTTTCACTGCGTCGCGACCTTCACCGACCAAGCCGCGTTCGACCATCACATGGGGATTGATTTCCACGACCGGCTGGTGCCGCCGATCCTTGAGTGCCTGGCGTCAGAGATGGAACTCGGTTTCTACAAATCGCACGGTTGATCGATTACATCTCGCGCCAGGCGGTTTGCCCGTCCCATTCTTCGGCGGCGCGTCTGACGGCGCCGAAGAAGCGGTTGATGGTATCGCTGTCGGGCAACACTTCGACCATGAAACCGCCAGCGCCGCGCGTGTCGACATAAGTGAAATCAACATCGCCGAACCGGCCGCTCGATCCAGTGGCGAAGCCGAGGGCGTTGTAGCGCGCCGTTTCTAGCGCAACGTCGGCGACGATCACCGCGACATGGTGGAACGCCATCCCGTCCGGCGGCCCATCGGGAAACGCATCGCGATAGACTGACGGCGTGTCGTCGTGCTGCTGCACCAGCTCGATCTGGACATCGCCGGCCTGCGCCAGGGCAAGCGAGAAATCGGTCCGCTGTGGCCGGCCGCGATGGTGCGGATCGGTCAGCTGGATGTGACGGTTCATCAAAAACGGTCCGCACTGAAGCGCATGGGACAGGCGCTCGGCTGCGGCCTCGAGGTCATCGACCACCCACGCCATTTGCACGATCGAGGCGCCGGGCAGGATCACAGGCGCTCCGGATGTTCGATCAGGGCCGACAAAGCCCCCAGGAACCGCGCGCCATCGGCCCCGTCAATCGCGCGATGATCGCAACTCAGGGAAAGGTGCAGCACCGGCACGATGCGAATGGCGCCATCATCGTCGATCGGTTCGGGCCGAGCCGCACCGACCGCCAAAATGGCCCCCTGCGGCGGGTTGATGATCGCGTCGAATTGCTCGACTCCATAGGGGCCGAGGTTGGACAGGGAAAAACTGCCGCCCTCAATCTCATCCTGTCTCAATTTGCCTGCCCGCGCCCGTGCAGCAAGATCAGCGACGACCTCGCCGATCTCGGTCAACGTCATCTGCTCGGCACCACGCAGAACCGGGGTCAGCAAGCCCTTCCCGGTCGCCACCGCAATGGCGATATCGGCATTTGCAAAACGGTGCACGTCCGTTCCGTGCACCTGGATGTTGACCCCCGGCACCTCGACCAAGGCCAGCGCCACCGCCCGCACCAGATAATCGTTGACGCTAGCCACTTTGCCCGCCGCTTCGCGCAGCACAAGCAGCCGATCGGCGCGGACCCGGCGGCGCAGATAGAAATGCGGGATCTGCTGCTTGGCCTCGGTCAGGCGCCGTGCAATCGCCTTGCGCATCGGAGTCATCGCAATGACCTCGACTCCGCCAGCTTGCGGTTTCGCCCGCGCGAGCACGTCATCCTTGCAAATCCGGCCCCGTGGCCCGGTTCCGGTCAGCCCATCCAGATCGACCGCGTGACGCGCCGCCAGCCGCCGCGCCATCGGTGAGGCGAAGGCCATTCCCGGCGCCGTGACCGGATACGCCCCGACCAACGTCAATACCGCGGCCGGACGAAGCGCCTGATCAATGTCCTGGAGCATGATTCGCCCGCCCCGCCCGGTGCCGCTGACGGCGCTGACGTCAACGCCCTCCTGCTCGGCGCGGGCGCGGGCGGCGGGGCTGATCGCGACACTGTCGGGGATCGGCGCCACGCTCGGTGCGGCTTCGACCACGACCGGCGCGGTCGGTTCATCCTGGTCGGCCGCCATGCTGGCATCGGCGGGCCGGAAGGCGGCGATGAATGCATCGATCGCTGCCGCGTCGTCGCCCGCCTCGCCAAATACGGCCAGCAATGCGCCGACCGGTAGCGTCTCCCCCGCCTGTGCCAAAATCCGCACAAATCGCCCGTCGGCCTCGGCCTCAACCTCATTGGTGATCTTGTCTGTTTCGATCAGGGTCAGCACGGCACCGCGCACGAAGTCCTGCCCTTCGCTGACCATCCACCCGCCAATCATTCCCTCGGACATTTCAATGCCCCATTTAGGCATGGTGAAGGCCTTCAGCGCCACGACTACCGCCGATAGGCGAGCGTCTTGCGCACCGCCTCCTCGATCTTGCCCGGTGACGGCAGCCACGCCCGCTCCAGCTCTCGCGCGAACGGGATCGGCGTGTGCGGGCCGGTGACCATTTCAGGCGGCGCCTTCAGCGCGCCGAATGCCTTGTTCGCGACGAGCGCGGCAATGTCGGTGGCGAGGCTGCAACGCGGCGGACTTTCATCGACCACGACCAGCCGCCCCGTCTCCTCGACGCTGTCGAGAATCGCTTCTTCGTCCATCGGGCTGGTGGTTCGCAAATCAATCACGTCGCAGCCGATCCCGTCGGCGGCCAGCTTGTCGGCCGCTTTTTCGGCGAACCCGACCATGCGCCCACAGGTTACGATCGTCGCATCGCCTCCCTCACGCGTAACTCGCGCTTGCCCGAACGCCACGCGATATTGCCCGTCAGGCACCTCGCCCTTCACCCCGAACATCGCCTTATGTTCAAAGAACAATACCGGATCGTTGCCGTGCAGCGCCTCGGTCAGCAGCCCCTTGGCATCGGCCGGCGTGGCGGGCAGCGCAATCTTGAGCCCGGGCATCGCGGTCATCATCGCATAGACCGACTGGCTGTGCTGCGCCGCCGCGTTCATCCCTGCGCCATAGATCAGCCGGATCACCGCCGGGCAGCGCGTCTTGCCGCCGAACATGTAACGGAACTTGGCCATCTGGTTCCATAATTGGTCGAGGCTGACCCCGACGAAATCGGCGAACATCAGCTCCGCCACCGGGCGCTTGCCAGCCAAGGCCGCCCCCGCCGCCGCGCCAACGATCGCGCTCTCGCTGATCGGCGTGTCGATCACGCGGTCGGGGAATTTTGCCCACAGCCCGCCGGTCGCACCCCAGATGCCGCCAATCGCCTCCGGCCCGCCCGCCGTGCCCATGCCACCGACAATATCTTCGCCGAGCAGGATGATGCTCTCGTCACGCTCCATCTCGGCCATCAGGGTCGCGTTGATCGCGTCGCGGATCGACATCACCGCCATCTCAATAACTCACATAAACGTCTTCGAGGACGTCTTCGGGTTCAGGGGGCGGCGCGGCGCGGGCTTCCTCAACGCACCGGTCGATTAGGGATTGAACCTCGGCGTCGATTCGATCGAGCTCGGCAAGGTCGAACAGGGCGCGCTCGGTCACCGTTGCCCGGAACGCCTTGAGGCAATCGCGTTCTTCGCGGATCCGGTCGAGTTCTCCGACCCCGCGATAGCGCTGCGGATCGCCCTCGAAATGGCCGTAGAAACGCTCGGTGTCCAGTTCGATCGCCGCCGGTCCGCCCCCGCCCCGGACATGATCGAGCAATTCGCGCATCGCGTCGAATGTCGCGAAGAAATCGCAGCCGTCGGCGCGCCACGCCTTCATCCCGAAGGCTTCGGCGCGGCTTGCAATGTCGCGCGCTGTACCGACCGCATAGTCGGGCCCGGTATGCTCAGAATAATGGTTGTTCTCGAACACGAAGATCGCCGGCGCCTTGGTCACCACCGCCATGTTCATCGCCTCGAACGTCGTCCCCTGGTTGCAGGCACCGTCGCCCGAGAATGCAACGGCGACCTTGCCCCGCCCGTCGAGCTTGGCGCTGATTGCCGCCCCGACCGCCAGCGGTGCACCCGCGCCGACGATTCCGTTAGCACCGAGCATCCCGATCGACCCATCGGCGATGTGCATCGATCCGCCCTTGCCCTTGCACAAGCCGTCGCGACGCCCGTAAATTTCCTTCATCATCGCCGGAACGTCGCAGCCCTTGGCGATACAATGGCCGTGGCCGCGATGGGTCGAGACGATATAATCATCGTCGGCAAGATGCGCGCAAACCCCGACCGCCGCCGCTTCCTGGCCGCAATATAAATGCGTGAAACCGGCGATTTCCCCGGTCTTGATCTCGTCGTGCAGGCGTTCCTCGAACCGGCGGATGGTCGCCATCTTGGTATAAGCCTCGAGCAATTGCTCGCGTCCCAATTGGCTCACGCAACGTCCCCTTTCGCGAGATAATCGTCGACCACTTTGTGGAAGTGGCGGATGCGCAATTCCTGCTCCCCCAACCACAGGCCTTCGAACGCGCTTGAGTGCATGCCTTTCTGCACATTGGGCAGGTTGAATGCATCCTGGTCGAGCACGAGCCCGATCGACTTGTCACCATAGGTGAAATGCTGGTGTTTCGGCCGACGATATTCGACCGCCGGATCGTCCTTCTCGGCATCGGCCAGCTCGAACATCCAGATGTCGTAATACATTTTATCGGGGTCGGTCGGGTGCGGCCGCTGGCGAAACAGCATCAAATCGTCGGCGTGGGTGTTGAGCGTCACATTGGGAAAGATCATGTAGTGATAATCGTCGGTCATCTGATCGTCGTTGAGCTCCGAATAATCGCGGCCCTTCTTCTTTGCCGACTTGCGCATCTGTTTCTGGATCGCCTTGCGAATGCCGGTCATTGGCCCGTCCCAGTCGGCCGGGTCCATCCCAGCCTTTTCCATCAGGTGCATGATCGGAGGCGGGATCTGGCTCGGCAGGGGTTTGCGCGGTGAAATGGTGCCGAACGGGATCAGGTAGCGATTGTGCCGCCGGTAGCAGTCGATCTGCAGATTGACGTCGTCGAGGTACCACATCAGCTGCGGGTGAATGCCCTGGACATGATAGCTTTCGTTGAACGCGTCGACACTGGCCTTCCAGTTGCAATTCCATTCGATGGTTAGGTCGCGCACCCACCGCATCCGCTCGAAATGATAGGGGCCGAGGTGGCGCGGCAGCGGGTCGAGATATTGCTCCAGCGGCTCAACCTCGGGATCGAGCGAAAACCACACGAAGCTGCCCCATTCGCCCGCCGGAAGCGGCTGGATCCGCCCCTGCGGCGGGCAGCCCTGGGGAAAGCTCGACCGGTCGGGAATATGCTCGATCGCCCCGTCCAGCGCATAGGTCCAGTGATGATACATGCACTGGAAATTCTCGACGCCCTTGCCAATGCCTTCGGGACGAAGCCGGTTGCCACGGTGAAGGCAGACATTGTGGAACGCCTTGACCGACCCATCGGGCTGGCGAACGATGAGCACACTTTCCTTGCCGATGTCGGTACAGATATAGTCGCCCGGGTCGGGGATGTCGTCGCTGCGCCCGCCGAGCAGCCAGACTTTGGTCCAGACATGCTGCCATTCCAGCGCCATGAAGTCGCGGCTGATATAGCGCTCGACCGGGATCAGGCCATGGCCGAGATCGGGGTCGGGCGCCTTGTCGACCGGCGTGCCATTGCCCGCCGCCTTCGCGCTGACCCGTTCGATCCTGACTTGGCGCTTGACGTCCATGGCGGCCTAGAAATGGGTCCGATTGGTGAAACCGCCATCGACAATCAGGTGCGACCCGTTGACCCAACTCGCGGCGGGTGAGGCGATGAAGGCGACGCAGCGAGCAATCTCGTCAGGCTGGCCAAAACGGCCCATCGGTTGCTGACGCAGCGTCGCGTCGTAGAATTTGGTCATCGTGTCCTTGATCATTTCCCAATTGCCGCCTTCGAACTCGATCGGTCCGGGCGAAACGACGTTGACCCGGATGCCGTCCTTGCCATGCGCCAAAGCAAGCTGCTTGCCCCAAGTGACGAGCGACGCCTTCATCGCATTATAGGCCTGCGGTCCGCCCATAGCCTCACCCGCCGAGGTGGTCGCGATCAGCACAATCGATCCCGATTGCTGCTTGGCCATATGCGGCAGGACGACTTCGACCGCGCGCACCGGGCCCATCACGTCGACCTCGAATGCCTTTTCCCAATATTTCTCGCTACCCAGCCCGCCGCCCGCCGAGGTGATCGGGATAAGGATGTCGCAACCACCAAGCTGGTCGACCGCTTTCTCGATCCATTTGCGATAAGCATCGGGCTTCTTCACATCGACCGGGCCGCCGACCACCTTAGTGTCGTAGCGCTTCAGGCTGGCGACCGCGTCCTTGACCGCATCGCCGCTGCGCGCGCTGATCGCCAGGTCGCAGCCTTCGCGCGCCAGCACTTCGGCGATGGCGAACCCGATCCCGCGCGCGCCGCCGACGATGATTGCCTTTTTGCCCGCCAGTCCAAGGTCCACGCCGCTCTCCTATCGCCTGAGATCATCGTCGCGGGGCAATCGCAGAAGCTGCGCGCCGCTCGAAATCTGCTGTGTTTTGCCGAGCTTCAGCGCGTTGCACGGTTCGATCATGGATCATCCTTGCGACAGCGATTGCGACGCATCAAGAAAAAAAGCAATCCTGCTTGTTTTTCGTCATCCGGCGGGGGTGATGGTCAAGCCGTTGTCGATCACCAACTCGGCCCCGGTCACGAACCGCGATTCGTCCGACGCCAGGTACAGGACAAGATTGGCGACGTCTTTGGGGGCGCCGATCGCGCCGGCCGGAAGCACCCCATCGGGCACGTCCTGTTCTTCCCCCGGTCGGCCCATGGCGCCTTGCACCATCGGCGTTTCGATCGATCCGGGATGCACCGAATTGCAGCGGATTCCGTAGCCTTTCTGCTGGCAATGAACCGCGACCGATTTGGTCAGCGACCGAACCGCGCCTTTGGCCGCCGAATATGCGAAGAACGGCGGATAGCCGAGGTGGCTGGCGGTCGAGCTCATGTTGATGATCGATCCGCCGCCAGAGCGGGCGATTAATGGAATGCTGTGCTTGCAGCCGAGGAACACGCCCTCGCTCATCACCGATTGAACTTTCCGAAACTGCTCAAGGGTGGTCTCCTCGGGATCAGCGACAACCACGATGCCGGCATTGTTGACGAGGATGTTGAGCCCACCGAACCGTTGCTCGACCGTTGCCAGCGCCGCCTGCCAGTCGGACTCGCTCGAAACGTCGAGCTTGATCGCAATTGCTCGCGCACCGATCTGCACGGCCAGCGCTTCGGCACCGGCCATGTCGATATCCGCAATGGCGACGTTCGCGCCCTCCTCGGCGAGCAGTAGACAATCGGCCTTGCCCAATCCCGAAGCCCCTCCGGTTACCATCGCTACTTTGTCCTGAACCCGGCCCATACAGCGCTCCTTCTTGCGTCGCTCAATGAATTGCTTATGCGCCAAAGCCCGCTTGACTTGTCAAAGCAAAAACAATCATGCTTGTTTTTAATTTCAACGGAGAAAAATTGAGTGATGGCATTGTCCGCTGCCCGCAAGACCGTGCCGCGCAAGGTGCCGCCCCGTTCGCAGCAGGCATTGAAAAGCGCCCAGACTCGCGCCCGTCTGGTGGAAGCGACGATCCGCTGCCTGATCAAGTTCGGCTATTCAAGCACGACCACGCTCAAGGTGGCCAGCGAGGCGGGGTTGTCGCGCGGCGCGATGCTCCACCATTTCGACAATGGTGGTGCGCTGATGCAGGCAACCATTGCCGAGCTGATGGAGCGGCGCTTGCGCGGTTTCCGCCGGGCGGTCGAAAATCCCGCGCCCGACGTCCGCACGCTGGTGCGCACCTATTGGAAGCAATTGCTCAGCCCGACCTTCACTGCTTTTGTCGAACTGGCCATCGCGTCGCGCACCGACCAACCGCTGGCGAATATCCTTGAGCCGGCCCAGGCGCAGTTCCGCGACCGCTGGTACGAACTTGCGATCCAGCTGTTCCCCGAATGGCAGCAGGACCGCCAGAGCTTCAATTTGGCGCTGGCGCTGACCCAGAATACGATCGAGGGCATGGCCATCAACCGCATGATTCATGGCTGTGACGAAGCGATGATCGACCCGGTGCTGCAGAATCTGGAGAAGCAGATTCTCGCGCTACGCCCCAAGTTGAAGCCTTAGGCCGGTCGATGCATCGCCCAGCCAATGGCGCGTCGCAATATCTCGTGGAAAATAGGGTAATTCCACGCGCAGCGTTGCGGATGCGGCCAAAATCCGGCGAGTGGTTTGAGGTCGTAATGGCCGCGGCAATGCCCAAGCGTGCAATACAGGATCGCGCCCGCGCCGACCTGCCGCTGGTACAGGATCGGCACTTCTTCCTGATGCTGGTTGGAGTCGGCAAAGTCCGGGCATTCGCCATCGAACTCCGTGGCCATCAGCACGTCGATTTCGGCGGTGCGTTCGGACAGGTACAGTTCGTCCTCGATCGAAAAGTCGCGGAGCCCCTCGGTCAGCATATGATCGCCGCGAACGATCCGCACGGGGAATGGCGCAATCGGCGGGTGGCCGAGGAATCGCGTGCCGAGCAATTCCATGAATTCGGGCGCTTCGTCGGGCGTGGTCGCTTTTCCGTCGGCAGCGAAGCGGATGATCGAATTGGTCCCGTGAAGCGCAAGCCAGCGCCCACCGCGATCGAGGAAACGCCGCACCGCACCAAGCTCGTCCCCGACCGGGACGAGATCGCACGTGTAGGTGATCAGCAGGTCGCACTGGTCGAGCCGCGCCGTCTCGCCATAGCTGCTTGCAACGCTCGTCCGGATGACCGGATGCTCGGCCAGCAATTTGAGCAGTTCGAGCCGCGCAAAGTCGATGTCGTGATATTTCCCGGCCGCCACCAGATGTGCCTGCATGAACTACTTCCTTCGCCGTTCGCCCGCGCGAGACTAGGCACGCGCGCCGCGCTGGCAAGGGCATCGCGATGAGTGGCGGCCGCGGCCAGGGTCCGCTCGCCGGGGTCAAGGTGCTCGACCTGACCAGCGTGCTGATGGGCCCCTACGCAACCCAGATTTTTGCCGATCTGGGTGCCGACGTGATCAAGATCGAGGGGCCGGCCGGGGATACCACCCGTCACTTGCCGCCGGGTCCCGAAGCAGGGCGGGGAGCGATGTTCATCAACCTCAATCGCGGCAAAAAATGCCTTGCGCTCGATTTGAAGCAGCCCGCCGCGCGCGACGTCGTGCTGCGCATGGCGCAGCAGGCCGACGTGTTCGTTCATTCGATGCGCGCCGCCGCGATCAAGCGCCTCGGGCTCGATTATGCCGCGTTGCAAGAGCGCAGTCCGAAGCTGGTTTACGCCAATCTCTACGGGTTCGGCGCCAAGGGTCGCTATGCCGATTATCCGGCTTATGATGACATCGTCCAGGCAGCGTCAGGCCTCGCCGACCTCCAGGCCAGCCTCAACGGCGGAACCCCCGCGTATCTGGCGACCGTGGTTGCGGACAAGGTCGCTGGCCTGACCGGTGCCTATGCGATCATCGCCGCACTCTATGCCCGGGAAAAAAGCGGCACGGGCCAGGAAATCGAAGTGCCGATGTTCGAGACCATGGTCTCGTTCATGTATGCCGAGCATCTCGGCGGCTCGCTCTACGATCCGCCACTCGGCCCGCCCGCTTATCCCCGCGTCGTGGCCAAGGAACGACATCCGTATCGCACCAGCGACGGCTATCTCGCGCTGATGATCTATACCGATCGTCACTGGCGCGCCTTCTTCGACGCGATCGGCAATCCAGTCTGGTCGACCAACCCGATGTTCGCCTCGATCGGCGAGCGGACGCGCAACATCGGCGCGGTGCTCGGCCGACTGACGGACATTCTCAAGGACCGCAGCTCGGCCGAGTGGATGGAGCTGTTTCGCCGCATCGAAGTGCCCGCAATGCCGGTGATGAGCCCGACCGACCTACTGACCGATCCGCACTTGCAGGAGGCGGGATTCTGGGACGAGCGCGAGACCGCCGACGGCCGTTTGCGCTTTCCCGGGATCCCGACCGGTTTTTCGGGCACCCCCGGCGCTATTGGCGATCCGGCGCCAGCGCTTGGCGCGGACAATGATTCGGTGCTTGCCGATTATGGTTTCGCCGAGAGCGAAATCGCGGCGCTGCGCGACAGCAAAGCGTTGGTCTAATGGTCGGCAGGAACGAACAACAGCAACGGTTCGGCACCATCGCGGTCAATCCGCGCCACGACCTTCATCCCGATCGCCACCGCATCGGGCGCAACCCCATCGATCCGGCTCATCAACCGCGGCCCTTCTTCAAGCTCGACCAGCGCCACATTATACGGCGCGTCGGGCGGTCTGGGATGGACGATGCTGGTAGAATAAACCGTGCCGCGCCCGCTTGCCTTGACCCAGTCCCACGCTTCGCCGCTAAGCGGCGACGCAACTCGCGGGGGGAAGAAACAGCGCCCCGTGGAAATCTCGCGCGGCAGCATCAATCGGCCGTCGGCCAGCGCATCGCGCCACATTCGTTCGGGACCAGCCATCGCGCGACGATAGGAAGCCCGGGCCGCAGCGTCAACGATCTATGCCGATGAGCTGGCGGCCCGGCGCAACCGCGATTGTCGGCGCGGCGACCTTCGGAATCGGCACGATGCCCGGCTGGAGCGCGATCGAACTCGCCGCCCGCGCTGGCCTCGCTGCGCTCGACGATGCCGGCATTGCCCTGGCCGAGGTCGACGGCCTGTTCGGCTGCCTGCCCGATGACATGTTCGCCGGGCTCAGCATGGCCGAACATTATGGGCTGCAGCCGCGCTTCACCGATTGCAACCGGACCGGCGGATCGGCCCCAATGAGCCATCTCATTACCGCCGCCGCGCTGCTCGATCAGGGCATGATCGACGTCGCTTTATTGGTGTTCGGGTCGAACCAGTGCAGCGCCCGGGGGTCGCTTTCGACCCCGGCCCGCCCCTCGCCCTACGAAGCGCCTTATCGCCCGATCTTCCCGTTGACCGGTTATGCCTTGGCTGCGGCGCGCCACATGCACGACTATGGGACAACGCGCGAACAGCTTGCAGCGGTAGCCGTGGCCGCGCGGCAATGGGCCAGCACTAATCCCGAGGCGGTAGAGCGCGGGCCGCTATCGATCGCCGATTGCCTGGCGTCACGCATGATCAGCGATCCTTTGACGAAGGCCGACTGCTGCCTGGTGACCGACGGCGCGGCGGCAATCGTCCTGACCAGCGCCGCCCGGGCCCGGGATTGCCGCTCGGGTCCGGTCGGCCTGCTCGGTGCTGCGGCGGCAACCGATCACCATGCGATCAGCAGCATGCCGGACCTTACGACCACCGCAGCCGCCGACAGCGGCCGACGCGCGTTGGCTATGGCCGGGATCCGCCAGGACGCGATCGACGTCGTTCAATTGTATGACGCCTTCACCATCAACACGATCCTGTTCCTCGAAGATCTCGGCTTCTGTGCCAAAGGCGAAGGCGGGCCGTTCGTGGCCTCGGGGGCGATTGCACCGGGCGGCAGCCTGCCGGTCAACACCAACGGTGGCGGCCTGTCCTGCTGCCATCCAGGCATGTACGGATTGTTCGCGATCGTCGAGGCGGTACGGCAGTTGCGCGGGGATGCCGCCAACCCGATTGCGGGAGCGGAACTGGCACTGGCGCACGGCAATGGCGGCACCTTGTCGAGCCAGGCAACTGTCATCCTTGGCGGCGCAGATTCTTTGGTCAAGGTTTAGGAGATGCACTGGGACGTCTTCATCGTCGGTTCGGGCCATGCCGGCGCGCAAGCCGCGATCATGCTTCGCCAACTTGGCTTTGCCGGATCGGTCGCGCTCCTGGGCGAAGAAACCGACCTCCCCTACGAGCGCCCACCGCTGTCGAAGGATTATCTGGCCGGCGAAAAAAGCTGCGAATCGCTGGCGCTACGCCCGGCCGCTTTTTGGCCCGAACGCTCGATCGACCTGATCCCGGGGGAAACCATCGTGGCGATCGATCCCGCAGAGCATATTGTCCGCGCCGCCTCCGGTAAGCGCTTTGCTTATGGCCAGTTGATCTGGGCCGCCGGCGGTCATGCGCGGAAGCTGGGCTGTCCCGGTTCGCACCTCGCCGGGGTGCACGCGATCCGCGCCCGCGCCGACGTTGACGCGCTCCATGCCGATCTTGCCAGCGCCAGCCGGATCGCGATCGTCGGCGGCGGCTACATCGGGCTCGAAGCGGCGGCCGTGCTTCGCAAGCTGGATAAGCAGGTGACCCTGCTCGAAGCATTGCCACGCGTGCTCGCCCGTGTGGCCGGCGAGCCCTTGTCGCAATTCTTCGAAGCCGTGCATCGCGCGCATGGCGTCGACCTTCGCACCGGCGCCTCGCTCACAGCAATCGAAGGCACGTCCCGCGTCGAAGCGCTGCGCCTCGCCGACGGCACGCGGATCGCGGCCGACGTCGTGATCGTCGGGATTGGAATTGTCCCGTCGATCCTGCCCTTGCTCGACGCCGGCGCCGATGGCGGCAACGGCGTCACCGTCGACGAATATTGCCAAACCAGCCTGACCGACATTTTTGCGGTGGGGGATTGTGCGCTTCACCACAGCCGCTTTGCGCCCGGCGCGCCGGTGCGAATCGAATCGATTCAGAATGCCAGCGACATGGTGACCACCGTCGCGCGTTTCATCGTCGGCGACCCCGCCCCGTATCGTGCGACCCCATGGTTTTGGTCGAACCAGTATGACCTCAAATTGCAGACCGTCGGCCTGTCGACCGGCTACGATTCGACCGTCCTTCGCGGCGATCCTGACACCCGCAGCTTTTCGCTCATCTATCTGTCTGGCTGCGCGGTGATCGCGCTCGATTGTGTCAATCGCGTCAGGGACTATGTACAGGGCCGCGCATTAGTCGAGGCGCGCGCGGCAATCGACCCGATGCTGCTCGCCGACCCCGAAATCCCCTTGAAATCCCTCTTCCAGAAGGCCTGACCATGCCGACCATCAATGTCACCAAACGCGACGGCTCGATCCACGTCCTCGATGGACAAGGCGACTTGTCGCTGATGCAAAATCTGCGCGACGGCGGGATCGATGAAATCCTCGCTTTGTGCGGCGGTTGTGCCAGTTGCGCGACATGTCACGTCTATGTCGACGAGGCGTGGCTCGGCCAATTGCCGTCGATGAGCGCCGACGAGGATGACTTGCTCGATTGCTCGGGCGCGCGGCAGGCCAACAGCCGCCTGTCATGCCAAATTCCGTTCACCCCCGACCTCGCCGGCATTGCCGTCACCGTCGCGCCCGAAGACTGATCCGCAAATTTGTTCGAGCGAGTGGCGCATGTCCTAGGCTAAGTCATTGTATTCATTAAATAAATTGGCGGAGACGGAGGGATTCGAACCCTCGATACAGTTTAACCCGTATGACGCTTTAGCAAAGCGTTGGTTTCAGCCACTCACCCACGTCTCCGGCTGCGGCAGTCGGCGGGCTGTAGCGAAGGGAAGGGCGCGGTTCAACCGGGCGATTGGCTCAATTGTTCTGAATGTTGGAACGGGTCTTGGTTATCGTCTTCGCCGCCGCTCCGGCGGTTGTGCATAGCCCGTCGGTATTGGCGAGCGAGATTGACCGCCAGCCATCCTCTCCCATCACGGCGCGTGAGCCCTTGAGCGTCTTGACGTCGTAGGTCGGTTTGATCGCGCTCAATTGCGGCGTGGCGGCGCCCCATTCCTTAACGAAGGTGACCGGCTTGTGCTGGCGTTTGCCGGTCGCCTGACCCGAAGCGGCGTCGCGCGGGCCCTTCACCTGGTACGAGGCCTGGGTCAATTTGCCGTCCGAGCAGGCGAGTTTGAGATAAGCGTCATCGGGAACGCCGTCGCCGTCGAGATCGCCAGTCTGGACGACAATATAGGTCGCCGGGCTGGTCGGGGACGGGCTGCCGACCGAGACGATCGTCGCCACTTCCCAATCGTCGAGCGCCATGGTCTTGGTTGCGGCGGCGGGTGATGCGAGCGCGAACAAGGTGATGAGCAACATGAGCGGTCTCCTCGTGGCTGATGCCCGGAACATTGCGCCTCCGTTTCGAGTCGCGCAATGGCCGATCAGGCGAGGCGCCAGCCGAGCTCCTGCCCGGCATGAAACGGGATCAGGTCGCCAAACGCATCGGGAACCTGGTTTGGCGCGCGCCGCAGCGTCACGGTGCCCGCGTTGAGCGGCAGGCCGTAGAAGCGCGGGCCATGCTCCGAAGCGAAGCCCTCCAGCCGGTCGAGCAAGCCTTCCTCGTCGAACACCGCCGCATAGCTTTCGAGCGCGAACGGGGCGTTGAAGATGCCGGCGCAGCCGCACGCACTTTCCTTGGCGTCGCGAGCGTGGGGCGCGCTGTCGGTGCCGAGGAAGAATTTCGCGCTGCCCGAGGTGGCGGCGGCGCGAACCGCAAGGCGATGCTCCTCACGCTTCAGCACTGGCAGGCAATAGGCATGGGGGCGAAGGCCGCCATCGAACAAGTCGTTGCGGCTGAGGTGGAGATGCTGCGGGGTGATGGTCGCGGCGATGGTGGCGGGGGCATCGGCGACGAACTGGGCGGCTTGCCTGGTGGTGATATGCTCGAACACGATCTTGAGCGCCGGAAAGTCGCGGATCAGCCCGGTGAGGATGCGGTCGATGAACGCCGCCTCGCGATCGAACACGTCGACTTCCGGGTCGGTTACCTCGCCGTGGACCAGCAGCGGCATGCCGATCGCCTCCATCCGCGCGAGCGCGGGGCAAAGGTTGGCGATGTCGGTCACGCCGCTCGCGCTGTTGGTGGTCGCGCCCGCCGGATAGAGCTTGGCCGCGACCCACACGCCTTCCGCATGGCCGCGCGCGAGCTCGTCTGGGTCGGCTTGGTCGGTCAGGTAAGCGGTCATCAGCGGGGTAAAGTCGGGGCCGGCGGCGGCGATGATCCGGTCGCGGTAAGCCGCGGCCAGCGCGACGCTCGTCACCGGCGGCGCGAGGTTGGGCATGATGATCGCGCGGGCGAACTGCCTCGCGGTGTATTGCGCGACCTTCGCCAACATCGCGCCATCGCGCAAATGGACGTGCCAGTCGTCGGGGCGGCGGATGGTGATTGTATCGGTCACGCGAGCCTCTTAGCTAAGGGTGATGGCTCAAACCACCCTCACCGACCGCACTGTCATCCGTCTGTCAGGCGAGGACGTGCGCGGGTTCCTCGACGGGCTGGTGACCAATAGGCTCGAGACGCTCCCCGCTTACGCCGCGCTGCTGACGCCGCAGGGCAAGGTGATCGCCGATTTCATCATCTGGGGTGATGGCGATGATGTGTTACTCGATGTAGCGGATGCGGATGCGGAGGCGCTGGTGAAGCGGCTGTCGATG
>NZ_JANMLM010000037.1:0-87784 GCF_031372575.1 Sphingomonas sp. | reverse complement strand
CTGGCTCATTGGCCGGGTCGCCAAACAGCTGATCGCCGCGGTCGCGATGGGCGGCGCGCTCTACGCGGTGAAGATCGCCATCGGTGACATGTATTTCGGTGGCACGATCGAAAAGATCATCAGCCTTGGCGCCTTGGTCGGGACCGGAGCGATCGTCTATTTTGCGGTTGCGTGGCTCATTGGCGGAATCGACCGTGAGGCGATCCTGGTGCTCCTCCGCAAGAAAAAGGTCACCGACTGATGCGCGTCGTCTCCGGAATCCAACCAACCGGCGATCTTCACCTCGGCAATCTGCTCGGCGCGATCCTGCGCTGGGTGCGGATGCAGGATGAGGCCGAATGCTTGTTTTTCCTCGCCGATCTCCACGCGCTGACCGTCGACGGCGATCCCACGACCCTTCGCGCCAATGTCCGCGAAATGGCAGCGGCGTTGCTCGCCAGCGGGATCGATCCGGCCAAGTCGATTCTGTTCGCCCAGAGCCAGGTGCGCGAGCATAGCGAACTGGCGTGGATACTGCAGTGCGTCGCGCGGATGGGCTGGCTCAATCGGATGACCCAGTTCAAAGACAAGAGCGGGAAGAATAAGGAGGGCTCATCGGTCGGGCTGTTCACCTATCCGGTTCTGCAAGCCGCCGACGTCTTGCTCTACAATGCCACCCATGTCCCGGTCGGCGACGACCAAAAGCAGCATATCGAGCTGGCCCGCGACATCGCCTTGAAGTTCAACAATGATTTTGAGGTCGAGCTGTTTACCGTCCCCGAGCCATTCATCGGCGGCGGTACGGCGGCGCGAGTCATGTCCTTGCGTGACGGATCGGCCAAGATGTCCAAGTCCGATCCGTCGGACATGAGCCGCATCAACCTGACCGACAGCGACGAGGCGATCGCGCAGAAAGTGCGGAAAGCGCGCACCGATCCCGACCCGATCGAGGCCGATCCGGCCGGGCTCGATTCGCGGCCCGAAGCGAAGAATCTTGTCGGCATTTACGCGGCGGTCACCGGATCGAGCGTCGAGGCGGTCGCCGCGCAATTCGCCGGACAGGGATTTGGCACGTTCAAGCTAGCGCTCGCCGATGCGTTGATCGGGTTGATTGCTCCCTTGCGCACCAAACTCGTCGAGCTTCGTGGCGATCCCGCCGAGATTGATCGGATTCTCGCTGCGGGGGCTGACAAGGCCCGCGCGCTCGCCGCCCCGACATTGGCCGAAGCCTATCGCGCTGTCGGCCTAACTACTTGAAATAACGCTTCATCTCCCATTCACGGCGAAACGTGCTATAGGCAGGGTGTAACCCCTCTGCAGAGGAATGAGTGAGATGCGTATCAATCGACTGGTTGCGACCGCCATGCTTGGCGTCGCCGCGCTCGGGCTCAATGCCTGCGCCACTGGCTTTCCGACCCAGGTTTCGCGGTTTCAGGCGATGCCGGCGCCGCAGGGCGAAAGCTTCTTCGTCGTCCCCGCCAATCCGGCGCAGTCGGGCGGTCTCCAATTCACCCAATATGCCACCATCGCCGCGCAGGCGATGCAGGCCCAGGGCTATTTCCCCGCCGTCTCGCCCCAGACTGCGACGATGCTCGTCCAGCTCGATTATGGAGTCGACCAGGGCCGTCAGGAAATCGACGTCGATCCCTTCGCCAATGGTTATTACGGCGGCGGGTTCGGTGGTTTCTACGACCCCTTCTATCGCCGCGGCTATTACGGTCGACCCTATTATTCGCGCTACGGCGGTTACGGCCGGACGCCGTTTTACTACGGCTGGGACGATCCGTTCTGGGGCTCTTCGTTCGACAATACGCGCGCCTACACCGTCTACAAAAGCTATCTCGACGTGAACATTCGGCGTCGCGCCGACAATGCGGCCTTGTTCGAAGGCCATGCCAAGGCGCGGTCGCAAACCGACAATCTGGGCGTGCTCGTCCCCAACCTGATCGAAGCCATGTTCACCGGATTCCCCGGCCGCAACGGCGAGACCGTACGGATCACCGTCCCGACTCAACGCCGCCCGAGCTAGCCACATGAGTTACTGAGCGTGGGAATGACGGCCCGTCCGGCGCAATCCGGGCGGGCCTTCGCTTGTCGGGAAGGTGGGCAAGTAGTCCTCCCCTGCCGCGGGTGCTGGCAGGGGAGGTCGGCACCGAGGCACCGAAACTAGTGGCTCAGCCCTCGAGCTGGCGGGTGAGCAAGCGGATGTCGGCGTCGAGCTCGGCGTCGGCGGCGCGCAGTTTCTCGATCTGCTTGACCGCGTGAATCACAGTGGTGTGATCGCGTCCGCCAAACCGCCGACCGATGTCGGGCAGCGACTTGGGGGTCAATTGTTTGGACAGGTACATCGCCACCTGCCGCGGCCGGGCGACTTCGCGCGCGCGCCGGGCGCTGGTCATCTCGGCCTTGCGAATGCGGTAATGCTCGGCGACCTGGGTCTGGATCTCGTCGATCGAAATCCGCCGCTGGTTGGCGCGCAGCACATTGGCCAGCACTTCCTCGACGAAGGGCAGGTCGATCGTCCGCCCGGTCATCATCGCATAAGCCGCGATCCGGTTAAGCGCACCTTCGAGCTCGCGAATCGAATTGGTCAGGCGGCGGGCGAGAAACTCGATCACCGGTTGGGTCATGCTGATGCCGGGCAGTCCAGCCAGCTTGGCGGTCAGGATATTGAGCCGAAGCTCATATTCGGCCGGGTTGATGTCGGCCACCAAGCCCCACGACAGTCGCGACAGGATACGCGGCGCAATCCCGTCGAGATCCTGCGGCGCGCGATCGGAGGTGATCACCAGTCGCCGCCCGGCGGTGATGATCTCGTTCATCGTGTGGAAGAATTCCTCCTGCGTCGAATCCTTTCCGGCGATGAACTGGACATCGTCGATCAGCAGCAAATCGGCCGAGCGAAGCCGCCCCTTGAACCCGATCGTGTCATTCTCGCGCAGCGCGCGAACAAATTCGACCATGAACTTCTCGGCTGACATCGACACGACTCGGGCGGTCGGGCGCCGGGCGAGGAAATCCTGCCCGATGGCGTGGAGCAAATGGGTCTTGCCGCGCCCGGTGCCGCCGTGGATGAACAAGGGGTTGAACGCGACATGGTCTGCGCTCGCCAGCGTCTTGGCGGCGGTCGCGGCGACTTCATTGGCCTTGCCGATGACGAACGTCTCGAACTGGTAGCGCGGGTCGAAATTGGGCGCATCGGGATCGCGCGGCCCGGCCTTGGCGACCGGCACCGGAATTTCCTCGAGGATCAGCAATGGCGACGGGCGCGGCCCGCCCTCGGCAGCCGCGATTCGCACGTCGCGAACGATCGGCAGCACCGTCTTCCACGCTAGCGCCAGGCGCTCGCCGAAATGCGAGCGAACCCAATCTGCCATGAATTTGGACGGCATCACCAGCACCAGCTCACCCGTCTCGGGGTCGAACTCGCCGAGCTCGGCGGGTTTCAGCCACCCGTCGAAGGTGCGCGCACCGCAATCACGGCGAAGGCCGGTGCGGATCTGTTCCCAGGCGGCCGCCAGCGGGGTCTCAAGAGTCTCCAAGGACCCCTCGACCACCGATCCTGACGTCACCCCCTGCACAAACCGCGCCTCCCAAACCTCAATCACCGCAGGCACAAACCTATCGTTGCGCCCGACTGCGAGTCGCGACGCCCCAAGTTGCTTCTGCGCGGTGTCCCCCCAGCAGAATCACTGCGGAGCCAATTGTTTTGAGACCATGCGGACCGCGGTTCAAGCGACTTTTTTTCAAAAAAGTGAAATAAAAGGCCTTGACATGGAAAAGGCGAGGAAAACAGGGAAAATGCCTGAAAACTGCCAAATTTTCATGACAGTAGAGAGACAGAAAAATGCGAATCGCGGGAATCGTTCGACTTTTACCGGAGCCGAAACAAACAGGCCCCCGGATCGCTCCGGAGGCCCGTTTCAAACTGATACTGGCTAGACCCTAGGGTTCGACCGTTTAGCCGAGCGCCGAAACGCGCTTGGTCAGACGCGAGAATTTGCGGCTCGCGGTATTCTTGTGGATGACGCCGCGGGCGACGCCGCGCATCAACTCGGGCTGCGCCTTGTTCAGCGCGTCACGGGCGTCGGTCGGGTTGCCGGCTTCAAGCGCTGCTTCGACGGCCTTGATGAAGGTCCGGATGCGGCTGACGCGGGCACCGTTGATTGCGGCACGGTTGGCATTGCGACGAATGCGCTTCTTGGCTTGCGGCGTGTTCGCCATGGATATTCCTCGAATGTCTGTGTCTAAAAGAAAAGCGGCGCGCACCCATGGGGGTCGCACCGGCGTGCCGCTCCCCTAGCGCTAAGGGCGATTCGGGTCAACCGCGCAGGCTTGCAGTCGATTATCGTTGACATGACGGACAGTAGAACGTCGACCGCCCGCCCTGGACAATGCGCCGGACCACCCCGTCACAGCCTCCCCGACACGGCTTGCCCTCGCGGTCGTAGACATCGAACTGTTTGGAGAAATAGCCAAGTTCGCCATCGGGGCTAGCGAAATCGCGCAGGCTCGACCCACCCGCTGCAATTGCCTCGATCAGCACCGCCGGGATGGATTCGGCGAGCGCATCAAGCCTGACGCGACTCACCTTCCCGGCCGCCTTCCTCGGGTTTATCCGCGCCCGGAAAAGCGCCTCGCAAGCATAGATATTGCCGAGGCCCGCAATGATCCTCTGGTCGAGCAGCATCAGCTTGATCGCCGCCGTGCGCCCCGCTACCCGGGCCTTGAGCCACTGGCCGCCGATTTCCCCGCCCAGCGGCTCAGGCCCAAGCGCCTTGAACGCGGGCCACGCGCCCAGGGCATCGGTCGCCACCAGATCGACCGACCCGAATCGCCGTGGATCGTTGAGGCTCAGCCGCCGCCCTTCATTGGTCTCGATCAGCAGATGATCGTGCGCGCCAAGCTCGACCGGGTTGATCCGCCACCGCCCCGACATGCCCAAATGAAAGATCATCGTGTCGCCGCGATCGGTCGCGATCAGGCCATATTTCGCGCGGCGACTCAGTCCCGTGACCCGCGCCCCGGTCAGCCGCTGGCCAAGATCATCGGGAAACGCCCGTCGCAAATCCGCGCGGCGCAGTTCGACCGAGCGGATCACCTGCCCGTCGAGCACTTTGGCCAGTCCGCGAACGGTGGTTTCAACTTCGGGGAGCTCGGGCATAGCGGGCCTATGGCAAGCCGCAGCCTTCCCCGCTAGAGCCGCGTTCATGAGTGATACGGTCAATTTCGGCGACCAGTTGGTCAGCCCCGCAGAAAAAACCCGGCGGGTCGGCGCGGTCTTCTCGTCGGTCGCGAAGCGCTATGACGTGATGAACGACCTGATGTCCGGGGGCATGCACCGGCTGTGGAAGGAACGATTCGTTGCGCGGATCAAGCCGCGGACTGGTGAGCGCATCCTCGACATGGCCGGCGGCACCGGCGACATCGCCTTCCGCATGGCCGCGCGCGGTTCCCTGGTGACGGTCAGCGACATCAACGCCGACATGCTTGCCGTCGGGCAGGACCGCGCCGCTGCCAAGCGCATCGAAGGTCTCAGTTGGAAGCAGGAAAATGCCGAGGTGCTTAGCTTCGGCGACGCGGCTTTCGACGCCTACACCATCGCCTTCGGCATCCGGAACGTCACCGACATCCCCGCCGCCCTGAAAGAAGCGCATCGTGTGTTGAAGCGTGGCGGCCGCTTGTTTATTCTCGAATTCTCAACCAGCGACTGGCCGGGCTTCGGCAAGCTGTACGAACGTTATGCCGACGCGGTCATCCCGCGCATTGGCAAAGCCGTCGCGGGCGATGAGGAAAGCTATCGCTATCTCGTCGAGTCGATCCGCCGGTTCCCCACCCCCGATCGCTTCCGCGCGATGATCGCCGAAGCCGGTTTCGCCCAGGCCAAAGCTGAGCCGATGCTTGGCGGCCTGGTGTGCATCTGGAGTGGGTGGAAAATTTGACCGGTTCGACCACCCATTTGTTCCGACTCCTGAAATGGGGCCGGACGCTGGCTCGGCACGGCGCGTTGCAGGGGATCGAGCGCGACGCGCTGACCCCGCCCAACGTCCGCCGCCTGCTCCGCGTCGCGCGCTTCGGGCTGACCATGCCTGCGGTCCCTGATTATGCCGCCGCGATGCAGGCGATCGGCCCCGCTGCGATCAAGCTGGGCCAGGCGCTCGCCACGCGGCCCGATCTCGTCGGGGTCGCCGCCGCCGATAATTTGCGGCAGCTGCAGGACGACCTTCCGCCCGAACCGTATGACCGAATCAAACCCGCAATCGAGGCTGCGCTCGGCGGGCCGGTCGAGCAATTCTTCTCCTCGATCGATCCGATTCCGGTTGGTGCGGCGTCGATCGCGCAGGTCCATCGCGCGGTCACCACCGAAGGCCGCGATGTCGCGATCAAGGTACTTCGCCCCGGCGTCGAGGAAGAGTTTGAACGCGCCATTGCGACCTATGAATGGGCCGCCGCGCATGTCGAACTGCTCGGCGGCGAAGCCGAACGCCTCCGCCCGCGCCTCGTCGTTGCTTACTTCCGTCAGTGGGTCCGCCGTGAGCTTGACCTGACCCGCGAGGCGGCTTCGGCGTCCGAGCTCAAGCAGAACATGATCGCCGAGCCGGGCTTCTACATTCCCGAGATCGACTGGCGCCGCACCGCGCGACGCGTGCTGACCCTCGAATGGCTCGACGGGATCAAGCTGACCAACCGCGACGCGCTGATCGCCGCTGGCCACGACCCCAAGGCACTCGCCGAAATCCTCGTTCGCGGCTTCCTTCGTCAGGCAGTGATCGACGGTTATTTCCACGCCGATCTCCACCAGGGCAATTTGTTCGCCATGCCCAATGGCCAGCTCGCGGCGATCGATTTCGGGATCATGGGCCGGATCAACCGCCAGGCGCGATTGTGGCTCGCCGAAATTCTCTATGGCCTGATCACTGGCGATTATGAGCGCGTCGCGCAAATCCATTTCGAGGCGCAATATGTGCCCTCGCATCACGACGTCGCCGAATTCGCCACCGCGCTTCGGGCCGTGGGCGAGCCGATCCGCGGGTTGCCGGTTAAGGAGATCAGCGTCAGCCGAATGCTTGACGGCCTGTTCGCCATCACCCGTGATTTCGACATGCAGACCCAACCGCATCTGCTGTTGCTTCAGAAGACGATGGTGATGGAGGAAGGCGTCGCCACAGCGCTCTATCCCGACATCAACATGTGGGAAACATCCGAGCCGTTCCTCAAGGATTGGATCCGCTCCGAGCTTGGCCCCGAAGCCTTTTACGCCGACAAGTTGGTCGAGACGGTGCGCGCGCTCAAACGCCTGCCCGACATCATTCGCAAGATCGACGCCAGTTACCCCGATCCCGGCGGTGCCCCGCCCCCGCCGCCGCTGTCCGACGTCACCCTGATCCGCCGCCCGGCGTGGCTTGGCTATGCGCTGACGGCGATCATCGCGGGGGCTGGCGGCGCGGCGATCGTGCTGGCATTTTTCCGCTAATTTCCCCGCCACTATCGCTTCGGCCCGCCTTGCTGTAGGGGCCTTCGCATATGCAACATGATAATCTCCATCCGTCGCTCGCTGCGACGCTCGCCGCGCGTTCGTATGACACGCTGACCGAAGTCCAGTCCGCCGTGATCGCCGACGAAGCGCAGGGCCGCGACCTGATTGTTTCGGCCAAGACCGGGTCGGGCAAGACCGTCGCGTTCGGCCTCGCCTTTGCCCCCCAATTGATGGACGGCGAGCGCATCGCCTGGACCCGCGAGCCGCTCGCTTTGGTCGTCGCCCCGACCCGCGAACTGGCGATCCAGGTGTCGAAGGAATTGGAGTGGCTTTACGCCACCGCAGGCGCCCGTGTCGTGACCTGCGTCGGCGGCATGGACCCGATGAAAGAACGCCGTGCCTTGATCGGCGGCGTGCATATCGTCGTCGGCACCCCGGGCCGCCTCCGCGACCATCTCGAGCGCGGCGCGCTCGACTTGTCGCACCTCAAGGTCGCAGTCCTCGACGAGGCCGACGAGATGCTCGACATGGGCTTCCGCGAAGAGCTTGAGGAGATCCTCGACGCGACTCCGTCCGAAAGCCGCCGTACCTTGCTATTCTCCGCCACCATGCCACGCCCGATCGTCGCGCTCGCCAAGCGTTACCAGAAGGACGCGCTGCGGATCGAAACATTGGGCGACAAGCAAGGCCATGCCGACATCGCCTATCAGGCTGTGACCGTCGCCCCGGTCGATATCGAACATGCCGTGGTCAACATCCTGCGCCTGCACGAGGCCGAAACCGCCATCCTGTTCTGCGCCACCCGCGACGCCGTCCGCCGCCTCCACGCCGCCTTGAGCGAACGCGGGTTCAAGGCGGTCGCGTTGTCAGGCGAGCATAGCCAGAACGAGCGCAACACCGCGCTCCAGGCATTGCGCGACCAGCGCGCTCGCGTGTGCGTCGCGACCGATGTCGCCGCGCGCGGGCTTGACCTGCCGTCGGTAAGCCTCGTGATCCACGTCGAGCTGCCACGCGATGCCGAGGCGTTGCAGCATCGCTCGGGCCGCACCGGCCGCGCCGGCCGCAAGGGCACCGCGATGCTGATCGTCCCGCACAAGGCGCGCCGCCGGGTCGAGATGATGCTCAAGAATGCCCGCATCGAGACCGAGTGGATGGCCGCACCGACCGCCGACGACATTCGCGCCAAGGATCGCGATCGGTTGTTCGCGCAGCTCGCCATGCCCGCCGATCCCGAGGACGACGATCTTGAGCTGGCCCGGCAGTTGACCGAGGCGCTGACCCCCGAGGCGATGGCGCTGGCGCTGGCCAAGGCGCTCAAGAGCGAACTTCCAGCCCCCGAGGATATCCTGACCAACAGCGACCGCAATGATCGCGGTGAGCGTGGCCAGGACGCCGGCCCGCGCGCCGGGTTCGACAATTCGACCTGGTTCCGGATGAATGCCGGTCGCCGCCACAATGCCGATCCGCGCTGGCTGTTGCCGCTCATCTGCCGCTACGGCCATGTCGGGCGCAACGACATTGGCGCGATCCGCATCGCCGCCAATGACAGCTATTTTGAAGTTACCCAGCGCGCCACCGCCGGCTTCCTCGCCGCCCTTCGCCGTGCCGTAATTGCGCCCGAGGATCAGGGACTGATCATCGAGCAGGCGCAGAACCCCGGCGAGGCGCCCCCAAGCCATCACAACCGGCCGACGCTGGCCCCGCGTGCCCGCCCTTCGGGTGGCCCACAAGGTCGGCCGCAACATGGTAAGCCATCAGCGGCGCATCGCGGCAAGCCGACCGCACAGCTCAAGCGCAAGAAGTATTGAGCCCTCGCTTCTCCAGTGTAGGATTGCTAGTCGCCGGGGATGGCAAAGTTCCTCCTCATCGTCGGCGGCGGAATCGCAGCGTATAAAGCCGCCGAGCTAATCCGCGGTGCGCGCAAAGCAGGGCATGACGTGACCCCCGTGCTGACCGCGGGCGGCGCGCATTTCGTCACCCCGATGAGCCTCGCGGCACTCGCCGAAAGCCCGGTCTACACGTCGCTGTGGGATTTGAAGGACGAGGCCGAAATGGGCCACATCCAGCTGTCCCGCGCCGCCGATCTCGTGCTGGTCTGCCCGGCTACCGCCGACCTGATTGCCAAGATGGCCGCAGGCATCGCCGACGATCTCGCCACCACCTTGCTCCTCGCCACCGATAAGCCGGTAATCATCGCCCCCGCAATGAACGTCCGCATGTGGCAGCACCAGGCGACCCAGACCAACATCGCCACCCTGCGCGCCCGCGGAATCACCGTGATCGATCCCGACGAAGGCCCGATGGCCTGCGGCGAATATGGCCCGGGAAGATTGCCCGAGCCGGATGATATCCTGACGTTCATCACGCAACTGCCGCTTGTCCCGAGCGCGGTCGAAGGACGTTTGCCGGTCGGGGACGGACCGCTCAGTGGACGACACATCCTGGTCACCGCCGGCCCGACCCATGAACCGATCGACCCCGTCCGCGTCATCGCCAACCGCAGCAGCGGCAAACAAGGTTTCGCCATCGCCGCCGCCGCCGCGCAGGCAGGAGCGCGAGTCACGCTGATCGTTGGTCCGGTCGCCCTCCCCAGCCCCGGCGGGGTCGCCCGCATCGACGTCGAGACCGCGCAGCAAATGGCCGAGGCGGTCGCCAATTCCCTCCCCGCCGACGTCGCGATCTTGGTCGCTGCGGTTGCCGACTGGCGGGTCGAGGCATCGCCGACCAAGCTCAAAAAATCGGCCGGACCGCCAGCACTGCAGTTCGTCGCCAATCCCGACATTCTCGCCACGCTCGGCCAAAGCCCCGACCGCCCGCGCCTGCTGATCGGCTTCGCCGCCGAAACCGACCATGTCGTCGCCAACGCTACCGCCAAGCGTACCGCCAAAAACGCCGACTGGATCGTCGCCAACGATGTTTCCGGCGACGTAATGGGCGGCGCGCGCAACCAGGTTCACCTGATCACCGCTGCCGGGGTCGAGGATTGGCCCGAAGCGTCGAAGGACGATGTTGCGCGCCAGCTGATCGCCCGGATCATCGAGGAGCTTAAGTGACTATCCGCATCCAGATCGCCCGCCTGCCCCACAGCGACGGCTTGTCCTTGCCGAGCTACGCCACCCCCGGCGCAGCGGGCATGGATGTCGTCGCGGCCGAAGATATCGACCTCGCGCCCGGCGAGCGTCACGCGGTTGCGACGGGCTTTCGCGTCGCCATTCCCGATGGTTATGAAATCCAGGTCCGCCCACGTTCGGGCCTCGCCTTCAAGCACGGCATTTCAGTGCCCAACACACCCGGTACGATCGACAGCGACTATCGCGGCGAGTTGAAGATCCTCCTCATCAACCATGGCAGCGAGGCGTTCGCGATCCGCCGTGGCGACCGCATTGCCCAACTCGTCCCGGCCGCCGTAACATTGGCGAGCTTCGACGAAGTTGAAAAACTCGACGATACCCATCGCGGCGCGGGCGGTTTTGGCTCAACCGGTCAGTGACACTTAGCGACGACGAACTCGACCGTTACGCGCGGCACATCGTCCTGCCACAGGTCGGCGGCGCGGGGCAGCTCAAACTCAAGGCCGCGCGCGTTGCGATCGTCGGTGCCGGCGGGATCGGCGCGGCGTTGATTCCGGCGCTGGCCGGCGCGGGCATCGGCCAATTGACGATCATCGATGGCGACCGGGTCGAGCTGTCCAACCTGCAGCGCCAGCCAATCTATCGCAGCGCCGAAGTCGGCATGGCCAAGGTCAGGCTTGCCAGCGATTTCGTCCTTGCCCGCAACCCGCACGTCACCGTCACGGCCATCGGCGAACGCATCGACGCCGCCAACGTCGCCGACCTCCTCGACGGCCATGATCTCGTTATCGACGGCACGGACAATTTCGCCACCAGGCTGCTGGTCAGCGACACTTGCGTCGCGCTGGGTCTTCCCTTGCTGTCGGCCGCGGCGCAGCAATTCCAGGGCCAGGTCGCCTTGTTCAGCGCGCGCCCCTGCTATCGCTGTTTCGTCGGCGATGCCTTCGACGCCGACGACTGCGATAATTGCACCGAACTCGGAGTCCTCGGTGCGCTGACCGCGACGGTCGGCAGCTTCGCCGCCCTGATCGCCATCCGCTTGATCACCGCCATCGGCGACGACCCGGCGGGGAAGCTGCATTTGTTCGACGGGCTTACGCTTTCTTGGCGCCAGCTGAAGATTTCTTCGGACCCGCTTTGCCGGTCTTGCGGCCACCCTTCGCCGGTGCCTTCCGCCCCTTCTTCTTAATCGGGCCCTTGGCGGCCTTCTCGTTGATCAGGATGATCGCTTCCTCCAGCGTCACCGCTGCCGGATCGGCTGTCTTGGGCAAGGTCGCGTGGGTCGTCCCGTCGGTGACGTAAGGGCCATATTTGCCCTCCATCACCTTGATTTCGCTGCCGCTTTCGGGATGCGTGCCAAGCATTGCAAGCGGCTCGCGACCGCCCCCGCCACGCTGGCCCTTGGATGCTTCGGCTTCGGCCAGCTTGACCACCGCAGCGTTCATCCCGGTCTCGAATACTTCCGCAGTCGACTTCAGCCGCGCATATTTCCCGTCATGCACCAGATACGGCCCATATCGACCGATCGACGCGGTAATCGCCAGCCCGGTTTCGGGGTGCATTCCGACCTCGCGTGGCAGCGACAGCAATTGCTCGGCGGTCTCGAGCGTCATGCCGTCCTGCGGCACATCCTTGGGGATCGACGATCGCTTGCCGTCGCGTTCCAGATACGGCCCGAAACGCCCGGTCTTGAGCTCTATCCCATTGCCAAGTTCGGTCGGCCCGCTTGCCGCCGCGGCATCGCCGCCCTGCCCGAATTGGCGGGTGAATTTGCACTCGGGATAATTGGAGCAGGCAACGAACGCGCCAAATTTCCCGCCGCGCAGCCCGAGCCGCCCGGTGCCGCACAATGGGCATAGCCGGGGATCGCTGCCGTCGCCCTTGTCGGGGAACAGGAACGGGGCGAGGAACTCGTCCAGAGCAGCGGTTACCTCGGATGGCTTTTGCTCCATCACCTCGCCCGCTTTGGGCTTGAAGTCCTTCCAGAAATCTTCGAGCAATTTCTGCCAGTTAAGACGGCCACCGGAGACGTCGTCGAGCTCGTTCTCAAGCTCCGCAGTGTAATCGAAACTGACGTATTTCTCGAAAAATCGCTCGAGAAAAGCCGTCACTAACCGCCCGCTTTCCTCGGGATAGAAGCGGTTTTTCTCGAGCCGAACATACTCCCGATCCTTGAGCGTCTGGAGCGTCGCGGCATAGGTCGACGGGCGCCCAATCCCGAGCTCTTCCAAGCGCTTGACGAGCGACGCTTCGGAAAAGCGCGGCGGCGGCTGGGTGAAGCTTTGCGTCGCCTCGACCCCGGTTTTAACCGGCGCGTCGCCCTTGCGCAGCGGCGGCATCTTGCCACCATCCTCATCTTCCTTGTCGTCGAACCCTTCCTCGTACAGCGTCAAATAGCCCGGAAACAGCGTCACCTGACCCGTCGCGCGCAACGTCGCCCGCCCTGCCCCGTCGGTCAGTTCGACAATCGTCCGCTCGAGCCGCGCCGACGCCATCTGGCTTGCCAAGGCGCGGTTGAAGATCAGCGAGTAGAGCCGCGCATGGTCACCCGATCCGCCCTTGTCCTTGTTGAATTCAGTCGGCCGGATCGCCTCATGCGCTTCCTGCGCATTCTTGGCCTTGCTGGTGTAATGGCGCGGCTTGTCGGGGACGAAACCGGCGTCGTACCGGTCGGCGATCGCCTTGCGCGCGGCCGAGATCGCCTCGCCCGCCATCTGTACCCCGTCAGTCCGCATATAAGTGATCAGGCCGTCTTCGTAGAGCGACTGGGCGAGCCGCATCGTGTGGCTGGCTGCGAAGCCGAGCTTGCGCGCCGCTTCCTGCTGCAGCGTCGAGGTGGTGAACGGCGGCGGTGGGTTGCGGGTAAACGGCTTGGTCTCGACCGAGGCAACGGTGAAGCGCCCATCCTCGATCACCTTCTTGGCCGCGTCGGCACTGCCCTTATCGCCGATTGTCAGCCGGTCGATCTTGCTTCCGTCGAGCGCCACCAGCCGCGCGGTGAACGCCGTCGCATCGGATTCGAAGCTGGCGACAACCGACCAATATTCTTGCGGCTTGAACAATTCGATGTCGCGCTCGCGATCGACGATAATCCTGAGCGCGACCGATTGCACGCGTCCCGCCGACTTCGCGCCGGGCAGCTTGCGCCACAGGATCGGCGACAAGGTGAAGCCGACCAGATAATCGAGCGCGCGGCGAGCACGGTAAGCGTCGATCAGATCCTCATCGAGTGCGCGCGGATGCTTCATCGCCTCGGTGACAGTTGCCTTGGTGATCGCGTTGAAGGTCACCCGCTGGACGTCAGCGGGTAGCAGTTTCTTCTTCCGCAGCACTTCCTGGACGTGCCAGCTGATCGCCTCCCCTTCGCGATCGGGATCGGTCGCCAGGATCAACGTGTCGGAGGTCTTCGCGACATCCGATATCGCTTTCAACTGCTTGGCCTTGTCGGGATAATTCTCCCACAGCATGGCGAAGCCAGCGTCGGGATCGACCGACCCATCCTTGGGCGGCAAATCGCGGACATGGCCATAGCTTGCCAGCACGCGATGGCCTGGGCCGAGATAATTTTCGATGGTTTTGGCCTTGGCGGGCGATTCGACGACGACGAGTTTCAAGCGCTGGATTCCTTACGTGTACGTACGCGTATGGTGCTTCGCCCTGAATCGCCCCGTCAAGCGGTCAAGCTGACCCGTCCACCCGCGTGCCGCTCCAGCCGCCCGGCGAGGTCGAGTTCGAGCAGCACGAGTTGAACTTCTCCGGGCTCGGCTCCGGACAACCGGACGATCTCGTCGACCGGCGCGGGCGACGGGCCGAGCAATTCGAGGATCCGCTGGCGAAGCTCGGTCGGCGCCTCCATCGGCATCGCTTCGGCCTGATGATCGAACGGGTAGCTCGGCGAAGCGAGCTTGCCGGTCATCGTCCGCAGCCCTTCCATCACGTCGGCGGCATTCTGGATCAAGGTTGCGCCGTCGCGGATCAGCTGGTTGCAACCCTGTGCGCGCTGGTCGAGCGGCGATCCGGGCACCGCCATCACCTCGCGCCCCATATCCCCCGCCAGCCGCGCGGTGATCAAGGATCCCGATTTGGGGGCCGCTTCCACGACCACGGTGGCCTGCGACAAACCGGCGATGATCCGGTTGCGATAGGGGAAATGGCGCGCCCTCGGCTCGGTGCCCGGCGGCATTTCGGCGACCACCAGCCCACGCTCGCCCATCGCCCGCTGGCGGTCGGCATTCTCGGGCGGGTAAGCAACGTCGATCCCGCCCGCGACCACCCCGATGGTGCCGCTGTCGAGCGATCCGTCATGCGCTGCGCTGTCGATCCCCCGCGCCAGCCCCGAAACGACGACCACGCCTTCGCGGCCAAGTTCATGCGCCAGCCCGCGGGCGAAGCGGCAGGCGGCAGCGCTGGCATTGCGCGCACCGACAATCGACACCAGCGGCCGGTCGAGGAGGTTCTGATTGCCCATCACGGTTAGCAATGGCGGCGCATCCGACAACTCGGCCAGCGCGCGCGGATACAGCCCCTGGCCGAGCGACAAATAGCGCGCGCCGAGCTTTTCCACGCGATCAATCTCGACCTTGGCGGCGCTTTCGCTGAACAGGGTTGGCGCTCGCCCGCCGCCTCGCGCTGCAAGATCGGGAACCGCCGCAAGCGCTTGCTCCGCCCCGCCGAACCGCGCCAGCAGTTGGCGAAACGTGACCGGCCCGATGCCCGGCGATCGAACGAGCCGCAGCCGCGCCAGCAAGTCGCCGCTCAAGCCGCGCGCTCTTCGTTGGACTGGCCGACGCGCGGCTCTGTGCCGGCAATCAGTCGGCGGATATTGTCTTTATGTTTCCAGATCACCAGCAGTGCGATGCACAGGAACAATGGAAAGTAATAGTCTTGCTGGAAGACCTTCACCGAGACCGGCGCGCTGGCGACCGCGATCATTCCCGCCACGGACGAGATCCTGACCAACAGGAGCAAGCCAAGCCAGACTATGCCATAAACCATCGCCGCCTGCGGGCTGAGAGGAATAAGGATGCCGAGCACCGTCGCCACGCCCTTGCCGCCCCGGAATTTCAGCCACACCGGATAGAGATGGCCAAGCAGTACCCCGGCGGCCGCCATCTTGACCCCCTCCGGCCAGAAATGGAGCGCCAGGAGAACCGCAGCCGCGCCCTTGGCCACGTCGAGCAACAATGTTGCCGCCGCCAGCCATTTCGAGCCGGTACGAAGCACATTGGTCGCGCCGATATTGCCCGACCCGATCTCGCGCAAATCCCCCCGCCCCGATAGGCGCGTCAGCAGCAGCCCGAACGGGATCGACCCGAGCAAGTAACCGGTAGCAAGCGCAAGGAGGATTGGGGTCGACATGCGCAATGAGTAGCAGAACCCATCCTTGCCGCAATGACGGGTTGCGAGTGCACCGGCAGCGCGCCAAGACCGAACGATGAGCCCCGCCGCCCCCTTGCTGTTCTTCGATTCGGGGGTTGGCGGACTGTCGGTGCTGGGGCCGACGCGGGCGCTGATCGCGACGGCACCGATTGTCTACGTCGCCGACAGCGCTGGTTATCCCTATGGCACCAAGACCGACGCCGAACTGGCCGAGCGACTTCCCAAATTGCTCGGCCGCATGGTCGATCAATTTCGCCCGCGCCTCGTAGTGATTGCCTGCAACACGGCCTCGACCATCGCGCTCGATCATGTCCGCGCGGCGCTCGATATCCCGGTCGTCGGCACCGTCCCGGCGATCAAGCCCGCCGCCGCGCTCAGCCGAAGCCGGGTGATCGGTGTGCTCGGGACCGAGGCGACCGTCCGCCAGCCTTACGTCGACGACCTCGCGCAACGCTTCGCCGCCGATTGCACCGTCATCCGCCACGGATCGCCCGATCTGGTGGCGATCGCCGAGGCCAAACTGGCGGGCGAGGCGATCGGCCCGGAGGCGATCGAGGACGCAATTCGTCCAATGCTCGACCAGCCGCGCGGCGACGAAATCGACACCATCGTCCTCGCCTGCACCCATTTTCCGTTGCTGATCGAGGAATTGAGCGTGGCCATGCCCGGCGTGACGTTCGTCGACGGCGGCCCCGGCATCGCCAACCGCATTTCATCGCTTACCCAAGGCCAACCCTGGCCCGACAAAGCGCCCGAAAGCATTGCCGTCTTCACCGGCGCACCCCCCTCGCCCGCCCTCTCCGCCTCGCTCGCCCGCTTCGGCCTCACCAGCATCGTCTCATTTCACAACTAATTGCGAGTCGTTCGCAATGGCATTCCCGTGCAGTGGGCGATAATGGGCGCACCGTGGATTATGAACGCATCTTCAAGGCGGCGATCGACCGGCTGCACGACGAAGGGCGCTATCGCGTCTTTATCGACATCCTGCGCACCAAGGGCAGCTATCCCAACGCCCAATGCTTCCACGGTCACAACGGCCCCAAGCCGATCACCGTGTGGTGCTCGAACGATTACCTCTGCATGGGCCAGCACCCGGCGGTGATCGAGGCGATGGAGACCGCGCTCCACGAGGTTGGCGCGGGATCGGGCGGGACGCGCAATATTGGCGGCAACACCCATCTCCACATCCAGCTCGAAAGTGAACTCGCCGACCTTCACGACAAGCAGTCGGCGTTGCTGTTCACCTCGGGCTATGTCTCGAACGAGGCGGCGCTGTCGACGCTCGGCAAATTGCTCCCCGGCTGCGTGATCTTTTCCGATGAGTTGAACCATGCGTCGATGATCGCCGGGATCAAGAATAGCGGCTGCGATAAGCGCGTCTTCCGCCACAATGATCTCGCCCATCTTGAACAATTATTGCTCGAGGAAGATCCCGAGACGCCCAAGCTGATCGCGTTCGAAAGCGTTTATTCGATGGACGGCGACGTCGCGCCGATCGCCGCCATCTGCGACCTAGCCGACAAATATAGCGCGCTGACCTATCTCGACGAAGTGCATGCGGTTGGGATGTACGGTGCGCGCGGTGGCGGCATTTCGGAACGTGACGGGGTCGCCGACCGGGTGACGATCATCGAGGGGACGCTGGGCAAGGCATTTGGCGTGATGGGCGGCTACATCACCGCCGACACCGACGTCATCGACTGCATCCGCAGCTATGCGCCGGGATTCATCTTCACCACCAGCCTGTCGCCCGTGCTGGTCGCCGGTGCGCTTGCCAGCGTCCGCCACCTCAAGGCATCGGGCGAGGAGCGTGCGGCGCAGCAGGCAGGCGCAGCGATGCTCAAGGCCAAGTTTCGCGACTCGGGGCTGCCGGTGATGGAGAGCGTGACCCACATCGTGCCGCTGCTGGTCGGCTGCCCGGTCAAGGCCAAGCGCATCAGCGACATCTTGCTCGCCGAATATGGCCTGTACGTCCAGCCCATCAATTTCCCGACCGTCCCGCGCGGCACTGAGCGCCTGCGCTTCACACCCGGCCCGATGCACGACGAGGCGATGATGGACGAGCTGTCCGGCGCACTGGTCGAAATCTGGGACCGCCTTGAGCTGGAAAAGCGCCGCGCAGCCTAAAGGGCGCGATACACCGACAGAGCGGTCAGCGCCGCCAGCCCCATCGACAAGTGGAAGCGCAGGCGGATCCACCACTGCGGCACCAGGGAAGGGATGTTGAGCAGCGCGTCGGCCAGCGGCGATAGTGCAATCAGGCTTGCCAGGATCAGCGTCGCAGGCACCGGCCCAAGCACATACGCCGCCCAGATCAGTCCGAAGCAGAGGATCGTGGGCAATACGCCCATGACCAGCAAGGTCGTACTCGGCTTGTCCTCGCGCAGGGCAAACGTCCACCAGCAGCCGCCAAGGAACGAAAAGACCAGCGCAGCATAAACTGGCACGAAGGCCGATAATATCGGCGGATGATTACCAAACAACAGCTTGTCGAGAATGAGCAGCAGCGCAGGCGGGAGCAGCCCTGCATAACCGAGCGCGGCGACGTTGAATGGCATGTTGGCGGGGGTGGTCATGCGGGTCGATGTAAGGTGCGCCGCGGGACTCGTGAAGATGTAGCGCGGGGTGGCGAATCCGGTGAGCATCGCCTAAATGATCACCATGCGCATTGCTCTGTCCGCCGATCACGCCGGTTACGAACTCAAGGACCTGCTCGCCGCCTGGCTGGCTGAGGTCGGGCATGAGATTATCGATCTTGGCACCAACTCGGCCGAAAGCGTCGATTATCCGCGCTTTGGCGCCGCACTCGCGGAGGCACTGGCCGATGGCCGGGCCGAGCGCGGGATCACCATCTGTGGGTCGGGCATCGGCGTTGCCATCGCCGCCAACCGCAACCCGGTTTGCCGCTGTGCGCAAGTCGCCGAGCCGCTGTCGGCTACCCTCGCCCGCCAGCATAATGACTGCAACGCGATCGCGCTCGGCGCGCGGCTAGTCGGAATCGACATGGCCAAGGCGTGTGTCACCGCGTTCCTCTCTACCGATTTCCTCGGCGGCCGCCACGAGCGGCGGGTCGATATGCTCAACCATCCCCAAGAGGTGAACTGCTGATGGCCACGCTTGCCGAACCTGCCCTTTTATCCGACGTCCAGCCCGACGGCTTCTTCACCCGCAGCCTGGCCGATGCCGACCCAGCTGTTGCTGCCGGGATCGCCGCCGAACTATTGCGCGAGCAGACCCAGATCGAGCTGATCGCGTCGGAGAATATCGTCAGCCGCGCGGTGCTCGAAGCACAGGGGTCGGTGCTGACCAACAACTATGCCGAAGGTTATCCGGGTCGCCGTTATTACCAGGGCTGCGCGCCGTCGGACATTGTCGAGCAACTGGCAATCGACCGCGCCAAGCAATTGTTCAACTGCGGTTTCGCCAACGTCCAGCCTCATAGCGGCGCGCAGGCCAATGGCGCGGTGATGCTGGCGCTGACCAAGCCCGGGGACACGATCCTTGGGATGAGCCTCGACGCGGGCGGTCACCTGACCCACGGTGCCAGACCGGCGATGTCGGGCAAATGGTTCAACGCGGTGCAGTACGGCGTCCGCCGCGACGATGATCTGATCGATTTCGACCAGGTCGAAGCGCTGGCGAAAGAGCATCGCCCGACCCTGCTGATCGCCGGCGGATCGGCTTATCCGCGGCACATCGACTTCGCCAGGTTCCGCGCTATTGCCGACGAGGTCGGGGCGACGTTCCTGGTCGATATGGCGCACTTCTCCGGGCTGGTCGCGGCGGGCGAGCATCCGACCCCGTTCGGCCACGCCCATGTGGTCACCACCACCACCCACAAGACGCTGCGCGGGCCGCGCGGGGGCATGGTGCTGACCGATGATGAAGCGATCGCCAAGAAGATCAATTCGGCGGTATTCCCGGGGTTGCAAGGCGGACCGCTGATGCATGTCATCGCAGCCAAGGCCGTCGCGTTCGGCGAGGCGCTCGAACCCGGCTTCAAGACGTATGCCAAGGCGGTGATCAAGAACGCCCAGACGCTCGCCGGACGGTTGAAGGAGCGCGGCGCCGATCTCGTCGCTGGCGGCACTGACACGCATCTTGCCTTGGTTGACCTGCGTCCGATCGGGATCACCGGCAAGGACGCCGACGAAGCGCTCGAGCGTGCCGGCATCACCTGCAACAAGAATGGCGTTCCGTTCGACCCGCTGCCCCCAATGCAAACCAGCGGAATCCGCGTCGGCTCGCCCGCCGGCACCACGCGCGGGTTCGGCGAGGTCGAGTTCGCCGAGATTGGCGACATGGTTGCGGATGTGCTCGCTGGCGTGGCCAAGGGCGGTGGTGACGGCGATCGGGCGATCGAAGCCGATGTGAACCGCCGCGTCCGCGCGCTGTGCGCCCGTTTCCCCATCTATCAGGATTGAACCGCATCATGACCCAACCCAACGATCAAGATCCCGGCATGATCAGCCGCGCGACAGCGGAAATCAAAGGCATCGCGCGCGAAGGCCTGTCGCACCCCTCGGCCAAGCCGGTCCTCGGCGGGGCAGCGCTGGGCGTCGTGGCCGCGATTCTGCCCGTAATCACGATCCCGATCGGATTGATCGGCGGCGCCGCGATCGCCTTGTGGCTGCGCATCAAACGCTGACATGCGCTGTCCGTTTTGCGCCCATGAAGACAGCCAGGTAAAGGACAGCCGTCCGTCCGAGGACGCCGCATCAATCCGCCGCCGACGCGAATGCGCCGGTTGCGGGGCGCGCTTCACTACCTTCGAGCGGGTTCAGTTGCGCGATCTCACCGTGCTCAAGAAAGATGGCAAGCGCGAACCGTTCGACCGCGCCAAGCTGGAGCGCGCGATCGGCCACGCCTGCCGCAAGCGGAGCATCGAGTCGGACAAGATCGAGCAGATGGCGAGCGGCATTCAGCGCCGGCTCGAAACAAGCGGCGACGAGGTCACCACCGACATGATCGGCCAATTGGTGATGTTCGGCCTGAAGAGCCTCGACCCAGTCGCCTACATCCGATTCGCCTCGGTCTACAAGGACTTCACCGAAGCCGGCGACTTCGCCGAAATTGCAGAGGCCGTGGAAGGTGCGCCGATGCCGCCGGACGGGCCGGGACTGCTGGACAAGCTAATCTAGCCCACCGTTTTCCCGAGCGAAGACGAGGGACTATGGCGAGCGAAGCCGAGCCCCTATGAGCGCAGAATGTTCTTCACCTACATCCTTCGCTGCGCCGACAACAGCTACTATACGGGCCACACTGATGATCTTCATCGGCGCATCGATCAGCATCAATCAGGCGCGGTTCGCGGCTACACTTTCGAACGCCGCCCGATCGAGTTGCTCTGGTCGGAAGCATTTGAGACACGGGCGGAGGCGCAATCTGCCGAGACACGGATCAAAAATTGGTCACGCGAGAAAAAGGAAGCGCTTATTGCCGAAGACTGGCAGCGGTTGAGCAAGGCTGCGGTGCCGCCTTCCGAGCGAAAGCAAAGGGCCTCGGCTGCGCTCGGCACAGTCCCTCGACCAAGCTCGGGAAATCGGGATGAAACGACCGCCCTTCCTCCAATCATCATCCTCGTCCGCCCGCAACTCGGCCAGAACATCGGCAAGGCCGCGCGCGCCATGCTCAATTTCGGGCTGACCGAGCTTCGCCTCGTCGCCCCGCGCGACGGCTGGCCCAACCCGGATGCTGGCCCAACGGCAAGTGGCGCAGACCGAGTGCTCGAACAAGCCAAGGTCTTTGCCACCGTCGCTGACGCCGTCGCCGATTGCACGCAGGTGTTCGCCTCCACCGTCCGCCGCCGCGAGCTCGTGCTGCCCGTCATCGGCCCGGCCGAAATGGCGACCGAGATTCACGCCGGGCAAGGCCGCAGCGCGATCCTGTTTGGCCCTGAGCGATCGGGGCTCGCGACTGAGGATGTCGCGCTCGCCGGGACCATCGTCACAGTTCCGATCAACCCCGAATTTGGCAGCCTCAATTTGGCCCAGGCGGTGATTCTGCTCGCTTACGAATGGTCACGCAGCCAGCCGCTTGCCCAGCCGACCTTCAAGGACGTCGAGCCGCCTGCCCCGCAATTCGAGGTCGAGGGGCTGGTCGGGCAGGTCGATGCCGCGCTCGAGGCGGCAAATTATTACTTCCCCCCTGACCGCACCGAGGTCAGCAAGCTGACCCTGCGCACCCTGCTGACCAAGCCGGGCTGGTCGAGCCGCGAGGTGCGCGCATTGCGCGGCATGCTTCGCTCGATCGCCAAGGGCAGCAAGCGCTAGCCGCTCTTCACGGTTTCTGGCTACGGAATCAAAAGCCGCGATCTTGACCGGCGGCACATTATGCAGGCTGATTGTAACGAAATCCGCCATCAGGCCGAAAGACCACCAGAGTCATTGGCCGGACTGCGTTCGCTGCCAAGATTCCAGGATATGGCGCCGCATCGACCCTTCAAAAGGTGAGAAATCATGTCAATCATCGTAATGGTGGCCTTGATCGCAGTTCAAACAGCCGCAACATCGACATTTCAATCGCCGCCGGAAAAACCGAAACTGGTTTGTAAATCGCTCAAGGTGACCGGAAGCCGCCTGGCCGTGCGACGCGTTTGTGGCACTGCGCGCCAATGGGAATTGGCGGAGAAGGAAGCCCAGGAAGCCGCTCGCGAAAGCCAGAATCAGTCAACCGGTCCTGGCGGTATGGACGAGGGAAGCGCGGGCCGCAGCCCTGGTTAGTCAGGCCGCTCCTTGACCATCTGCGCCACCTCGGCTAGGCGCGCCCTTCGCAATTGACCCCGCACTCCGGTGAAGCGGTGGTCCTGCCCCTGGCAACGGGACGTAGCGCGGTTCCGGAAATTTCGCACCTTCGGGCGCATCGCAATTGGAGTATCATCATGTCGAAGCGCAAAAGCGCCAAGTATAAGCTCGATCGCCGCATGGGCGAAAACGTCTTCGGACGGCCCAAGAGCCCGGTCAATCGCCGCGAATATGGCCCCGGCCAGCACGGCCAGCGCCGCAAGGGCAAGGTCTCCGACTTCGGTCTTCAGCTGCGCGCCAAGCAGAAGCTCAAGGGCTATTACGGCGACGTCACCGAGAAGCAGTTCCGCCAGACCTTCCAGCACGCCGCCAAGATGAAGGGCGACGCCAGCCAGAACCTGATCGGCCTGCTCGAGCGCCGTCTGGACATGATCGTCTATCGCGCCAAGTTCGCGCCGACCATCTGGGCCGCTCGCCAGCTGGTCAGCCACGGTCACATCCGCGTCAACGGCATCAAGTGCAACGTCGCCTCGCGCCGCTGCGATGTGAACGACATCATCGAGCTCGGCCCCAAGGCGCAGGAGATGGCGCTGGTGATGGAAGCGCAAGGCCTCGCCGAGCGCGATATCCCCGAATATGTTGCGGTCGATGGCACGGCCAAGGTCACCTTCGCGCGCGTCCCGACGCTCGACGAAGTGCCCTATCCGGTGCGGATGGAACCCAACCTCGTGGTCGAATTCTACTCGCGCTAAGACCTCACGGTCTGGCCGAAGTAACAGGGCGGTCCCTTATGGGGCCGCCCTTTTCGTTTACCCTAGTGACCGATCGCGCCTTCGAGCGCGATCCCGATGCGGTTGAGCATGTCGGCCCGGGCATTGCTGTCGTCGAGCTGATGGTCGAGCCCGGGGTAGCGAATGAATTCGACTTTCGCCCCGGCACCGCGCAGCGCGGATTCCATCTTCTCGCTCTGCGCGATTCCGACGTTGATGTCATAATCGCCGTGGAACATCAGCACCGGAACCTTGATCTTCGCTACGTTGCGCAACGGTGATCCTTCGATCAGGTGCGGCCCGCTGCCGATGAACTGGCTGACCATCCGGCCGCTGGTAAAATTCTCATTTTCCTTCTTGAGCATGTTGAGGTCGGTCACCGGCGCGATCGCCACCGCCGCCTTGTACAGATTGGGCTCGATCGCCGCTGACTGGAGCGCTGCATAGCCGCCATAGGACCAGCCAACGATCGCCATCCGCGCCGGATCGGCAATGCCTTCCTTGGCCAGGTAACGCGCTGAATCGCCAATGTCGGACATTGCGGTGCGCCAGTTGATCCAGCCATTCTTGTTCTGGAATTCGGCACCGAAACCGGTCGATCCGCGATAATTGGGCTGGATCACCGCATAGCCGCGCGCCGCGAAATATTGCGCCAGCCAGTCGAACCCCCACACATCGCGTGAACTCGGGCCGCCGTGGGGCAACACCACCGCCGGCAAATTCTTGCCCGTGCCAACTGCCGGAAGCGTCAAGTAAGCGGGGATTTTGGTACCGTCGGCTGCGGCGTAACTGATCGACTTGACCGTCGCCAGCTTCCGCCCTTCGAGATCAGGCCGGATGATCGCCAATTCCTGCATTTTCTTGGTCGTGCGATCGAGCACATAATAGGCGCCGGGATGATTATCGGAACCGGCCGAAATCAGGATTTTCTGCCCGTTGGCGCTCGCCCCCGAAATGCCGATCAGCGGGAAATTGACCAGCGCCTTGCCCAGCGAAGCCGACAATTTCTGAAACTCGGGATCGAAATAGGACACACGGCTCTGGGTGTCGGTATAGGTGTAGCCGATAATCTTCTGCCCCTTGCCGAGGCGGACGATGCCCTCGATATCGACATTGGGATTGGCGGCGATCTTGGTCAGCGTTCCGGTCCCGTCGAGCGCCATCCGATACAAGGCATCGCGGCCGCCGAGCGCCTTGAGCACATAGACCGAATTGGTCTGCCCCTCGATCGCCAGCGGATAAATGTCGGTCGCCGCATTGCCTCCATATTGGCCGAGCGGCTCCCATGTTCGCGATCCCAGCTTGCGATATTTGGACCGCGACTTGCCGGTCAGCTGGTCGTCAAAACTATCATCGACGATCTGCAGTCGGACATTGCCCTGGCCGTCGGTACGATATTCGCTGACCGCATCCTTGGGGCTTTCGACTGGCGTGGACTTCATCGTCGCAAGGTCGATCCGGTCGACACCCAGGCCTTTGCTCGCGCGCGACGCGCTGGTCGCCAGCGCAGCCGTTTCAGGGACATAGTTTCGCGCCATCAGCACCGCGCCGGGCTGCTGCGGCAACCAGTCGATGATCCGCCCGTCGAACTGGCGCAGGCCGGCATCGCGATCGGACGCCTTCTGGCCGAGCTGGCGCAAATTGCTGCCGTCGGTCGATACCACCACCATCCGCGAAAACGGGACGAGCTCGCCGTCGAGCCGCGAATTGCCCGAATAATTGCAAATCAGAAAATCGTCGCTTGCGAACTCGCACCAGTTGAGGCTCTCGCGGCTGTCCTTCGATCCAAGGATGTTCTTCGCCACGCCGGTGGTGAGGTCGATCACCTTGACCACGCTCAGCCCGGCCGGACCGCCAAGCATCATCACCGCTTTGTTGCCGCTCGGCGAAATGTCCGGAGCCCACATGCTTTCGCGCTTGCCGAAGATGCGGGCATCTTGCGCCAGTGGCACGGTTGGCGCGGCGGCAAGCGGAATGATGGCGGTCGCTGCAAACAACGCACCCAGTGAATAACGCAACATGGTAACCCCCTTAATGTTCGGCGCCCTTATGAATCCACGAAGCATGCAACAATGCAAGCCGCCTTGGCGGGCGCGCCACACACTGCAAGCCGCCTTGGCGGGCGCGCGACAGGCTGTTAGTCGCCCGACCTATGACATCAGCTCCCCTCCCCGAATGGGCGCCGCACGAGGCAGTGTGGATTGGCTTCCCCAGCGACTCGTTGCTGTGGGAGGATGACCTCGTACCGGCGCAGGCCGAAGTTGCCGCCTTCGCCGCCGCGATCCATGCCGATGGTGCGGGCGAGCAGGTGTGGCTGGTCGCGGCCGATCCGGCGAGCGCCGAGACCGCCAGCAAGCTGTGCCCGTTCGCCAAGATCATCGTCCAGCCGTTCGGCGACATCTGGCTGCGTGATACCGGGCCGATCATCCTCGGTACCGCCGGCGGTAAAGGGATGGGGCGCCGCGCGCAGGGCTTCGGCTTCAACGGCTGGGGCGGAAAATATGAGCTTGCCGGCGACGACAGCATCGGCGCGCGGCTCGCCGCCGAAGCCGGACTGGACTATTCCAAGGCCGACTGGATCCTCGAGGGCGGGGCGATCGACGGCGATGGGAGCGGCATTTTCTTGACCACCGAGCAATGCCTGCTCCACCCCAACCGCAACCCCGGTTTCGGCAAGGATGAAGTGCTTGCGCGGCTTGGCACTGATCTTGGCGCGACCCGCATCATCTGGCTCGGCGACGGCCTGATCAACGATCATACCGATGGCCATGTCGACAATCTCGCGCGGTTCGTCGCGCCGGGCCGCGTCGCCATTCCCGAGGCGGTCGAGGATGATCCCAATGCGCCCGCATACGCCGACGCCGCCGAGGCCTTGCTCGACGCTGATCTCGAGGTGGTCGCCATCCCTTCGCCGGGCTTGGTTGAGCGCGACGGAGAAACCGTCCCAGCGAGCTACATGAACTTTTTTATCGGCAACGCCACCGTCGTCGTCCCGCAATATGGCGCACCCAATGATTCCGCTGCGGTCGAAGCGCTGCAGGACATCTTCCCCGACCACATGGTCGTCGGCCTGCGCGCCGACCATCTACTGACCGGCGGCGGCAGCTTCCACTGCATCAGCCAGCAGGTGCCCAAATGACCAAACTCACCGTCGCCGCGCTGCAGCTTGCCTTCACCGAGGACCGCGCCGCCAACATCGCGAACGTCTCCGACCTCGTCCGCGAGGCCGCGGGCAAGGGCGCTGAGGTTATCCTGCCACCCGAATTATTCGAAGGCCCCTACTTCTGCCGGGTCGAGGATGAAGACCAATTCGCCACTGCCAGGCCGACCGCGCAGCATCCCTCGGTGATCGCGATGCAGGCGCTCGCGGCCGAGCTGAAGCTGTGGATCCCGACCAGTTTCTTCGAGCTCGACGGCCAGCATCATTACAATAGCCTCGCGATGATCAATCCAGATGGGAAGATCGCTGGCATTTATCGCAAGAGCCACATTCCCGACGGCCCCGGCTATGAGGAGAAATTCTATTTTCGCCCCGGCAACACCGGCTTCAAGGTGTGGGAGGGCGCGGGCACCACATTGGGCGTCGGCATCTGCTGGGACCAATGGTATCCCGAGGTCGCGCGATCTATGATGCTGATGGGCGCCGAAATATTATTCTACCCGACCGCAATCGGCACCGAACCGCACGATCCCGAGCTCGACACAAGCCGCCTGTGGCGACGCGCAATGATCGGCCATGCGGTGTCGAACGTCGTCCCGATCGTCGCCGCCAATCGCATTGGCACCGAAGGCGGCCAGCGCTTCTACGGACACAGTTTTATTTGCGACGAACGCGGCGACATTTTGGCGGAATTCGGCGCGGAGGAAACCGGGGTGCTTGTGGCGGAAGTCGACTTAACGTCGGCGAAAAAACACCGCGCCGCGTTCGGGTTTTTCAGGGACCGCAGACCCGAGCTTTACGGGCGGTTGGTGAAAGACGTTTAAAGCCTCAACGCAAGATAGATACTGTCGACCCACTCCTCGCCAATTTGGAAAGTTCGCTTCTTACGGTGGGTTTCGGTGAAGCCGTGGCGCTCGAGCAGCCTAAGCGATGGCAGGTTGCGTGGATCGACATCGGCGGTGAGCTTGGTTGATCCAAGCGCACGGCGGCGGCCGATGAAGGCCGTTAGCGACTCGCTTGCATAGCCCTTGCCCCATTCTGCAGGGTCGAGCAGAAAACCGAACTCGGGCAGCCGCCACGCACCGAACTTGCCCAGTACCGCGCCGTCGCGCGTCATGATGAAATCGTCGCTGATGGCGGGGTCGGCTTCGACCATCGATTGTAGCCATGCCTCAGTCTGCGCGATTTCTTGATGCGCCGGGAAAGACCAGTATCGCATGGCCCGCGCGTCGCTCAAGATGCGAAACATCGCGGGCGCATCGGCCATCGTCGCGCGGCGGAGCAGCAGCCGTTCGGTGCTGATCGCGTCAGCCATGGTGCGCTACAGCGGCGGCAAACACCGCCTCAAACATCGCTGCGTCGAGCCGCCGCGTGTTCTGGTTGTAGCGGCTGCAATGGTAGCTATCGATTAGCCGCAGCCCGCCAGGCAGCGTATGCACCGCGCCATGCGCAAACTTGGCTTTGGCCAGCGGCACACCGAAGCTTCGGCACAGGCTATCATGCGCTACCTTGCCGAGCGCGACGAAGGTAGTGAGATTGGGCAGGCTGGTAATCGCTTCCATCAGAAACGGGCGGCAATTGGCTTCCTCGGCGGGCAGCGTCTTGTTTTGCGGAGGAAGGCATTTGACCGCGTTGATGATGATCGCGCCGGTGAGCTTGAGCCCGTCGCTCCGGTTCTGCCCATAACTTCCTGTACTCAAACCGAATTTATTCAGCGTGGCATAGAGCAATTCCCCCGCATAATCCCCGGTGAACGGCCGCCCCGTGCGGTTCGCGCCATGCTTGCCTGGCGCCAGCCCGATAATCGCCAGCCACGCTTGCGGATCGCCAAAAGCCGGCACCGGCGCATTCCACCAGCCAGGATGTTCCGCATCACATGATGCGCGCAGTGCGACTAGTCGCGGGCACAGCGGGCAATCGCGCGGTGCCTCAGCGTTGGGCAGCGGCGACAGTTCGGCGGGGGTAGCGCATTGCATCGCCCCAGCCTAGGCGAGCGCCGATGAGCGACGCAACGCATCTCTACGCCATCGCCATCGGATCGAACCGCCCCCACGGCCGCCATGGCCGACCGTCGGGCGTGGTCGCGGCGGCCATCGCCCGGTTGGAAGCACAATTCGGCCTGTTCGACGCCTCACCGATCATGCTCAATCCGGCTATCGGCGGTTCCGGTCGCGATTTTGCCAATGCCGTGGCACTGGTCGAATGCGGGCTCGATCCGCCATCGATGCTTGCTGCAGTGAAAAGCATCGAGCGCGAATATGGTCGGCGGCCGGGACGCCGCTGGGGCGCGCGCGTGCTCGATCTCGACATATTATCGTGGAGTGGTGGGCGGTTCGACAGTCCCTCGCTGACCATTCCGCACCCGCGCCTCGCTAGCCGGCCATTCGCGATCGGCCCGCTGGCGATGATCGCTCCGGAATGGCGGCTGGTTGGGCCACTCACTGCACGTCATCTCGCTACACGTCTTGCCCGTCGGCGCGCGCTTGGCTAAGCGCGTCGGCGCACCCACGCTTTGGGGCCCTTAGCTCAGTCGGTAGAGCAACTGACTTTTAATCAGTAGGTCGCTGGTTCGAACCCAGCAGGGCTCACCACGGGCATCAGTTCGCCGATCGAACCAGCTGCGCGCTTGATGGGAGCAATCCGCGAGCGGATTGCTGGTGGTTCGAACCCAGCAGGGGCGCGCCATTTCGGATGGTGGCACCCCCAGGAATGCAACCGCAATGCAGTGACCCGCAACCATCTGGTAAGAGATTGCAATTATTTGTCTGAATTGTCCGGGATTTTCCGGGCCTTGGGTAATGGCAGGGCCGATGCGACGATGACCAGTTCAGCTGACCAATTGCCGGTGGATACGACCGCTTATTCGCTGTCGAGCAAGGCCCCTGCACCACCCGAACGCCGCGAGGGTGATCGCCACCTGACCTTGTTTCGAGTCGGCGCAATGTCCGTCAACGGACGCCGCGAGCTGTGCCTAATCAAGAATATCTCCGAAGGCGGGATGATGATCCGCCCTTATTGCGCGCTGGTTGAAGGCGAGGCGCTGACGATTGAACTCAAGACCGGCTGTTCGGTGCCCTGCACCGTGGCCTGGGTCCGCGATTCGGCGGTCGGGGTCGAATTCGCCTCCCCGGTCGACGTGCTCGAGATTTTGACCAATTCCTCGGATGGGCCGCGCCCGCGCATGCCGCGAATCGAAGTGAATTGTGTCGCCACCGTTCGTGATGGCGGGATGGTTCACCGGATGCGGGTTCATGACGTCTCGCAAGGTGGCGTCAAGCTCGAGACAGCGGTTGTCCTGACCGAGGGCTCCGACCTGGTCGTGACCTTGCCCGGGCTCGACCCGCAGCCGGCGGCGATTCGCTGGACCGATGGCGGACAACTGGGCGTGACTTTCAATCGCCTGCTGCCACTGGCCGATCTGGTCGCCTGGCTTCAGCTCTTGCGTGAGCAATTGCGCGCCGCCTGAACCGGCGTCGTCGCGGCCGTTCAACGACTGGCGGCGATCAATCCTCGATCGATTGAATGGGCTTGCCGAAGATCCAGTCCTCGGCAATTTTGCGCTCGCCTTGCGACAAATCGGACGATTTGATCCGCGGGCGACGAAAGTCCAGTTTGGCGCGCGGGCGCGGCGTCGGCACATGACGCAGCACCGCATCGGGATCGAGCATCGCTTCGAATGCGATGCCGGCACGGCGCCCGGTGATCCACGCGATCTCGCCCCGGGCTTTCAATTCATTCTTGCGAAACATCACCTTGCTGCCAACAATCGGCAGGTCATCGCCTTCGACCAACGCGCCTTCGGTGGAAAGATTGCGAAGTTTGACCGATGCGGTGTTGCCATCGCTCTCGATCGACGCCGCCATCAAGACATGCGATCGACGCGACCGGCGATTGTGGGTGCTGATACTCTCGTCCATGACGGTGACCATATGTGAAATCGGTAAAGGCTTCGTTTAATGTCCGATTTTTCTCGACGGAGCGGCATGTTGCTGGTCGCCGCGATTGCGTTGGTGGTGTGCGTTGTGGCTGGCTTGCTTGGCGGCCCCGGCACAATGCTCGACGTCGACCTGATCCGTGCTTTGGCAGAGCAGCGTGCAGCGCACCCGGCTATGACGTCGATCGTCATTCCGCTGACGAATGTCGGCGGCGCGCGCGGCATGATTGCGATCCTGTTGGCAGGCCTCGTTATCATGGCCTTCCATCGGCGCTGGAAAGATGCGGCGATGTTGGCGGGGACCGTCCTTGGCGGACGCCTGGTGATTGAACTGCTCAAGCTATTGGTCGACCGCCCGCGACCGGCCTTTGGTCCCTACCCGGTCGCGGTGTCGTCGATGAGTTTCCCGAGTGGGCATGCGGGCAATTCGATGATCACGTTTCTGGCGATTGCGCTGATCGTGGTTCCAGCCCGTTATCGAGCGGGTGCCTGCGTCGCGGCCGTGTTGTTCAGCGCGATTATTGGTGCGACCCGCCCTTATCTCAGCGTGCATTGGCCGAGCGATGTCGTCGCCGGCTGGGCGTTCGGGATTGCTTGGGTAGTCAGTCTAGCAACAGCATATGATTATTGGCGGGCATCGCGCGCGAATCGCGTAGCTTAAGTCCTCTTTTTGCCGCTTCCTGCGTGAAATCGGACACCAGACGCAGTCCCCACTGCGGATTGCGGGCCTTCAGATCGGCATCGAAGGCGAGATTGGACGCCGCAGCCTCCTCGCCATCGACCAGCCACGGGCCGTAGAGAATCAACGGCGCACCCAATCGCGCGGCGCCGTCGAGCAGCCCAAGCGCGCTGGCCCACGGGCTGATGTGGACCATGTTGATGCACAGGATCGCGTGGGCTTTGGTGAACGGCCAGTCGGGCGATGCAGCGTCGATTTCGAGCGGCTCGAGCATATTTGTCGGCGCGTCAGCCCGCCATGCGGCGATCGAGGCTAGCGCCAGCGGATCGGGGTCGCTGGGCTGCCAGTCGAGATCGGGGAAGCGACGGGCGAAGGCCAGCGCATGCTCGCCGGTCCCGCTGGCGATTTCAAGAACCAAGCCGCGCTTTGGCAACCAGTCAGCCAGCACATCGCCAATTGCCGCAACATTGCGCGCTGCCGCTGGCGCTTCCCGCCGGACGTCACCGCCAAGATCGGCAACATTGTAGGGCGGGATGAACGATTCAGCCATCGACCGGCGACGAGCGCCGCGACCGGGTTTCGCGAAACAACAGCCACGACAGCAGGCCGATCGGACCGGCCATCAGGGTGACGAACAGGAACGGCAATTGGACCACCCGCCCGACCCCTTTGGAATCGGCATCGCGCGCGATCCACAGCCCGACGAACAGGTCGAACGCGAGGTAATGGGTCCAGCCGATGACAATACCTCCGTCGCTCATGAACAACGGCCGAAGCCCCGCGATCGAATAATCGAGCAAATCAGGCTCGCCGGTTCCCGCGATCCGCACCGGATCGATCAACTGGCCGATCGAGAGGATGAACAAGGTGGCGTAGGCCAGACACAGCAAACCAACCCCGAGATACAGCACCGCCGACAAGGTTAGCGGCCTGCGCGGCAAGACGGCGAGCGCCAGCCAGCCGAGCATCGCCACCGCATTGGTCAGACTGAACAATGTATCCCAATTCATCGCCTCACCCTCCCCCGACTCCAACGCCCGCGCCGCTGTCAGCACCGTCGGGCGCACGAGTCTTATAGGCAAGCACGGGCTTGCGTGCGGCCAGCGTTTCATCGAGCCGGCGACGCGGGGCGTAAATGGGCGCGTCGTGGAGCGCCTGGTCCCCGGCCCGCGCGCGCTCGGCGATCGAGCGCAAGGCGATGATGAACTGGTCGAGGCTGGCCTTGGACGCGGTTTCGGTCGGCTCGATCAGCATCGCGCCGTGGACCACCAAGGGGAAGTACATCGTCATCGGGTGGAAACCCTCGTCGATCAGCGCCTTTGCCAGGTCGATGGTCGAGAAACCATCGGCGAAGCCCTTATCGCTGAAGATCGCCTCGTGCATGCACGGCCCGCTGAACGCGAACGGCGCGTCGAGCACGTCCTCGAGGCTGCGCAGCACATAATTGGCGTTGAGCACGCTATCCTCGGCGACCTGGCGAAGACCGTCGGCGCCGTGGCTGAGGATGTAGCTCAGCGCGCGGGTGAACATCCCCATCTGGCCGTGGAAGGCGACCATTCGGCCGAAGCTGTCGCTGCCCTGATCGTGGGCCGTCTCTTCCTCGACCAGGCGATAGCCTTCGCCATCGCGCTCGACATAAGGCAGCGGCGCATAAGGCGAGAGCGCTTGCGACATCACCACCGGGCCCGACCCCGGCCCGCCGCCACCGTGCGGGGTGGAAAAGGTCTTGTGGAGGTTGATGTGCATCGCGTCGATGCCGAGATCGCCGGGGCGTACCCGGCCGACGATGGCGTTGAAGTTGGCACCGTCGCAATAGACCAAACCGCCCGCGGCATGAACCGCGTCGCTGATCGCCTTCATCTCGGGCTCGAACAGGCCGCAGGTGTTGGGGTTGGTAATCATCACTGCAGCGACATCCGGACCGAGGCGCGCCTTCAACGCCGCGAGATCGACCCGGCCCTCGGCGGTCGCGGGAATATCCTCGACCTTGTAGCCGGCGAAGGCGGCGGTGGCGGGGTTGGTGCCGTGCGCGCTTTCGGGGACCAGCACGACCGAGCGGGCGTCGCCGCGCGCTTCCAACGCCGCGCGGATCGCAAGGATGCCGCACAATTCGCCATGTGCCCCGGCCTTGGGGCTCATCGCCACGCTGTGCATCCCGGTGAGCTTGATCAGCCAGTGCGCCAGCGTGTCGATCAACTGATAGGCGCCCTGCACCGTTTCCTGTGGCTGGAGCGGGTGGATGTCGGCAAAGCCGGGCAAGCGCGCCATTTTCTCGTTGAGCCGCGGGTTGTGCTTCATCGTGCAGCTGCCGAGCGGGAACAGCCCGAGGTCGATGGCGTAATTCTGCCGCGAAAGACGGGTGTAATGGCGGACGGTTTGCGGCTCGGACAGGCCGGGGAGGTTGATCGGGGACGAACGGACGAGGTTGGCGAGTTTGCTCTCCGGAACGCCGCTGGTGTCGAAATCCACCCCGGTCGACTCATTGTCGCCAATCTCGAAGATCAGCGCTTCCTCAAGCATCAGCGCGCGGTTGCCGGTGATGGTCGCCACCATATCAGCGCTGGGGGTAGGTGCAGTGGGCGTCCAGCCGCTCGGGTTCGTGCTCATCGGATGGCCTCCTTCAGTGCGGCTTCCAAGGCGTCGATATCCTCATCGGTGACGGTCTCCGTGACAGCGACCACGAGGCCGTTGGCGAGCGCCGCCTCCCCCGGATAGAGCCGCCCGAGCGACACGCCCCCAAGCACGTTCTGATCGACCATTGCGTGAACCGTTGGCCGCGCCTCGACCGGCAGCCGAAGGGTGAATTCGTTGAAGAAAGCATCGTTGACCAAATCGACCCCGGGGATCGCCGACAATCGCGCCGCAACTTCGACCGCGCGGGCGTGGTTGATCCCGGCCAATGTCCGAAGCCCCTTCTCGCCCAGCAGGGTCATGTGAACACTGAATGCCAGCGCACACAGGCCGCTGTTGGTGCAGATGTTGCTGGTCGCTTTCTCGCGCCGGATGTGTTGCTCGCGGGTCGAGAGCGTCAGAACGAAACCGCGCTTGCCCTCGGCGTCGACGGTCTCCCCCGCCAATCGCCCAGGCATCTGGCGAACATATTTCTCGCGCGTCGCGAACAGCCCGACATAGGGCCCGCCAAATTGCAGCCCGACTCCAATCGACTGACCTTCACCGACGACGATATCCGCGCCCATTTCGCCCGGTGCCTTGATCAATCCGAGCGCGACCGGCTCGGTCACCACCACGATCAACAATGCGCCCGCGGCGTGCGCGGCGTCCGCGATTGGGGTGAGATCAGCGATTCGCCCGAGGATGTCGGGATATTGGACGACCACACAGCTGGTTTCCTTGTCGATGCTGGCGATCAGGCGCTCGACATCGGTGGCCCCGTCCAGGCTCGGCAAAGCGCAGTCGAGCATATCGCCGGTAAAGCGCGCCATCGTCTTCGCCACCGAGACATAATGCGGGTGGAGCCCGTCGGACAGGATCGCCTTGCCGCGCCGCGTGATCCGCCGCGCCATGCCGATCGCTTCCCAGCAGGCGGTCGAGCCGTCGTACATCGACGCGTTGGCGACCTCACACCCGAGCAGCCGCGCGACCTGGGTCTGGAATTCGAACAGCACTTGCAGCGTGCCCTGTGCGATTTCGGGCTGGTAAGGCGTGTAGGCGGTGAGGAATTCGCCGCGCTGGATGATGTGATCGACCGACGCCGGGACATGGTGGCGATACGCGCCGCAGCCGAGAAAGAAGGGGACATTGCCAGCGACCATGTTGCGCTTCGCCATCGCGCCAAGCTGGCGTTCGACCGATAGTTCGCTGGCGTGGAGCGGCAGGCCATGCACCGGGCCATCGAGCCGCGCTTCGGCGGGGACATCGCAGAACAAATCGTCGACCGACGCAGCGCCGATGGTGGCGAGCATGGCGGAGCGATCGGACTCGCTCAGCGGCAAATAACGCATTATTTCGGCTTTCTCATCATGAAGCGGAGGCGGACATAGTCGGCATTGGTGGTGCCGACGCGGGTGGCGACGGCAGCGGCAATCTCGGCGCGCTGTTCGTGGGGAACACCGGCGCGATCAAGCCAGCCGGCGCGGAAGGTGGTGACCCAGGCGGCGACCCCATGGTCGAGCGCGGTCGGGCGCTCGATCAGCCGCGCCTCAATCTCGGTGAAGCCAGCTTCCTCATACAATGCGATGAATTCATCGGCGCTCGGATACCAATTGGCGGCGTAGGTCGGCGGACCGAAGCCACGCTCGACCAGTTCGTCGTCGAGTGCCTGGCGCAAACTGGCGAGGTTGCCCGCCCCGCCCATCTCGCCCGCGAACCGGCCCTTAAACTTCAGCGCGAACCAGATCGCGCGTGCGGCGCGTTCCTTGTCGAGCACCCAATGGAGCGTGGCGTTAGAGAACGCCGCATCAAACGCTTCGGCGAAACGGATGTCAGCGGCGTCGATCAGCCGCGCGTCGAGCCCCTTGGCCTTGGCCGCGGCAATCATCGACAGGCTATTGTCGATCCCGACTACATCGGCACCGCGTTCCTTGATCTTGAGCGTGAGCGTGCCATCGCCGCAACCGACATCGAGGATATGTTCGCCCGGCTGCGGATCGAGCAGGTCAAGCGCCGCCTCCCCCAACGCAGCCACGAATCCGCCGTTGCGGGCATAGTCCGCCGCATCCCATTGCGAGGTCGAGGCGACAAGGATGGTCAGAGCGTCTTGACCCATGCGCGATAAGCGGGCTCGTCCATCAAGCCGTCGAGCTCGGACGGATCGGCGAGCGTCATCTTGAAGAACCATCCGTCGCCTTCGGGATCACGGTTGATCAGTGCGGGGTCGTCGGCCAGCGCTTCATTGCCGATGATCACTTCGCCCGCGACCGGGGCATATACGTCGCTCGCGGCCTTGACCGATTCAACCACTGCCGCTTCGTCGCCCTTGTTGAGCGTCTTGCCCTGTTCGGGGACTTCGGCGAAGACGATATCGCCAAGCGCATTTTGTGCATGGTTCGAAATGCCGATCGTGGCGGTGTCGCCTTCGACCTTGATCCATTCATGCTCGCCGGTGAAGTATGTGGTCATCGGGTCAGGCTCCTGCTGGCTTGCGGTGATAGTGGTGCGGGACGAACGGCATATCGGTGACGGTCGCGTCGAAAATCTTGCCGCGCTGTTCGAGCTTGAGCGCAGTGCCGGGCGCCGCAGCGTCGAGCGCGACATAGCCCATCGCAATCGGGCGCTGGAGCGAAGGCGAGAAGGTACCGCTGGTGATCCGGCCAATCTCATTGCCCTCGCCATCGAGGATCAATGCCCCTTCACGGACCGGCTGGCGTCCGTCGACATGGAGACCAACGCGCTTCTGCGCCGGGCCTTGGTCGATCTCGCCGACGATCCGCGCAGCGCCGGGAAAGCCACCCTCGGCGCGGCGACGCTTGCCAATCGCGAACTGAATGTCTGCCATCACCGGGGTGGTCTGACGGTCGAGGTCGTGCCCGTAGAGCGGCAACCCCGCCTCGAGCCGCAGCGAATCGCGCGCGCCAAGCCCGATCGGCTTGACCCGTTCATCGGCGGTCAGCGCATCGGCGACGGTCTCGGCAGCGGCGGCAGCGATCGAGATTTCGAAGCCGTCCTCGCCAGTATAGCCCGAACGGCTGATCCACGCGGGTGTGCCGGCGATGGTGAACATCGCGCCTTGCATGAAGGACAAATCAGCGACTCCGGGGGCAAGCGCATCAAGCACGTCGACCGCTTTCGGTCCTTGCAGCGCGAGCAACGCCTGCTCCTTCATATGATCGAGCACGGTGCCGCGCGGCAGGCGGCGCTCGAACTCCTCGATATCGCCGATCTTGGTCGCGCCGTTGACGACGAGGTAAAAATGATCGCCGCGCCGGGTGGCCATCAGATCGTCGATGATCCCGCCATTGTCGTCGAGCAGCATCGAATAGCGCAGGCGGCCATCCTTGAGCATCTGCAGCTCGCCGGGAAGCAGGGTCTCGAGCGCGCGATCGGCACCCGCACCGTGGAAAATCAGCTGGCCCATGTGGCTGACGTCGAACAGGCCCGCGCTGGTCCGCGTCCACAGATGCTCTGCGATGACGCCGTCATATTGAACCGGCATCGAATAACCCGCAAACGGCACCATCCGTGCGCCGTGGGCGCGGTGCCAAGCGTCGAGCGCCAGTGCCTGGATGTCGGTTTCGGTGTCGTCCATCGGTCTCGCTCCCAGAGTCGGCCCGGACGAGCGCTCCCACGAGCGTTCCTTATCCGAGCCCCCTTCTGTCACTGAGACCTGAGAGCTTTCCCCGTCCTCGCTTTACGGCGACAACAGGTTACCCCTTCGGCGGCCCACGCCAGGCGCGAACACTTTCCAGACTGTCCGGGCCCGCGCGGTCCATTTGCCTGAGAGATTCCGGGGGCGGTTGCTCCTTCGGCGCTCCATCAAAGGAGCTCTCCCGCGCGACCCTTGGGCAAAAGCCCAGGACACGCTCCGGCAATGACGGCGGCGAGAAGCCGAGTCAATCGGCCAGTGGCGTGAAAAACTAGCGCGTCGCGTTGTAGCGCAACTGATCCTGGCTGAGCTGGAAGCCGACGAGGTGCTCGAACGTGGCGCGGGCGACAGCGTCGCGGATCTTGGGGTCGGACAAGGGATCGATCGCGGCATCGGCGTCGCCGGTCTTGCGCTTGCGAGTCAATTCCTTGCGAACATCCTCCGGCAGGCCGGTCGAGGCGCGGTCGACCTGGGCAACGACCCGCGACGATGTTTGCGCGCGCAGGCTGCCGGCGGCAAAATCGAGCGCCACCGCGCCAACATTCTTGGCGACGATCCGGTTTCCGCCCTGCATCACGACATTATAGAATGGCAGCACGACCTGCCGCGCCTGGGCCGCGTCGCGGCGGGTGGCGACAACATCGAAACTTGCGGTCGAGATGATCTGCGCGCCGGTTTCATCGCACGTGCTGCGCAAATTGGTGATCGTCGCGACCACGTCAATCGCCCGCGCGTCGGTGCTTCCGGCGGGGTCAAAGGTCGTGACATCGCCCGTACCGGCCGGGATGCCGAGCTGCGGGCAGGTCGATCGGGTAATATATATTCCGTTACCTTCTACGGTGCCGCTCTTCGAGCAGGCCGAAGCCAAAGCGAGGCAGATGATGGGCAGCAAGCGGATTTTCACAGGGCGGACATCCTTACGATTTGATTTGGCGCTGTCATAGGAAGCGCCTTGGCTGCCTGCAAGCAATCGCTTACATGCCAAGGTGATGAACACCATGCTTCCACCGCTTCACATCCTCATCGCTGCGCCGCGCGGCTTTTGCGCCGGCGTCGATCGCGCGATCACGATCGTCGAAAAAGCGATCCAGCTGCACGGCCCACCGGTCTATGTCCGGCACGAGATCGTCCACAACAAGTTCGTCGTTGATCGGCTCAGGGGCATGGGCGCGGTGTTCGTCGACGAGCTCGACGAAGTCCCGGACGGTCGCCCGGTGGTGTTCAGCGCGCATGGTGTGCCCAAGGTCGTGCCTGCCGCCGCCGAAGCCCGCGGGCTCGACTATCTCGACGCGACCTGCCCGTTGGTCAGCAAGGTTCACCGCCAGGCTCAGCGCCTGATCGAGGCCGGACGGCACATCCTGTTCATCGGTCATCAGGGACATCCCGAAGTGATCGGCACCTTCGGCCAGGTGCCCGAGGGCGCGATGACCCTGGTCGAGACGGTCGATCAGGCCGAGGCGATCGAAGTCGACAATCCGGGCAATCTCAGCTTCCTGACCCAGACCACCTTGTCGGTCGACGATACGGCGGAGATCGTGGCGATCCTGCAGCGGCGCTTCCCCGACATTCGCGCGCCGCGCGGCGAGGATATTTGCTACGCCACCTCCAACCGCCAAGGGGCAGTTAAGGTGATCGCGCCCAAGGTCGAGAAAATGCTGGTGATCGGCGCGACCAACAGCAGCAATTCGCTCCGCCTGGCCGAGGTCGCCGAGCGGATGAATGTGCCGTCGCGGCTGATCGCGCGCGCTGCCGACATCGACTGGGCATGGTTCGGAAGCCCCAATGTGATCGGGCTGACGGCCGGCGCGTCAGCGCCCGAGGTATTGGTCCGCGAAGTGGTCGATGCGTTGGCGCAGCGTTTTGCGGTGACCGAGGAGGAAGCCGCGCATGTCGAGGAAGGCATGATCTTCAAGCTGCCGCGCGAACTCGTCGACTGATGAGCGGATTGCCGGGCGAGCTGCCCAAAGTCGAAATTTTTACCGATGGCGCGTGCAAGGGCAACCCCGGCCCGGGCGGCTGGGGTGCCTTGCTCCGTGCCGATGGGCGGACCCGCGAATTGTCGGGCGGCGAATCGCCATCGACCAACAACCGCATGGAATTGATGGCGGCGATCGAAGGGTTGAATGCGCTCAAGAAGCCGTGCCGGGTCAGCCTGACGACCGACAGCGTCTATCTGCGCGACGGGATTACCAAGTGGATCCACGGCTGGCGCAAGAATGGCTGGCGGACGGCGGACAAGAAGCCGGTCAAGAATGTCGAGCTGTGGCAGGCATTGCTCGACGCCGCCGAGCCCCACCGCGTCGAATGGCATTGGGTCAAAGCGCATAACGGCCACGCCGAGAATGAGCGTGTCGACGCGCTGGCGTCAGCCGAGGCGGAGAAGCGCCGCTAGCGCCTGCGCGGGGCGAAGTGGGCTGGGTCGATCCCGGCCAGCTCTGGTGGCAGCACCGTACCTTCGATCAGGCTCTGGCACAGCAATGACGCCGCTGGGGCGGTCTGGATGCCCATGCCGCCCTGCCCCGCGCACCAGAAAAACCCCGGCTCCAGCGGATCATAGCCGAACTGCATCGCGCGCGTGGGCGCGAAGCTTCTTAAGCCGGCCCATTTGCGCTCGACCGCCTCGACCGGCCAGTCGACCGCATGTTGAAAGCGATCGATGGCGATGGCGACGTCGCCTTCCTCTGCTGCGGCGTCGCACGGGTCGGTCAGAGTCTCGTCGAGCGGGCTGACCCAAACGGTGTTGTCGCCTTCGCCCTTGAAATAGAAACTGGCGTGAAGATCGGTCACCAGCGGCAGGTCGCGGAGCCCGCTGCGCCCGACTCGAAGCTGGACCACGGTGCGGCGCCGGGGTTCGAGCGCAATCCCCGGCAGGCCGGCGCGGATCGCGACATCATCCGCCCAGGCCCCGGCGGCATTGACGATCAGCGTGGCGGCGATGTCGCCATCATCAGTGGTCGCGATCCATCCCTCGCTCGATCGCTTGGCCGACCGGAAGGCCGAATCGGTCCGTACCTGACCGCCGCTTCGCCGAATCGCGGCGAGGCAGGCGGCGTGGAAGCTCGCCACCTCGATGTCGGCGCAGCTCGGCTCGAACCACGCGCCGGACCATTGCTCGCGAAGCCCCGGCACCATTCGGTCGAGCGAATCGCGATCGAGCAGAACCAGGGCGTCGTCACCGCCAAGATTATCGCCGCCGTCGAGCAAATCGTGGCCCGCGCTGGTCAGGTGGAGCGCGCCGCGACGGCGCAGCAACGGCGTATCCGCCCCCGGCCAGTGCGAATCGAACATCGGCTTGGAGGCGATGCTCAAGCGCCGCTCGGGGGTGTCGCCGCCCAGACTGGCTTGCCAGAACGCGACCGATCGTCCGGTTGAATGGCGGCCGCACTGCTGTTCCGACTCGACCAGCGCCACCCGGTGTTCCGCCGCCAGCCGAGCGCCAAGGCTCGCCCCCGCGATCCCGCCGCCAACAATCAGTATATCCGTCTGCTTCATCACGCCGCTGGTTACGGTTTGGAAAGCCATAGCGTCTAGGTGTCAGGCCATGACAAACTTTGGATTCACCGACATTTTGCTTGGCCTGCTGGCGATCATCCTGGTCGTCGCGGCTGTAATCGATGTCCGCACCTTCACCATTTCGAACCGGCTCAATGCGACCATCGCCTTGCTCGCCCCGCTCTATTGGTGGTCCGAATCACTGCCTTTGTGGCCCGATATCGCGATGCAGATCGGCATTGCGGCGGCGGTTTTCGCAGTGCTGGCAGGCACATTCTACATCGGCATGATGGGCGGCGGCGACGTCAAGCTGGCGGCCGCGCTGGCCTTATGGTTTTCGCCCGCCTCGACCCTCAAATTCCTCGTCATCATGTCGATCGCGGGCGGAGTCCTGACCGCAATCGTGTTGATCGCGCACAAGTTACGGCCCGGCCGAATCAGGAATTCGGACGGCGAAACCACTGGAAAAGCAGAGATTCCCTATGGCGTCGCGATTGCATTCGGCGCGCTGTGGATACTCGCCCAACGGTTTCTTAACCATTTTGCCTGATGTCTGTGAACATCAAGGGGACCCTTTAGGGGAGGCGTAATCGCCATGGACGTGAAGAAAGTTGCATTGCTCGTTGGAGCATTGGTTATCGCGGTGATCACCGCCGTGATGGCCAAGAACATGTTCGTCGGGGCTGGTGCAGCTCAGGCGGAAGCCGCTCCGGCGGTTCCGGTTGGGCCCAAGATCCTGGTGGCGCGCAAGGCGCTGCCGGTCGGCACGATCATCGATCAGGAAGCGCTGACCTATCAGGCGTGGCCCAAGGAGATGATGCAGAACGCCTATTACGTCGAGGGCGCGGCCGATTCGGACATCAGCAAATTGCTCGGTACCGTGGTCCGCAACCCGATCACCGCTGGCCAGCCGGTCACACGTGGTGCCCTTGTCGGGCCGAACGATCGTGGCTTCCTTGCCGCAGCGCTCGGGCCGGGAATGCGCGCTGTTACAGTGCCTGTTTCGGTCACCAGCGGCGTTGCCGGCTTCGTCTTCCCGGGTGACCGGGTCGACATGGTCCTTACCCAGGAAGTTCGTGGCGGCGGCGATGGCCCACCGCTTCGCGTTTCCGAAACCATCGTTCGCAACTTGCGCGTGCTCGCCACCGATCAGCGGATCGACGGCAAGGATGAAGAAGGCAAGACCGAACCCAAAATCTCGTCGACCGTGACGATCGAGGCCACCCCGCGCCTCGCCGAAAAGATTGCCGTCGCGCAATCGCTCGGCATGCTGTCACTGTCGCTTCGTTCGATCGCCGATAATACCGCCGAACTCGAGCGGGCTGTCGCGAGCGGTGAGGTCAAGGTGCCGGTCGGCACTGCCCCGGGCCAGGAGCGTCAGCTGCTACTCGCGGTCGCCAGCCGGCCGATCGATAGCAACACGACGTATACCACCGGCGGTGATGTCTCGCGCTTCCAGCGCCGGACCGTCCCTGCCCGTCCGTCGAGCAACGACGAGCGCGTGCGTGCAGTCAACAACCTTGCCGGCGCCATTCGTGGTGGTGTTGGCGGCGAGCGGGTCGGGCCGTCGGTCCGGGTGTCGCGCGGCAATACTGTGACCGTTGTTCCGGTGGGAGCTCTTTAAGATGACCAGCATCAACATCCGCAACCGAGCTCGGCTCGGAACGGCGCTCGCCGCCCTGGCCCTTGGCCTCGGCAGTGTCACCGCCGCTGCCCCGGCCAACGCCGGCCCGGTCGCCGCAAGGCCGTCGGAAACGCTCAACCTGAGCCAGGGCACCGGGACGCTCGTCCGGCTGTCGTCGCCGATGACCGATGTGTTCGTTGCCAACGACCAGATCGCCGATGTCCAGGTTCGCTCTTCGACCCAGCTCTACGTGTTCGGCAAGCGCAGTGGTGAAACCACCATCTACGCCACGACCGCAGGCGGCAAGGTGGCTTATGCCGCCAATGTCCGGGTCGGCAGCAACACCGGATCGCTCGACGAAATGATGCGCCTGGCGATGCCCGACGCGGCCATCCAGGTGACCCCGATGAACAACCTCGTGTTGCTTACCGGCACGGTCGGCAACCCCAATGACGTGGAGGAGGCCCAGCGCCTCGTCCAGGCCTATGTCGGGACCGGCACGCAGGTCGTCAGCCGCTTGCGCTCGGCCACCCCGCTGCAGGTTTCGCTGCGGGTCCGTATTGCGGAAGTAAACCGCAGTTTGGTCAAGCAGATCGGCGTCAATTTGCTGAGCCGTGATGGCACCAGTGGCAATCAGTTCGGGATCGGCCAGGGTTCGGCCGGAACGTTCGGATCGGCTGCCAGTGGCACGTCGGCAGCGGTGCCCAAGTCGTTCAACATCGCGGCCACCGGCACGACGCTCGGTTTCGCCGGGAAGCTGCTTGGTCTCGACATCTTGTCGACCCTCGACCTGGCGGAAACCGATGGTTTGGTCACCACGCTCGCTGAGCCGACGCTGACCGCTTTGTCAGGTGAAACCGCAAGCTTCCTCGCCGGTGGCGAATTCCCGGTGCCGATCTCGCAGAGCCTCGGTTCGATCACCATCGAATATAAGCAATATGGTGTCGGCCTGGCCTTCACCCCGTTCGTCCTCGCCGACGGCCGCATTTCGATGCGCGTTCGCCCCGAAGTCAGCGAATTGTCGAACGAAGGCACCATCCGCCTCAACGGTTTCAACGTCCCGGCGCTCACCACGCGCCGCGCCGAGACCACCGTCGAGCTGGGTTCGGGCCAGTCGTTCATGATCGCCGGTTTGCTCCGCAACGCCAACACCAATGACGTCAGCAAGGCGCCGTTCCTCGGGGACATCCCGATCCTCGGTGCCTTGTTCCGGTCGACCAAATATCGTCGCTCGGAGACCGAATTGGTGATCATCGTCACGCCTTATCTGGTGCGCCCGGTGTCGGGTCAGCTGGCCACCCCGGTCGATGGCTATCGCGCCCCGACCGACGGTGAACGCGTGTTCCTCAACAAGACCTACAGCGGGACTTCGGCCCGTCCGGTCGCAGCTGCCCCTGGCGCTGCCCCGGCCGCGCCCGGGTTCAAGATGTAATCGCCAGGAAAAGGATCGTATGATGCGCACCAAATTGATGATCGCGCTGCTGGCGACGGCCCTGTCGGGTCCCGCATTGGCCGGCGGCAAAGACAATCCCTCGCGCGGGCTTGAATCGGTCAATGTGCCGGTGGTGACCAGGTCGGACTATGCGTTCGACGCCGCCGCCCCCGATGGATCGCTTCCGCCGGCCGAGCAATATCGCCTCGATGCGTGGTTTGCCGGGCTCAACCTTGGCTATGGCGACCGGATCTACGTCGAAGGCGCGTATGCCGACGCCGCCCGGTCGGACGTTGCCCGGCTTGCCGGTCGCTATGGCCTGCTGGTCAGCAGCGGTGCCCCGGTCAGCGCTGGCGTGGTTTCCCCCGGCGGGGTTCGCGTCGTCGTCAGCCGGACCCGCGCGAGCGTTCCCAACTGCCCCAATTGGCGGGAAAAATCGCAGCCCAATTTCGCCAACCACAGCATGTCGAATTACGGCTGCGGCGTGAACAGCAACATGGCCGCGATGATCGCCGATCCGAACGACTTTGTGTGGGGCCGCGAAGGCACGGGGATCGGCGATGCCGAAACGTCGAGCCGCGCCATCCGCTCCTATCGCAACGCCAAGCCGACCGGTGAAAACGGCCTGCTCGAAATCAATACCAAGAAGGATAGTAAGTGATGAATGCTCCCTTCCAGGCACGCGCCGGTCTTCGCGATCCGTTCACGGCCTTCGTCTGCGACGATGCCACTGCGGACATGCTTCGCCCGGTCGCCGTCGAGCACGGCTGGTCGCCCGAAAAGGTCAACAAGGGTGGATTGCGCAATGCAGTCCAGTCGCTGTCGGTCTCGGCCAGCCCGAACATCCTGTTCGTCGACTTGTCCGAAAGCGCCGATCCGCTCAATGACATCAACGCGCTGGCCGAAGTATGCGAGCCGGGGACGATCGTCATCGCCGCCGGCCAGGTCAACGATGTCCGACTGTATCGCGACCTCGTCGCCAGCGGGATCCACGATTATCTGCTCAAGCCGTTCACGGTCGATCAGCTGCGCGACACCTTTGCGCATGCCCAGTCGATCCTGTCCGGCCCGCGCGGCGAGGCCCAAGCCGACAAGCCGCACGTCATGACCGCCGTGATCGGCGTGCGCGGCGGGGTCGGTGCCTCGACGCTCGCGACCAGCCTCGCCTGGTTGCTCGGTGCCAAGGCCGAACGCTCGACCGCCTTGCTCGACCTCGACGTCCATTTCGGGACCGGCGCCCTCGCGCTCGACCTCGAGCCGGGCCGCGGCCTGACCGACGCGATCGAGAACCCAAGCCGGATCGACGGTCTATTCATCGAACGCGCGATGGTTCGCGCCAATGACAAACTGAGCGTGCTGTCGGCCGAAGCGCCGATCAACACGCCGCTGCTGACCGACGGCAGCGCCTTCTTCCAATTGCAGGAAGAAATGCGCAACGCCTTCGAATCGACGGTGCTTGATCTGCCGCGCCACATGCTGATCCAATATCCGCATCTGGTGCATGACGCGCATGTTGCGGTGGTGGTCAGTGAACTGACGCTGGCCGCGACCCGCGACACGATCCGAATCCTCGCCTGGCTCAAGGCCAATGCGCCCCAGACCAAGGTGATCGTGGTGACCAACCGCATACCCTCGGGCGGCGCGCTGGAAATCAGCAAGAAGGATTTCGAACAGTCAATCGAACGGCCCATCGACATCGTCTTTCCCGACGATGGCAAGATCGCGGCACAGGCCGCCAAGCTGGGCAAGCCGATGGCCGAAGTCGCGTCGGGCAAGATGGCGGCGCCGTTCGCAACCTTGTCGAACATGGTGCTCAGCCACGCCAGCGAAGAAGGTGCGACCGAGGGGGGAGCGATGGCTCCCAAAAACCTGGTCAACAGCCTGAAGTCGATGCTGTCGAAGCCCAAGGCGGCGTAACGAACCAACCCGGCGGGCGGGCCTGAACGGCCCTCCTCCGGTCAAATATTGGACGGACCGACGATGCTTGTCACGATCATCATTGCAGTGGGTGTGCTCGGCTTCCTGGCACTCGGCTATATGGCGCTTAGCGGCCCGTCGGCTTCGAAAGCGGTCAAGCGCCGCCTGGAAATGCTCAAGGAACGCCATGGCGATACCATGGCGGCCAATGCGCAGGCCCAGATCCGCAAGTTGCTGGCCGCGCGCAATACCAAGATCGACGGCATCATGGCGACCCTGGTCCCCAAACCGGCCTTGCTCCGCAAGCGGCTCGATCAGACCGGCCGCAAGGTCACGATTGGTAAATATGCGACGATCTCGCTGGGCATCACGATCGGCGTGATGGCGCTGATGATGATGAAAGGCATGCCGTTCCTGTTCGCGCTCATGTTCGGGCTGTTCGTCGGCCTGGGCCTGCCGCATTTCGTGGTCGGCAAGATGATCCTCAAGCGGCTCAAGAAGTTCAACGCCAACTTCCCCGACGCGATCGAGCTGATGGTCCGCGGGCTTCGTTCGGGGCTTCCGATCACTGAAACGCTTGGCATCGTGTCGTCCGAAGTCCCGGGCCCGGTGGGGGATGAATTCCGCGCCGTCGCCGACCGCATGAAGATCGGCCGGACGATGGACGCCGCGCTGCAGGAGACCGCCGACCGGCTGGGCACTGCCGAATTCCAATTCTTCGTCATCACGCTGGCAATCCAGCGCGAGACCGGCGGTAATTTGGCCGAGACGCTGTCGAACCTCGCCGACGTGCTTCGCAAGCGCACCCAGATGCGGCTCAAGATCCGTGCGATGAGTTCCGAATCCAAGGCTTCGGCGATCATCGTCGGCTCGCTGCCGTTCATCGTGTTCACGCTCGTGTACATGATCAACCCGACCTACATGGCCAACTTCTTCATCGATCAGCGACTGATCGTTGCCGGGATCGGCGGGCTGCTGTGGATGGGACTTGGCGTCTTCATCATGGCCAAGATGGTCAACTTCGAGATTTAGGGATCAGACGATGCAAGCAGGCCCCACCATTCTCGGCGTTGACGTCATCTGGGTTGCGACCATGCTTAGTGCGGTCGCCGCGATGGCTGTGCTGACCGCGATTTACGCAGCGACCACGGTCAAGGATCCGATGGCGCGCCGCGTGAAGGCACTCAACGAACGTCGCGAGCAATTGAAGGCGGGCATCGTTGCCTCGACCAACAAGCGCAAGAAGCTGACCAACAAGAACCAAGCGGCCGACAAGGTGCGCGGGGTCCTGTCCAGCTTCAAGATGCTTCAGGACGATCAGATCAAGAAGACCCAGATGCGCCTGCTCCAGGCCGGCATCCGGGCCAAGGATCTGGCCTATTTCATCATTCTCGCCAAGTTCGTTATGCCACTCGTGATTGGCGGCGGCGTGATCCTCGCGCTCTACGTGTTTGACGTCGAGCCCGATTGGGGTGCGTTCAAGCGCTATGCGGCGACGGCAGTCGCGCTGATCGGTTCGTACAAGGCGCCAGATCTGTGGCTCGGCAACAAGGTCAAAAAGCGCAGCCATGCGATCCGCAAGGGATTGCCCGACGCGCTTGATTTGCTCGTTATCTGCGCCGAGGCCGGTCTCACCGTCGACGCCGCCTTTGGCCGCGTCGCCAAGGAATTGGGCAAGGCTTATCCCGAGCTGGGCGATGAATTCGGGCTCACCGCGATCGAGCTCGGCTTCTTGAACGAGCGTCGCCATGCGTTTGAAAACTTCGCCACCCGGGTCGATCTCGATGCGGTTCGCGGCGTCGTCACGACCATGATCCAGACCGAAAAATACGGTACGCCATTGGCATCGGCACTGCGCGTCCTGTCGGCGGAATTCCGCAACGAGCGGATGATGCGCGCCGAAGAAAAGGCGGCCCGCCTGCCGGCGATCATGACCGTGCCGTTGATCCTGTTCATCCTTCCGACCCTGTTCGTCGTGATCCTTGGGCCGGCGGCCTGTTCGATCAGCGACAACTTCCTCACGACTTAAGCGCCACCGCGCTTGGGGGGAACAAGCCGCCGTCGCTCCAACCGGAGCGGCGGCGGTTTGCGTTTGGGAACGCGATGGCGCACCCAATGGTTGTTCGTGCGAAACGAGAGTTCAGGGAGGCTCAAATGCTCAACTTCGACCCCAACCAGGTGGTAATCTACGCGCTGGTCTTCGTCCTCGGCCTGTTGGTCGGCGGGTTCCTGTTCACCGGCGGCGGCCGCAAGTGGAAGGCCCGCTACACCGCCGAAGTCGATCGCCGCAAGGAACTCGAGGCACGCCATGTCGCAGCCGAAAAGGATTGGCGCGAGCAGGAAAGCCTCCACGCCGCCGCCCTTCGGGATCGCCCCGTGGTCGCCCCCGTCCCGGCCCCCGTCGCGCCAGTCGCCGCCCCCGTTGCAGCGGCAGCCGCCGTGCCGGTGATTGACCGTGAAGTGACCAGCGATCGCAGCAATGAACCCTTGCTGGCGACCAAGAAGCCATCGGGCGTCCTCGACCGGATGCTTGGTCGCGACAAGGATGGTGACGGCATCAACGACAGCGAAGACGACCACGTCGACCGCGATGGCGACGGCGTCGACGACCGCAAAGAAGTCTAACTAGCCCTCGATCTTCGAGAAATCCGCGACGGCGTGAACGGCGTCGCGGAACCGCGCGAGCAGAGACAGCCGCCGCGCGCGGATTGCGGGGTCGGGATCATTGACGATCACCGACGCAAAGAATGCATCAATCGGCGCGCGGAGCGAAGCCAATGCGGACATTGCGGCGGTGAAGTCTTCAGCGGCGATGGCAGCGGTCGCGGTCGGCTCGGCATTGTCGAGCGCAGCGGCAAGCGCGGCCTCGTATGGCAGCACATTGGTGGTCGAAGCAGCGGCAGAATCCCACTGCTCCTTCTTCAAGATATTCGTCGTCCTCTTGTACCCGGCGAGTAGGTTTTTGCCTTCGACGGTCTCGACGAATGCCTGAAGCGCGGCAGCACGGCTAGCAACCCGGTCAAGGCGCACGTCACCGCGTGAATTCCACTCCCTGGAAGCGGAGATGAAGTCGTGACGAATGCCCATTTCTTTTTGTTGAACCGTCAATCTGTCCAACAAAAATTCGCTGACGACTGTAAGCAAGTTCCTCCGATCTCTTGCTCGGTCGTCGAGGATTTGGGACGGGTCGGATTGGCCAAGCCAAAACTCGATCGGGAAATCGGTTTGCACGACCAACTCGTTATCAAGAATCAAGGAAATGGCGCCGATCGCGGCCCGCCGGAGGGCGAAAGGATCTTTTGAACCTGTCGGATAAAGCTTGATGTCGAAAAACGAGAGAAGCGTATCCAACTTATCCGCCAGACTCACTGCCACCGTAACCGGCGCGGTCGGGACTTCATCGCCCTGCCCGACCGGCTTGTAATGATCGCAGACCGCGTCGGCGACGGCGTCATTTTCGCCTTGGGCGCGGGCGAGGTAGCCGCCGATCACGCCCTGCAATTCGGGGAATTCGCCGACCATCCCGGTGACGAGATCAGCCTTGCACAACTCAGCCGCGCGGCGCGCATCGGCTGTTGACGCACCCTTGACGATGCCTTCGGTAACCAGCCACTCGGCCAGTTTCGCCACTCGTTCGACCTTGTCTGCAACCGTCCCGAGCTTCTCGTGAAACACGATGTCTTTGAGCCTCTCCGCTTGCACGTCGAGCTTCACGTCGAGGTCGTTCTTCCAGAAAAAGCGCGCATCGCTCAGCCGCGCGGCAAGTACCCGCTCATTGCCCGCGATGATCGCCGCGCCGCCGTCATTCGCATCGATATTCGCCACGCAGACGAAGCTCGGCGCGAGCCTCCCCTCCCCATCTCGCATCACGAAATATTTCTGGTTGGTGCGCGCTGTCAGCTGGATGACTTCGGGCGGAACGTCGAGATAATCGGCGTCGAACCCGCCGCGCAATGGCACCGGCCATTCGGTCAGCCCGGCATTCTCGACCACCAGCCCCTCATCCTCGACCAGGTTGAACCCCGCGCCTTCCGCCGCCGCCAATGCGCCCTTGCGGACGATGTCCTCGCGCTCGGCGTGATCTACCAGCACATGGCAGGCGCGCAGTTTCGCAACATAATCATGCGCCCCGCCGATCGTGATCGGGCCGGGGTGATGGAAACGGTGGCCGAGGGTGGAAGCGCCGCATGGCACGCCCTCGATCGCCACCGGCACGATCGTCTCGCCAAGCAACGCCACGATCGAGTGCAACGGCCGCACCCAGCGCATCGTCGCGCTGCTCGCCGACGCCGCGCCCCAGCGCATCGACTTGGGCCACGCGAAATCGCGGACGATGGCCGCGACCGTCTCGGCCAGCACCTCCGCCGTGGCGCGCCCCGGCTTGTCGATCACCGCGAACCAAACCCCATCGCGATCCTGCAATTGATCCTGCGTCAGCCCGGTCTTGCGCAAAAACCCCTCGAGCGCTTGCGGTGGCGCGGCGGTCTTCGGCCCCTTCACTTCCTCGCTCACCGGCTCGGTCGCGGCGGGCAGATCGCGCGCGATCAGCGCCAGCCGACGCGGGGTGGAGTAAGTCGTGATCCCGTTATGCTTGAGCCCCGCTGCTGCGAGCGACTCGGCCATCATCCGCGCCAGATCATTGCGCGCCTTGGCCTGCATCCGCGCCGGAATTTCTTCGGAGAGAAGCTCGAGCAAGAAGTCGGTGGGAGCGCTCACGCCGCATACCCCTTATGATCCATCCACGCGGCGCAGGCGCCCTTCGCCAGGTCGCGCACCCGGCCGATATACGCCTGCCGCTCGGCGACCGAGATCACTCCCCGCGCCTGCAGCGTGTTGAAGATGTGGCTGGCCTTGATCGCCTGCTCATAGGCCGCGATCGGGACCCCGGCCTTCAGGCTATTCTCCGCCTCCGCCGCAGCCATCTTGAACGCCTCGAACAACGCCGCCGTATCGGCCACTTCGAAATGCCATTTCGACATCTGCTGCTCATTGTCGAGGAACACGTCGCCATAGCTCACGCCGGCATTGTTGAACTTCAGGTCGAACACATTGTCGACGCCCTGGATGTACATCGCCAGCCGCTCGAGCCCGTAGGTCAATTCCCCCGCGACCGGCTTGCAATCATAGCCTCCAACTTGCTGGAAGTAAGTGAATTGGGTCACTTCCATCCCGTCGCACCACACTTCCCACCCCAGGCCCCACGCGCCCAGGGTTGGGCTTTCCCAATCATCCTCGACAAAGCGAATGTCATGCTTGAGCGGATCGATCCCGATCGCGTCGAGGCTCCCGAGATACAGCTGCTGGAGGTCGGGCGGGCTCGGCTTCAGCATCACCTGATATTGATAATAAGCGCCGAGGCGATTGGGGTTCTCGCCATAGCGGCCATCGGTCGGGCGGCGGCACGGCTGGACATAGGCACAGTTCCACGGATCGGGCCCGAGCGCACGCAGCACCGTCGCCGGATGAAACGTCCCCGCCCCCATCTCCAGATCATACGGCTGCAGGATAACGCAATCGCGATCCCCCCAATAGCGGTGGAGGGTAAGGATCAAATCCTGGAAGGAAAGCGCGTCTGCCACGCCTAACGCCCTAGAGTGCGGCGCTCGAAGGGGTCAAGCCACGCGGATCGATGTAAGGTCTTGTTGACATCGCCCCGCCACTCGCTATGTAAGGTTTGACTGACATTTGGTAAGGCTTGGCTGACAGTTGGAAAATCGCCTGAGAATATTGCGCGCCGAACGCGGTTGGAGCCAGGCGGAGCTGGCCGGGCATCTCGACGTGTCGCGCCAGGCGGTCAACGCGATCGAAACCGGCAAATATGATCCGTCGCTGCCGCTCGCCTTCAAGGTCGCACGATTATTCGAACAGTCGATCGAGCAGATTTTTCTGGATGGAGTGGAGTGATGAACGTGCGCGCCAATGACGGCTGGGCCGATCGCCTGGGATCGACAACCCGTGTCACATTAATCGTGCTGGCCTCGATCTTTGGCCTGTTCGCGCTCGGGATGATTGCGGGTTTCAGCTATGCGGTCGTCGAAGATGGCCGGCTGCCGACCAAGCCAATCGCCTACATCATCTTCGCCGCCATGATCGGTCTGGTCGCGGTCGTCGGCTGGGTCCTGGCCACGCTCATTCGCTCGCTCAAGCCCCAGACGATGAGCGGTTTCGATCGCCGTTACTGGAAGATGTGGGCAGTGGTTGCCGCGCTCGGCATGCCGGTCGGAATCGGGCTGGCGATGCTCGGGCTGAGCGACCAGGGCGACGGATTTTCGCTGGTGCTGAGCAACTCGCCGATCGCCCCGTTGACCGCGATTGTCGCGTCGCTGCTACTCGGCATCCTGCTGGTCATTTCGGCGATTATTTATCACCGCACCATCGATGACCATGAGGAGCGGGCCTATCTGTGGGGCTCGACCGTCGCATTTTACTTCCTGGCCCTCGTCTTTCCGCTGCACTGGCTACTTCAGCGCGGCGGCCTGATCCCCGCGCTGACCATTGGCATCGCGCTACTGCTCATCCTGTTTTCCTGCATCATCCAGGCGATCGTCTGGGCCTTGTTCAAGTTCCGTTGATCTTTCCCACCCTAGGAGTGTCTAATGCGTAAAATCCTCACCCGCACCGTCGCCGTCTTTGCCGCCGCTTCGGCCGCCTTGACCCCGCTCGCCGCCAAGGCACCGGCCGCCAAGCCGGCGCTGTGGAAGGTGGCCGACAAGGACACCACCATCTATCTGTTCGGCACCATCCATTTGTTGCCCAAGGGCACCGAATGGCGCACCGCCAAGTTCAATCAGGCGGCGGCAAGCTCCTCCACCCTGGTGGTTGAAACAATCATCGACGAAGCCAATCCGGCAGCTGCGATCGGGGCGATGATGAAGCTTGCGGTCAGCCCCAATCTGCCCCCGATCCTCGACCGCGTGACGCCCGACAAGCGGCCCGCGCTGGCAGCGATGATCGCGCGCTCGGGGATGCCCGCCGGGGTGCTCGACAAGCTCGAGACCTGGGCTGGCGGGATGATCCTGCTTGGCGTGACCTTCAAGGATCTCGGGCTGGAACCCAGCTCGGGCGTCGAAACCGCGCTGCGCAGCGAATTTAAGACTGCCGCCAAGTCGATCGACCAGCTTGAAACCAATGCTGAGCAATTCGGCTTCTTCGATACCCTGCCCGAGGCGGCGCAGCGCAAGTTCCTCGAAAGTGTGACCGACGATCCCGCCAAAGGCCGCGCCATGTTCACCGAGATGCTCAGTGTCTGGACCCGCGGCGACGTCAAGGCGATGGGCGACAGCTTCAACCGCGAGCTGAAGGATTCGCCCGAGCTTCGCGAAAATCTGCTGCGCAAGCGCAACGCCAATTGGAATGGCTGGGTCCAGCGCCGGATGCTGCAACCTGGCACGGTGTTCGTGGCGGTTGGCGCCGGACATTTGGCGGGCAGCGATTCGGTCATCAGCATGCTCGAACGGAGCGGCTACAAGGTAAAGCGCGTCCAATAAGTGAAATAATCAACGAAACTGTTGATTTGTGGTCACAACTTAACCGTTTCTCAAGTTGACTGGGCGACCTTGTGTGAACAGATTGTCGATGCACTAACCCGGGGGGGTCAACGTGCCGAAACGACTTTGTTCGCCAAGGGCGCCCGGCGTCCGATCCACGACTGGCCTCTCGATTGCGGCGCTGCTGCTGTGTGCGATGGTCGTTGCAGTGCCGCTCGCCGCCCGCCCCTCGCTTGCCGTCAAACCCGCCGCGCAGCGCGCGGTCCAGCCCGCCTTGTGGGTGCTCAGCGACCGTGACACGACCATCTATCTGTTCGGCACTTTCCACGCGCTCGACGATCGCACCGACTGGTTCGGGCGCGATGTCCGTGCCGCATTCGAAGGCTCGGATCAGTTGATGCTCGAGACATTGGTCCCGACCGACCCGATCGAGCTCACCAACGCACTCGCGCGCCATTCGCTGATTGCGCCAATGGTGGTCGGCCAGCCGGTAGTCAGCGGCGCCGCTGCGCCGGCCCGGATCATAGCGGCCGGTCGCACCGCCGGAATGACCGTCGAGCGCGGCGCCGATATGATGCTGCGCCAGTATGCGAGCGCCGGAGGCAAGCCGGTCGGCGGGCTGGAAAGCTTTGATTTTCAACTGACGATGCTGACCGGCCTGCCCGCAGCCGAGCGACTCGCTGGCCCCCAGCCTGACCCGCGCCATATGCTGCTCGCACTGCGAACCGCGTGGCGCGCGGGCGATGCCACCACCTTCGCCACCATGCTGACCACGCTCGAAGCCCAGTCCCCCGCCGCCTACCAACGCCTGTTCGTCGACCGCAACAATCAATGGGCCAGCTGGATCGCGCGGCGGATGCAGCAGCCGGGAACGGTGTTCGTCGCGGTCGGGACCGGCCATTTGATTGGCCGCGACAGTGTCCAGCAGCAGCTCAGCCTTCGCGGCTATCGCGCCACGCGCATCAACTAGCCGCCCAAAACTTGCCAGTCGCGGCCGCTTTGCCTATAGGCGCGCGCTTGCTCACCCATGGTCATCCCTGGAGGCGTGGCGGAGCAATTACCAAAGGAATGCTACAATGAGCGAACAGCTGACGCTGCCCGCCGAGCAACGCGAACGGAATGGCAAGGGAGCCTCCCGTGAACTGCGTCGCACTGGACGGGTGCCCGCCGTAATCTACGGCGACAAGAACACCCCACTTTCGGTCCACGTCGATGAAAAGAGCCTCGCAAAGATGCTCTCGACCGGCCACTTCATGAACACGATCGTGATGATCGACGCCGGTGGCAAAAGCCACCGCACGCTGCCGAAGGACGTTCAGTTTCACCCGGTATCGAGCCGTCCGATCCACGTCGATTTCCTGCGCATCGGCGAGCATAGCACGGTCACCGTCGCTATTCCGGTTCGCTTCGACAATGAAGAAGCTTCGCCGGGCCTCAAGCGTGGCGGCGTGCTCAACGTTGTCCAGCATGAGATCGAGCTGGTCTGCGACGCGGCCGAGATTCCCGATGAGCTGCATATCGACCTGACCGGGCTCGACATTGGCGATTCGATCCACATCAGCAACGTCACTTTGCCCAAGGGCGCCAAGGCGGCGATCGACGATCGCGATTTCACGATCGCAACTTTGGTCGCCCCGTCGGCGATGAAGTCCGAAGAGGGCGACACCGCGACCGACGCCGGCGACGTCCCGACTGTCGGCGAAGAGGGCGAAGCCGAAGGCGGCGACGCTGCCGAGGGTGGCAACGAAGGCTAAGCCTTCGCTCCCACTTCGCACAAAACATCAGCGCCCATCCTGCTTGCGGGGTGGGCGTTTTTGTTTGAAGGACGCGTCATGCAAATCTGGGCAGGTCTGGGCAATCCGGGGACGCAATATGCGCTCCACCGCCACAATGTCGGCTTCATGGCGACCGATATCATCGCCGAAGTTTACGGTTTCGCGCCCTGGTCGAAGAAATTCCGCAGCCTGATCGCCGAGGGCCGGATCGGCCGTGAGCGGGTGCTGCTGATGAAGCCGCAAACCTTCATGAACGACAGCGGCGACGCGATTCAGCAGGCGCTCAATTTCTTCAAGCAGGACATAAGCTCGCTGACGGTTTTCCACGACGAACTCGATCTGGCACCAATGAAGGTCAAGGTCCGCACCGGCGGCGGGCTTGCCGGGCACAATGGCCTGCGCTCGATCGACGCCACCTTCGGCCCCGAATTTCGCCGCGTCCGGATCGGGATTGGCCATCCCGGCGACAAGGCCAAGGTCACCAATTACGTGCTCGGCAATTACGCCAAGAGCGAAATGGACGCGCTGTCCGATTTGCTCGGTGCCATCGCCGCCGAGGCCGAGTGGCTCGCGGCCGGCGATGACGCCCGATTCATGAGCGATGTCGCATTGCGGCAGCAGCACGACTGAAACCATGCGGCGCGTACTGGTCATCGGGCCGTGCGGCTCCGGCAAATCGACCTTGGCGACGATGCTCGCACGGCGGCTTGGCCTGCCGCTGTTTCATATCGACCAGCTCAATTGGAAGTCGGGCTGGGTCGAGAGCACGAAGGATGAGCTGCGCGAAAAATTGCGCGCCATCGCCGTCACCGACCGCTGGCTGATCGACGGCAATTACGGCGGCACGCTCGACGAGCGCCTGCCGCGCGCCGACACCATCGTCTATCTCGACTTCCCGATATGGCTTTGCCTGTGGCGACTGGGGCGGCGGATCGCTACCCACCGCGGTCGGTCGCGCCCCGACATGCCCGACGGCTGCCCCGAGCGGTTCGACGTGTCATTCTTCGTCTATTTGCTGACTTGGAACCTTGGCCCGCGCCCGCGCACAGAGGCCAAGCTCAAGGGCCACGAGCATAAGATCATCCGACTCCCCAATCCGAAAGCGCTTGCCGCATGGCTCAAGAGAGTGGAATCGAGCAGATCATGACCTCTCGCAATCTCTTCGTCACGCAACTTTACCAGGCCGAGATCGCCGATCCGACATTGCTCGACGAACTTGCTCATTCGATTCGCACCTTGAGCATCGATGACCGCGCGGGCGTCGGGTGGAGCCGCGACCATCATTATCCCGGCTACACCAGCTACGCCTCGCTCGACGATCTCCCACGCCGCGATCCGGTGATCGGCGATCTGGCGAAACTGCTCGGCAAACACGCCGCCGCCTTCGCGGCCGACTGCGCCTTCGATCTTGGTCGCAAACCCAAACTCGACAGCTTGTGGGTCAATTTGCTCAAGGGCGGCGGCCATCATTCGGCGCACATCCACCCCCATAGCATCATCTCGGGCACCTTTTACGTCGAGGCGCCCGCCAACTCCGGCGCGATCCGGTTCGAGGATCCCCGCCTCGCCATGATGATGGCCGCTCCCCAGCGCCTGCCCGACGCACCCGAACCGCTGCGCGCCTTTGTCACGGTCGACCCCGAACCCGGCATGCTGTTGCTGTGGGAAAGCTTCATCCGCCACGAAGTGTTGCCCGGCAAATCCAAGGGCGAACGACTGAGCATCAGCTTCAATTTCGCCTGAGGGTCAGGCGGCAAGCGCGAGCTGGTTCCGTCCGGCCTGCTTGGCGCGATACAATGCCATGTCGGCGATCTTCAATGCCTGGTCGATTCCGTCAGTGCCCAGTTCGGCTACGCCGCCGCTGACGGTGACGTTGATAGACGAGGTTCCGGCACGGAAAATCGTTGCGCTCAATTCATTACGTAACCGGTCGCAAATCGCCAGTGCCTGAGGAAGCGCGGTGTTGGGGAAGAAAAAGGCGAATTCCTCGCCCCCGATCCGCGCCACCATGTCGCCGTCGCGAATGATCTGCCGCGCCACATCGGCAAAGCCACGCAGGACGATGTCACCCGCCGAATGACCGAAACGATCATTCACCTGCTTGAAATGATCGATGTCGAGCATCGCGACGCACGCGCCGGTTTCACCCGCCTTAAGCCGTCGCTCGACCACCTCGCGATAAGCGAGGCGATTGTTCAGCCCGGTTAACGAGTCCACCAGGGCCGCGTCGCTCAGCCGCCGCTGGACTGCCTTTTGCGCGTGAATGTCGCGCACGATGCTTAAAATACCTTCGGGCCGACCATTATCGTCGATGATCAGCCGGGCGTGGGTTTCATGCCACCGCTGCTCGCCCGAGGCAGTAACCGCAAGATATTCAAATCGATTGGTTTCGCCGCCCATCTCGAGCGACCGGAGATGCGATGCTGTGGCATCGGCCAGATGCTCGGGCGCAATCAGCATTGAACAATTGCCACCGACAAGTTGAGCGGACTCATAGCCAATCTGGCGACAGGACGGGGATGCATAGCGAATGGTGCCATCGATCTTGAGATTGAAGATGATGTCGGAGCAATGCTCGGCGATCATCCGATAGCCGCTTTCGCTTTTGCGCAATTTGGCATGCAGTCGGGCGCGATTCTCAAGGTCGGCGGTGACCGGCAGCAGGGTCAACACGGTTGCGGCGAGATAGAATTGGAAGAATTGCATCTGCTGGCCGAAGGAGGCGTTGATCAACTGCATCGGCCCCTGCCCACTCGCGGTCGACAGGCCGCCGACCATCGCCAGCATCGCGATCGAAATCGCCACGCCGGCGCGTCCGACACGAAAGGCGATCAGGATTATCGGCAGAATCGGAATGAAGAGCAGCGGGTAACTTTGCTGGCCAAAAACATAGGTGCTGACGACGATGGCAAGCATCAGCAAGGCAACGGTTTCCGCAATGTTGCGCCGGCGAAGCTCGTCAAGCATCGCCTTGCGATTGGTCCGCGTGAGCAGCAAGGCAATCGGCGTAAAGGTCACGCCGCCAAGCGCATGCCCGAGTACGAAGGTCATGAACGTCCGCCCGATCGGCAGCCCGATCGACGACGCCGCGACCGCCGCCAGCAAGCCCGCCACGAACGGCCCCGCAATCCCGACCGATGCTACGAAGTGCATTAGCCAGGACAAGGACCCGAGCGGACGTCGCGGATCGGCAAATTTTCGAAACAGCCAGGCCGCAAGGACCGCCTCGATCACGTTAGCCGCCGCAAACGGGAGCGCCATCACCCAACCAAGCCCGAAACATCCCGTCACGATCATGCTGGCGATGACGCAGGGAATGATCGACCACAGCCATGCGCGCCGGGGTCGCATCATCAAGTCGGCGGTTAGGATAGATGTCGCCAACCACAGATAGGCCACGCCGCCATCGAACCGGGTCAACAGGACAGCAGCAACCGCAGCTACAAAATAGCAGCAGCCGAGCAATGCTGGCGGAAGGAAACGCGAGATTGTCATCGCGAGCAACATTCACCCGCCGACCGTTAGGGCGAGCTTGCGACAAAGTCCGTTTCGGATTGGATTAATCGGGCGGTGGACATCCCAGGCCAAGGCATCGATTTCAATAATCGGGCAGCGGCTTCGACAGCATCGCCGTAATAGCCCGGTCGAACTTGAGCGTGCCCTCGACGACCATCAATCCCGCCACCAGTGCCACGATCCGCATGTGATCACTCCCATCAGGGCTGGCCAGAAGGCGCGCACGACACTATCGCGCTGGCAACTCCCTCCCCTTCGCGGAAACATCACGTCATGGGCTTCAAATGCGGTATCGTCGGCCTGCCAAATGTCGGCAAGTCGACCCTGTTCAACGCGCTGACCGAAACGCAGGCGGCGCAGGCGGCCAATTATCCGTTCTGCACGATCGAACCCAACGTTGGCCAGGTGTCGGTTCCCGATGCCCGGCTCGACACGCTCGCCAAAATCGCCGGATCGGCCAAGATCATCCCGACCCAGCTGGCATTTGTGGACATTGCCGGGCTGGTGAAGGGCGCGTCGCAGGGCGAAGGGCTGGGCAACCAGTTCCTCGGCAACATCCGCGAAGTTGACGCGATCGTCCACGTCCTGCGCTGTTTCGAGAATGACGACATCCAGCACGTCGCCAACAAGGTCGATCCGATCGCAGACGCCGAAGTGGTCGAGACCGAATTACTGCTCAGCGACCTCGAAAGCCTCGAGAAGCGCGTCCCAGCGCTCGCCAAGAAAGGCACGCAGGGCGACAAGGAAGCGAAGATCGCCGCTTCGGTCCTTGGCCAGGCACTCGACCTGCTGCGTGAGGGCAAGCCCGCGCGGCTCACGGTCCCCAAAGACGAGGAGGAGGAACGGCTGTTCGCGCAGGCCCAGCTGATCACCGCCAAGCCGGTGCTCTACGTCTGCAACGTCAACGAGGATGACGCAGCGGGCGGCAATGCGTTATCCGAAGCGGTGTTCGCCAAGGCCAAAGCCGAGGGAGCCAATGCCGTTGTCGTCTCGGCCGCGATCGAGAGCGATCTCGTCGAAATGGACATGGGCGAGCGCCTCGCCTTCCTCGAGGAAATGGGCTTACACGAAACTGGCCTCGCCCGCGTCATCCGCTCGGGTTACGATCTCCTCCATCTGATCACTTTCTTCACCGTCGGTCCCAAGGAAGCCCGCGCGTGGACGGTCGAAAAAGGCTCGAAAGCCCCGCAGGCGGCGGGCGCGATCCACAGCGATTTCGAACGCGGCTTCATCCGCGGCGAGACCATCGCATACGACGATTATGTCGCGCTGAATGGTGAAAGCGGCGCGCGCGATGCGGGCAAGTTGCGCCAGGAAGGCAAGGAATATGTCGTCAAGGACGGCGACGTGCTCCACTTCAAGTTCAACGTTTGACCCGCGTATGACCGCCCGCCCGACGAGCGATCAGGTCAATTTCGCGAAGGTGCTTGCGGCTGCGTCGCGCGATCCCGAATTGCTTCGTGCCGGCACGGCGCTTGCGACCAATGATTTGCCGGTCGCCGAAAGCCTGCTGCGCCCCTACCTCAAGCGCGACCCGACCAATGTCGCCGCGATCCGCATGATGGCCGAGCTTGCGGCGCGAATTGGACGGCTGGTCGATTCCGAAAACCTTCTCCGCCGCGCGCTGGAGCTAGCCCCGGCGTTCTCCGCCGCGCGCGCCAATCTCGCCAATGTCCTCTACAAACAGAATCGCGCGGCCGAGGCGATTGCCGAGCTTGAAACGATCGAGCGTGAGGGCGCGGCGCATCTCGGCCACACCAGCCTCAAGGCCGCCGCCCTGGGCCGGATCGGCGGGCATGATGAAGCATTGGCGCTCTACCGAACGATCCTCGACCAGCGCCCCGACGAGCCCAAATTGTGGATGAGCTACGGCCACATTCTCAAGACCGTTGGCCAGCTCGACGACAGCGTCGCCGCCTACCGCCGCGCGATCGCCATCCAGCCAAGCCTCGGCGAAGTGTGGTGGAGCCTCGCCAATTTGAAGACGATCCGCTTTGACGACGGCGATATTGCCGCGATGGAGGGCGCGCTCGCTTTGCCTGACCTCGATATCGACGACCGCTTCCACCTTAACTTCGCGCTCGGCAAGGCGCTCGAAGATCGCAAGAGATTCGACGCCAGCTTCGCGCATTACGCTACCGGCAATGCGCTTCGCCGCGCCGAGATTGGCTATGATCCGGCGACGATCCGCGATCATGTCGACCGCTCAATCGCCTTGTTCACACCCGGTTTCTTCGCCGCGCGCGCCGACCAGGGCAGCCCCTCCTCTGCGCCAATCTTCATCCTCGGCATGCCGCGTGTGGGGTCGACCCTGATCGAGCAGATCCTCGCCAGCCACCCGGCGATCGAGGGAACCGGCGAATTGCCCGACATCCCGCTTATGGCGCGGCGGCTGGGCGGCAAGTCGCGCGAATATCCTGATTGCCTCGCCGACCTTGACCCGGCCGAGCCGCGCGCGTTGGGCGAGGAATATCTCGACTGCGCGCAGGTTCAGCGGATCACCGATCGCCCGCAGTTCATCGACAAATTGCCCAACAATTGGGCGCATGTCGGGCTGATCCGGCTGATCCTGCCCAATGCAAAGATCATCGATGCCCGTCGACATCCGCTCGCGTGCGGTTTTTCCAACTTCAAACAGCATTACGCCCGCGGCCAGAATTTCGCTTACGACCTTGCCGACATCGGCCATTATTATGGCGACTATGTTCGCTTGATGCGCCACGTCGACGCCGTCCAGCCCGGCCTTGTCCACCGCGTGATTCACGAGGATCTGGTCGACGATCCCGACCATGAGGTCCGCCGCATGCTCGATTTTCTCGACCTTCCGTTCGACCCCGCGTGCCTCGCCTTTCACGAGAATAAGCGCGCGGTTCGAACCCCCAGTTCGCAGCAGGTGCGCCGCCCGATCAGCCGCGACGGGCTTGAACAATATCGCGCGTTCGACGCCTGGCTTGACCCGCTGAACCACGCACTTGGTGCTTTCGGGGAACAGTGGCGCGATTAATGACCAGCCGGACATGCTGTGAGCCTGAATTGAGTTGACCCTGTAACGAACCCGCAACATTCTTCACGGTGGGCAACAGGGGTCGACACATGCGCAGCACAATCAGTCCGAATTACCGCCACACCGCGATGGCGTTGCTTGCAACCACGATGCTGGTTGCGCCGGCAATGGCGCAGGATGCACCAGCCGCCGCGCCAACGACCCCGCCCGCCACGGCGACTGCGCCTGCCGTCGATGAAGACGCGATCGTCATCACCGCCACCAAGCGCAGCGAGAATCTGCAGGACGTGCCGATCGCGATCACGGCGTTGACCACCAAGACGCTCGACGATCTGCAAGTGAATTCGTTCGATGACTATGCGCGCCTCGTGCCGTCGCTGTCCTACAAATCGTCCGGTCCGGGATCGAGCAACGTCTATTTCCGCGGCGTCGCATCGGGCGAGAATGGCAATCACTCGTCGTCACTGCCGTCGGTCGGCACCTATCTTGATGAACAGCCCATCACCACGATCCAGGGCGCGCTCGACATCCACGTGTTCGATATTGCCCGGGTGGAGGCGCTGGCGGGGCCACAAGGCACGTTGTACGGCGCGTCGAGCCAGGCGGGCACTGTTCGCATCATTACCAACAAGCCCGATTTCAGCGGCCTTTATGGTGCGGTGAACCTGGAAGTGAACAGCGTATCGCACGGCGGGATCGGCTACACCGGCGAAGGCTTCATCAACATTCCGATCGCCACCAACGTCGCCGCCCGCATTGTCGCCTGGAATCGTCATGACGCGGGCTACATCGACAATATTGCCGGCAGCCTGACCTTCCCGAGCTCGGGGATCGTGTTCAACAACGCGCGGTTCGTCGAGAAGGATTATAACGACGTCGACACCTATGGTGCGCGCGCCGCACTGCGCATCGACCTCGACGATAATTGGACGATCACGCCGCAGATCATGGCCCAGCGACAGGTTTCCAACGGCTCGTTTGCCGAGGAATCGGGTCTCAAGCATCTGCAGACGATGCAATTCAATCCCGAGCGGTTTGACGACAAATGGGCCCAGGGATCGCTGACCGTCCAAGGCAAGATCGGCAATTTCGACGTGACCTATGCCGGTGCCTATATGGAGCGCAAGGTGACAGGCGAGTCGGACTATGTCGATTACGCCTATTTTTACGACGCGCTCGCTGGATACGGCAATTATTTCTACGACAATGGCGGCAATCTGGTGAACCCCAACCAGTATATCCAGTCCGACGACAAGTTCACCAAGCAATCGCATGAATTGCGCTTCACCTCGCCGTCGGACAAGCGCCTACGGGTCGTCGGGGGGCTGTTCTACCAGCGTCAAACTCATCACATCGTACAAAATTACATCATCGATAACATCGCTGATTCGATCACTGTTCCAACCACCGAAAGCAACATTTGGCTGACCAACCAGTTTCGCGTCGATCGCGATTATGCGGTGTTCGGGGAAGTCGCATTCGACATCACCCCGAAGCTGACGATCACCGGCGGCGGGCGGTTGTACAAGTTCGACAACACGTTGGTTGGCTTCTTTGGTTTCAGGAGCCCGGGCTATAGCTCGAACCCGATCTACAACTGCTCATTCTTCGGTCCACCGACCGTCGGTGGCCCCTGCAACAATGTTGACAAGCGCACCAAGGGTGACGGGTTCGTCCATCGCCTCAACCTGACCTACAAGCCCAATGACGATTTGCTATTCTATGCCACATGGTCGCGCGGCTTCCGTCCTGGCGGGATCAACCGCCGGGGCAGCTTGCCGCCCTATCAGCCCGATTTCCTCAACAATTACGAAGCCGGCGCAAAGATCAGCTTTGGTCGCGGGTCGCACTTCAATTTCGCGGTTTATCAAGAGGATTGGAAGGCGGTCCAACTGTCGTTCCTTGGCGCCAATGGCCTGACCGAGATTCGCAACGCCGGCGACGCCCGGATCCGCGGTCTCGAAGCCGATTTGTTCCTCAAGCTGGCGCCCGGCCTGACGTGGAGCACCGGTGCCTCGTATAACGATGCCAAGATTCTCGACAATTTCTGCCGCATCGCAACCGGCCCGAGCGACTGCTCCGCGCCGGGCGGCAATGAGCTCTTGGCCCCCGGCGGGACGCAACTGCCGCTGACCGCAAAATTCAAGGGCAACAGCCGGGTCCGCTACGAATGGAATGCGTCGAGCGATCTCAAAGCGCACGTTCAGGCCGTCGCTAGCTACGAAGGCAAACGCCGGCGCGATCTGCGCGTGATTGAAAATGAGATCTACGGCAATATGAAGGCCTATGCCGAAGTCGATTTTTCGGCTGGCCTGGACAAGGGATCGTGGTCGGTCGACCTGTACATGAAGAATGCGTTCGATTCGCGCGGCCAAATCTCGAAGAGCATTCAATGTGCCGAAACCGTGTGCGGCGACCCCGACGGCATAACTTCCATCGGGCCGAAAATTTACACGACGGTGACTCGCCCGCGCACCATCGGGCTGCGGATTGGCCGCAAATTCTAGCGTCGCTTCGTCCGGCCATGCTAGGCGCTCGGTCATGAGTGCCTAGCCCTACCGGAACGCGACCCTTGCAACGAAGGATCATTGCCAACCCCAAGGCCGCGCTTGCGCAGGCGCGGCAGCTACTCGCCTCCGATCCGGCGGCGGCCGAGGCGCAGGCGCGCAACCTGCTGGCGGCAAATCCCGATCATCCCGCAACGCTGCGTGTGCTTGGCGGCGCGCTGCGGCGGCTTGGCAAGCTGGCCGACGCCCGCGTGGCGGAGCATCGCGCGCTTGAAGCGTCGACCCGCAATCCCGGCCATCGCGCCGCTGCCCAGGCGCTTCAATCGGGCGATGCGGCGCGCGCCCATGCGTTGCTCCGCGGCCTGCTTGCCGACGACGATAGCGACGTATTGGCTTTGACGATGCTCGGGCTCCAGGCAGCCAATCTGCGCGAATTTGAAATCGCCGAGCCCTTGCTTCGCCGCGCGGTAGCCGAAGCGCCGGATGAGGTCGCCAGCCGCACCGCGCTTGCCGAATTGTTCAACCAGTCGAAGCGGCCGGCGCTGGCGCTCGCCGAACTCGACTCGCTCGACCCCGAGATCGCCGGAACCGAGCCGGTCCAGTCGCTTCGCGCTGAGGCGCTGAGCGGTCTTGGCCGGCTGGAGGAGGAGCTTGCGATCCTCGAGCGACTTGCTGCTATCAACGCGCCTCATGTGATCCGCTATGGCCTGCGCATCGGCCATGTGCTGCGTGCGCTCGGGCGTGAGGAAGAAGCGATTGCCATGTATCGCGCGATCACCAGCCAGCATCCCGCCGAGGGCACCTCATGGTGGAGCCTCGCCAACCTCAAGACCTTCGCGTTCGATGACGCCGACATTGCGACGATGGAGGCGGGCCTCGCTGTTCCCGCTATGCCGGTGCAGAATTTGATCCGGCTCAATTTCGCGCTCGGCAAGGCCTATGAGGATCGCCGCGAAGCGCAACAGTCGTTCGCTTATTATGCCGAGGGCAACCGCCTTCGCACCACCATTGCCACCTATGATCCGCTGATGATCGGCGAATGGACGGATAGGAATATTGCCTTGTTCACCGCGCCATTCTTCGCCGCCCGCGCTGGCCACGGCGCACCGGCGCGCGATCCGATTTTCATCATTGGCATGCAACGGTCGGGTTCGACATTGGTCGAACAGATATTGGCCAGCCATCCGGCGATTGAGGGCACTGCCGAATTGAACGACATCCCCAATCTGGTACGCCAGCTTGGCGAAACTGCAGCGCGCGCCAACCAAAGGTTCGAGGATTATTTCCCCGCGCTCGACGCCGATCAGCTCTGCCGCCTCGGCGAAACCTATCTCGACACCAGCCGCATCAGCCGGACGACCGACCGCGCCTTGTTCACCGACAAGATGCCCAACAACTGGATGCAAATCGGGTTGATCCACACCATCCTGCCCAACGCCAGGATCATCGATGTCCGCCGCGACCCGATGTCATGCTGCTTTTCCAACTGGAAGCAGCTCTATGCGCGCGGCCTCGACCATTCGAACACGCTGGAGACGATGGGCCGCTATTACGCCGATTACGTACGGCTGATGCGCCATTTCGATGCCGTGACCCCGGGCCTGGTCCACCGCGTCATCTACGATGATCTGGTCGATGATGTCGAAGGCGAAGTGCGCCGCTTGCTCGCCCATCTCGACGTGCCGTTCGACCCCGCATGCCTGTCGTTCCACTCCAATGCCCGCGCGGTGCGCACGATCAGCGCGGGCCAGGTCCGCAAGCCGATTAACCGCGACGGCATCGGCCAGTGGCAGATGTTTGAACAATGGCTCGATCCGCTCAAGCCCGCGCTCGGCGACACGCTCGAAAATTGGCGGACGTGACCCAGCCCACGGCCGACAATAGCGATGGTGCGCGCTGGCTGGCGGTACAGACGCTCTACCAGCAGGATCGGTTCAGCGAGGCACTCGCTCGGCTCGAGTCATTCCCCGCCGCATCGCACGGCGATTTTCAATGGATGGCGCACAAGGCCGACCTGCTCGGCAGGCTGGGCGACCACGAAGGCGAGATTTCGCTGCTCGCGGCGCTGATGGACAGTCACCCGGACGTGACCAGCCTGTGGGTCAGCATGGCCAATGCGCAAAAGATTCTCGGGCGTACCGATCAAGCGGTGGCCACACTTCGTCAGGCGATCACGAAGCAGCCCGGCTATGGCAAGCCGTGGTGGCTGTTGTCCGACTTGAAGAGCTTCAGCTTCAATGACGCCGATATCGCGACGATGACGGAATCGATCGCCAGCGGTGCTGACCAGGACCGCATTCCCCTGCATTTTGCGCTCGCCAAGGCGCTTGAGGATCGCGGCCAGATTGTCCTTGGATTCGACCATTATGCGCACGGCAACCGCCTTCGCGCGGCGACACTCCCGCCGCATGCAGGAATCCTCACCCCCAAAGTCGATCGCTCGATCGCAACTTTCTCCGCCGACTTCATGGCGGCGCGCAAGGGCCAGGGCTCGTCCTCGAACGCGCCGATATTCATTGTCGGCCTGCAGCGTTCGGGCTCGACCCTGATCGAGCAAATTCTCGCCAGTCATCCGTTGATCGAGGGCATTTCGGAGCTGCCACTCATCCCCCATCTCAACCGCGAGATCGCCGTCGATCCGGCCTTGCCCGCCAGCGACCTGTATGATCGGATCGCGCTACTTTCGCCGGCGCAGCTTCGCGCTTTGGGTGACTCCTATATTCATCGCGCCGCGCCCTATCGCCGCACCGACCGACCATTCTTCATCGACAAATTGCCCGGCAACTGGACCAATATCGGGCTTATCCGCCTCATCCTGCCCAATGCCAGAATCATCGATGCGCGCCGCCATCCGCTCGCCACCGGCTTTTCCAACTTCAAGCAGAATTATGGGTCCGGGGCAGCCTTCTCTTACGATCTCGCGACCATCGGCCGATACTATCGCGATTATCTCCGGCTGATCACCCACTTCGAACTGGTTGATCCCGGTGCGATCCACCGAATCGTCAACGAACAATTGATCGACAATTTTGAGCCGCAAGTCCGCGCCCTCCTCGCCTACGTCGGCGTCGAGTTCGATCCCGCCTGCCTCGATTTCCACAATAATCGCCGCGCCGTCGCCACCCCCAGCGCTGAACAAGTCCGCCGCCCGATCAATCGCGACGGGGTCGATCAGTGGCGCGCGGTCGAGCCAATGCTTGCGCCATTGAAGCAAGCATTGGGACCAGCACTCGCCGGGTGGGACCTGCCCCCCGGCCAATATCGCGAAGAGGACCACTGATGCTCTATTGGGAAGACATGGTGGTCGGCAGCAGCCGCGAATTCGGCCATTATGACGTAACCCGCGAAGAGGTGCTCGAGTTCGCGAACAAATTTGACCCGCAGCCGTTCCACCTGAGCGACGACGCCGCAGCGAAAACACATTTCGGCAAGATCGCGGCCTCGGGTTGGCACACCGGGTCGATGAGCATGCGGGTAATCGTCGATGCGCTTGGCAAGGAACCGCAGGCAGGGCTCGGCTCGCCCGGAATCGACGAATTGCGCTGGCTCAAACCCGTTTATCCCGGCGACCGCCTCACTGTGCACGGGATGATCGTCGACAAGACCCCGTCGCGCTCCAAGCCGTCGCTCGGCACCATTCGAACCGAAACGATCGTCACCAACCAGGACGGCGTCGACGTCATGCGCTACACCTCGATCGTTCTGATGCAGCGGCAGCCCGCCTCAGCCTAATCGCCCTCAAATTCCATCAAACTGACCGCGTTTACCCCGTCCGCGACAAGCGCCGCAGTCCCGCCCAGGTCCGGCAGGTCGATGATGAACCGCGCCCCGACCACCAGGCCCCCTGCCCGCCGCACGAGCCGCACCGCTGCCAGCGCCGTCCCGCCGGTCGCGATCAAATCGTCGACCACCAGCACCCGCGCGCCAGGCGCTACGGCATCGATGTGCATCGCCAGCCGGTCGGTGCCATATTCCAGTGCGTAATCTTCGGCGATCGTTTTGCCAGGCAATTTGCCGTCCTTGCGGATCAGCAATAGCCCCGCGCCAAGCTTGACCGCCAGTGCGCCGCCGATGGCAAAGCCCCGCGCCTCGACCGCCGCCACCAAGTCGATTGGCCCAATGACGCTTGCCGCAAGTGCATCGATCGCCCCGGCCAGGCCGACGCGGTCGAGCAATAAAGTCGTAATGTCGCGGAACTCGATCCCTGGCTTGGGAAAGTCGGGGATGGTGCGAACCAGCGCCTTGAGTTGCTCGGCGCTGGCCACGTGCCCGTCCTTAACCGGCGATCCCCGCCTTGGCCTTGGCGCGGTTACGCTTGGCCTTATTGTCGGGATCGAGCGGCCCCTTGGGTGCCACCTTGCGCTTCGCCTCGGCCCAGATGTTCTGATAGCTGAGATAACCGAGCAAGGTCGCGATCATCAGGAAGATCACCACCACCAGCCCCGAACGATGGCGGTTTTCCAGCTTCGGCTCAGCGGTCCACACGAGGAAAGCGGTCACGTCCTTCGCCATCTGGTCGACGGTCGCCTTGGGCGCGCCCTCACCATAGCTGACCTGGCCTTCGCTGGTCAGCGGCGCCGGCATCGCGATGTTCAAATTGGCGAAATACGGATTATAATACAGCCCGGTCGGGGTCTTGGCGGTCGGAAATTCCTTGAGCAGTTCGGCCGGTTGCGCCTCATATCCGGTGAGCAATGAATAGACATAGGCTGCGCCGTTCTCACGCGCTTTGGTCATCAGCGACAAATCGGGCGGGATGGCATTATTATTGGCCGCACGCGCGGCTGTATCGTTCGCATAAGGCGACGGGAAGCGGTCCGACGGGATCGCCTTGCGGGTCGAGGCCTCGCCGGTATCGGGATTGATCGACGGAACCTCGATCTTCCAGAAATTGCCTGATCCGGCATAAGCCTTGATCTGGCCTTCCTTATATCCAATCCCGGCCAGGTCGGCAAAGGCGACGCGGTTCAGACTGTGACAGCCCGCGCAAACCTCGGTGTAAACCTGCAACCCACGCTGCAATTGCGCCCGGTCGAACTTGCCCAGCGGCCCGTTCGATTCGAGGTCGAGCTCCTTGGCTTCGCGGTGAAACTCATGCTCGGCGGTCGGTTCGGGCGGCGCGGCGACATAGTCGCTGACCGTGCCGTAGAGCGAGAGCAACAGGACTCCAACGAAGCCGATGCCGACAATTCGGGCAATCAAACGGATCATTTTCGTCTGTCCTTCTAGTTCGCCGGCGCAGTCTGGCCGAGCGGCGCGGATTCCTGGGCCTCGCCATGCAATGCCGAACTCGAAATCGATGACGGCAGCGGAAGCGTTGCCTCATGTTTGGAGATCAGCGGCAGGATGATCAGGAAGTGCGCAAAATAATAAGCGGTCGCAAACTGGCCGAGCGCGACGTTGATCGGGCTCGGTTCGCCACCACCGACATAAGCGAGGATCACGATGTCGAGCACCAGGATCAGGAAGAAGCGCTTGAACACCGGGCGATAATTGCCCGAGCGGACCGGCGAATTGTCGAGCCACGGCATCAGGAACAACAGCAGGATCGAGCCGAACATCGCCAGCACGCCCCACAATTTCGCACCAAGGATGAAGTCGACGGTGAACGACTTCAGGATTGCGTAGAACGGCCAAAAATACCATTCGGGAACGATGTGCGCGGGGGTCGCGAGCGGGTTGGCCGGGATGTAATTGTCCGGATGGCCAAGTGCGTTGGGCGCGAAGAACAGCATTGCGCAATAAAGCGTCAGTACCAGCCCGGCGAACCAACCGTCCTTCGCGGTGTAGAACGGGTGGAACGGCAAGGTGTCCTTTTCCGACTTCACATCGACCCCGGTCGGGTTGTTCGAGCCCGGGATGTGCAGCGCCCAGATGTGGAGGATGGTCACCCCCGCAATCACGAACGGCAGCAGATAGTGGAGCGAGAAGAAGCGCGTGATCGTCGCCTGGTCGGGGGCATAGCCACCGAGCAACCAGATGCGAATCGGATCGCCGACGATCGGGAAGGCCGAGAAGAAGCCGGTAATGACCTGCGCCCCCCAATAGGACATCTGGCCCCACGGCAGGACGTAGCCCATGAACGCGGTCGCCATCATCAGCAGGTAAATCACCAGCCCGAGCATCCACAGCAGCTCGCGAGGCGCCTTATAAGACCCGAAATACAGGCCGCGGAAGATGTGGATATAGACCACGATGAAGAAGAAGCTGGCGCCGTTGGCGTGGGCGTATCGAAGCATCCAGCCAGCGTTGACGTCGCGCATGATATGCTCGACCGAATTGAATGCGCCGTCGACGCTCGAATAATAATGCATCGCCAGCACGATGCCGGTGACGATCTGCACCACCAGGAACAGCCCGGCGAGAACGCCGAAGTTCCAGAAATAATTGAGATTGCGCGGCACCGGATAGCCACCGCCAATCGCACCATATACGAGGCGCGGGAGCGGCAGGCGGTCGTCGAACCACTGACCGAGGGCGGACATGGGTTGATAGGGCTTGGCCCAGGAAAAGCTCATCTATGGCGTCCCTTAACCGATGGTCACGAGTGTGTCGGATGTGAAAACATACTCCGGCACCTGGAGGTTGAGCGGCGCCGGCCCCTGCCGGATTCGCGCCGCCGTGTCATAGGCCGAGCCGTGGCACGGGCAGAAATAGCCGCCGAACGGCCCCTTATTCTCGCCATCGGCCGTACCCAGCGGAATGCAGCCGAGATGGGTGCAGACGCCCAGGGTGATTAGCCAGTTTTCCTTGCCCGGCTTGGTCCGCTCAGCCAGCGTCTGCGGATCGCGCAACGATTTGATGTCGACCGCATTGGCCAGCTTGATCTCTGCCGGAGTCAGATTGCGGACGAACACCGGCTGCTTGCGCCACACCGTCTTGATCGCCTGGCCAGCGGCGATCTTCGAAATATCGACCTCGCTCGACGCCAGCGCGAGCACGTCGGCCGACGGATTCATCTGGTAAACCAGCGGGAGCACCACCGCCGCCGCACCGACTCCGGCAAAGCTGACAGCAGCAATATTGATGAAATCGCGGCGGCGAACGCCGTCTCCCTCGATGGGACCGCTGTCTGGTTGATTCACCGTGGCCATGCTCACCCTTGGTCGAAATTGACTTCGTGCCGACTGGCACAAGAAATGGGACCGCCGGGCTGTCCCCGAGCGATTGGCGGCCTGATAGCGCCTCGACCGACGGTTGCAAATGGCCAAATTGTCAACATTTGCGGCACCCTTGTGCGGCAGGGGGCTCGCCGACTATCGATCGCCCGATGCGGATCGCTTTATACCAGCCGGAAATTGCCCAGAATGTCGGTGCCGTGCTTCGTCTCGGCGCCTGCTTCGGGGTCGCGGTCGACCTGGTTGAACCAATGGGTTTCGAATGGGATGACCGACGAGTCCGCCGAACCGCGATGGACTATATCGATGCGGTGGACATCGCCCGACATGTCGATTTCGATAGCTTTCACGCCGCCGCGCCCGGCCGGTTGATCCTGCTCTCGACCAAAGGCGCTCAATCGCCGTATGATTTCGCCTTTGGGCCCACAGATACTCTGCTGCTGGGCAAGGAAAGCGCCGGTGTTCCGCCCGAGGTCGCCGCCGCCTGCGACCAGATCGTCCGAATCCCGATCCGCGCCGAAGTGCGCTCGCTCAACCTCGCCACCGCCGCCGCGCTCGCGCTCGGAGAAGCGCTTCGCCAGACCGGAGAATTACCGCGATGACCCCGCTCGACGATCAACAACACGCCGCGCGCGATTGGTTCGAATTGCTTCGAACCCGGATTTGCACGGCGTTCGAGACCATCGAGCGCGAGGCGGGCAGCGACGCCGCCTTCGAATATATCCCGTGGGACCGCACCGAAACCGATGGCTCGCACGGTGGTGGCGGCGTTCGATCGCAAATGAACGGCAAGATTTTCGACAAGGTCGGGGTCAACGTCTCGACCGTCCACGGCAAGTTCAGCCCAGAATTCGCCGCCTCGATCCCCGGCGCCGATGTCGACCCGAGCTTTTTTGCCACGGGGATCAGCTTGGTCGCGCACATGGCCAATCCGCATGTCCCCGCCGTCCACATGAACTGCCGCTTCCTCAACACCACGCGGCGCTGGTTCGGCGGCGGGGCCGATCTCAATCCGGCGATCGCCTATGTTGACGATACCGACGCGTTCCACGCTCGCCTTCGCGCCGCCTGCGCCGCGCACGACCCGACTTTCTATCCACGCTTTTCCAAATGGGCCGAGGAATATTTCTGGCTCCCGCACCGCAATGTCGCGCGCGGTGTCGGCGGCATCTTTTTCGATCGGCTGGAAGATCATTTCGACGCGCATTTCGCCTTCACCCGCGACGTCGGCGAGGCGTTTCTCGATGCCTTCCCGGCACTTGTCCGCAAGCGCATGGACCAGCCGTTCACCGACGAGGATATGGCCAAATTGCTCGAATTCCGCGGCCGTTACGTCGAGTTCAACTTGCTCTACGATCGCGGGACATTGTTCGGGCTGAAAACCGGCGGCAATATCGACGCCATCCTGATGAGCCTGCCGCCGCTGGCACGGTGGGCCTAGGCGTCGGCAATCGCCTGCCGGTAAAGGTTTGCCAGCAGGACATATTGTACCAGGAACACCGCCGCCCCGAGCGCCGCCACGACCAATGCGACCAGGATCCCGCCCAGTGTCGCGCCCTGGCTACTACCCGTCACCAATTGCGCGAGCGATCCGACGACTGCGGTCGCGGCATAATTGACCGCCATTGCACCGATGAACAGCAGCACCATCGTCACGATCAGGCGCCCGCCATTGCCGCGCCCCAGGCCCCAGCCGCGCTTGAGCGCCGCCCACGGCCCGATCGGCTCGGCCGCTGCCGCCGGGATGAACAAGATCATGCGCAGCACCACCAGGCCCAACAGGATCGACATCAGTCCGACCATCGCCATGAACCCCGGCGGAATCGAATTGGGGTTGGTCGGCATGGTCCCGGCCAATCCGGCGATAATCAGCATCACGATCATCACCGGCGTCGCCAGCAGGGCCGCTAACAAAGCTGCCAGCACGACGACGATCGCCCGCTTGAATCCGCTGACGATCGTCGCCCCGACCGGATCCCTCGATCCCAAAGCCATCAGGATCAGCGCCGCCCCGCCGATCAGCTGGACGAACAGCAAGCCATAGGACAGCCACGGCAGCCACGCCGGATAATTGCCGGCCATCATCTCGGCCATCGAAGGCTGCGGTGCGAATACCCGGAACAACAGGGTCGGCAGGAACACCAGCGCCAGCGCCACCGGACTCACCAGCCGTCGCTCGCGGACAATGAAGTCTTTGGTCTCGTCCCACGCCTTGCTTACTGAAACCCTTGCCACAGTGAAATTCCCCCCTGATTTTCGCCACCCTAGCCGCCACTTTGCGATGTGCAAACGGCCTTGTGTTCGCCCCTCTCCGCCGCCATGCCGACGCGATGATCGACGGCGTCGAATGGAGGGTCAGTCCCGGCCTGACCGAATATCGGGCAGCGCTTGCCACGATGGAGGAGCGCGCCGCCGCGATCCGCGCCGGGACGGCGAGCGAACTCGTCTGGCTGGTCGAGCATCCCCCGCTCTTTACCGCCGGGACCAGCGCCGACCCCGCCGAATTGTTCAATCCGCTTGGGTTCGACGTATTCGAAGCGGGTCGTGGCGGTCGCTACACCTATCACGGCCCCGGCCAGCGGGTTGGTTACATCATGCTCGATCTGGACAAGCGCGGACGCGATCTTCGCCGCTTCGTCCACTCGCTCGAAGGGCTGATGATTGACGCGCTCGCAAGACTCGGGGTCGAGGCACGGCGCGAGCCCGGCCGCATCGGCATCTGGACCGGGCGTGGCACGGAAGAGGCCAAGATCGGCGCGATCGGCGTGCGCGTCAAACGCTGGGTCACGCTCCACGGCTTCTCGATCAACGTTGCGCCTGACCTCACGCATTTCTCGGGCATCGTCCCGTGCGGCATCGCGGACTATGGCGTCACCAGCCTGAACGCCCTTGGTAAAGGCGCGGACATGGCCGATCTGGACGCCTCAATCCACTCCGCTTTTCCCGATTTTCTGGGAAATTTAAGTCGAATCACGAATGACCCTTGAGGCTTTGGCCTCCAGCGACTATTGTCGCCACGATTTGGAAAGTGGGGCAAACCTGCTCCAGGTCGTAAAAAAATCAAGGGAGTTTTGAATGCGTGCTCTTATCCTGGTCGCTGGTGCGGCCCTGGCGGTTGCTGCTTGCAGCAAGAATGATGCTGCCGAGAATACCATGAACGTCGATGAGACCATGAACGCCGAGAACGTTGTCACCAACGACACGACTGCTGTCGATGGAACGATGAACGCCGACGCGAACATGGCGACTGACGCCAACATGACCATGAATGGCGACATGAACATGTCGAACAACATGATGACCAACAACGCGATGTAATTGACTGGCGCCCCCATTCGGGGGCGTTGTCATTTATACCGAAATCGGGGCTGGCGGAGCGATCCGCCAGCCCCTTTTGGTTGCGCTCAGGCCAAGCCGACGATCTTGTGCGCCTGCAGCGATAGCCGCCACCGCGGACGCTCCATCGCCAGCGCAATCGCCGCCGCCCGCGCTGCCTCGCCATCAACACAGTCCATTGGCTGGACCAGCCAATGGTCGAACGCCCACTGCTCCAGCGCCGCCGGATCGATCCCAGCCTGTGGCCAAACCAGCTTCAACTCGTTGCCCGACCGCTGCACCACTTCGCTGCCCGCCTTGGGGCTGATGCACAGCCAGTCGATCCCCGGCACAGCTGCAATCGTCCCGTTGCTTTCGACCGCAATCCGGAAATATTGCGCGTGGAGCGCATCGACCAGCGGCGAATCGAGCTGGAGCATCGGCTCTCCGCCGGTGATCACCACCAGCCGTTGATCGCCTCCCTCGCCCCACAGCGCCGCGACATGGCCCGCAAGCTGATCAGCATCGGCAAACTTGCCCCCGCCTATCCCGTCGGTCCCGACAAAATCGGTATCGCAGAAGTTGCACACTGCTGCCGCCCGATCCGCCTCGCGCCCGGACCACAGATTGCACCCGGCAAAGCGCAGGAACACCGCCCGGCTGCCAGTCTGCACCCCTTCGCCCTGCAGCGTCAGGAACGCTTCCTTGACCGCGTAGGTCATTGATACCGCGTCGGGTCGAGCAGGCCGGCATCGGCAAAGCCCTTGGCGCGCAAGCGGCAGGCATCGCACAATCCGCACGCGCCGCCGTCCGGTGCCGGGTCGTAGCAGCTATGGCTAATCCCCGCGTCGAGCCCGAGCCGCACCGCCTCCCGCGCAATATCCGCTTTGGTCATGTGCTGCAGCGGGGCGTGAATGGTGAATGGCACGCCCTCGACCCCGGCCTTGGTGCCCAGATTGGCAAGCGCTTCGAACGCGGCGATGAAATCGGGGCGGCAATCGGGATAGCCCGAATAATCGAGCGCATTGACCCCGACGAACAAGTCGCTCGACCCGCTCGCCTCCGCACACGCCAGTGCCAGGCTGAGGAACACCGTGTTGCGCGCGGGGACGTAGGTCGAGGGAATCCCCTCTTCCACGCCGCCCTTCGGCACCGGCGCTGCGCTGGTCAGCGATGATCCCCCGAACGCCGTCAGGTCGATCGGCAGGACAATGTGCCGGTCAGCCAGCATCGCCGCGATCGTCCTGGCCGCCTCAAGCTCGACCCGGTGGCGCTGCTGATAGTCGATCGTCAGCGCAATCACCTGGTAACCCGCCTCGCGCGCCAAGCCTGCGCAGACCATCGAATCGAGCCCGCCCGACAATAGCACCACGGCCGTTTTGGAATATCCGTCTTTCATCGACGCGATCTAGGGCGCGTGTCCGCAAAAAAGAAGGGCCGCCGAAGCGGCCCCAGTTCGAGCGATCAAGCTCGTAAGGAGGAAAGCGCACCCTCATCGAGGACACCATCAACGTCCTAAACGAAGTTGGTTAAACAAATGCTTAACGAGATGGGCAGGCGCCGACGCGATTTGCAAACACCGTCCGCGCATATGGGTAGCCATCCGAAATCCCCTGCGAATCAACCTTGATCGAGCGAGGGGTGAGAACTTCGACCTTCGACGTTCCAAAGCCGCCGCTGGCGCAGGTGTAACTCACTTCGGCGCGATCGGCGGTTGACGACAGGATCACCCGCTCACACTTCTTGGTGCGATGTTCCCACTGCATCAGCAAACCCGGGTCGCTGAGGCAAATTCGCTCGGCTTTGCCGCCGACGGAGGCGCTGACTTGCCACTCGCCCGGCGCGACCATCGGCAATGGCAAACCCGCCGCGCCGACCGCCAAAGCGATCGCAATGCAAGCTCCAAAGCGTGACAGGCGGGGAAGCGAATCCATGACCTTAAAATAACAGACATTAGTAAATGAAATCTAGGGTGAAGTGAGACTTTCAACCTCGTCGAGCGAGATCGGAAAATCGGTCGCGCAGAAAGCGCAATCGACGCGGATAAACCCATCCTCTCCGACCATCGCCGCGCGCTCCTCCACGGGGAATCGCGCAATCACCGACCGCACATAATCGGGATCGCAGCGGCAGCCTTTGGCCAGCGCCACCGGCGGGAGGACGCGCACTTCTTCTTCCTCATGGAACAGCCGCCACACCAATTCGTCGAGCGGCAGCGCCCGGTCGAGCAATTCCTCGTCCTTGACCGATCCGGCCAGCACCGCGACGTGCGGCCAATCAGGATGATCGAGACGCGTGTGCAGCCGCTCGCGCCCTTCCTCGCCCTCGGGCAGATGCTGGAACAGGATCCCGCCCGCAGTCCAACCCGCCTCGCCCTTTGCGGCGGTGAGCCGGACGATCGAGGGGATTTGCTCGGACTGGGTGAAATAACTTTCGGCCGCCTTGCCCAGGCTGTCGCCCTCCAGCGGGACAATCCCCTGATAGCGTTCCTTGGTCGCCGCCTGGTCGAAGGTGATCGCCAGATAGCCCTTGCCAAACAAGGCGAACAGGCTCGGGTTCGGCCCCGCCTCGACCAATCGCTCGGCGTCATGGCGAACATAGCCGCGCAACTCTCCGCCCTTATAATCGCACACTAGAAGTTCGACGATGCCATTCTCGGTCTGCGCCTGCAGCGTCATCTGCCCGCTGGCATCCTTGAGCAAAGATCCCAACAATGCGGTCAGCACCAGCGCTTCGGCGAGCATGGTCTCGATCACCGGCGGGTACGAATGATTGGCCAGGATCGCATCGATCGACTCGCCCAGCCTGACCGCCCGCCCCCGCGCCGCCCGCGCCGGGATGGTCACGCCAAGCGAGACGTCGAGATTGAGGGGAACGTCGGTCATCTGAGCCGAGATAGGGACGCAACGCGGCGATTCAAAGCTTGCCCAGGCACCATAGCAATAGCGACTTTTGCGCGTGCAGCCGGTTTTCGGCCTCGTCCCACACCGCCGACTGCGGCCCATCGATCACAGCATCGGTCACTTCCTCGCCGCGATGGGCCGGCAGGCAGTGCATGAACATCGCCTGCGCCCCCGCCCCAGCCATCAGCGCATCATCGACTGCAAACGGTGCCAGTGCCTGCCCGCGATTATCGCTGTCGCTGTGGCCCATCGATGTCCAGGTATCGGTGGCGACGACATCGGCACCCTTCGCTGCCGTCGCCGCATCGCGAACGATCGGGATCGTTCGCCCACGCGCCGCCGCCTCCGCCAGTACGCCCGCATCGGGCTCGAACCCCTCGGGGCACGCCACGGTCACGTCGAAGTGCATCAGCCCTGCGGCCTCGATCAGCGAATTGCAGACATTATTGCCATCGCCGAGCCACACCCACTTGCTCCCCGCCAGCTTCGACTTGCGCTCGAGCAAGGTCAGCATGTCGGCCAGAATCTGGCACGGGTGCGACGCATCGGTCAGCCCGTTAATCACCGGCACGGTCGCATGGTTGGCCATCTCGACGACTTTGGCATGATCGTCGGTGCGGATCATGATCGCATCGACATAGCGCGACAGCACCCGCGCGGTATCTGCGATGCTCTCCCCGCGACCGATCTGCGATGACGCCCCGTCAAGCACCAAGGCCGATCCGCCCAATTGCCGCATCGCCATGTCGAAGCTGACCCGCGTCCGCGTCGAATTCTTCTCGAAGATCATCGCCAGTACATGCCCGGCCAGCGGCGAATGGCCATCGACCTGACCTTTGGGCCAGCCGGCGCGCGCGCCCTTGCGGTCCATCGCATCGCCCAGGATCGCGGCGATCGCGTCGCCCCCGGCATCCTTCAGATCGATGAAGTGGCGAGGGCTCACGCCGCCGCCGGCACCTGATAATCACCCGCCGCGGCCGACAATCCGTCAACGAATTCGCGGATGTGGCGTTCCTCGATCGTCAGCGGCGGCAGCACGCGCACGACATTGTCCGCGGCCGCAACGGTCAAAATTCCCTTGGTCCGCAGATAGGCAACGAACGCGCGGCTGTCGGTCTTCATCTTGATGCCAAGCATCAGCCCAAGCCCGCGAACGCCCTCGAACAGATTATCGTGGTTGGGGATCATCTGCGTCAGCGCCGCGCGAAGCCGCTCGCCGGTTTCAGTCACCTGCGCCAGGAATTCATCATTGGCGACAACATCAAGCACTGCTTCGCCAGCCGCCATCGCCAACGGGTTGCCGCCATAGGTCGACCCGTGGGTGCCGATCACCATTCCCGCTGCGGCCTTCTCGGTCGCCAGGCACGCCCCCAATGGAAAACCCCCGCCAATGCCCTTGGCCGAGGCCATAATGTCGGGAGTGATGCCATAATGCTCATGCGCATACAGCTTGCCGGTCCGCGCCATGCCGCACTGCACCTCGTCCAACACCAGCATCAGATCATGCTCGTCGCACGCCTTGCGCAGCCCGGTCAGGAATTCCTTCGACGCCGGGCGAATGCCGCCCTCGCCCTGCACGGGCTCGAGCAGGAAACCCGCCGTATTCTCGTTCACCGCAGCGAGCGCCGCATCCAGATCGTCGAATGGCACCACTACAAAGCCCGGCAGCAATGGCTCGAAGCCTTCGCGCATCTTGGGCTGGTCGGTCGCGCTGATCGTGCCCAATGTCCGTCCGTGGAACGCGTTGGAGAAAGTTATTAGCACATGCTTGTGCGGATTGCCTTTGGCGAAATGGTAGCGCCGCGCGGTCTTGATCGCGCATTCGACCGCTTCGGCGCCCGAATTGGTGAAGAACACCGTGTCAGCGAAGGTCAAATCGACCAGCCTTTGCGCCAGTTTCTCGCCCTGCGGCGATCCGTAGAGGTTTGAGACGTGGACCAGGGTCTCGGCCTGCTTCTGGATGGCCTTGGTCAGATGCGGGTGGCCGTGGCCGAGCAGATTGACCGCGATCCCGCTGGCGAAATCGAGATACTGCTCGCCGCCTTCACCGTACAGATACACCCCCTCGCCGCGCACCGGGCGGACATCGCAACGCGGATAGACGGGCATGAGCGGCGTAATGGCCATTTGAGCTGTGATCCTTTTGAACGGCAAATGGCGACCCCCCGGCCGCCACATGTTCGGCTATAGGACTGCGGCCCCCACAAGGCAAAAAGAAAGGGGCGGAACCCTTTCGGATCCCGCCCCTCCTCTACGCTTACCGGGGCTACAAGCCCGAAAGCTTAGTCGTGGTCGTAACCGCGATCATCTTCGTAACGGTCATTGCGTCCGTCGCGATCGCGATCCTGCCAGTTGCGCTGATCGTTCCAGCTGCCGCGATCGTCGCGGTTGCTGCCCCAGCGGTTGCCGTCATTCGCCTGATAGCGAATGTTTTGCTCGAGGCGCGCAATCTGCACTTCGAAGTTGCGACGCTCATAGCCGTTCAGGCCATTGTACGACGCCTGACGCAGCTGGCGCTCAAGCATGTTGGCCTGGTAGCCAAGCTGACGCGCCTCGCGGTTCGACAGGATGTTGCGGCGATCGAGCTGTTCGATCTGACGCTCGATCTGGTTGATCCGCACCATCAGGCTGCGCACCTGGCCACGATTGTCGTAGCCATAGGCATTGCCATATTGGTTGCCATACTGGCTGCCATAATAATTGCCATACGGGCTCCCATATTGGGTGCCGACGGAAACGGTCAGCTGAGCAGCAGCGGCCGGGGCCGCGATTGCCAACGTGCTGGCGGCGAGAATTGCAGAAATTAGTACCTTACGCATTTTGGCTCTCCTTCGAGCGGTTGATGAAGCTGGTTTAGGCCACCGTGGTTGAGGCGACGCTGAACGGGGGCGTTATTCGCCATTCAGCTAGCCCAACGGCGCGCGGAGAGATTTGTTCTGGGCGTTATGTGAGGTTAATCTGCGCGGCGACGAACCGAGGCTGGATTGCGGCCGGACGTTCAGGATCTGCCGGCGCACATAACGCCGAGTCGCAAATCGCTAATTCTTGATCTTCCAACCGCTGCGCAACAGCGCATAGCAGATCACGAACAGCACGGCGTTGATCGCCAACAGAAGGATCGCACCAAACAGCACCGGCGAATCGGTCACGCCAAGGAAGCCGTAGCGAAAGCCCGAGATGACATAGAAAAACGGGTTGGCGTGGCTCACCGCGCGGAAGGCGGGCGACAATTGGTCGACCGCGTAGAACGTGCCCGACAGCAACGACAGGGGTGTCACGACGAAATTGGTGACCATCGCCGCCTGATCGAACTTGTCGGCCCAGATCGAGGTGATCACGCCGAGGAAAGCGAGCATCAGCGAGCCCATCAGGCCGAACCATAAAGCGGTCAGCGGATGGGCCATGCTGACATGCACCCCGGGCCATAAGGACATCACCAGCCAAACCGCCCCGCCAACCAGGAACGCGCGGGTCACCGCGGCCGACACAAGCGCCGCGATCAATTCGCCAGTCGACAGCGGCGGCATCAGATAATCGACGATCGTCCCCTGCATCTTGCCGACCATCAGGCTGAAGGACGCGTTGGCGAAGCTGTTCTGCAGCATCCCCATCATAATCAGCCCCGGTGCGATGAAATCGGCGAACGGCACCCCCATCACGGTCTTGCCGCTACGCCCCAGCGCGACCGTGAAAATCACCAGATACAGCAAGGTGGTGATCGCCGGCGCCCACACGGTTTGCATGTGGACCTTGAAGAACCGCCTGACCTCCTTGATATAGAGAGTCTTGAGGCCGCCCCAATTGACCCCTTCGAGGATTGGCTTGCCCGGTTCGCTAAGAACCCGTGGTTGAGTCTGGTCGTTCACGATTCAATCGCCTATCGGCACCAGCGTGCCTGCACAAGCGGGGCGGCACGCAACATGCGACGGAGTTAGAATTTTCATGAGCTGGACCGACGAGCGCATCGAGCGCCTCAAATCGATGTGGACCAATGGGTCGACCGCAAGCCAGATCGCCGAAGACCTCGGCGGGGTCAGCCGCAATGCGGTGATCGGCAAGGCGCATCGCCTCGGGCTCGAATCGCGTCCCTCGCCGGTCAAGGCGGGTGAAGAGAAAAACAAGGTCAAGAAGGCTGTCGCGCCCAAGTCGGCCGCCGCCGCAGCCACTGCCAAGCCTGCGCCAACAGCGCCCAAGGCCGAAGCGCCCGCTGCGGCTGCAGCCGCCGCCGATGTCGCCCCCGGCGATGCGCCGCGCGGATCGGGTCCCAAATTTCCGCCCGCCCCGCAGCGCGTCCCGACGCCCGGTGAAACCCAGATGCAATATCGCTCGGTCGGTCCCGGCGGCTTCATCCGCCAGGGTCCGGGCGATACGCAGGCGCCGATCCCGCCTGCCCCGCCGCGCCGCCTGGTCCCCGCCAAGCCGAGCCCCGAGGTTGCCGACAAGACCAGCCTGCTCGAATTGAACGACCGCATCTGCCGCTGGCCGATGGGTCATCCGGGCGAGCCCGACTTCCACTTCTGCGGTCAAGCCTCGAACCCCGGCTTCCCGTACTGCGTCCAGCATTGCGGAGTCGCGTATCAAGCCCAACTCCCCCGCCGCGACCGCCGCCCACCCCCGCCGCTGCCATTCGGCGGCCCGCGGGTCAGGTAAGCATGAGCCCCGGCCTCACCGCCGGGGCTTTTTCTTGTCCGCTGTGACCTCGGTGCCGCTTGGCACCCCGCCCCGCACCCCCCTATAGCGTTCGCAATATGTCCGATCTTTTCGCCTCCGGTTCCACCGCCGCTTCGCCCGACAGTTACGACGCTTCCGCGATCGAGGTCCTTGAAGGGCTCGAGCCGGTCCGGCGGCGGCCGGGAATGTATATCGGCGGGACCGACGAGCGCGCGCTGCATCACCTCGCCGCCGAGGTCATCGACAATAGCATGGACGAAGCGGTCGCCGGCCATGCCAGCCGCATCGAAGTCACCCTCGAACCCGGCAATCGCCTGACTGTCAGCGACAATGGTCGCGGCATCCCGGTCGATCCGCATCCCAAATATCCCGGCCAGTCGGCGCTCGAAGTGATCATGACCACGCTCCATTCGGGCGGCAAGTTCGAGGGCAAGGCTTACTCCACCAGCGGCGGCCTCCACGGCGTCGGGGTCTCGGTGGTCAACGCGCTGTCGACCGAAACCATCGTCGAGGTGGCGCGCGACAAGAAATTGTATCGCCAGTCCTTCGCGCGCGGTCTCGCCACCTCGAAGCTGGAGGAAGTCGGCGCCGCGCCCAACCGTCGCGGCACCACGCTCACCTTCACCCCCGATACCGACATTTTCGGCAGCGACATGCGGTTCGATCCGGCGCGGCTGTATAAGCTCGCCCGGTCCAAGGCTTACCTCTTCGCCGGGGTCGAGATCCGCTGGCGCTGCGACCCCGCCCTCGCCTCCGAAGCCGTCCCCGAAACCGCGACCTTCCAATTCCCCGGCGGCCTCGCCGATCACCTCGCCGAACAGCTCGCCGACCGCGATTGCGTTACCACCCCCGCCTTCGCCGGGCGGCAGGATTTCCCCGATGCGCAAGGCTCGGCCGAGTGGGCGGTTGCCTGGCCGTTGTGGAGCGAGGGCAGTAACGAATCCTATTATTGCAACACCATCCCGACCCCCGACGGCGGCACCCACGAAGCGGGCTTGCGCGCCGCGCTGACCAAGGGCGTCCGCGCCTTCGGCGACCTGATCGGCAACAAGCGCGCCAAAGAAATCACCGCCGATGACGCCTTTAATGGCATCGAGCTGATGCTGTCGGTGTTCATCCGCAACCCGCATGTCCAGAGCCAGACCAAGGACCGGCTCACCAGCCTCGAGGCAGCGCGCTTCGTCGAAGCCGCAGTGCGCGATCATTTCGACCATTATCTGGCCGACAATATGGATCGCGGTCGCGCGCTTCTCGGCGCCATTATCGAACGGATGGACGAACGCCTCAAGCGCCGCGCCGAACGTGAGGTCAAGCGCAAGACCGCCACCAGCGCGCGCAAGCTTCGCCTCCCCGGCAAGCTCACCGATTGCTCGGCCAACGACCCGTCGGGGACCGAATTGTTCATCGTCGAAGGCGACTCCGCCGGCGGCTCGGCCAAGCAGGCGCGCAACCGCAAGAACCAGGCGATCCTGCCGATCCGCGGCAAGATTCTCAACGTCGCCAGTGCCACCGCCGACAAGATCCGCGCCAATGCCGAAATCGCCGATCTCCAGCTCGCGCTCGGTTGCGGCATCCGCGACAAGTTCGACGAAGGCGCTTTGCGCTACGAACGCATCATCATCATGACCGACGCCGACGTCGACGGCGCGCATATCGCGACCCTGTTGATGACCTTCTTCTTCCAGGAAATGCCCGAGCTCGTCCGCCGCGGCCATCTATTCCTCGCCCAGCCGCCGCTCTATCGGCTGACCAGCGGCGCCAAGTCACTCTACGCCCGCGACGACGCCCACCGCGCCGAGATCGAAGCCAAGGAATTCAAGGGCAAGAAGGTCGATGTCGGCCGCTTCAAGGGCCTCGGCGAGATGAACCCGGGCCAGCTGAAGGAAACCACGATGGACCCGGCGTCGCGCTCGCTGATCCGCATCACCTTGCCCTCCGAATATCAGGACCGCCAGCCGGTAAAGGATTTGGTCGACCGCCTGATGGGCAAGAACCCCGAGCATCGCTTCAATTTCATCCAGGCCAACGCCGCAAACCTGAGCGAAGACGAGATTGATGCCTGAGCGGCCACCCCGACCTTAATTAGGCAATGATCGCCCCTCCCGTTGAGGGACGGTGGCGCTCGTTTTCGACTTGCGCGGCGGTGTTTAGCCTTTATTCTCAACCGGCTTGCGGACCTGTTCGCGCGCGATTGAATGACTATGGGGGAAGCGTTTCGGCCTTCGCCTCGCCCTGCCCGCTATAGTTTGAGGTTGCGTATCATGCCGACAATCAACGGAACGACTGGAAACGACACGCTCACCGGCACCGCTGGCGATGACGTCATCGGCGCGCTTGCCGGGGACGACATCGTCAATGCGCTGGACGGCAACGACACTATCTTTGCGAGCACCGGCAACGACACGATTAGCGGCGGCGGCGGCGATGATTATGTGATCGCTGCCGAAGGGGACGACATCGTCAATGGCGATGACGGCAACGACATCCTGAGCGGGGGTGTTGGCAACGACATCGTCGATGGCGGTGCCGGAAACGATACGCTAACCGTCCGCAACGACCAATTTGCCGGCTCCGATCTGTCGAGCGGCGACCAATTCATCGGCGGCACCGGGTCTGACACCATCGTCTTCAACGGCGATTTTACCTATGGTTTCGTCGGCTTCGACCTCACGGGAAGCTCGGTCAGCGGGATCGAGATATTGATCGCCGATCTGCCGGTGTTCCTGACCATTGCCCAACTGGCCCAATTCTCCACCTTGCAGGGTATAATCCGGGTCGTCGGCAGCGGCACGATCGATCTCAGCAACAATCGCTTTGCCAGTGGCGCGCTCTATCTCGGCTCGGGTAACGACATCGTTAGCATGGGCACCGGCACTTCGACCGGTTACGTCAATCTATACGGCGGCGGCGGCGATGATCAGATCATTGCGAACGATTCCGCCAATTCTCTGGATGGCGGCGATGGCAATGACCGGTTGGAAGGTCGCGGCGGCGGCGATTCGCTGTCCGGCGGTGCCGGCAACGATATTTTGCTCGGTGGTGACGGCGACGACACTCTTACTGACAGTTTCGGCGATGACATATTGGACGGCGGCACCGGGAACGACACCTTCTTCGTCGATCCGCAAGCTGGCTTTTCGTCTGCTGACCAAATCATTGGCGGAACGGGCTATGACACCCTCTACATCGCATCGTCGGGTGCTATAACCGACTGGCTCACGCTGGCCCAGATCAGCGGCATCGAACGGCTCAGCGGTGGCAATGCGCGCTTCATCATGACTGTTGCCGAGGCGACTCAGTTCGACCTGCTTGAACTCGGCACGCTCCAATTATCGACCGCCGGCAACCTGACCGTCGGATCGGCGATCAGGGTGAATGACTTCGTGCTGAGCGGCCTTGGCAACGGCCTTGACCTGTCCGCCAACATGAATGGCACCCGGGTGATCGGCGGTGCCGGCAATGACAATATCACCGGCTCGCTATACTATGATGACCTCGCCGGGGGCGGGGGCGACGACATCATCAATGGCAGCGGCGGCAGTGATACACTGTCCGGCGGTGCGGGCGCCGACTGGCTCAATGGCGGCAGCGGCGATGACACGCTCAGCGTCGCCATCGGTGAGGCTGTATCGGCCGGCGATCGGTTCACCGGCGGTACTGGTGACGACCGGCTGGTGGTCGCGTTCGATCCCTACGCGAGCGTGCTGACTGACTTGTCGCTGGCCGTGATCGACTCTGACCTTGAAAGCCTCCAGGGCGGGCGCGTTCGCTTAACCATTGGGCAGATCGACAATTTCCAGTCGATCAGCCTCAACCAGTTGCACATCGCCAACGGGGGGTCGCTCGACCTCACCGGGCAACTAATCAGCGGCTCTTATCTTTACCTGAGCGATGCCGGCAACAACGTTACGCTCGGGACCACCAGTTTCTACGAGGTTCAAGGCGGCACGGGCAGCGATTCGATCATCGGCACAGCCCTTTCCGACCGCCTGCTCGGCGGCGCCGGCAATGACATACTGACCGGCGGCGGCGGCGGTGACTTCATCATTGGCCAGGCGGGTGCCGACACGATGATCGGCGGTACTGGCGACGATTGGTATGACGTCGATGATGCCGGTGACGTGGTGGTCGAATTGGCGGGCGAAGGGATTGACTTCATTTACAGTGCGATCGGCTACGTCCTTCCCGCCAACGTCGAAAACCTGTCCTTGTATGGCGAGGCATCGGTCAACGTGACCGGCAATGATCTCGCCAACCGTCTCGGCGGCAATGGCGGCAATAACGTCCTTGATGGTGCAGGCGGCGCGGACGTGATGGCTGGCGGCAATGGCAATGACACCTATTACGTCGACAATATCGGCGATGTCGTCGACGAGAACGGGCAGACCGGGATCGATACCGTCTATAGTTCGGTCGACTTCACGCTGAGCGTATTTACCGAGAATCTGACGTTGACGGGTACCGCTGCGCTCAATGGCACCGGCGGCGCGTTCGACAATCTGATCATCGGTAATTCGGCGTCCAACATCATCGACGGCGCTGGCGGTGCTGATACGATGCAGGGCGGCGGCGGCGACGATCTCTACTTCGTCGACGACGGCAATGACCGGGTTATCGAGGCGGCCGGTGGGGGCTTTGACCAGGTCATCACCGCATTCGATTTCACGATCGGCGCCAATGTCGAGGAACTGACATTGGTCGGCACTTACGATTCGGCCGGCAACGGCAATGATCAGGCCAATATCATTCGCGGCAATGTCGGCTCCAACTTCCTGCTCGGCTTCGGCGGCAATGATTCGCTCTACGGTGGGCTTGGCAACGATTATATCGACGGAGGAACAGGCGACGATTATCTCCGTGGTGACGAGGGCAACGACACTATGTTCGGCGGCGCGGGGGTCGATTGGATCGCTGGCGGACTGGGCAGTGACACGCTGACCGGCGGCGCGGATGCCGACACCTTTTACCTCGGTACCGCCATCGGCAGCGATATCGACACCATCGCCGACCTTGGTTCGACCGATATCATCTATCTCGACAGCGCGATTTTCTCGGTTCTCCCGGCGGGCGCGCTCAGCACCACGGCGTTCAGGATCGGAACGGCAGCCACCACAACGGCGCACCGCATTCTCTACAACAGCACGACCCGCCAATTGTCCTACGATGCCGACGGCAGCGGCGCTGGGCTCGCAATCGTGTTTGCAACGCTGGCCATCGGGACGACGGTCACGGCGGCCAATTTCCTCATCGGCTCGCCACGTCCGATCATTGTCGACAGCGCTTCCACCTATGCGCTCGCGGGCAGCGAACAGAATCTGGTTCTCACCGGTGGTGCCGCAGTCGCCGGATCGGGCAATGATCTCGATAATGTGATCACCGGCAATTATGCCGCTAACGCGCTTTCGGGTGCGGGGGGCAATGACACGCTGACCGGTCGCCTTGGTGCCGACACGCTAACCGGCGGAACCGGCGCGGACGCATTCTCCGACACTGTCTCCGGCCTCAACGGCGACACGATCACCGATTTCACCAGCGCCGACCGGATCGTGCTGACCGATGCCACCTTGGC
>NZ_JANMLM010000015.1:0-21830 GCF_031372575.1 Sphingomonas sp. | reverse complement strand
CATTGCCCGACAACGTAACGATGCCGTGGAGCAGATCCTCGACCGTCGGTTGCTCGCCGACGCCAAGGAACATCGTCGATCCGGCGGCCGGACCATGCCATTTCTGCCATGTCTCGGTGCGCACCGGGCATTTTTTGGTCAGCGCAAGCTCGCCCTTGTCGATCAGTTCGAAGGCGACGTTGGTGGTCATCATCTTGGCCATCGATGCCGGCGGCATGCGCATGTCGGCATTCTTGTCGAGCAGCACCGCGCCTGAACTGAGATCCATCAGGAAGGCGACTTTGGCGCCGGTTTCGAACGGCGGCGCGGCGGCTGGGGCAGCGCTGGCGATCAACGCGAGGGAAACGGTCGACAACAGGATGGGACGGATCATGGAAACGGGAACTCCGGGTGACAGGGCTTGAGCAACCTCTATCCCCCCCGTCCTGCCTTGTCAGCGGCCAATGATGCGATCGGCGAGGATACCGACCGACAAGGCATAGAAATTGGAGCAATTATATTTGAGGATCGATTTGTAATTGCCAGTGAGCAGATAGGCCGTGCCGTAGACTCCGTCGGGCTCGAGGAAATAGGCGATTTCCTCATCCCGCAGCGCGCGATTGACCGGAATGATCCCGCGCTGTCGCCATTCGCGCATGGTCAGCGGGCGGCTGTGGCGTGCGTGGACCCGCGGGCAATCGATTGAGGTGGCGATATTGCGCACGGCGGCGCGATCAAAGCCGGTCGAGACGCGCACCGGGATCCCCCACGGCGTATTGGCTTTCCATCCGGCATCGCGGAGGAAATTGGCGATCGACGACAGGCCGTCTAGCTCGTTCGACCAGATGTCGGCGCGGCCGTCGCCATCGCCATCAGCGCGCAGGCGAAGCACCGCGCTGGGCATGAATTGCGGATAGCCAGTGGCGCCGGCCCAGCTGCCCTTGAGGCGCCAGCGTGGGATGCCCTGGTCGAGCAATTTAAGCGCGGCGACAAATTCACCTTCGAACAACGGGCGGCGGCGACCTTCATAAGCAAGCGTGGCGAGCGAGCTGACGATGTCGAAGCTGCCGGTGACCGCGCCGTAACTAGTTTCGTGGCCATAGATCGCAATCAGCACCGACGCGGCGACGCCGGTGCGGGCTTCGATCGCGACCAGTTGCGGATAATGGGTCGCGTATCGCGCGGCGCCGCGACGGATCAGGTCGGGCGTGACATGGGCGCGGCGATAGGGCTCGAACGGCGGGGTGGAATTGGGATTGCCGATATTGCCCGGCTGGCCGCGGTCGAGCTGGATCACGCGGGAATTGAGAGTCAGGCCGGGGATGACCGCGGCAATCGTCGCCTCACGCACTCCGGCGATGCGGGCGACATAAGACAGACGCTGTTTGTAAGTTTCGAACGGGCTGGTCGAGGCGAGCAAATAGGTTGGCGTCGGCGGCAGGACGGGCTGAATCTGGCGGTGAACGGTAACCGGCGGCGGCAATGGCGCGAGCGGGTCGCTCCCTTGTCCCGACGCCGGCTGGGCGAACATGATCGCAAGGATGAACGAACTTATGGCATGGCGCGTCGAATACACTGAAAACTGGCCCTTGCTGTTTGGCTTCGCCTAGCATTGGTAACGGGCAAAGATGAACCCCGGCTTGGCAGATGGGCTCTTTTGCAGCGCCATGTTGATGGCTATGAGCGCCGACAGGAGAGATGGCCGAGTGGTTTAAGGCAGCGGTCTTGAAAACCGCCGTGGGTGCAAGCTCACCGTGGGTTCGAATCCCACTCTCTCCGCCACCCGCCCGTCGATCCGTTGGTCGATTGGTCGACGCGCAGTGGCAACCAACCCTCCATCGCTGTAGCTGTATTGTGCGAATAATACGGGGAATGATGATGGTTCGGCGGCAGTTGTTTCTACCGGTTGGATGCGTGGCATTGGCGCTGGCCAGGCCTCTCGCCGCCCAAGCCACGGCCCCGGCGCGCGCGACCACGTATGACGCTGCTTTCTTCGCTCCGTTCGCCCCGCGCAATGCACTCGACATCGCCCAACGCGTGCCGGGATTTCAAATCGACGGCGGCAACAATGGCCTACGCGGGTTCAATGGTGCGGCAGGCAATGTCGTGTTCAATGGCGCGCGACCATCGTCCAAGTCCGAATCCTTGTTTACCATCCTCGAGCGGATCCCGGCGAGCCGCGTTGTTCGAGTCGAACTAGGCTCGGGTGATCTCTACGGCTCCGAATATTCGGGCAAGAGCCAGGTGCTGAACGTCATCCTGTCTGCCGAATCGGGCATCGACGGGACGGTGACGGCAAGCCTGACCCGGCGCTGGACCGGCCAGATCGTCCCCAACCTCAATGCATCGGCCTTGATCAAGCGCGGCAAATCGAGCCTGAGCCTGTCCGCCGGAACCGAGAATAACATCTTCACCGACGAAGGCACCGACCGGATAACCGATCCGGTGACCGGCGAATTGTTCGAGAAGCGGCGCAAGGAAAATCATTACCGGCCGCGTGGCCCATTCGTGTCGGCGGCTTATGCGCTTGAGCAGGCGCCCGACAAGGCGCTCCACCTCAATGCGCGGTTCCAGCGGTTCGACGAAGATTTCGATCAGGTCAATCTGGTCTATCCAGCCGACGGACCGGCCCGCAACGACCGCTTGTACCAGACCGCGCGATCGCCGGGGTTCGAGATTGGTGGCGACATCAGTCGGCCACTGGCTGGCGGCGCGATCAAATTGGTCGCGCTCGCCAATCGCCGAAAGAGTGACAATTTCGATGTCGTCGAGGTGCGCGACGATGGCGCGATTATCGGCGGCTTCCAGCAAGGATCGACCTCGCAACGCAATGAGACGGTGGCGCGGCTCAACTGGACCCGCGCCAACCTGGCGGGCGTCTCGGTCGAGACCGGCGCGGAGGTCGCGTACAACTCGCTCGAGTTTCGCAACGACCTCTTCATCCTTGGCCCGGACGGGGCGAAGGACCGCATCGACCTGCCGATCGACAATGCCACGGTCAGCGAGCGGCGCGGCGAAATCTACGCGAAGGCCGGACACCAATTGTCGAAGACGCTGCGGCTCGACGGCGGTCTCAATTATGAGCTTTCGGCGCTGAAAGTGCGCGGCGATACGCAGGCCGACCGGTCGCTCAGATTCCTCAAACCTAGCCTGACGCTCGACTGGAAACCGGCCGGCGGATGGCATTCGCAACTGACCGTCAGCCGGACCGTTGCTCAGCTCGACTTCTTCGATTTCATCAGTGCGGCGGAGCTGAGCAACGACCGGGTCAATGGCGGCAATGCCAACCTCCTTCCCCAGCGGGCGTGGGAAGTGCGGGCGAGCGTTGATCATCCATTATTCAAGACCGGGCTGATCAAGCTCGACGCCGGCTATGACCGGATCGACATGCTTCAGGACCGGATATTGACCGAGGACGGGTTTGACGCGCCGGGCAATATCGGCACCGGTACGCGTGGCTTCGTGGCACTCGCGATCGACGCCCCGCTCGACCGGTTCGGGATCAAGGGCGGGCGGCTGAAGTTCAACGGGCAGCTGCAGCGGACGCGGGTCGACGACCCGATTTCGGGCGAGACCCGCAACTTCACCGGTTTCTACCCCGAATGGCAGTGGAGCGCCGAATTCCGCCGCGACATCGGCAAGTTCGCCTACGGCATCGACGTTTCGGATCGAGCGCGTTTCTCCTTCTTCAGGTCGAACGAAGTCGACACGCCCTATAACGGCGGAATATTCGGCAATGCGTTCGTCGAATATCGCCCGAGCGCCCGCACCACGGCGACCTTCCAGGTCAATAATCTGTTCAATACGGCGGGGCTTCGCAGCCGGGAATTCACCTTCCCCAACCGATCCTTTCCCGGGCCGTCATTGTACGAAGCACGCGAGCGCAATTCGCACCTCGCCTTGACGCTATCGCTGAAACGCAGCTTCGGTGGCGCGAGCAAGGCGGCGGCGGCGCCTGCTCCTTCCTGATCGCTCAAAAAGCGAGTGACCCGGCAAGCGCCGACAGCAATATCACGGCGACAATGGCGCGGTTCGAGCGCCATACGTAGAGAATGAGCAGTGAACCGCCAAGGATTGCGGCGGCGGGCGGATAGGAGGGCACACTTTGGGCGACGGCCCGACCAAGATCGACGACGGTTGCGGCGATCATCCCGACGACCCCCGCGGCAACGCCTTCGAGCAAGCGATGGAGGCGCTGGTCATCGACCACTCGTTCCAGCCGGTCGAAGAATAATAAGGTGAAGGCGAAGGCGGGAAGAAATACCCCGGCCGTAATTGCCAGCGCCCCGCCGAGGCCGCCGGCGAGGAAACCGACGAAGGTGGCGAAGATAATCAGCGGCGCCGGGATAAGGCCCGACAAAGCGAGCCCGTCGAGAAACTGGCCGTCACTGACCCAGCCACGCCCGACCGCGTCGTCGCGCACGAACGGGATGGCAGCATAGGCCCCGCCGAAGGTCAGCAGGCCGGCCTTGAGTCCTGCAACAAACAGCAGGACAAGGCCCACCGTGCCGCTGGGACCGCCTGCCGCTGCTGCGGGGGCTGCGATGTCGGGTCGATGGGTCAGGACGGCGATCATTGTGGCGGCGAGGATCACCGCCGCCGCTGGAAGCTGGCGCGCCTTGGCCAGGCCGGCCACCAGCCCTGCCGCCGGAAGGATGAGCCAAAAGCCGACACCCGCGAGGGTCGCCACGAAGCTGGCCAGCGCAATCGCCCACAGCCAGCGATCGACCAGCACATGTTCGCCGATGCGGTGAATGGCGCGGACGATCAGTGCGATCACGCCGACCTGAACCCCCAGCAGCAGCGCGGCATAGAGCGGCTGGTCGAGATCCAGTCGACGATAGGTCCAGGCCAGCACCAGCATCAGCAGAAATCCTGGCAGCATGAAGCCAATACCGGCAAGCAAGCCGCCGACCCGTCCGCGCTTCATCATCCCGAGGTGGACGCAAAGTTCATGTGCTTCGGGGCCGGGCATCACCTGATAGACGGCGAGCAGGCGGTTGAACCGCGCCGGGCCGAGCCAGTGTTCGTCATCGACCAGCGCGCGGCGGATCATCGCAATTTGGGCCACCGGCCCGCCCCACGCCAGCAAGCCGAAGCGAAGGAACCGCCAGAACAATCGGGTAAGGGTCGGGGGTTGATCATCGGCGGGCATCGTCGCGAGGAATAGCCAGTTCGACGGCGGCAGGCGAGGCCAACTGACATTAGGTTGTGCAGGGGTGGCGTCCCCTTCCCGACCCCGCTAATGCACGCGCGATTTTCGATCTCATGTTTTGACGGAGAATGTTTGTGGGCGAGCCCGTTATCCAGCCGTTCGATTGGGAGGATGCCCTGGGCATCGACGACCAGCTCGACGATGCCGAGCGGATGGTCCGTGATACGGCCGAAGGCTATGCTCAGGACAAGCTCCAGCCGCGGGTAACCAAGGCCTATCTCAACGAAGATTTCGATCGCGAGATATTGCGCGAAATGGGCGCACTCGGACTGATCGGCGCAACCATTCCGGAAGAATATGGCGGCGCAGGGCTTGGCTATGTGTCTTACGGATTGATCGCGCGCGCGGTCGAGCGGGTCGATAGCGGTTACCGCTCGGCAATGTCGGTCCAGTCGAGCCTCGTAATGTATCCGATCTTTGCCTACGGGTCCGAAGAGCAGAGGATGAAGTACCTCCCCGGCCTGGCCAAGGGCGAGCTGGTCGGCTGCTTCGGGCTGACCGAACCTGACGCCGGCTCCGACCCCGGCGGAATGCGCACCCGGGCGAAGAAGACCGCGACCGGCTACACCATTTCTGGCGCCAAAATGTGGATCACCAATTCGCCGATCGCCGACGTATTCGTGGTGTGGGCCAAGAGTGAGGCGCATGGTGATGCGATCCGCGGCTTCGTGCTCGAAAAGGGCATGAAGGGGCTAACCGCGCCCAAGATTGGCGAGAAATTATCGCTGCGCGCGTCGATCACCGGCGAAATCGTGATGGACGAGGTCGAAGTCGGCGAGGATGCTCTGCTGCCCAACGTCGAGGGACTGAAGGGGCCGTTCGGTTGCCTCAATCGCGCGCGTTATGGCATTGGCTGGGGCACGATGGGCGCGGCCGAAGCCTGTTTCGCGGCGGCGCGCAGTTATACGCTGGATCGCAAGCAATTCGGCCGACCATTGGCGGCGACGCAATTGGTGCAACTCAAGCTGGCCAACATGGTGACCGAAATTTCGCTCGGGCTGCAAGCGGCATTGCGGGTTGGGCGGCGGCTTGAGGCGGGTCAGCTGATCCCCGAGGCGATCAGCCTGCTCAAGCGCAACAATTGCGGCAAGGCGCTCGATATCGCTCGCGTGGCGCGCGACATGCACGGCGGGAATGGCATTTCGGCGGAATATCAGGTGATGAGCCACGCCGCGAACCTCGAGACGGTCAACACCTATGAGGGCACGCATGATGTCCATGCGCTGATCCTGGGGCGGGCGATCACCGGGATTCCCGCTTTCTAGGCGCGCGGCGGGCGGCTATGCTCCCTCGATATTGGGGGGAATGACATGTTAACCTTGCTGATCATCATTGCGATTATCGTCCTCGTCGGCCTGTTCGGCGTGGCGACTTACAACCGGCTGGTGCGGCTTCGGGCGCTGGTCAAGGAGGCGTTTAGCGGGATCACGGTCCAGCTTCGCCGCCGCGCCGATTTGCTCCCCAATCTGGTCGAGACGGTCAAGGGCTATGCGAGCCATGAGAAATCGACGTTCGAGGCGATTACCGCCGCGCGCGCTTCCATGGCTGGCGGTGGCGGGGTCGCAGCGACGGCGGCGGCCGATGCGCAGATGACGGGGCTTATCGGGCGCTTGTTCGCGGTTGCCGAGGCGTATCCGGAATTGAAGGCAAGCGCGAACTTCCAGCAATTGCAGAGCGAAATCAGCGCGATCGAGACCGAGCTTCAGTCAGCGAGGCGCTATTACAACGCCACCGCGCGCGACCTCAACACCCGGGCCCAGAGCTTCCCCGACATGCTCTTCGCCGGGCCGCTCGGGATTGCCCAGGAGGAATATTATAAGGACGAGGACCCCGCGATCCAGACCACGCCGAAGATCGACTTCACCCCCGCAGCATGACCGTGATGCGGGCGCTGCTTGCCGCCTTGATCCTCGCGATCATCAGCACCGCAGCCTCGGCCGAGGAGCGGATCCGCGATTTTCACAGCGAGATCGCGATCACCAAGGACGGTTCGCTCGACGTTACCGAGACGATTCGTGTTCAGGTCGACAATGTCGCGATCAACCATGGCATCTTTCGCGATTTCCCGCTGCGCTATGACGGGCCGCGCGGGAAAAGGGTCAAGGTTGGCTTCAATTTGCTCGGCACGACGCTTGACGGGGTGAGCGAGCCCAATGCCACCGAAAGCCGGAGCAACGGGGTGCGGGTCAAGATTGGCGATGCCGACCGCATCGTGCCGGTCGGCGAGCATGTCTACACCCTTCATTACGCCGCGACCCGCCAACTCGGTCGGTTCAAGGATCTTGACGAACTGTATTGGAACGTCACCGGCAATGGTTGGCCCTTCGCGATCGATCATGCGTCGGTAAGGATCACCTTGCCGTCCGCCGCGAAGTTCGGGCAGCGCTCGATCTATACTGGTCGACAAGGCGAGAAAGGCACTGCCGCCCAGATATCGGACGAGCGCGCGGGGCAATTGTCGGTTGAAACCACGGCCCCGCTCGATCCGGGCGAAGGGCTGACGGTCGCGGCGGCCTTCCCCAAGGGCGTGGTCGACGAACCGTCGGCGAACACCCGTCTTGGCTGGTGGCTGGCTGACTGGGCACCTCCGCTAGTGGCGTTACTTGGCCTCGGCGGGCTGATCGCCTTCCTCTATGGTGCCTGGGCCCGCGCCGGGCGCGATCCGCGCGCGGGCACGGTGGTGCCGATCTTCTCGCCGCCCGACGCGCTGACCCCGTCGGCAATGCGCTATTTGACCAAACAGAAGTTCGACAATCGCGGCTTTGCGGCGGCGTTGGTCGATGCGGCGGTCAAGGGCCATGTGCGGTTGGTCGAGGAGGCTCGCGGCTTCTTCGGCAAGACCGAGCGAAGCATCGAACGACCGCTTGAAGCACCCGCTGCGCAACCGCTCGAGGTGCCCGAACTCGTGGCGATCGAGATGCTGGTCGGGCCGGGCGAGACCGTCGCGATGGATAATGCCAACCACGAAACTTTCGCATCGGTAATCAAGGGTTTGTCGGACACGTATGACAAGCGCTTCGAAGGTGTGGCGTTCAACCGCAACCTTGGCTGGGCTTTCGCCGCTGTTGGCGTGGCGGTGCTGGGGACATTGCTGACGGCGATCATCTGCTTATGGGTTGACGGGGTTACGGGATCGAGGTGGATGATCCTGTCGCCACTGGCGCTGGTGGGCGTGATTCTGGTCTGGATCGGGCTTCCGCCAATGCGCAAATGGGCCGGCCGGTGCGCCCACGCCTTGCTGATCCTGGTCGGCGCGATTGCCGCCGCAGGGAGCCTGCCTGCGATCCCGATGGCGCTCGCTGCCGGGCGGTGGCTGCCGATTGTCCTTTCGCTGATTGGTATTCCGGTGGCGCTCAGCGCATTTGCGTGGATCGATGCGCCGACCAAGGACGGGCGGGCGATGCTCGACCGGATCGCGGGGTTCAAGCAATATCTGTCGATCACCGAACGCGACCGGCTCGACCGGATGCAGGCACCGGAGGATGACCTTCAATTGTTCGAGCGCTTCCTGCCTTACGCCATCGCGCTGGAGGTGGAGAATCGCTGGGCCGACCGCTTCACGTCGATGCTCGCCGCCGCGTCGGCAGCGCAGGGGTCGAGCGCGGCATTCGCCTGGTATTCGGGATCGTCCGACCCGTGGAGCGACACCGGCGGATTTGTCGGGTCGATCGGCGATTCGCTGTCGAGTGCGGTATCTTCGGCATCGACCGCGCCGGGATCGTCGAGCGGATCGGGTGGCGGCGGTTCGTCGGGAGGCGGCGGCGGTGGCGGTGGCGGTGGCGGCTGGTGATTAAGCCAGCGGTGCCGGACGCCGCACCATGGCGATCGGCTCACCCTTGTAGACGCCGTCGGGTTCGCGGAGGAAGCCGAGCTTTTTGGCGAGCTTGAGCGACGCGACATTTTCCGCGCTGATGATTGCCGGAACGTCGATCGGCCCATGTGTCGCGTCGAGCCAGGCTAGCGCGGCCAAGCACGCCTCATGCGCAATCCCCTGTCCGTGAACCGCCGTGTCGAAAATCCACCCCATTTCGGGCAGACCCGTGATGCTCGGGATGATGTCGCGTTCCATGTCGAAGAAGCCGACGTGGCCGACCATGCGACCGTCGCTCTTTTGCTCGACGGCCCACATGCCCATGCCGGTCAGCGGCCATTGCCCAACGGCCATGAACAAGCGGCGCAGACTATCCTCGCGGCTGATCGGCTCGCCGGTCAGGTGCCGCACGACCTCAACATCGCTGAGCGTTGCCGCTAGTGCATCGAGATCGTCGCGGGTGAAATCGCGGAGGATGAGACGCTCGGTCTCCAGTCGCGGAGCCGAGCGGATCACGCCTTATTTCTTTCCGAGGGGCTTATTTCTTGCCCAGGGTCAGGCCGCCGAACCGCTTTTTGAAGCGTGCGACCTGGCCGCCGGTGTCGAGCATGTGACCACGCCCGCCGGTCCATGCCGGGTGCGAGGTCGGATCGATCTCGAGGCTGAGCGTGTCGCCTTCTTTGCCCCACGTGGTGCGGGTCTGGTACGACGAACCATCGGTCATCTTGACGGTGACCAGGTGATAATCGGGATGGGTATCGGCTTTCATCAGGAATTCCTTGGGTGCGGACTGGTTTCCGACCAGCCCTGAGATACGTCGCGGCCCCCTACCCCAGCCCATCCGCCTTGACAAGGTGAAGCGCTGCATCCTAGCCCCGCGACGGGTTCGGGGCCCAAGGAAGCCGGTGGAAATCCGGCGCTGTGCCCGCAACTGTGAGCCAGCCCGTCAGGGTCGGCGAGTCAGATACTTGTCTCGAACCGTCGTCCGTTCCTGCTGCCGGGGTCAGTGGTGGGGCGTGGGGCGGCCATGTGGCCGGATTCCTCCGTGACGACTGTCATGGAAAGGAATCGATATGGATTATGTACCCCTGCCCGCCAACCAGCCTGCCATCGTCATCACTGCATCGCGCCTGCCCGAGAAGATCGAGGATAGCGCGGCAAGCGCGAGCATCGTCGATGATCAATTGCTCGAACGGCTTGGCGAGCCGTCGATCACCGCTTATCTCCGCCTGCTGCCGTCGACCGCGGTTGCGATCAGCGGGCCGGCGGGGTCATTCACCCAGGTCCGTATCCGCGGCGCTGAGGCCAATCATACCTTGCTGTTCATCGACGGAATTCGCGCCAATGATCCGGCAGCGGGCAATGAACCGCGGTTCGAGTTGCTCAACGCCGATATCGCCAGCCGGATCGAGCAGGTACGCGGGCCGCAGTCGGCCTTGTGGGGGTCGGAAGCGATCGGCGGGGTTATTTCGGTTGACGGGTCAAATGCTGCATCGACCGGGGCGAGCGGAGCAATCGAAGCCGGAAGCTATGGCTTCCGCCGCGCGACGGGCTCAGCGTCCTATGGAAGCGATCAACTCGGCGTGGGACTGGCCTACGGACATAGCGAGGCCGACGGGATCGACAGTTTCGACGGTGACGGCGACCGCGACGGCTTCGTCAGCGATGCACTACGCGGGGTGGCACGGTGGACGCCGGTAGCGAAACTCAAGCTGACCGCATCGGGATTCTACCTCGGAGGGCGGAGCGACTATGACGGGTTCGACCCGTTGACCTTCCTGCGGGCCGATACGTTCGATCGGACGAAAAACAGAATTGCGGCGGGGCGGATTGGCGCGACTTACGGCGAGGAAGGTGACCCGTGGCAGGCAAGCCTGTCTGGATCGATCCTGGGGTCGCGCAACATCAACTTGCTTGGCGATGACGAGATCAACCGGACCAAAGGTCGGCGGATGGCGGTCGATGCGCAGATCAGCCGCGGTTTTGCGACGGGCACGGTCGAACACTTGCTGATTGTCGCAGCTAGTGCGGAAAAAGAGCGTTTCACCGCGAGCGACATCGGCTTTGGCGGGTTCACGGACCAGTCGCGCCGCCGCCAACATCATGCGCTGACCGGCGAATGGCGCGCGACGATCGCGAAACGCGTGGTGGCGGATGTCGCGCTGCGGCGCGATATCTTCAATCGCTTCAAGGATGCGACGACGGCGCGGGCGTCGCTGCTGGTGCATGTAACGCCCGCGCTCAGCTTTGCAGCCAGCTATGGCGAGGGAATTGCGCAACCTACTTTCTTCGATTTGTATGGGTTTTTTCCCGGAAGTTTTATTGGTAATCCGTCGCTTAAGACCGAAACCTCACGAGGGTTCGAGCTTTCGGCGCGGTACCGACAAGGTGCGTTCGCTGGGTCAGTGACTGCTTATCGCCAGCGGCTTCGCGACGAGATCGTGGGGACGTTCGACTTCGGCACATTTCTGAGTTCGGCAGCCAATGCCGGCGGCAAGAGCAAGCGCCAGGGGGTCGAGGCGGAAGCGAGCTGGTCGGCCAGCCCAGCCCTGCGGATTGCCGCAGCCTACGCTTATCTCGACGCGAGCGAGCCAGTAGTTGGAACCGGGCAAGTGCGCGAGGTTCGGCGGCCAAAACATAGCGGGTCGGTGACGATCGACGGGGTGCGCGGCAAATTGCGCTACGGCGCGTCGGTGGCCTATGTCGGCAAGCGCGATGATATTGACTTTGATGTGTTCCAGAAGGTCAGCCTGTCGGCATACTGGCTGGCCGGCGCGCGGGTCGGCTATGCGGTGCGTCCGGGCGTGGAAGTGTTCGCGCGCGTCGCCAATGCCTTGAACGAGCGTTATCAGGACGTGGTTAGCTATCGCACCGAAGGAAGGAGCGGCTATGCCGGGGTTCGTCTCGCTCTTGGTCGCTAGCGCTCTGCACGTTGCGTCATTGAACCTGTGCTCCGATGAATATCTGCTGCTGCTCGCGCGGCCGGGCGAGATCGCAAGCGTGTCGCGACTGGCGCAGGATCCGGCGGAATCGCCCTTGTGGCGCCAGGCGCGGTCGTATCCGGCCAATCGCGGGGCGATCGAGCAGGTGATCGGCCAGCGACCCTCCCTGCTGCTGACAATGGGCGGCGGTGGGCGGTCGACGGGGGCGATTGCGGCACGACTGGGAATCAAGGTGATCGGACTGCCTTATGCCGCGTCGATTGACGATGTCGCCGCGAATATGCGCGCGGTTGCCGTAGCGTTTGGTGACGGACGCCGGGCAGATGCGTGGGTGGCGCGGCTGAAGGCAATGCGAGGCGTTCCTTCAGCATTGAAAGACACGATTTGGGTGTCCGGCGGCGGGACCAGTCTGTCGCCAGGATCGCCGGGAGCGGAATGGCTGGCGCTCGCCGGTTTGAAGCAGCGGCGACTGGCGGGCGGTAGGGCCGATCTTGAGACCCTGCTGGTGCGGCCGCCGGCGGTGCTGGTGCGGTCGGATTATCGGCGCGGGCAGATGTCGCAAGGGGTGCGGTGGTTCGATCATCCGATCGTCAAGCGGCTTGAGGCGCGGACGGTGACGACCGACGGGCGCGCATGGACCTGCGCCGGGCCACTGATGCTCGATGAGGTCGAGCGGCTGCGGCGCGTGCCGCGGTGAGATTAGCCCTCGCCTTGCTGTTGCTGGTGGCGGTGGCGGCGTTCCATCTGCTCAGCCCATTCAGGTCGTTGGCCGAGGCGTGGCGGATCGATCCGGCGCTTGGTCAGGCCTTGCTGGTCGAGCTTCGATTGCCGAGGACCCTGCTTGCCTTGGGCTATGGCGCGACGCTGGGGATCAGCGGCGCGGCGCTGCAGGCATTGTTCGCCAACCCCCTCGCCTCGCCCGATATCACCGGCAGCAGCAGCGGCGCAGCGATGGGCGCGGTGCTGGGGTCGTATTGGCTAGGGATTGCAAGTCCGTTGCTGCTGGCGCTGTGCGGCGCCTTGGGCGCGGGATTGGCACTGGCGTTGCTGGTGGCGCTGGCGGGGCGGCGGAGCGACAAGGTGCGGTTGCTGCTCGCCGGTTTGGCGGTGTCCTTGGCAGCCGGCGCGGCGACCAGTCTGTTACTTGCCCTGGCCCCTTCCCCGTTCGCATTCTACGATAGTTTCGAATGGCTTATGGGCAGCTTTACCGATCGAAGCTTGGGACAGGCTGCGGCCGCGCTGATCCCGGCGGCAATCGCTTGCGGCCTTCTCCTGCGCCGATCGCGGGCGCTCGACCTGATGGCGCTTGGCGATGACGTGCTCGCCTCGCTCGGGCATCGCCCGCGGCGGATCGGAAACGAAATTGTCGGCCTGAGCGCGATTGCAGTCGGCGCGTGCGTGTCGGTATGCGGGGCGATCGGGTTCGTCGGGCTAATCGCGCCGGTGATGGCCCGGCGGATGGTGCGCGGTCATCCAGGGCGGGCGATTGCGCCGGCGGGGCTGATTGGCGCGCTGCTGCTGATGCTGGCCGATCTCGCGACCCGCAATGTGAATCTTGATCATGCCATTCCCGTCGGCGTGCTGACGACGTTGATTGGCACTCCGATCTTCATCGCGATCCTGCTGTCGATGCGTGGCAGGATGGCGTCATGACGTCACTCGCCGTCAGCCAAGAGATCGCGATCATGGGGCGGCTGTCCCCTACCGACCTCTCGGTCGAGCCGGGTCACTTAGTGGCGGTGATCGGACCCAATGGCGGGGGCAAGACGAGCCTGCTGCGGGCGATGGCGCGGACCGAGGATGCTGGCGGTGCCGTCTTCATTGACGGACATGATCTCGATTCGGTGGCGGAGGCCGGGCGGCGACGGTTGGTGGCGTTCATGCCCGCCAGCCGCGAGACGCCGTGGCCGATCCGCGTGGTCGACTTCATCCAGCTTGGCTTGGGCACGCCCGATCCAGCGCGACTCGACCATCTCGTCACTGCACTGGAGCTTGCACCGCTCACAATGCGGCCCATCGACCGACTGTCGACCGGCGAGCGCGCGCGGGCGATGCTGGCGCGGGCGCTGGCGGGCAAGGCACGGTTACTGTTGCTCGACGAGCCGCTGTCGAACCTCGATCCTTATTGGGTGCTTCGGACGATCGAGCTGTTGCGCGCGGAAATTGCGGATAAATCACGCAGCGCGATGGTGTCGGTTCACGATCTAGGGTTGATCAAGCGCTTCGACCGGGTGCTGCTGGTGACCGGCGGTGTCGTGGTCGGCGATGGTACGCCGGCGGACGTGTTGGCGAGCGATGCCTTCGGCGCGGCGTTCCGGATTGAGCCCGACGGTGCCGGATGGGCGATCAGGCCGGTGGATCGGCAATCATTGCGGTGAAATTGGCTTCGGCGGCGAGCTTGCCGTTGACGGTCGCCCGGCCAGCGAATTTACACACCGAGGCGCGCTTCTGGACGAATTCGACGTCGAGCGTGAGCAGGCAGCCAGGCTCCACGGGCAGCCGGAACTTGGCCCCGTCGATGGCCATGAAATAAACCAGCTTTCCCGATCCGGCGAGGCCGAGCGATTCAACCGCGAGCACGCCCGCGGCCTGCGCCAATGCCTCGACGATCAGCACGCCGGGCATGATCGGGCGACCGGGAAAATGGCCCTGAAAGAATGGCTCGTTGATCGTCACCGCCTTGATCGCGGTGATCGACACGTCGCGTTCCAGCCGCTCGACCCGGTCGACCAGCAACATCGGGTAACGATGGGGAAGCGCCTCCATCACCCGCCGCACATCCAGCGGGCCAAGGGAGGCGCTATCCTGAGGCGTATCGCTCACGCGCGGGCCTAATTAGCGGCCGGTCGGGCGGTTCTGCTGCGGCAGCGGGGTGACGCTGACCGACGGAAGCGCCGCGTTGAGCGCGGCCAGCACTTCGGCGGTAACATCGTTGGCCGGATTGCTGGCGAGGGTCGCATTCTTGCCAATTACGATATCGGCCTGACGGCGGACCCGGACCTGCTCGGCGACCACGACGACCTTACTGGCAATCTGCTGCTGCACATTGGCCTGAGTCGATTCGATGGCGCGCTGCTTGTTGGCGAGCTCGGTTTGCGCCGCTTGCTGGCGCGCCTGGAAGTCATTGGCGCGCTTTTTGAGGGCGGCATCGGCGTCCTTGCCATTGAGCGCACGCGCCGCGGCATCGAGCGCCGTCGCTTCGGGCTTGAGCTGGGCTTCGAGCGCCTGCGCGCGGGCCTGGCCGGCCTGAACCTGGCTCTGGATCGATGCCGAGGCTGAGCGGCACGCAGTGCATTCGCTAAGCACCCGGTCGAGATCGACGGTCAACACCGACGGAGCCGCCGAGGCCCCAGCGGGAAGGACGAAGGCAGCGGCCGCAACCGCGGTAGCAAGGAGAATTTTGCGCATCAGAATTGGGTTCCTACGTTGAACGAGAAGAGTTTGATTTCGTCGCCCTTCTGCTTGAGCAGAGCCTTGGCGATATCGATCCGCAGCGGACCGAAGGGCGAGTTCCAGTTGACGCCAACACCAATCGACAGGCGCGGGCTGGGCGAATTGCCGAGGAAGAATTCCCGGAAGCCGCTATTGGCCTGATAGAGGAAATCATCGGCGGTGCTCGGCAATCCGTCGGTGCCGAGGCTGCAATTTTGGCCCGGAGTCAAAATTTGGACGGGCCGTGGCGTCAGCGGATCGCCGTCGTCGGGGCCGATGCAATTGCCGGGTTCGTTGGCCAGTCTAGGCGCCTTGAGCCCGAACACCGAGCCGACATCGATGAATGCCGACGGGCGAAGACCGAGCGCGCGAATGTTGGCGCTGACCGGAACTTCAAGTTCGATCCGGCCCATGTAATAGGCCCGCCCGCCGATAGCGTCGGTGATCGGATCACCCGTTGTGGCAAGCGTGGTCGGCGTATCGTACAGCACGCGCTGAACCCGCGGGCCAATCCCGCGAATGTCGAACCCGCGCAATTGCGCACCGAAGAAGCGGTCGTTGATGCGGATCGCGTCGCGGCCCGGCCCCGGATCGCTCTGCAACGCATGAATGTATCCCGCCTCGGCATGGACCGAGAGCAGAAAATCCTTTGGCAAGCTGAAATATTTGGTGCCGTCGATGCGGGTGCGGGCGTAGCGAACGTCACCGCCAAGACCAGCGAAATCCTGGCTGAGGACGACGCGCTGGCCACGCGTCGCGCGGATGCCGTTGCGATTATCGTAGATTAACGAATAACCGACCGTCGAGCTGATCGTCGTTCCGAGCTGATCGCACAAATAGCGTCCTGCCCGGAGCGGGTCGCAGCTTGACCCGAGCGGACCAGCGCCGTCGGGGTCGGTAAAGAACGTCCCCTCGTCGAGCGTCAGCTTGGATTGTTCCAGCTGGTAACGGGTGCCGAGGCTGATGAATTCGGTGATCGGGAAACCGAGCCGCAGCGCGCCGCCGGTGCTGGCTTGCGAATAGGTCGTGTTGCGCCGGCTGCCGGTGTTGCTGAAGCTGTTATAATCCCTGCGAAACAAATCCGCGCCGAACAGGATATTTTTGTCGAACAGATAGGGCTCAACGAAACCGACCTGGGCCGAGCGCGAATAGCGCGACCAGTTGACTCCGAGGTTGACCACCTGGCCCTTACCGAGGAAATTGCGCTGGGCGATGTTGGCCGAGACGATGAACTTCTCGAGGCTTGAATAGCCGGCCGAAAGTTGAAGCTCGCCAGTCGATTTTTCCTCGACATCGACGCCGAGAATGACCCGATCCGGGGTCGAACCCTGGGTCTGCTTGACCTCCAGTTTCTCCTGGAAGAAACCGAGCGACTGGATCCGATCCTGCGAGCGCTTGATCTTGATCGCGTTGAAGGCGTCGCCTTCGTTGACCCGAAACTCACGGCGAATGACCTTGTCGAGGGTGATCGTGTTGCCGTTGATGTCGATCCGCTCGACATAGACGCGGGGCGATTCATTGATCCGGAAGCGGATGTTCATCAGCTTCTTTTCGGCGTCGCGATCATAGGCTGGGTTGATGTCGGCGAAAGCATAACCCTGCGCCCCGGCTATTTCGCTGAGGCCGGTGACAACGTCTTCGACCGACTTGGCGTTGAACCAATCGCCAGGCTTGATCCTGATGTAACTATTCACGGTCGTGGCATTGAGATCGCGCAAATTGCTTTCGGCTTCAACGGTCCCGAATTTGTAACGCGGGCCTTCCTCTACCACGTAGGTGATGACGAAGTCGCGGCGATCGGGGGTCAGTTCGGCAAGCGCTGAGACAACGCGGAAATCGGCATAACCTTCGGTCAGATAGAAAGCGCGAAGTTTCTGCTGATCGGCGGCAAGACGATCGGGATCATAGCTGTCGTTGGTCTTGAAGAAGCCGAGCACACCGCCGGCTTCCTTGGTAAACATTTCCTTGCGCAACCGGCCGTCGCCATATTGGTCGTTGCCAATGATGTTGATCGCGCGAACCTTAGAGGTCGGGCCTTCGACGATCTCGAATACGAGGTCGACGCGATTCTGGTCGAGCTGGACGATCTTCGGTTCGACCGTCGCGGCAAAGCGGCCACTGCGCTTGTACAGTTCGACAATCCGGTCGACGTCGGAACGAACCTTGGAGCGGGTAAAAATCTGGCGCGGTGCCAGACGAATCTCGGGCTGGATCTTGTCATCCTTGATCCGCTTATTGCCTTCAAGGAGGATGCGGTTGATGACCGGATTTTCCTTGACTTCAAGCACCAGAGCGCCGGTTTCCGCGCCGGTGATCACCACGTCAGCGAACAATTCGGTCGCGTAGAGATCCTTGAGCGCCGTATCGAGCGTCTCGGCGCTATATTCCTGGCCGGGTGACAGGTTGGAATAGGAAATGACCGTTGCTGGCTCGAGCCGCTCGGCGCCGCGTACCGAGATCGAGCGGATCGAGCCGGTGACTGGCGGGCGGTTGACCTGGACCGGCGCCTGTTGTGCTGCCGGCACCGGTACGGCGCTGTCCTGTGCGAAGGCCGGCGCAGTGAAACCGCCGAGGATCGTCCCCACCATGAGCATCGCTCCAGTGCGCGTGCCGATCGACTTGGTGTTGCTTGAAATCACGCGTCCCCGCCTTTTACTGAATAAGCGAGCGCATGGTGCGCGCCGCCGGTCTTAGTTCCGAATGGCCCTGCCCCAGCTAGGCTAACCAATCAAGCGTCCAACACCATCCCACAGCCCGAAAAAGCCGAGATCGTTGAAGGTTGCGACCAACAACAAGGCAAGCAGGAAAGCGAGCCCGCCGCGGAACGCCCATTCAACCACTCGCTCGCTGGCCGGCCTGCGCCGGATCGCCTCGATCGAGTAGAGCACCAGATGTCCGCCATCGAGCATCGGGATTGGCAACAGGTTGATGAATCCCAGATTAATCGAGAAGATCGCGATCAGCGAAATGAACTCGTACGTGCCGAGCGATGCCTGCTGGCCGGCGATTTGCGCCATGCGCAGCGGTCCACCCAAATCCTTGATCGATCGGCGGCCGCTGACGATCTGCCACAGGCCGTCGGCCATCGAGCGCGTCGTCTTGACGGTGGCGACGACCGCCTCCGGGATCAGCTGCAGCGGGGGTACATCGACCGCGACACGTTTGCTTCCAAGTACGCCCAACTGGCCGATGCGGAATTGATTGCCAAAGCGATCCGCTTGCTCGACCGTATCGAAGGTGGCGGAAAACGCCATTGACTGGCCGCCGCGATCGATTTGGATGGCGACCTTCTCCGCCGGGCGGAGAGCCACGAAATCGGCCAATTCCTCAAAGCTGTTGATGGTTCGACCGGCCATGGTGGTGATGCGGTCGCCCGCCTTGATCCCGGCAATTTGCGCGGAACTGCCGGGGCGAACGTCGCTCACAATGGTCGCGGTACGCGGCATGCCGACCAACGCGAAAAAAGCCGCGAAGATCAGGATGGCGATGATGAAGTTGGTCGCCGGGCCCGCCAGCACGATCAAGAAGCGCTGCCACGCCGGACGGAGGTGAAAGCTCTGGCCGCGCAATGCCGGCGCGATGTCGTCGCTGGCCTTGGTAGTGCTGGTCGGATCGTCGTCGCCAATGAACTTCACATAGCCGCCGAGCGGGAGCAGCCCGATTTTCCAGCGCGTGCCGCGCTTGTCGGTCCAGCCGGCGACTTCCTTACCAAAGCCGATCGAGAAAGCCTCGGCCCCGACCCCGAACCACCGCGCCACCCAATAATGGCCAAGTTCATGGCCGACGATCAACGGACCGAGCGCCGCGAGGAAGGCGATGGCGACCAACCAGACGGGCGGCTGCGCCAGCATCAGGCGGAGACCATCGGCATGACTAGGCCGACTTGCCGGCGGACCGCCTGGTCGATGGCGATGACGTCGGCGATCGATTGCGGCGCGGGGGACTCGGCCTGATTGATCGCTTGTTCGACGATTCGCGCGATGTCGCCAAACGCGATCTTGCGATCGAGGAAAGCGGCAACCGCTATTTCGTTGGCGGCATTGAGGACAATCGCCTCCCCCTTCCCGCTTTCCAGCGCAGCGCGCGCCAGCCGCAGGGAGGGAAAACGTACCTCATCAGGGGCTTCGAATGACAGATTGGCGATCTTGATCAGGTCGAGCGTCTCGGCCCGGGTCTCGATCCGCTCGGGCCAGGCGAGGCAATGCGCGATCGGGATCCGCATGTCGGGCGATCCAAGCTGGGCGATGGTCGAGCCGTCGACATATTCGACCATCGAATGGATTACCGATTGCGGATGAACGAGGATGTCGATCCGATCCGACGGAAGGCCGAACAAATGATGCGCCTCGATCAGTTCGAGGCCCTTATTCATCATCGTCGCACTGTCGATCGAGATTTTGGCACCCATCGACCAATTGGGATGCTTGAGCGCCTGTTCAGGCCGGGCAACGTCCATGTCGGCCTTGCTCCAGGTTCGGAACGGGCCGCCGCTCGCGGTCAGGATCAGCTTTGCGACACCATCGTGGCTGTTTCCAGCAAGACATTGGAAAATAGCGTTATGCTCGCTGTCCACCGGCAGGACCGTCGCGCCGGTTCGCTTGGCAGCGTCGATCATCAGCGACCCCGCCGTAACCAGTGCTTCCTTGTTCGCCAGCGCGATCGTTCGCCCGGCTTCGACCGCAGCCATGACGGGTTCGAGCCCCGCGCAGCCGACGATCGCCGCCATCACCCATTCGGCGTCTCCGGCGGCCGCTTCCAGAAGGGCATCATGCCCGGTGGCGGCGCGGCAGTCGGTGCCGGCAAGTGCATCGCGCAATTCGGGTAGTTTGGTCTCATCCACGATGACCGCCAGTTTCGCGCCGGTGCGGCGGGCGGCATCGGCCAGCGCGATGGCGTTGGTGGCGGCAGTGAGGGCCACGACTTCGAACCGGTCGGGGTGACGCTCGACCAGATCGAGGGTCGACGTGCCGACCGAGCCGGTCGCGCCGAGGATCGAAATGCGTCTCATTGCAGCACCCCCGCCAACAGGCACAAAGCGGTCAGCGTCGCCACCACCACCAGCCCGTCGAGCCGGTCTAGCACGCCGCCGTGGCCGGGCAGGATGGTGCCGCTATCCTTGACCCCGGCGCGGCGTTTCAGCCAGCTTTCGAACAGGTCGCCGCCCTGCGCCGCCGCCGCAAACAATGGCGCGAGCCACAGCAACGGCAGGGGCAGCATGACATATTGCACCCACGCCCAACTGGCGAGGCTGGCGCTGACCATCCCGCCAACCAGCCCGGCGATGGTCTTGTTGGGGCTGATCGTCGGCGCCAGTTTGGGCCCGCCGATCGCCCGGCCCGCGACATAAGCGCCGATATCGGTCGTCCAGGTGACGATGAACACCCAGTAGAGCAGTTCGAGCCCCTGCGGTGCGCGGTCGCGAAGTAATAATAAGGCCAGTGCCGGAACCAGCGCATAGAAAAAGCCGCCGATCATCCAGCCAAGGCCCCAGCCCGCCGTCAGCCGCCGCCATTCGACGAACATCATCCCCGCTGCCAGCGCGGCGAGCACGGCAAAGGCATAGCCGCCGAGAAATGCTGCGCAGAGCGCGACCGCGGCCATAGCGATCCCCGATACGCTCCGAACCGCGAGATTATTCATCGGCCACCGAATCGGCGTTGGCGCGACGCGAAGATGTCGAGCGTCGCCGCGAACGCGCGCTCGTCGAAATCGGGCCACAACGTGTCGACAAAGATCAACTCGGCATAGGCCGCCTGCCACAGCAGGAAGTTCGACAGGCGCACCTCGCCCGAGGTGCGGATCAGCAAGTCGAGCGGCGGCAGGCCCGCAGTCTGCATCTCGCGATCGAGCGCCGCCTCGTCGATGGTCGCCGGGTCGCGGCTTCCGGCAGCGACCTGCTCGGCCAGGCGGCGGGCTGCAGCCGCAATCTCGCCGCGCGAGCCATAATTTAGCGCGACCACAAGGGTCAGCTTGGTGTTGCCCGCGGTGCGCTCGACCGCGTCGAGCAAGCGCTGCTCGAGCTGCGGGCCGAACGCCGCGGGGTCGCCGATCAATTGGAGCCTGACATTCTCGCGTTCGAGCGTCTGCAGCTCTTTTTCGACGTAGAAACCGAGCAAGCCCTTGAGATCGCTGACTTCGGCGTCGGAACGCCGCCAATTTTCCGAAGAAAAAGCATATAACGTAAGCACGTCTACCCCGGCGTCAGATGCTGCTCGGAGTGTGTCTCGAACCGCCTCAGCCCCCGCCCGGTGCCCAGCAGCGCGCGGCAAGCCCCGCTTCGCCGCCCACCGCCCATTGCCGTCCATGATGATTGCAATGTGGCGGGGCATCGCCCCTTCCCCATCCGTGTCGGGTGAACCAGAAACCAGTCCCTCGACTTCGCTCGGGACGAACGGACGCGAGGTTGACGTCACTTGCCGAGGATTTCCTTTTCCTTGGCTTCGGCGGCGGC
>NZ_JANMLM010000112.1:0-43231 GCF_031372575.1 Sphingomonas sp. | reverse complement strand
AGTCACTGATCGTGGCTTCAGACGGGGCCACGCCGGCGATCGACACCGCGGCGACCTTGTCGGCATTCTCCTCGAGGAAGCTGTAGCCAAGCACACCCAGTGTGCCGGGATCGGCCGCGACCTTCTGGACCAGCAGATTGTCATTCTCGCCAGCTTCGACATAGGCGCCGTCTTCGCGGATCTTGGTGCACAGATCCTTGTGCTTCTTTTCGTCCGCTTTCTTAAGGTCCTTCATCGCCGGATCGCTTTCGCAACCCTTGGCCAGGATGAGGTCTGCGAGGCTGTCGCGGGTGCCCGACGTAGGCGGCGGGCCGAGGACGCGGATCTTGATCGCCGGGAGCGACGGATTGACGTCCTTCCAGGTCTTGGCCGTGTTGGGGCCCTTGCCGAACGGATTGGCGGCCAGCGCCTTGTAAATGTCCGCGGTGGTCAGGTTCATGCCGGGGCCGTCATTGCCTTCGATGAAGGTCAGGCCGTCGATCCCGATCGGCACTTCGATAACCTGCTTGACCCCGTTCTTGGCGCACGTTTCATACTCGCTCGCCTTCATTGCGCGCGATGCATTGAGCATGTCGGCGAACTTGTCGCCGACGCCAGCGCAGAACAACTTCACGCCGGCGCCGGTGCCGGTCGATTCGACGATCACGCTCATGCCCGGATTGGCGCGCTGGAATTCCTCGGCGATTGCAGTGGTGAACGGATAAACAGTCGACGAACCGACCACCTTGATCTGGCCCCCGGCAGCGTTGCCGCCGGACCCGTTGCCGCCACAGGCCGCAACCAGCGCAACGAGCGGGAGGAGCGCAATCGACTTGTTCATCAAACGTCACCTTTTCACTTTGATGGGCCGCAGCCCGATTCATGACCGCGCCTAGGGCAATGTCCCGGCGGCTGTGTGACATCCGTGTTACAGTTTCGTGACATGCGCCGCGCTCACTTGGTCAGCGGCAGGCGGACCTCGACAATTGTGCCGGTTCCAACCGTGCTGCGGATGTCGAGCGTGCCGCGATGGCGCTCGACGATATGTTTGACGATCGCGAGTCCGAGCCCGGTTCCGCCCGAGTCGCGGCTGCGCGCCCGATCGACCCGGTAGAATCGCTCGGTCAGCCGGGGCAAATGGGCAGCGGCAATGCCATCGCCATAGTCGGTCACCCGCAGGACGGCGCGCGGCCCGTCGCTGGTGACCTCGACGCGGACTTGTGGTGCCTTGGGACTGCACCCGTAGCGGACGGCATTGGCAATGAGATTGTCGGCCACCTGCAGCAATTGGGCATGGTCGCCGATCACCGGAAACGAACCATCGGCGACGAGGTCGATCGAGCAGCCCCGCCGCTCGGCCAATGCGGCCGCATGCTGGGCGGCGGTTTGGGCAATGGCCGCCAGGTCGATCCGATCGCGCGGGGCAACGAAGCGGTCGGCCTCGATCCGCGACAGGCCCATCAAATCTTCGATGATCCGCAGCATCCGCGCGGCTTCATTGTGGATCGTCGCGCCGAACCGGGTGCGGGCCCCATCCTCGAGCGGCCCGTCCTCGGCCAGCGTTTCGGCAAAACCTGAGATGGTCGCCAGCGGAGTGCGCAATTCGTGACTGGCATTGGCGACAAAATCGACCCGCATCCGTTCGGCAGCAATGGCGCTCGATCGGTCGGTCAGGCGGAGCATGCAATGGCCGTTGGCGATCGGCCGGACCGACAGGTTCCACGGCCGCTGGGCACCGCCGAGGCCGACCACCGCCAGATCAACCGATCGACCGGCCAATACTGCCCGGAGCGCCTGCGGATGGCGGATCGCAATGCGGATATCGCGATCGAGGATCGATTCGCCGAGCAGCGCGCGGGCGGCCTTGTTGGCGGCGATGGTCCGGCCGCCGCCGAAGATCAGGGCCGGCTCGTCGAGCGCTTCGATCAGGGCATTGGCCGAAAGGGAGGCAGAGGTCATGGCCCCACCCTAGTCGGTCGAGTGCCGATTATCCAAGCAGCGGTGGTTCGTGATATTGGCGGCGATGATTGGTCCGCCAGGTCCCGATGACGATGATCAGGAAGATGGGATAGACCCAGAATCGTGCCGCAGCGGCATAGATTTGCGGCATCAGCGCAAAATCCACTGCCTTGAGGGCATGGGCCAGAATCGTGGTCAGTTGTAGTCCGGCCACCCACAGGGGCCAGAAGCGATCCGATCGCAAGGCGATGAACATGAAGCCGACGAGCACCGCCAGATCGACCGCAAACACCCCGGCTTCGACGCTGGAATATCGGCTGGTCACCGGCGACACCATGATCCGGGTCGCGATCGTCGCAATGACGCACAGGGTCGCGGCGAGGCGTTCGTCGCTGCGCCCCCGCCAATAGGCGTAAGCGCACACCGCGATCAGCAGCACGTGATAGATGGACGGGCTCAGCATGAGTTGATTGGCCGAATCATCGAGTGACAATTCGGCCGTTCAAGCCGGTTAAGCAACAATGCGCAAATCAGCCTGCGCGACCTTTGGCGGGCATTCGTCGCCATCGCCGAAGCTGACCGTGCGCAAGCCGGGGACGAACTGCTTGGCATCGCGCAACTCGCTGTGACAATTCGCCATTCCGCCGCGGGCGGTAACCAATGCCTGGACGGCGTTGGCAAGCTGCTCAAGCGCGACATGCCCAGTCGCGGTGCCGACACCGGCGGCGGAACGGGCCCGCAGCATCTTGGACTGCAACTCGGCGATTTCGATCAGCGCGTCCTCGATGCAATCTTCGACGGTGCGGATCTGGGTGGCGACTTCGAGGGCGGCGGATTCGATGATCTGTTTGCGCATGACTTCTCCTTTGCCGGAAGCGCGTGCGCCTCCGGTCCTGACTGGGCAGGAGAGGTGATTGTCTGCCTTAGCGGCCGATCATCCTGGACAGGCTTTCAAGTCCGGCGAGATACATGCCCGCCGCAAACATTGATCCAATCGCGATCAGGACGATCCAGAGCAGCCGTTGGCCGACGCTCAACTCATTCCTGGGGTGACTCCTCGTAGCGAACGGTAGAGGCAGGGAAGACCAGTTCGACCCAAGCTTCTGCTCGGTATTGAAACCGGAGCCACCAGCCTTCCCTGCACGGTCAGCGTGCCGAATCTGAAAACCGACCGCCCCATCGAACTGGGCGGGATCGGTGGAACCCTCAATGTGCGGCGATTGATGTATCAATCGCTGATATGGCCCAAGCTCCTGCGACACGCGCCGCGCAGCCTGCGAGCGGCGCTCGACACCGAGGATCTGGAGCGCGCCGCGGATGCGCTGGTCGACCGTGTGCGAGGAGATTCCAAGCTCGACCGCGATTTCCTTGGAGGACAAATGCTGGTCGACCAGACGGAGGCAATCGAGCTGACCCGGGCTAAGACGCGACACCGGGCTAGCGACCGGCGCGACTCCTTTGCCCATGCCTTTATCGTTCGACGCCACGTACCGTACCTGTCCTGTCGTTGTGATCGCTAGCATGTAAGGACTCCCCCCGCGAATCGTTGAAGTCTAACCGAAACGGGGCAAGTCTCAATAATCGTTAGTTAACGTAACGGAAAGCGAGATAGCGGGAGTTTAACAAGTCCATATTGGACCTGTCCCACCGGAAATGCCGCGAAAATTGGTGGAGAGGGCTGGATTCGAACCAGCGTACGCTTGCGCGGGCAGATTTACAGTCTGCTGCCTTTAACCACTCGGCCACCTCTCCATGGTGGGCAGCGGGGCCAATGGCTGGGCTGGGGTGTGCTGTCAACCGGAAGGGGGGCCGAGACGACGGTCTTGTGGGGGCCGTCCGCTACCGACGTCGCACCGCGCTTGCCTCGCGCGCTCCACTAAAACTGTCCCCCGGATGTCGGAAGGTCGCCTCAGCTGCGCTGAGCACTCCACAAAAATCATGCCCCCGGCATGATCTTTTGTGGAGCGGGTGAAGGGAATCGAACCCTCGTCGTAAGCTTGGAAGGCTTCTGCTCTACCATTGAGCTACACCCGCAACTGGCTGGGAAGTCCCGATTTCGGGATTTCGCAAACCGGCGTTCCGACGTGAGATGCTGAACGGTTGCACCATCGACTGCCGGACACTCGATCTAGCGCTCGTCGGCGGGCTCTGCAAGCGGGCGGCCATCTCGGCGATCGGTGGCGGCGACGCGGCGGAAGGTCAGGAACCAATGGCTCGCGAGGTCAGGATGGTCGGCTCCAGGTGCGCTTTTTTGAGTGCGCCCCCGGAGCCGAATTTTACCAGTCCTAGAATTCGAAGCCGACGCCGCCGTTGGCGCCGACATGCTGCTCGCTGTCATAAGTCACGCCGACCTTGAAGGTGGCGTTGCCGCCCTGAAGCCGATGCGACGCGCCCACCGCGAATGCCGACCTTCCGCGATACGTGCCGACGCCGCCGGCGATCATGGTCCGGCCCTCGCCCGAGGCCTGCGGCAATCCGGCGGCAGCCAATGCGGATGCTGTGCCGGCCCGCGCGTCGCGCCGATCAGCGTTCAATCGGTCGTCCAGGTTGAACGACAGATTGTCGATTCGCGAATTAAGGGCATTGTCCGCCGCAGTGCGGTTGCTGGTTTCGGACGCAAGCGCGCTATTGGTGGCTGCGATTGCCGTGGTGTTTCCGGCAACTGCGGTGTTGGTGGCGCTCAACTGACTGAAGTTTACCGCGTCGGAAGCGGCAACGCCATTGGCAACGCCACCAATCGTCCGGCCGCCGACGTTGACCTGGTTAGCCGCGGTCGTCACCGTATCGGCGCCGAGCGCGACCGAATTGACGTGAATTGCCTGAGCGCCTTGGCCAAGCGCGGTCGCGTTAAGCTGATTAGCTAACGCACCCTGGCCCAGAACTGTCGACTCGGTTCCGCTGGCGATGGCCGAGCGGCCAATCGCAGTCGCACTTGCGGCAATTGCCCGGCTCGAGTTTCCGACTGCGGTGGTGAGCGTCATGGTGGCATCCGCGTCCCAGCCGATCGCCGTCGAGCCGCGGCCGATAGCGTCGGCCAACGCGCCGAATGAGGACGAATGGAAGCCACTGGCAGTGGCATCATAGCCGACTGCGGTTGCTTCTTCGTCGGAGGCAATCGAGTCAGTGCCGATGGAGGTCGAGCGAATGCCGCTTGCGATTGCTCCGGCGCCAATCGCAATATTGTCGTCGAGCGAAGCGGCCGAGTTGGCGCCGATGGCGATCGAGCCGATTCCGAGCGCACTAGAATTGGCGCCGGTGGCGATCGAACTGATCCCGATCGCACCGGCATTGATGCCGGTCGCGACGCTGTCCTCGCCCATGGCGGTTGCGCCGACACCGGTTGCAGTCGAGCCGACTCCGAGCGCCATCGCCAAGGTACCAAAGGCGGTCGAATTATCTGCGCCTGCCGTCGATGCGTCGCCGCAAGCCAATGCAAAGATGCCGGTCGCCGTTGCGCCGCCGTTTGCCGGGGTCGCGTTCGCGCCGCCATCGGTACCGTTGAGATCGCAGGTCGACTGGGCCTGGGCCGGAGTCGCGACCGAAAGCGCGGCGGCGAGCGTGATCGCCGAGCCGCTGAGAAGGATGCTGAATTTCATGCCATATTCCCTAATGAAGCACGCCACAGGGTGCTGCAGCGACTTCGAAAGGAGTTAATTTGCCTTTCGGAACCTAAAAATAACTTATGTGAGTTTTCTCCGAGAAACCGCACCTAAACAGCTGGGTATCCGCCCGGCGTCGATTCTCGTCGTGAAGCAAAACGTTTGCCTTGCCTGTCAGTTGACTGGCGCGGGCATTGCGCGGGCGATTGAGGAGATCTGGCATGGTACGTTCGGCAACATTTAGAATGAGTACGGCAATCGCTTTGCTGATGACGGCAGTTTCACCTGCGTTTGGCTCCAGCCATCGCGAAGCACCCAACATTACCGAGTCGCCCAAACTCGACAACACAGACGTTTATGCGTTCCGCAGTTATGCACCGGGCCGCGCGGGCTTTGTGACCCTGATTTCGAATTTCCAGCCGTTCCAGGAGCCGGGTGGCGGACCCAATTACTTCACCATGGATCCCAATGCGCTGTACGAGATCATGATCGACAATAATGGCGACGCGGTCGAAGACGTGACCTTTCAGTTCCGGTTCCAGAATACGCTTCAGAACGGGACAGGAAAGGTTTTGACCATCGGCGGCAAGCCGCTGCCGATCGCGCTGCGCCATATCGGTCAGGTCACCACCGACAATGATCCCGAGCTTGGCGAGCGCGAAACCTACACGCTTACCAGGGTAACGGGCGATCGCCGCAGCGGGACCGCCGCGGCCGTCACCAACTCCAGCGGAGGCGGCACGTCGTTCGCCAAGCCGTTCGACAATGTCGGCAATAAGACGACACCTGATTACCCCGCCTACGCCGGCCAGTTCATCTATGACGTCACGATCCCCGGCTGCGCGACCCAAGGCCGTGTATTCGTCGGCCAGCGCGAGGAAAATTTCGCGGTCAACCTCGGCCCGGCGTTCGATCTGGTGAACCTCGTCCCGATCGAGGGCAATATCGCTCAGAGCCAAGCGAACCAGGAGCTGATCGGCAATTATAATGTCACCAGCCTGGCGCTCGAAGTGCCGATCGCGTGTGTGACCGGGACCGGCAACGGGGTGATCGGCGTGTGGAGCTCGGCAAGCCTGCCGCAGTCCCGCTTGCTCAAGCCCAACCCGACCTTTGCGGCACCGGACACCCAGGGCGGATCATTCGTCCAAGTGTCACGTCTCGGCATGCCGTTGGTCAACGAACTGGTGATTGGTCTTCCGCAAAAGGATCTGTTCAACGCGGTCAAGCCAACCGCCGACGGGGCATTGGCCGACTATGTCACCAACCCGACCTTCCCGGCCATTCTCCAGGCATTGTTCGGAAGCGCGGCGATCGCGCCGACCAACTTCCCGCGCAATGATCTGGTCGCAACCTTCCTGACCGGGATCGCGACGCTCAACCAGATGTCGACGGTCACCGCGTCGGAAATGCAGCGGCTCAATACGGGCGTCACGCCCACTCCGCAGGCGTCACAGAGTCCGTTGGGCGTTGTCGGAGACGATCTCGCGGGCTTCCCGAACGGGCGTCGCCCGGGCGATGACGTCGTCGATATCGTGCTTCGGGTTGCAATGGGGCGGCTGTGCCACCCGATCCCGATCGCGGGCATGGCAACCCAATTGGGCCTGTGCCAGGCGTCCGACGCGCCGAGCGGGCTGACCGCCTACACCGATGGCGCGCCGAGCAGTGCCAACGCAACCTTGAACGCGTTTCCTTACCTCAACCCGCCGCTTCGCGGTGCGCCGAGGCCGCAGACGCAACCGTGAAGATAACAGGACTCCTCAGGCCGGTGGTGATCACCGGCCTGATCCTGGCAGCCGGTGCATCGCTTACAGCTTGTCAGAAAAAAGCTGAAAGCGATGCCGCCGGCTTCGACGCGTCTGGTGCCGGGCCGACCCGCACCGAGGACAAGTTCGGCAAGACTTTTGGCAATGCATTCCGGGCGCCGGCCAATTCGGAGCCTGCCAACGTCAGCGATGGGGACTTGCCTCCCGTGTCGAATGCGACCGACCCTGAACCGGTCGATTAGGGCATGACTGAACTGGGAAATTCACCGGCAATCAACCGCCGCCCTTGCGAACAGCCGGGTGTCAACGCCGGGGTAACCGCTCGATCAGCGGCGACGTCCCGCAGGTTCATATCCAAACGTCAGGCTGGAAAAGGTCGTGTCGAATTCGACGTTGGGGTCGCCTTTCACCGCCTCACTCCACAACACATTGACCAGCCAATCTCCAGCTGCAGGAACGCGGAAGGTGGCGCGGCCATTGCGGTCGGTGATCGCGATCGCCAGCGGCTTGGCATCGAATTCCAAATTGGTCAGTTTGACCGTCGCACCGGGCAAGCGTCGACCATTGTACATCACTCGCACCGGGAGCAATCGCGATTCGCCGAGCGCGTAGGGATTGCGTTCGGGGACGATCTCCAGCTTGAAACCGAGCGCGCGGGTGGCTTGGGCCGAATTGGCGGCTGTCTGGGTGCCAACCTGGAACAAGGCCTTGGCGCGTCGGCTGTAACGCTCGCGGCCGACCTGATCAGATGTCCCGGCGCGTTGCCTGGCGACGAGGATCGGGGTCAGCCCCTCAAGCTTCGCATAATCGTTGAACCGGATTGCCGGCAGGCTGGACGTCGCGTGGTTGGATTGCATGGCAATGACATGCACCCCCGGCGCCGCGAAGCGGGTCAAAACATCGGCCGGGCCGCCGTTGGTGCGGAGGTCGGGGCGCATGTCGCGCCGGCGTCCTTGCGCAAAATCCTGGAGCAGGATGATACGGTCGAGCCGCCCCCAGCGTTCGCGGGCCGCAGCATGGCCAACTTGGAAGGTCAGTGCGACCGGAGCGCCCGGCTCCGCCTGGAAGCGCTGCGGCTGGATCCAGAAATCATGCGCCACGAGCGGCGTGGACGCCAGCAGCAGCGACAGCGCGGTGATCTTGATATTCATGATTTTCCCCTGGTGACTGCGGATCAATCCCCGCTGAACAGATACGGTTCCAAGCGTCATGCGGATTAAACGCTCCGCTCTTCAAGCGATACGCGCCTTGGTAACGGCGGGGCTGATGCTGGCTTATGCATCGCCGGCGATGGCACATGACGGCACCGGGCTGGCCGGCGGGTTTGTCGCAGGGTTTTTGCATCCGCTGTCGGGGCCCGATCACATGCTCGCCATGATTTCGGTCGGCTTGTGGGGCGCGTTCCTTGGGCGGCCGCTGGTCTATGCCTTGCCGATGATTTTCCCAACAGTAATGGTGATCGGCGCGGGCATGGGGATGGTCGGCGTGCCGCTTCCGCCGGTCGAGATCGGGATCGCATTGTCGGTCCTGACGCTCGGCCTGCTGATCTTGTTCGCGGTTCGAGCGCCCCTGTGGGTGGCATGCGCGATCGTCGCGATGTTCGGGCTGTTCCATGGCTATGCGCATGGGCTCGAACTGCCCTCCGCCGCCGACCCGATCGGATACAGCACCGGTTTCGTGCTGAGCACGGGCCTGCTTCATCTGACTGGAATCGCGCTTGGTCTGCTCAAGGTCAGCAAAGCGGGGGCGCTCGCCTTGCGCGGTGCGGGCGGCGTGATTGCGGTGTTCGGCGCCTTGTTCTGGATGGGCGTGGTCACGCCATGAACGGCGGCATCCTCCCCATCTTGCTGATTTGCGCGACATCGGGGCTGGCCTTGTCGCTGGTCGGCCGACGTGATGCGTGGCTAGGGGTCACGGCGATTGTGCTGAGCGCGCTGGCAGTATCCATGCTCAACGTCGCTCCGGGCGCGTCGAACATCGTCTTGGCCGGACTGTTCCTGAGTACGATATTCACCGCTGTCCTGATCTATTTGCCGCGCTCATGGCCGCGGCGGTGGGCCATTCCGGTCGCGTCCAACGCGGGGGCATGGGCTGGCGCGCTGGCGTCGCTGTCAGGCATGCAGGGCGGCTTGTGGCTAGCGTTGCCCTTGTGCCTGCTGTGCTTGCCAGGCCGCTGGATCGAGCATCGCGGGATGGGCATCGCGGTCAAGGTCGCCGCCAGCTGGATGATCGCAATTTCATCCCTTGCACTGTTCGTGTCGCTGACGCCGCACCCCGGCTATGTCCCGGACCATATGGAATGAGCTCAATGAGAACATTCTTGTTCGCGGCGGTCATCGCTGCCGCCACCCCGATTGCAGCCCAAGCGCAAGTGATCGAGATTGATTCCAGCGGCACCGCGCAGACTTATGACGGGCCGACTCTGTTCACGGTTGCCGACGCTTTCCCGATAGTGATCGAGGTGACTCAGACCCTGAGCGAGGATCCAATTTCGCTGATCGAGCAGGCCGCGCGCGTCCATCGGCTCGATCCGACGTTACTCAAGGCAGTGGCATGGCAGGAATCGCGCGGCAGGATGAGCGCGGTCAGCAACAAAGGGGCCCGGGGCGTGATGCAATTGATGCCGGGAACAGCGTTGGAACTTGGTGTCGATGCGCGCAGTATGTCGGGCAATATTCGCGGTGGCGCAATGTATCTTCGCCAGCAGCTCGACCGGTTCGGATCGGTGCCGCTGGCGCTGGCAGCCTATAATGCCGGCCCCGGTGCAGTGATCCGCTACCGCGGCATTCCGCCCTATCGCGAGACGCGCGACTATGTCGCGAAGATCATGGGCCGCTGGCGCCCGACGGTCGCGTCCAATCCCATCCAGTCCTTCATCGTCGAGGTAGTGAAATGATCAATGCTCGTTCGTGGGCGCTCGCCCTGTTGGTATTCGCGGCCCCCGCCAGTGCGCAATATGCCGCCGCCGACCCAGCCGGGTCGGGACCGATCGTCGGTGCGGTCAACTGGTTGCAGGGAACCTTGCTCGGCAATGTCGCAACCGCCGTCGCGGTAATCGCTGTCGCTGCGGTCGGCTTCTTGATGCTGACCGGGCGGATCAACTGGAAATATGGCGCGACCGTGGTGCTCGGCCTGTTCATCCTGTTCGGCGCGGCCTCGATCGTCGGCGGTATCCGCTCGGTCGCGGGCGCCTGAACGTGGCGGGCGACCGCCTGTTTCGGGCATTGGCCCGGCCGCAGATGGTGGCCGGGGTGACCTATCCGTTTTTCGTTCTCAACGGCATCGTCGCGGCCGAGTTGTTCCTGATTTTCAAGAGCCTGTACGCATTGCTTCCGGCGCTGCTGATCCACGCGCTCGGTTATGCCGCGCATCTGCGCGATCCGCACATCATGGCGCTGTGGCTGACCAAACTTCGCCGCGTGCCGCGGGTCCCCAATCGCAAATTATGGGGTGCCAATGTCTATCGCCCCTAGATCATTGTCGCGGGCCAAGGCCGCAGCGCGCGAGAAATCGGTCGGCGATCATCTGCCGTATCGGACGCAAGTCGACGACCATACGATCCTGACCAAGGACGGGCTGGCGATGCAGGTCATTAGGCTCGACGGCTTGCCGTTCGAGACGATCGACGCGGCCCAGCTCGACGCGCGCAAGGCGGCGCGCGACACCATGCTGCAAGCGATTGCATCGGCCCGGTTCGCGGTGGTCCACCATGTCGTCCGGCGCGCGGTTTCGCCCGACCTCGACGGCCGGTTCGGCGACCCGTTCAGCGAGTCGCTCGACAAGGCCTGGCGCGATCGGCTGGCGGTACGCCGACTGTACGTCAACGATCTGTACCTGACGATCATCGTTCGCCCGCTGGCAGGCCGCGCCAAGGCCGCCGACAAATTGCTCGGGCTGTTCACTGGCGACCGTGCGGTCAAGACTGATCATACGGCTGACCTACGCGAGTTGAACCGGGCACGCGAAGCCTTGATGGCGGCGCTCGAACCCTATGGGCCGACGCTGCTGTCGAGCTACGATCTGCCGAGCGGCCTCGCGTCGGAGCCGGTCGAATTCCTTGCGTCACTGGTCAATGGTACGACCTCGCCGATCCTCCTTCCGCAAGGTGAGATTGCGGAAGTCATCGCGCGTCGGCGGCTGAGCTTTGGCGCCGATGCGATCGAATTCGGCCCGGTTGACGGCGGCGACGCGGACTTCGCGGCAATCCTGTCGGTCAAGGATTATCCCGCTGAAACAGATGCCGGAATGCTCGACGATTTATTCCGTCTGCCGTTCGAAATGGTCGTCACGCAAAGCTTCGCGGTGGTTGATCGCGGACCGGCGTTGGAGCGGATGGACCTGGCGCTCAGGCGGATGAAGTCGGCCGAGGATGCGGCAGTGTCGCTGCGCAGCGAACTGGCCGATGCCAAGGACGAAGTCGCTGCTGGTCGGGCATTGTTCGGCGAGCATCATCTGACCGTGATGATCCGCGCCGCAAGCCTCGCCGAACTCGACGCCAGCATCGGCGAAGTCCAGGCCAGCCTGTCAGACGCGGGGTTTGTCGCGGTGCGCGAAGAACTCGGACTGGAAGCGGCCTATTGGGCACAATTTCCGGGCAATTTCGGCTATATCGCCCGGCGCGCTTTGGTCTCGTCGGCCAATTTCGCGGGCTTTGCCAGCGCGCACAACTTCCCGGTCGGCAAGGCCAGCGGCAATCATTGGGGCGACGCGGTCACTTTATTCGAGACGACTTCGGCAGGCCCTTACTTCTTCAATTTCCACCGCGGCGACCTTGGCAATTTCACCATCATCGGGCCGTCGGGGTCGGGCAAGACCGTGGTGCTCGGCTTTCTGCTCGCCCAGGCCCGGCGTTATTCGCCGCGGATCATCTTTTTTGACAAGGATCGCGGGGCGGAGATTTTCCTGCGCGCAATTGGCGGGGTCTACGACACGCTGCGGCCGGGCAATCCGACCCGCCTCAATCCGCTGGCGCTGCCCGATACACCGGGCAACCGGCGGTTCCTCAGCCAATGGGTCGCCAAGCTTGCAACCGGCGACCGCGAACCACCGACGATCGAGGAGGAAGGCTGGATCGCCGATGCGATTGACGCCTCCTATGCGGGGCCGCCCGAGCACCGCCGCTTGCGCTATCTCGCCGAACTGTTTCGCGGCCGCGACCGCGCATCGGGCAATGACATCGCCGCGCGGCTGGCGCCGTGGCACTCGGGCGGGGAGCATGCCTGGCTGTTCGACAATGAACTCGACGGGCTGGAACTCGACGCGGAAACGATCGGGTTCGACATGACCGCGATCCTCGATCAGCCGGCCTTGCGATCGCCGACGATGCTTTATTTGTTTCACCGGGTCGAGGAGCGGCTTGATGGCCAACCCACGATCATCGTCGTCGACGAAGGTTGGAAGGCGCTCGACGACGAGGTGTTCGTGGCGCGCATTCGCGATTGGGAAAAGACCATTCGCAAGCGCGGCGGGATCGTTGGTTTCGCGACCCAATCGGCCTCCGATGCACTCGAAAGCAAGATCGCCTCAGCGATCGTCGAGCAAGCCGGAACGCAGATTTTCATGGCCAATGCGTCGGCCCAGGCAAGTGATTACATCGATGGCTTCGGGCTCACGCCGCACGAATTTGAACTGATCCGGTCGATCCCCGAAACGGCGCGGGCGTTTCTGGTCAAGCATGGCGCCGACAGCGTCGTCGTGCGGCTCAACCTGGCGTCCGAGCCCGAGTTGCTGACCGTCCTGTCGGGGCGCGAGCGCACGGTGCGCTTGCTCGATGGCATTCGCGAGACGGTCGGCGATGCGCCTGCTGCGTGGCTTCCCAAATTGCTCGAGGTGGCATGATGCAGAGTTTCTGCGCCCCCGCCGCCAGCGACAAATTCGCCGAGCGCCTGCTCGCCGACACCGATTGCCAGGCATTCGGGATGGTCGAGCGCGGCTATGCGGCGCTGTCCCAACCGGGCGGGACAGTTTCGACCGCACTGACCGGCTTGATGGTGATCGCGGTCGCCTTCTTCGGCTATCGCTTGCTGCTCGGCCGCGGGATTGCACTTCGCGATGCGCTCGATCTAACTGTCAAGCTGGGCGTCGTGCTGCTGATCGCGACATCGTGGGCGGCATGGTCGGCCTTTGCCTATCAAGGAATTGCGCAGGCGCCGACCCAGATCGCGGGCGAAATGCTGAGCGGGATCGGGTCGCAACCGCCGCTCGTCAGTTTGCAACAAACACTCGACGCGCTGGCCAATGCGTCGGTCGGCTATCGCACGCGCGCCGGCATTGCCTCGCCGTTGGTTGGTGGTCCGGCGGCAGCGGCGGCGGTGCTCAACCTGTCGGCGCTGATTCTAACCCTGTCGACTGTCGGGCTGCTGGTTGCGGCCCGCGTGGTGCAGGCGATCCTGCTGGCGATCGCCCCGGCGATGGCGGGCATGCTGCTGTTCGATGTGACGCGCGGCATGGCGCAGGGCTGGATCGGCGCGATCATCGGCGCGGCGCTGGCACCGTTGTTCGTTTTGCTGGTGGCGGCAGTGGAGTTCGCCATTCTGACGCCGATGATCCAGCGACTGCTTGCGGAACAGGCGGCCGGCGCGTTTGAAAATGCATCGGTCATGCCGATCGGGCTGGTCGCGGTGGTATTCGTCTTCGCGATTGTGTTTGCGCTTCGGGCGGCGGGGCGAATCGGCAACGGCATTCGCCTGGCGCAGCATCGGCGTGCTGATCCGATGACCACCATGATCGATCAGCAATCGAAGATCGACCAGCAACGCGCGGAAGCGGCGCAACCGGCGCTGCGCATCGTCCAGGCGCTCGAACAAGCCGCGCGGCGTGACGGACGAAGCGCCCAACCGGGGATCGCCGCTGTTTCCGGGGCGCGATCGAGCGCCATTGCCAGAATGCGTGATGGTGCGGGTTCTTCCGGCCAGCCTGCCACCATCGTCACGACCCTGCCGATCCTGGCCAGACCCACGCGGATACGAAGCGCGCCGCGCCGATCACGCGCTGCGGCACGGAGAGATTCATGAGCGACAATCACAATTCGCGCGAAGATTATTATGCCGCCGCGCGCAGCTGGTCCGACGGTCAGGCGCAATCGACCGCACGTGAAACCAGGATCGCGTGGCGGGTTGCGGCCGGGGCGGCCGTGATTGCGCTGCTGTTGGCGCTGACATTATTGCTGCTGGTGCCGCTCAAGACGGTTCAGCCGTATGTGCTGACGGTCGACCGGCAGACCGGCGCGGTTGAACCGGCGATGGGCGTCGCCGACGGCAATCTAACCCAGAATGAAGCGGTGATTCAGGCCCAACTGGCCGGTTATGTCGTTGCGCGCGAGACCTTCGACGCAACCGACCTCGCCCCGCAATATCGCCGCGTACAAATCATGTCGGCGCGGCCGGTGGCGAGCGCCTATGTCGCCGAAATGGCGGCCAGCAATCCGCAAAGTCCGCTCAACCTGCTTGGGCGGGGCGACACTGTATCGATCCGCATTCGAAGCGTCTCGCTGATCGGCGATGGCGCTGGACTGGTTCGCTATACCGCCAGCCGGCGCGCGATTGGTGCAGCGAGCGGCCAAGACCTCAATTATGTCGCCGCTGTCAGTTTCGGCTTCAATGGTCGACCGCTCCAGCCGTCCGACCGGTTCGATAATCCACTCGGCTTCCAGGTCACCCGCTATCGCCGCGACGCTGAAGGTTTCGTCCAATGAGACGCGTATTACTACTGCCGGCTGCGCTGTTGCTGCTCACGGCGGCGCGATTGCCTGAATCGATCGGGTCCGATCCGCATATTCAGTCGGTGCTGTTCCAGCCCGATGAAGTGGTCCGCCTGCAAGGTGCGCTCGGGTGGCAGATCATGCTCGAATTCGGGGCTGATGAGCGGATCGAGAATGTCTCGATCGGCGATGCGATGGCGTGGCAAGTGACGCCCAACAAGAAAGCGCGCAACCTGTTCCTCAAGCCGCTGGTCAAGAATGCTGCAACCAACATGACGGTCGTCACCGACAAGAGGCGTTATGCTTTCTCGCTGGAAACCCGGCCGCGCGCGCTCACCATTCCGTGGGTGGTGCGGTTCGATTATCCGCGCGAAACGGTCGAGGCGATTGAGGAACCGCCGCCACCGCCCGCGCTGCCGCTGAATTTCGCTTACGGGATTACCGGCGATCAATCGCTTCGCCCGTCGCGAGTGTGGGACGACGGGTTGATGACCTATTTCGAATTTTCGGAAGAAAAAGCGATCCCGGCGATCTTTGCGGGTGGCCCGGGCAAGGACGAATCGATCGTCAATTCATCGGCGCGCGGTCGGGTCATCGTGGTTCAGCAAACCGGGACGCGCTTCACCCTCAGGACCGGCAAGAGATTGGCGACGGTCACCGCCGCCGCGGGGAAGCGCGATGAGTGACGTGTTAATCGTCAAGCGCCCGGCCGTGGCGCAAGTCGCCGGCAAGACGCCAGTCACGATCGTGGCGACCACTTTCGTTGCGCTTGGGCTCGGCGTGTTCCTGTGGTTATCGAGTGCCCGTGCAGCGCAGCAGGATCAGGAATCATTGCTTCCACCGCTTGCTGCAGTGGGCACTGCGGCGCCGCCGATCGCGCTCAAGGAAACTGGCCAGCCAGTGGCGCAGGCCCCCATTCCAGCCGGTTTTTCCATTCCCAACACCGGCCCGGTGACTCTGGTGGCGACACAGCCGACCCGGTTGACCGGGTTTGAACCGGCGCTAACCCGGCCGGTCGCCAGCGACCCGATGCGCGAACGACTGCGCGCGCCGACCCTGGTGGTCGATATGGCCCAGGCCGATCCGCAGCGGATGCCCGGATCGGTCGAGATCCGCAGCGATTCGGGCGGCGTTTCGACATCGACCACGGTGGTCGCGCCGGTCGCCGGGCCAGCCGCCGACCGCAACTTGTCCGACACCGAGCGCTTCGCCTCGCGCGTGGGGGGTGAGGAAGTCAAAGTTGCGCGGGCCGAGCGGATGAGCGGGCTCGACCGGCTGGTGCCGCAAGGCGCGGTGCTGGGGGCGGTGATGGAAACCGCGCTCAATTCCGACCAGCCCGGTTTCGCCCGGGCGATGATCCAGCGCGACGTGCGCAGTTTCGATGGTTCCGCAGTCCTGATCCCGGCCGGCAGCCGGGTCATCGGCCAATATAAATCAGGCGTGGCGCAAGGCGCGTCGCGGGTCTTCGTCTTGTGGACCCGGCTGATCCGGCCCGACGGCGTATCGATCGAACTTGCCTCACCGGCGACCGATGATCTTGGGCGCGGCGGGATTGGCGGCAAGGTCAATCGCCATTTCCTGCAACGCTTCGGCGGGGCGATCCTGACCACCGTATTGAGTGCCGGAGTCAACGTCTTGACCGCGTCCCGATCGGGCGGGTCGACGGTCTTCGTCGGTAGCGCGAACGAGGCGACGAACCTCGCCAGCCAAGCAGCCGGCAGCACCGACATTCCGCCGACGATCACGACCCGGCAGGGTGCAGCGGTGCGCATCTTCGTTGCGCGGGATCTCGACTTCTCGACCGTCGGACCAGCCCGGTGAACGCGCCGCAGCGAGTCTATCTCGACGCCTTTCTGGCGCCGCTTGCGGCCTATCTTGGGCGCGGCGACGTCACCGATTTGTACATCAACCGGCCGGGCGAATTATGGCTCGACACGCGTGACGGGACCGAACGGCATGACGTTCCGGCGCTCGACGATGCGTCGCTGTGGCGGCTTGCGCGGCAGATTGCGGCCTCGACCGACCAGGGCATCAATCGCGAACATCCGTTGCTTGCCGCCACCTTGCCCGATGGCGCGCGAGTCCAGATCTGCGCGCCGCCTGCCACCCGTGGCAATCTGATCGTTGCCATTCGCAAGCATAACATGCCCGACCTGCGCCTTACCGATTATGAGGAAGCGGGCGCGTTCGCGCGGGTCGGGGAGGCGGCGCTCAAGCGGCGAGCGACCGATGACATGCTGGCGGCCTTACTCAGGGAAGGGCGGACGTTCGACTTTCTCAAGGCAGCAGTCCAAACCCGCCAGACGATCGTCATTTCGGGCGGCACCGGCACCGGCAAGACGACCTTCCTCAATGCGTTGCTCAAGGAAGCGTCGGACCGCGAACGGTTCGTGTTGATCGAGGACACGCCCGAGATTCAATTGCACCATCAGAATGCGGTCGGGCTGGTCGCCGTACGGGGCAAATTAGGTGAAGCGTCGGCGACCCCGGCTGATCTGGTCGAAGCCGCGCTCAGGCTGCGACCGGACCGGATCGTCATGGGCGAGGTGCGCGGTGCCGAGGCCATCAGCTGGCTGCGTGCGGTCGGCACTGGTCATCCCGGATCGATCACCACCGTCCACGCCAATTCGCCGGACGGCGCGATTGAACAATTGGCGATGATGTCGATGTCGGCCGGGACCGAACTTGGAAGGTCGGAAATCGTCGATTATATCCGCGCGACGGTGGACGTATTCGTTCAGCTGGGTCAGGAAGACGGTGCGCGGCTGGTAACCCAGGTTCAGTTCAGAAGGCTGGATTAACGGCCGGGCGGCCGGTTCGTCACAACCAATCCCACAGCGACCTTGCAGCCGGCTGTTCTTGAATGGCGCCAGCCTGAAGCGCGGGGTCAGCCTCGACCAGCAATTGGCGCCAAGTCCAATTGCCCGATCCGATTGCCAGAAATATCGTCCGTTCGCCTTCTGGAATCGGCACCAAGCGCGGCCCGGCGACAGGTTCGTCAAGGCAGCTATCGGGGACCGAGCGAAGGCTTTGCTCAATCGCCGCACGCGCTGGCCCGAGCGGCTCGCCAGGCGAGTCTGCAGTGGCGCTCCAGCCAGTGTTCCAGATGACGATAGCGTCGGCGATCGATCGGCTTTCGCGTGGCGTGCTCAGGACCGCGGCGGCAACGATGGGATCGGCAATCAGCGATTTCGAAACGAGATCGAAGATGGCGCATCCGCCAGCAGTGCCGCGCGGCTTATTATCAAGCTCGGCGGAAAAGGAGTCTTGCGGCGTAATCTGCTTCTGGTCGACGACCTTGCTTGGCAGCACAGGCGGTGGAGGCTTGCCTTGCGCGGCATCGGGGGCAAGTGAAATCAACGACATATTGCCCTGACGGGGTACTGGCATCGGCCCGGCCGAACCGAGTGAGATCAGCAGTGCGAAAATCAGCAAGTGTGCCACCACTGCGGCCGTCAGGACTGCAGCGCGCTCAGACTGGGGTGGGGTCGATCGATGCGCCATCCGTCAAGCGTCAAGCGCTCACCTCCGGCATTGATTGATCTGCAAATAGCTATCGTCGAACCCGGCGATCGCTGCCAGCCGAGTGGTATCGATGATGTACAAGCGGCGCTGGCCAAGCCGGATCAACCCGTCACTCCGCAACCGCTGCAGCGTGCGGTTAATGTGCACCGGGGTCAGTCCTGTCGTATCGGCCAGCGCCATCTGATTGATTGGCAGTTCGAACGACCCGTCGTCGGCGACCTGTCCAACGCGCGACAGCCGAAGCATCATTTCGCAAAAGAAATGGCTGAGCTTCTGCAATGCGTTGCGCTGACCGACATTGAGCAGCCACTCTCGCAAGATTGCGATATCGTGCAATGCAGCGAGCGACAGCGCCCGCTCGATCCGCGGATTGTTGGCAAGTAGCGCGTTGAGCTTCTGGGTGGGGATTTTGACGACTTGCGAATCGCTCACCAAGGCCACGCTATGGTCGGGCTTGGTAAGGGTGATAAAGTGAATATCGCACAGGTCGCCGGGAATAAGATAACCGAGAATCTGGCGCTCGCCGCCGGGCAGCAGTTTATATCGGCAACCCATTCCCTGAACGATCAGATAGACTTCATCGAGAACGCTGCTTTCATGGACCAAAAGTTGTCCGGCGCGCATTGCCTTGGGAGAAGCCACGAGCTTGTCGAGTGATTGGATATCCCCTTGCTCGAGACGCGAGAATTGCTCGAGTTTCCTGACAAGCGGGTTCTGGCGGGTCGAACAAGGCCGCGCGTGAACGGAGAATGGCGACAATTGGTTGCGATTGAACTCGGGGCGAATGATAACGTCTGCGGCATCAGTGCCGACGTTTTCGCAATTCGGCGAACTTGAATAATCGATTGCGGTGGAGCCGGTATATCTCAGCATTGAACACCCTGTTTGCCTGCAACGCCATTATCGCTTCAAACAGAGTAACGAGCGCCACGGACCAACGGATGCAAAGGGTCCGCTAACCGGCTGATTTGGAGGCAAATTCGTTCAACCCTCTTCCGGGGCGGCCGATCCAGCGGTCGTCAACGTTCGCTGCAAGCATTGGCTGAAGCCAGTGAGGTCCACCCTTCACCAGCCAAATCAGATCCTATGACGGCGACTGCCAATCGACCGTTTTGAGGAACAAGCGGGTGCCGCGCCGCACGCGCTCATCGATCATCGGGTCGGGAATGGGTGTTTCGATGATCCTGAAATCAAGTTCCTTTTGCAGCGAGCCCATCCACAACGACACAAGGTCGGCGGCGGCCATCAATGGATCGTCCACGGTAATCTCGCCGTGATCGGCAGAGTCGGCGAGCATCGTTCCCAGGCGTGACCGGCAGGATCCCGGCCCCGCCTCGTAGAACCGCCGCGCCATATCCGGCTTGGTGGCGAATTCCTGGCTCAACATCCGGTCGAGCAAATGATGGCGCGTGCTGAACAGGAAGCGCAGCAGGATCGAGCCGAACGCATTCAACCGTTCCGGCAGCGAGCCGTCGTCATACGGCCAATTCTCAAACTCCTCGACCATCTTCTCGACCTCGCGGCGAACCACCGCTTCGAACAGCGCCTCCTTGTCGGCGAAGCGTTTGTAGAGCGTCACTTTTGACACGCCGGCACGCGCGGCGACTTCCTCCATTGCGGTACGATTGAAGCCGCGCTCGAAGAAGGTGTCGCGGGCCGCTTCGAGGATCGCCTTGTCCTTGCCCGGATCGCGCGGTCGCCCGCCCGACGCACGACCAACTATTTCGGCCTGAAGTTTCTGAACGCTTGTGTTCACGAACGGTATCGTACACAAACATAAAGCATCCGGCGAGTCGGATGTCGCAAAGGGGCGTGAGCGATGGGATGGATAGCGATCCGAATGCTGACGGGGGACCGGGTCAAATTTATTGGCATCCTGTTTGGCGTGGCCTTTTCGACCCTCCTCATCACGCAGCAACTGACCATCTTCGTCAACCTCCTGTTGCGCGGTGCCGCCGCAGTGCATGAAATTTCCACTGCCGACGTGTGGGTGATGGATCAGGCGGGGCGGACGTCCGACGTCACCCTGCCGCTCCCCGCCACTGCGCTCGATCGGGTGCGCAGCGTGCCCGGCGTGGCGTGGGCGGCGCCGCTCATTCGCTCGGGCGCTGCAGTCCGCACCCCCGAAGGCGATCTTGAACCGGTGACCGTGATCGGGGTCGACGACGCCAGCCTGATCGGCCTGCCACGGACCATGCTCGAGGGACATCGCGATGCGCTGGCCGATCCCGACGCCGTGTTCATCGACGATGTCGGATCGCGCAAATTGTTCGCCAATGGCGGTGCCGTCGGGACCCGGCTCGAGCTCAACGACCAGCGTGCGGTCATTCGCGGTATCGTCGATGCGACCCCGACCTTCACCGGCACGGTGATCCTCTACACGCGCTATTCCAACGCCCTCAATTATCTGCCCGGGACGCGCAATCGACTGAGCTTCGTGCTGGTCCGCGCAGCACCCGGAATCACCCCGCAGGCGCTCGCTGCGCGGATTGGACGCGAGACCGGATTTCGCGCCCGCACCAGTGATGAGTTCGCCGATGACGGGCTCAATTACATCATCGAAAACACCGGCATCCCGATCAACTTCGGGATTACGGTTGCGCTCGGCTTCATCGTCGGCGTGGCGATTGTCGGACTGACCTTTACGTTATTCATCCGCGATAACATCAAGCAGTTTGGCGCGCTCAAGGCGATCGGGGTCACCAATAACAAGATCCGCCTGATGGTGGTCGCTCAGTCAGGACTGGTTGGGCTGATCGGCTACGGCTTCGGATTGATGCTGACGGTCGGGTTCATTCTCGGCGGGACCAGCAATTCGGATACGTTCAAGGGCTTTTACATCCCGTGGCAAATCCCGCTGATCGCCGCCGCGTCGGTGATCGTGATGCTGCTCCTGACCGGCGTGCTCGCCCTCCGCGCGGTGCTCAATACCGAGCCTGCGGAGGTCTTTCGATGAGCGCGCCGGCGATCGAGATCGACGATATCGTGAAGGACTTTCCGGTCGGCGACGGGATGGTGCGCGTGCTCCACGGCATCAGCGCGCAAATCCGGTCGGGGGAACTGACCTATCTCGTCGGGGAATCGGGATCGGGCAAGACCACGATGATTTCGATCATCGCCGGAATCCTGTTTCCGACGGCGGGCAGGGTGCGCGTGTTCGAGACCGATCTTTACAGCCTGACCGATACCCAGCTGGTGCTGTTCCGGCTCAAGAATATCGGCTTTATTTTCCAGCAATATAATCTGCTGCCGACGCTGACATCGGCCGAAAACGCCGCCGTGCCGCTGATTGCCGCCGGCGTGCCGCGGCTCGAAGCGGTCGAGCGCGGGCGGGCGATGCTCGACCGGCTCAATATCGTCGACCAGGCCGACAAGCTACCGCGTCAATTGTCGGGCGGGCAGCAGCAACGCGTGGCGATCGCGCGTGCGCTGGTCCACCAGCCCAAGCTCGTGGTGTGCGACGAGCCGACCGCAGCGCTCGATGCGAAATCGGGCCGGCGGGTGATGGACCTGCTGCGCGAGGTCGCGCTCGAAAGCGACCGCGCGGTTGTCATCGTGACCCACGATAATCGCATTTTCGATCTCGCCGACCGCATCCTCCACATGGAGGACGGCAGGATCACCGAGGACAGCCAACCGACGCGTCAAGAACAGGAAAGTTTCGCATGAGCCGCCTCAATTTCTCCCGCCAGATCCTGCCGATCATCGCGCTTGTCGGAATCATTCTGGCGGCCATCTTTATCGCGACCACCCAGCCCGACCGGACCCTGGACGCCGCCGTCGAGACCCCCGCCACGCCGCCCGCCGGCGCCCGCGCGGTGATCGCCGGTGCCGGGGTGGTCGAACCGTCGAGCGAGTTGATCGAAGTCGGGACCGACGTCGGCGGAGTCGTCGATCGGCTGTTCGTCGCGACCGGCGATCGGGTCGGTCCCGGCCAGCCCTTATTCTCGGTCGACAGCCGCATTGCGCGCGCTGCAATCGCGGAAGCGCGCGCCCGCATTGCTCGACTGCGCACCAACGTAACTGCTGCCCAGACGTCGATCACCGTCGCCCGCCGCCAGGCCGCGCTTTATGCGTCGGTCAGCGATCCGCGCGCGGTCAGCCGCCAGGAAGTGCTGACCCGCCAGGGTTCGGTCGACGATGCGGTGGCGCAGCTCGGGGTCGCTTTGGCATCGGTGCGCGAGGCCCAGGCCCAGCTGAATAGCGCCGAGGTCGATTTGGCGCGGCGCACCGTCCGGGCATCGCGGGCGGCGACGGTGCTTCAGGTCAATGTTCGCGCCGGGGAATTTGCGCCAGCCGGGGGGCAAGGTGGCAACAATATTACGCCGCTGATGGTCATCGGATCGACCGATCCGCTCCATGTCCGCCTCGACATTGACGAGAATGAGATTGAGCGCGTGGCGGTCGGCCAAGGGGCCACGATCAGCCCGCGCGGGGCGGCCGGTCAGCGCACCCGGGTAACGTTTGTCCGCGCCGAACCATTGGTGGTCCCCAAACGCTCGCTCACCAATTCGGCGAGCGAGCGCGTCGATGTGCGCGTACTGCAGTTGATCTACGCCCTGCCAGCCGGAACCGGGAGCTATTACGTCGGGCAACAGGTTGACGGGTTCGTCCCCGCCAAGGCCCGCCGATGACCCGCGCATTGCCCCTGCTCGCACTGCTGCTCGCGGGTTGCGCCAGCGTGGAGCGCGCGCCGCCAGCCACGCTGGCCGAGGCGATGCTGCCGCCAGCCTTCGCCGCGCTCGATCGCGAAACGGCGGCGGCGGGAAGCGTCGCGGGCCTGCTGCCCCGATCCGACCCGGCTTTCCTGACCCTCGAAGCGCGGGCCCTCGCCACTGCGCCGACCCTTGCTGCTGCGATGGCGCGGATCGATGCGGCGCGCGGCGCGGTGCGCGGTGCGGGGGCAGCGCGGCTGCCCGAAATCAACGCATCGGGGACCGTCGACGGCCAGCGCATCTCGACCGGACAGGCGGGCGCGACCCCGCCGGGAGTATCAATCGACCAGGAACGGCTGGTGTTAAGCGGCGGGTTAAGCGCGAGCTGGGATGCCGATCTGTTCGGTCGGCTACGCGCCAATCAGCGCGCGGCGGTCGCCCGGCTCGACGCCGCCGGGGCCGATGCAGCGGCGGTTCGCGTTGCGCTCCAGTCCGATATTGCGCGGGCGGTGATCGATGCCCGCAGCCTCGTCGAGCGCGAGGCGGTCGCCCGCGCTGACATCGACAGTGCGGCGGCGCTAGTGTCGCTTACCGGAGTGCGATCGCGTGCCGGGATCGTCGCCGGGTTCGACCTCGTTCGCGCAACCTCGCTCGACGCCGAGGCACGCGCGCAGCTTGCCCCGATTGCGGCTGAGCGGGCCGCCATCATTGGCCGACTGGTGACCCTGGTCGCCATCCCGGCGCAGGACGTGATTGCTGCGCTGGCGACAAATCCCTCGCCGCTTCCGCGCGGCGCAACCCCGGTCCTCGGCGTGCCATCGTTATTGCTGCGCGCGCGCCCCGATGTTGCCGCTGCCGAGCGCCGCCTCGCCGCCGCCGATCAGGACATCGCCGCCGCCGCTGCCGAGCGCTATCCGCGCCTGACCCTCGGCTCGGCACTCGGCTTGCTGTCGCTTGGTCTGGGCAATCTTGCCTCGTTGGACAGTGTCACCGGCTCGCTGAGTGCCGGGCTGGCCGGCCCGCTGCTCGACTTCGGTCGGGTCGCGGCGCGGATCGGTCAGCGCCAGGCGGACGCGCGCGCAAGCTTCGCCGATTATTATCGCTTGCTGTTCACCGCGCTGGGCGAGACCGAGGCCGCGCTCGGCGCCATCGCTGCGGCCGATCAGCGGGTTGTGCTGCTACAGCGGCAGGTCGACGCGGACCGGGACGCGGTCGGCCTTGCGGCCGAGCGCCATCGCCTTGGGCTTGATCCCTTCCTGACGGTGGTCGATGCCCGGCGCAGCGCCAATCGATCGCGCTTCGCGTTGGTCGCCGCGCAGGCCGAAAGCTATCGCACCAGGATCGAATTGTATCGCGCGATCGGCGGCGACGCGCGCCCCGGCCTGTAAAGGGCGACCGTTAGCGGAACGAGTCAGCGCCCCGACGATTGAATCGGCTGCGAATCAATTTTTCGGAGCAGGCGAATGGCGGCACGGCCGAGTTGGCGAGGGCAGATCAGGCTGGCACTGGTCTCGATCCCGGTCGAGATCTACCCGGCGACCAAGGCGGGCCGCTCGATCGCGTTCCACCAGATCCACGAGCCGTCGGGTCAGCGGGTCAAATATGAGAAGGTCGTGCCCGGGATCGGCCCGGTCGATCGCGACGAGATCCTCAAGGGCTATGAAATCGAGAAAGGCGAATATGTCCTGCTCGACCCCGAGGAGATCGAGAAGGTCAAATTGGAGAGTCGCAAGACGCTCGAGCTCACGCAATTTGTCGATTATTCGGACATCGACCCGATCTATTACGACAAGCCTTATTATGTTGTCCCGGCCGACGATCTGGCTGAGGAAGCCTTCGTCGTGGTGCGCGAGGCGCTGCGCAAGGCAAAGAAAGTCGGGATCGGCCAGCTCGCGATGCGCGGGCAGGAATATGTTGTCAGCCTGAAAGCGTGCGGGCGCGGGATGGTGCTCGAAACGTTGCGGTATGCCGATGAGGTCAACAAGGCGTCGTCATACTTTCGCGACATCAGCGACGCCAAGCCCGACGCCGACTTGCTTGATCTGGCCAGTACCTTGATCGAGAAGAAGGCGAGCGGGTTCGACGCGTCGGAGTTCGAGAACCGCTACATCGAGGCGCTAAAGGGGCTGATCGCCGAAAAGCTGAAGAAAAAGGGCAAGCGCGTCATCCAGGACGACAGCCCCGATACGCCGCCCAAGGGGTCGAACGTGATCGATTTGATGGCTGCATTGAAGAAGAGCATCGATAGTGGGGGCCAAGCGCCTGCGAAAAAAACGGCCGCGAAAAAGTCACTGGCCAAGAAGAGCGCCTGATCGATGGCCGGATCGAAGCTCGATATCCACAGCTACAATGCCAAGCGCGACTTCAAAAAAACCGCCGAGCCCAAGGGTAAGACCGGGCGCAAGACGGGCGACAGCTTCGTTGTGCAGAAGCATGATGCGAGCCGGTTGCACTGGGATTTCCGACTTGAAATGGACGGCGTGCTCAAAAGCTGGGCGGTGCCGCGCGGGCCGTCGATCGACCCCAAGGACAATCGCCTCGCGGTCCGCACCGAGGATCATCCGCTCGATTACGGAAGCTTTGAAGGGACCATCCCCAAGGGCGAATATGGCGGCGGAACGGTGATGCTGTGGGACCGCGGCCGATGGATCCCGCATCCCGACAAAGATCCGAGGCTGACGATCGAGGAAGGGCATCTTCACTTCACCCTCGAGGGTGAGCGCATGCGCGGCGAGTGGGTGATGTTTCGGTTGAAGGGCAAGCCCGGCGAGAAGGGCGAGAATTGGATGCTTAAGAAGGTCACAGATGTACATGCCGGGCCGGGCGAGACGTTGGTGGAAGAGGGGCTGACCAGCGTCACCACCAACCGGACAATGGCCGAGATCGCCGCCGGGACCGATCAGCGGCTGACCAAGAAAGGCGGCGCCAGGAAGAAGCGAGCCGGGATCAAACCGCCCGCGTTCCAGGCACCGCAACTCGCGACCCTGGTCGACGCCGTGCCGAGCGGCTCGGACTGGCTGTTCGAGTATAAATATGACGGATACCGGTTGCTGCTCGCGACCGGCGAGGGGACCGCGACCGCATTTACGCGCAACGGCAATGACTGGAGCAACAAATTCAAGGGCATCGCCAAGGCCGCCGCCGCGCTCCCAGCAGGATGCCTGATCGACGGCGAGGCGGTCGCGCTGGGCAAGGATGGCAAACCCGACTTCGGCCTGCTCCAGGTGAGCTTGAAGGACGGCAATGCCGATCTCGCTTTCTACGCCTTCGACCTGCTCGTCGACCGCGAAGAAGACATCACCGGGCTGACCAATTTGGAGCGCAAGGAACGGCTAGCCGCCTTGCTCAAGGGCGCGCCGCCGCCATTGATTTATGGCGACCACATCTTGGCCAAGGGCGAGGCGTTGTTCGACGCGATCTGCAAGCAAGGCGGCGAGGGGATCATCGCCAAGAAAGCCAATGCCACCTATCGCGGCGCACGGGCGAAGAATTGGCTCAAGGTCAAATGCATCCAGCGGCAGGAGTTCGTCATCGTCGGCTGGCAATCGAGCGACAAAAGGCGCGGTTTCCGCTCGCTCCACCTCGGCGTTCGCGACGGCACGAAATTGACCTACGCCGGCAAGGTCGGGACGGGGTTCGACACCAGGATGCTCGAGGACATGGCCGCGACAATGAAGCCACTCGAGGTAGAAGCGCCGCCGCTCGACGTGCCCAAGGTCGCGCTGCGTGGATCGCATTGGATCAAGCCCGAGCTGGTCGCTGAAGTCGCGTTCACCGAATTCACCCGCGAGGGGACGCTTCGCCACCCCAGCTTTATCGCGCTGCGAAACGACAAGAACGCGAGCGAAGTGGTGCGCGAGGTGCCCGAGAAACTGCCCGCCACAGCAAAGTCAAAGTCCGCGCTATCGACTGCCGCAACCTTCAACGCACGCATCACCAATCCCGACCGACTGATCTTCCCCGAATCCAACCTCAGCAAGGGCGACCTCGCCGATTATTATGCCGCGGTCGAAGCGATCTTCCTGGTCGATGGTGCGAAGCGGCCGATGACCCTGGTCCGCTGTCCGCAAGGGCGCGGCAAGGCGTGCTTTTTCCAGAAGCATGACAGCGGCGCTCTCGGTGAGTTCGTCAAGCATGTCCCGATCATCGAGAAGGACGGGTCGAGCGAAGATTATCTGTGGTTCGACGATCCGCGCGGGATATTGGCCTGCGTACAGATGGGGACGATCGAGTTCCATGGCTGGGGAAGCCGGGTGAAATCGCTCGAAAAGCCCGACCGGATGGTGTTCGACCTCGACCCCGACGAGGGCTTGGGGTTCGACAAGGTCAAGCTCGCCGCCGAGCGGCTGCGCGCCTTGCTCGCCGATCTGGGGCTGGAGACGTTCCCGTTATTGTCGGGCGGAAAGGGGATCCACGTCATCGGCCCGCTCGACCAGACTGCCGACTGGCCCAAGGTCAGAAGCTTCGCCGAGCGGTTCAGCCGCGCCATCGCCGAGGCCGAGCCGGAGTTGTTCACCGCCAACATCCGCAAGGCCCAGCGCAAGGGGCGGATCTTCCTCGACTGGCTCAGAAACCAGCGCGGCGCGACGGTGGTCATGCCTTATTCAGCACGCGCCCGCGACGGCGCGCCGGTTGCTGCGCCAGTAGATTGGTCCGAACTGGATGAGATTGTTGCGGCCAATGCCTTCACCATCCGCGACGCCGATCGCTTGCTCGACCGCGCGAGCTCGAAATTGCTCGCCGGCTGGGGCGTCGCCAATCAGAAACTGCCCGACTTTTAAGGCTCGACGGGGAAGTTCAACGTCGCGGTCAGGCCATCGGGCCGCCAGTCGCGCTCGATCGTACCGCTCAAGTCGGACCGAACACTCATCGCGATCATTCGCTGGCCGAAGCCGCTGCTCGGTGCGTCGGGGGCTTCGCACGGTGTCCCCAACTCGCGCCACACGAGGGTGATCGTCCGGCCGTCGCTGTCCCAGTCGAGTTCGATCTGTCCTTCATCGCGGCACAAGGCGCCATATTTGATGGCGTTGGTGTAAAGCTCGTGGAGGATCATCGACAGGCCGAGCACCTGGCCAGCCTTGAGCAATAGTTCGGGCCCACCAAACCGCGCTCGACCGGCAGTGACTTCCGCCCCGAGAACCCGGTCGGCAAGCGCCGAAATGGCGACATCCTGCCACACACGCCCGACCAGCAATTGGTGTGCCCGGGCGAGGCTATCGAGTCGCCCCGCGAAACTGGTGGTGAAGCTGTCCATATCAGCCGAATTAGCCGCCGTCTGGAGCGCGATAGCCTGCACCACGGTCAGCATGTTCTTCACCCGATGCTCGGATTCCTGGAGGATTCGTTGCTGGCGCTCGGACTCGGCCTTGCGCTCGGAAATGTCGCGGATGAAGCCGATGAATAATTTGTCGCCGAACTGCTCGCTCGCGGTGATCGACAGTTCAACCGGTATCTCGCTGCCTTCGCGGTGGAGCGCGGGAACCTCAATCCTTTTATCGAGCACCGGTCCGTCGCCGGTGGCGAGATAATGTTGCAGGCCCTTTTCATGCGCCGCGCGGTGCTGATGCGGAATGATCATGTCGGACAGGCGCTGGTCGCGCGCTTCTTCCCAGCTCCAGCCGAACAGGCGTTCGGCATGGCCATTCCAGCCGATCACCATACCGTCGGTATCCATCACTACGACCGGGTCGAGTGCGGTGTCGAGCACGGTCTGGAGACCGGCATGAAGGAGCCCCCACGGCAGGTTCATGCGCTCTATTTACGCGATTTATCGAACTATTCCAGTGGCTTCACAGAAATTTTATTTAGGTGGCGAAACGGTCCGTCGCGCGCACTAGGCCGTCGGTAATGCCCGGCTCGGTGAACAAATGGCCGCCGTCGGCGACGATTTGGAGCTCGACCTCGGGCCATGCTTTTTTCAGGTCCCACGCCGCGCTCGGCGGGGTGCAGCAATCGTGGCGGCCTTGAACGATGACGCCCGGGATACCCTTCAACTTATGCGCATTCTCGATCAGCTGATTGTCGTCGAGCCAGCCGAGGTTGCGCATGTAATGATTCTCGATCCGCGCGACTGCAATGGCGTGCTGATCCTCGGTGAATTCCTCGAGCATGACCGGGTCGGGGAGCAAGGTGACGGTCAGCCCTTCCCACATACTCCACGCCTTGGCCGCGGCGAGGCGGGTCGCGGGGTCACCACTAGTCAGCCGACGGTGATAGGCCTCGACCAGCCCGCTGCGCTCGCCTTCCTGCACCAGCCCGGTAAACGCCTCCCACCCTTCGGGATACAGCTCCGACGCGCCATATTCGTACAGCCAGTCGACTTCCTTCTGGCGGAACAGGAAGATGCCGCGCAGCACCAGTTCGGTCACGCGTGTCGGGTGGGTCTGGGCATAGGCCAGGCTGAGTGTTGATCCCCAGCTGCCGCCGAACACCATCCATTTGTCGATCCCGGCCATCTCGCGCAGCCGCTCCATGTCCTGCACCAGGTCCCAAGTGGTGTTATTCTCCAAGCTGGCGAACGGGGTCGATCGCCCGCACCCGCGCTGGTCGAACAGCAGGACGTCATATTTGGCGGGGTCGAATTGCTGGCGCTGCTTGGGGCTGCAGCCCGATCCGGGGCCGCCGTGGAGGAACACTGCGGGCTTGCCACCCGGCGTCCCGCACCGTTCCCAGTAAAGAATGTGCCCCTCGCCGACGTCGAGCATGCCCGTCTCATAGGGTTCGATCGGCGGATAGAGGGTGAGTCGATCGGTCATGGCTGGTCCTGGCAAGGCAAATGGCGGCGACTGCCTAACGCAGCCGCCGCCCGATGGCGACTTAGAACTTCACGCCGAACTCGACTCCCCAGATACGCGGTTCGTTGACCATCGCAGTCAGATTGTTGAAATCGATCCCGCTCACTGCGCTCTCGTCATTGGTGATGTTGCGGCCAAAGGCGGCAATGTCGAAGCGGTCGGTCTTGTAACCGACGCGAAGCCCGCCTTCGAGCAATCGATCGTCGCTGAATTCGACCGAGCGGTAGAGGAAGAACTGGACCTTCGAGCGGTGGTACCAGTCGGTGAAGACGTACAGCGACCCCGGCCCGACCGGATGTTCGTAACCGGCGGTGAAATTGAAAATCCACTTCGGCGATTGTGGCAACTGGTTGCCGTCGATGAATACGATTGCCGGCTGGAACGGCGCGGCGGGGGCAAAGATCGGGTCGAGCACGGTGCACGGCGCACCGCAGGTTTCGACGGTCAAACCTTTGTCGCGAATGCGGGTCCGGTTGTAGCTCAGGCCGGCGGTGAGGTTGAGGCCGGTCAGCGGCCGCGCCTGCAATTCGGCCTCGAACCCGTGGCCGGTGACCGCATCGGCGTTGAGCAACAGATTGGCATTTGCGCCGCCGCCGACCGCTGACAATTGCAGATCTTTGGTGCGGAAATAATAGCCGGTCAGATTGAACCGCAGTTTGCGGTCGAACAGCACGGTTTTGATCCCCGCCTCGTACGACATGGTGTTTTCGCTGTCTGCAGTGGTCACATTGCGGTCGAACAGGATGCGGCCCTGGATTGCCGGAGCGCGATAGCCTTTGGCGATCCGTGCGTAGACATTCACATCCGGGCTGATCTTCTGCAGCGCGCTGAAGTCCCATGTCAGCACGCTGTCTTTGACCTTGGTGGTCGATTCGGGAACCGGGCCGCCGCCGATGAAGCCGGGGCGCAGATCGACCATGCGGTCGGCGACCAGTTTCTTCTTGTCATGGTTCCACCGCGCCCCGGCCTGCAGCCTGAGCCCGAAATCAAACGCATAATTGAGCGACCCGAACAGCCCCAGCGCCTTGCTGTCCTGGCGCTGATTGACGATTGCCGACGGGGTGGTCGCGGTCGGCGCTCCGAAATCGAAGCTTTCGATGTCGAGCTTCTCGTTGAAGTAGAAGATCCCCGCCTGGTAACCGAGCCCGCCCTTGTTGTTCGACGCGATCCGTACTTCCTGGGTGAACTGGTCGAGGCTCGGGATATTGTCCTGGCTCTGCGCTGCGAACGGGATGAAGCCCGGCTCGCTATTGTCGGAGAAGCCGGGGCCGCAGAACGAGCAGCCGAAACCGCCGTCGATGTCGCCGCGGCTCTTGAGCTTGCCGTGCCAGTAACTGGTGATCGAATAGAGCGTCAGGGGACCGAAATCATAGGATAATGCAGCCGCCGCGTTCTCGGTCGTCAGCCGCTGGAAATTGATCCCGTCGGCGCGAATTTCATCGCGCTCGAAATCGCCGCCGTCGACCCCGATCAGATCGTTGGTGCCAGGTTTGATTGCGTTGGCGCGGAAGATCCGCGCATCGCCCTTGTAATCGCGCAACTGACCAGTCAGGCGGATAGTCAGGGCGTCGCTCGGTTCGAACAGCAACTGGCCTCGAAACGCGAAATCGTCATAGCCTTCATTATTGTTGCTGCCCGTCCGGTCAATATTGTCGACCCAGTCGTTGCGGTGCTGCCACATGCCCGACACGCGGAACGCCACCTTGTCGTTGATCCGATGGCCGATCGCTGCCTCCGCATTGATCGTCGAATAGCTGCCGAAGCTGAGCTTCGCATAATTGTCGCCGCGTCCCGGCTTGACCGGATCCAACTTGACGATGCCAGCCGGGGTGTTGCGGCCGAACAGCGTGCCCTGCGGACCGCGCAACACTTCGACCCGGTCGATATCGAACGCCGGAAAACCCTTAAGGATCGGGTTCTCGAGCACGACGTCGTCATAAATGAAGCTCACCGGCTGCGACGCATTGAGGTCGAAATCGGTGTTGCCGAGGCCGCGGATGTAGAACCGCGGGAACGTCCGCCCGAACGAGCTTTCGATATTGAGGCTCGGTACCCGGCCGGACAAGGCGCGCACGTCGCTGCCGCCCGCATTGATGGCATCGAGCGTCTGGTCGCTGACGGTTGCCACGGACAGCGGAATGTCCTGCAAATTTTCGCTCCGCCGTTGGGCGGTGACGATGATCTCGTCGACCCCAACAGTCGATTCTGCCGTTGTTTGCGCAGGCGCTTCGGGCGTTGCGGCTGGGGCGTCCTGCGCAAGCGCGGGTGCGGCGATAAAACAGGCGGCAATTGCAGCCAGCGAACAGGTCGAATGAATCAGGCGCATCGGCTCAATCTCTCATGTCAGGAATGGAGACAAAGAGCGCCCCCCTGGCCGCTCCGATGACCTAGACTTGCTAGTGAGCGCGGCCGTCGAGTCAATTCGCGGGCGGTCGATGTGACTATTTAGTTTCGTCCGCGTGACCTGCGGGTAACAGTGGTCAGAAGCTATACTCTTCGTACACGCGGGACACATCGCCCTGCCATTCGCCGTGGTAGCGTTCGAGCAAGCGATCGGCAAAGGTCATGCCGCTCGACACGACTTCGCGCAACGGATCGAGGAAACCGCTTTCATTGTCGCCGCTGGCGTTGAGCTGAGCGCGTGCGCTGAGGCCCGCAGTGGCGATTTCGAGCACCTCACCGGCCAGATCGCGCATCGTCCCGCCGCCGGGCACCCTGGCGTCGAGCGCCTCAGCCGGCACCGCATGGCGCAATGCCTCGCGTTCCTCGATCGTCCAATGTTTGACCCGGTCCCACGCCGCATCGAGCGCATTGTCGTCATAAAGCAAACCGACCCACAAGGCCGGAAGCGCGCAGATCCGCCCCCAGCGCCCGCCATCGGCTCCGCGCATTTCGAGGAAGCTCTTGAGCCGAACCTCGGGAAAGGCGGTCGACAGATGGTCGTTCCAGTCGGCGACGGTCGGCTTCTCACCCGGAAGCACCGACAATTCGCCGTCGAGGAAATCGCGGAAGCTTAAGCCCGCGGCATCGATATATTTGCCATCGCGGAACACGAAATACATCGGCACGTCGAGCGCATAATCGCAATAACGTTCGTAGCCGAAGCCGTCCTCGAACACGAACGGCAGCATGCCGGTGCGATGCGGGTCGGTATCTTCCCAAATATGGCTGCGGAAACTCTTGAAGCCGTTGGGCTTGCCCTCGGTGAACGGCGAATTGGCGAATAATGCAGTCGCCACCGGCTGCAGCGCCAGCCCGACACGGAATTTCTTCACCATGTCGGCCTCGGACGAATAATCGAGATTGACCTGAATGGTGCAGGTGCGGAGCATCATATCGAGCCCGAGACTGCCGACCCGCGGCATATGGTCGAGCATGATTTTGTAGCGGCCCTTGGGCATGATCGGCAGCTCGGCGCGGGTCTTGTCGGGCCACATGCCGAGCCCAAGAAAGCCGAGCCTGAGCTTGTCGCCGACCGCCTTGACCTGCTGCAGGTGTCGTCCGCTTTCGGCGCAGCTTTCGTGGAGGTTGGACAATGGCGCGCCCGACAGCTCGAACTGGCCCGCAGGCTCCAGGCTGACAGTCCCGTCGTCGCCGGCGAGCGCAATGATCTTGCCGCCCTCAAGCACCGGCTTCCACCCGAACTCGGTCAGCCCCTCGAGCAAGTCGCGGATCCCGCCCGGCTCATCCCAGCTCGGCGCGCGATGATCGGCCAGGCGATAGACGAATTTCTCATGCTCGGTCCCGATCCGCCAATCCGCGCGCGGCTTTTCGCCGCCGGAAAAGACCGAGATCAAATCGTCACGGCTCTCGACGAGCGGGCTTGCGGAGAGGTCGGTTCGGGTTGTCATTCGAAACGGGCGTTAGCGATGTTGGCGGCGAAGCCAAGAAGATTTCGTTTCACGCAAAGTCGCAAAGGCGCAAAGCCGATTATTCCCTTCGCGCCTTTGCGCCTTCGCGTGAGAAACTCTTTCTAGCCTCGCCAATCTCCGACCGCCGCCATCCAGGCAGCAATCGCCGCCAGCGCGGCGGTATCGGCTCGGAGGATCCGGGGGCCGAGGCTGATCGCCCTCGCATTGGGCAAGGCGCAGATCAAAGCGGCTTCCTCGGGCGTGAACCCGCCTTCGGGGCCAGTGAGGATCGTCGCGGGGCCGGGGGCGAACGCCGATGCCGCTGCCTCGCCGCCAGTTTCATCCGCAAAATACAAGGTCCTCGCCGGGTCGAGTGCTTTCAGAAACGCCGCCAGCTTGACCGGCTCGGATATGGTCGCGAGCGCGGTCCGCCCGCATTGCTCGGCCGCCTCGACGATGTGGCTGCGCATCCGCTCCAGGTTCAATTTGTCGACGATCGTCCGCCGGGTGATCACCGGATCGAGCCGCGCCACGCCCAGCTCGACCGCCTTCTCGACCAGCCAGTCGACCCGCCCCTTTTTGACTGGAGCGAAGGCCAAAGCGAGGTCGGGGACCGCCTCCTGCGCCTTCGTCGGCTCGACCACGGCCAGGATCATCCGCCGCTTCCCCGCCTCGACCACCCGCGCCAGCCACTCGCCCGACACCCCGTCGAACAGCAACACCTCGCCGCCCTCCTTGAGCCGTAGCACATTGCCGAGATAATTGGCTTGCGCCCCGTCGAGTGCCACCAGTACCCCCGCGCTCAGCGGCGGCGGAACGAACAGGCGCGGCAAGGATCGCGGCGGCCAGGTGGGGGTGGCGGGCATGGTTGCGACTTAGCGGGAGAATCGGGCGTTCGCCATGGATAGAAAAGCGGATGTCGGCGCGTCCTTGCGTCCGACCCGCGCCTAAGGTTCGCCATAGGGAGAGCCACTTTCGCGGATCGCTTGAGGTCGCGGTGTGTCCATCGCAACACAGGCCGAGCGGGGAGCGGGAATAGAGTTTGGAACGACCTTTAGCCGAGCCTCGCGAGCAAGCCCGGCAAGCAGCGCTGTATGCTGCGTAATGCGCCAATGGCGGTAGCGCGCATCCTGAAGTGCCAGGTTGAACTCGATCAGCACGTCGGGGCTGGCATCGCTTAGATGCTCAAGCGTGCGCAGCTTCGCCCAATCGGCTTGCTCGACAACCATCTCCGAGGTGATGTTTCGCATCCAGTGATGCAGTTGGCTGTAGTGGCCGAGTTCGTCATCACTCAGGAGCGCCGCCCGGCCGGCCTGGGCCAATGCTTCCCAGCGAGCGATTTGCATGGTCCAATATTGCGGTCGGCCAATCCACCGTGGCGTGTCGATCACCCCGCTCTTCGCGGCTCCCTCGAGCAGGACCTGGACCTCTTCTATCCGGCGCTCGACGCACGATCGGATTGCCGAACGCGAATCAAGTCGCGACATATTTGTCTGAAGTTCGGTGCGAATCGCCGCGCGCGCCCGGGCGGCGTCGGCGCGATCATTAAACCCTTGCGCGACCTGCTGGGCCCCAAGCGCGATCAGCACGCCTGCCGTCACGATCCCCAGCTCCCACACCACCGCATTCCACCCGTGCGGCGGTTTGGGCCTCATCAATCGGAACATCGGCGTCCCCCAACGCAATTGCCTCCCGCATCACCTAACCGTTCGCCCTGAGCTTGTCGAAGGGCTGCTTTTCTTCCTACGGGGGCCGCAGGGTTGAAGGACGGGCCTTCGACAAGCTCAGGACGCACGGGGAAACCGAGGACCATGGCCGCCAATCCCCTTCAACCAATCGTCGCCCAAGGCCGCAATTGCTGGCGCATCGCCCGCGCCACCGAAGCCAGCGTGATCGTCGATGCGGCCGATTATTATCGCCACATCCGCGCGGCGATGATCGCCGCAAAGAAACGCATCTTCATCGTCGGCTGGGACTTCGACACGCGCATCGCGCTCGATCCCGACGAGCATGGCCAGGGCGAGACGCTCGGCCGCTTCTTCCTCAACCTGGCCAAGGCCAAGCCCCACCGCGAGATCGACATCCTCAAGTGGAATTTCGGTGCGCTGAAGCAGTTCACCCATCCCTCGGCGGTGGTCTGGTTGGCGCGCTGGTGGAAGACAAAAGCGATCGATTTCCGCTTCGATTCGTCGCATCCGCCAGGTTGCAGCCATCATCAGAAGATCGTGGTAATCGACGATAATCTCGCAGCCTGCGGCGGGATCGATATCTCATCGTCGCGGTGGGACACGAACGACCATCGCGATGACGACCCGCGCCGCACCGGCCCTGACGGCAAGCCCTACATGCCGTGGCACGACGCGACGATGATGATGCGCGGTGCCGTGGCAGGGCAACTCTCCGAGCTTGGCCGCGAGCGCTGGTCGGCCGCGACCAAGGCCAAGCTCGACCCGATCGACCCGGGTGACGATGACTGGCCCAAGGATCTCGACGTGATGTTCCGCGACGTCGACATCGCCATCGCCCGCACCCGCGCCGCTTATGACGGTCTGGCCGAAGTGCGTGAGATCGAGACGCTGTATCTCGACATGATCGCCGCAGCGGAGCGGTTGATCTATTTCGAGAATCAATATTTCACTAGCGCCAAGATCGGCGCCGCGATTGCGGTCCGCATGGCCGAGCCCGATCCGCCCGAGATTGTGATGGTGATGCCGCGTCAAGCCGATGGCTGGCTCGAACAGAAAGCGATGGACGGGGCGCGGCTGAAACTGGTCGCGGCAATCGGCGAGAAAGACGTCGGCAATCGCTTCCGGGTCTACATTCCGGTGACCAGCAAGCGCGCCGACATTTACGTCCATGCCAAGGTTTCGGTGGTTGATGACCGACTGCTGCGGGTTGGGTCGTCCAATCTCAACAATCGCAGCCAGGGGCTCGACAGCGAATGTGACGTGATCATCGACGCCGGGCTCGCCGTCAATGCCGATACACCGCCCGCGATCACCGCGCTGCGCCATCGGCTGCTCGCCGAACATCTCGACTGCACGCCGGACGAATTCGCCGCGGCGGAGAAGGAGCATGGCTCGATGGTCAAGGCGATCGAAGCGCTGATCGGCCCCGGCAAGTCGCTCGAGCTGTTGCCGATGGAGGGATTGAGCGACGCTGAGGAGTTCATCGCCTCGAACGAATTGCTCGACCCCGAAAGTCCCGAGGCGATGCTCGACCCGATCGGCAAGCGCGGGCTGGCGAAAAGCTGGGCCAAGGGCCGCGCCGCGATCGGCCAACGATTCGGCGGACGGCGGTCGGGGCGTCAATGACACAGGCCGGCGTGACCGCGAATGACGTCGTTCCCGACAGTGAGCGGCGTGGGCTGATCGGGGTGCTTCCGGTCGTGCTTCGGCCATACGCAAGCCTGATGCGGATCGACCGGCCGATCGGCACGTGGCTATTGTTCTGGCCGTGCGCATGGGGGCTGGCGCTGGCGGGTGCGCGTGATGGTGCGGCTTATGCCACTTTCGCCGTCGGCGCCTTCGTCATGCGTTCCGCCGGCTGCGTCTATAACGACATCGTCGATCGCAAGCTCGACCGCCAAGTCGAGCGGACCCGGCTCCGGCCACTGGCCAGCGGGCGCGTAGCGCTCGGAAAGGCGTGGGCGCTGACCATCGGCCTGGGCCTGATCGGCCTCCTGGTCCTTCTGACGATGCCATTTGAAGCCCAATTGGTCGCGGTCGCGAGCCTCGTACTGGTCGCGGCCTATCCGTTCATGAAGCGCATTACCTGGTGGCCGCAGGTGTGGCTCGGGCTGGTGTTCAGCTGGGGCGCATTGGTCGGCTGGCCTGCCGCGACGGGCAGTTTCGACTGGCCGCCATTGTTGCTGTGGCTCGGTTCGATCTTCTGGGTGATCGGCTATGACACGCTCTACGCGATCCAGGATATCGAGGATGACGCCTTGGTCGGGGTGGGCTCCTCTGCCCGGCGAATGGGGGCCAATGTCCGCTTTGGGGTCGCCATCTGTTACGCGCTCGCGATCACCGGATGGGGCGCGGCGATCTGGCTGGTCCGCCCCGACGCGCTCGCGCTGCTCGCCTTGCTCCCCGCCATGATTCACCTCGCCGTGCAGGCATGGCGCGCCGACCCGGCCGACGGCGCAGGCGCACTGGCACTGTTCCGCTCGAACCGCTGGTGTGGGGCATTGGTGTTCGGGGCGATGCTCGTGGTGGGGTTGAGCGCAACCGCGTGACCGCTTAACCGGCACCGATGCTCAACCCTGACCAAGCCCGCGACAAAGTCGAACAACTCGTTGAACAGGCCCGCCGCGCCGGTGCCGACGGAGCCGATGCACTCTACCTCGGCGAGCGGTCCAGCGGGGTGCAAGTGCGCAAGGCCGAGCTGGAAGATGTCAGCCGCTCCGAAGGCGAAGGCATCGGGCTCCGCGTTTTTCGTGGCTCGAAATCGGCCAGCGTCTCGTCCTCGGACCTGTCCGATGATGCGCTATCCGCCTTGGTCGAGCGGTCGCTGGCGATGGCCGGTGAAGCGCCTGACGACCCTTATGCCGGACTCGCGCCTGCTGACCTGCTCGCCGCCCCGCCATTCGCCGAGTTCGACAGTTGGGACCCGCTCGAGCCCGACCCGGCCGCGCTCAAGCAACGCGCGCTCGAAGCGGAAGGCGCAGCACTGGCGATCAAGGGCGTCACCAATTCCAGCGGTGCTGGCGCCTCCGCTTCGGGATCGACCGTCGCGCTGGCGATTTCGAGCGGCTTCAGCGGCGCTTATCGCGCCACTGGCCACAGTTGCTCGGCAACCGTGATTGCTGGCGAAGGCGCCGGGATGGAGCGCGATTATGCCTGGCACAGTGCGCGCCACGCCGCCGATCTTGAAGATTCATCCGCCATTGGCCGCCGCGCTGGCGAGCGGGCCGTGGCGCGATTGAACCCCGTTAAGATCGACGCCGGTCGGCTGCCGATCCTGTTCGACCCGCGCGTCGCCACCACCCTGCTTGGGCATTTTATCGGTGCGATCACCGGATCGTCGGTGGCGCGCAAGTCGAGCTTCCTGATGGACAAGCTCGGCGGCCAGATTTTCGCGCCCGGCGTCTCGATCCACGATGATCCCTTGCGCGCACGTGGGCTGCGCAGCCGGGCGTTCGATGGCGAGGGCTTGCCGGTGCGGCCGATGGCGCTGGTCGACGACGGCATTCTCAAGACCTGGCTCGCCGAAAGCGCCTCGGCGCGCCAGCTCGGCATATCGCCGACCGGTCACGCCATTCGCGGTGTCGGCGGCGCACCGGGGGCAGGGCCGTCGAACCTCTATCTCGCTGCCGGAACCGCCAGCCCCGACGCGCTTCGCGCGCGCTTCCCGCGTTGCATCCTGGTCACCGAATTGATCGGGCAGGGGGTCAATGGCGTCACCGGCGATTACAGCCGCGGCGCGGCGGGCTTCCTGATCGAGCATGGCGAAATGGTTGGTCCGCTGGCGGAAATCACCATCGCGTCGAATTTGATCGAGATTTTCGCTACGCTTGAGCCCGCCAACGACCTCGTCTTCCGCCGCGGAGTCGACAGCCCGACCTTGCTGGTGCCCGAAATGACGGTGGCGTCGGCCTAGGCTTGCTCGCCAACCGGCTTCAACCCCAACCGCGCAATCTCGATTTTCGGGCAGTGATCCATCACCACTTTCAGCCCCGCAGCTTCCGCCTTAGCCGCTGCCGCCTCGTCGACCACGCCGAGCTGCATCCACACCGCCTTCGCCCCGACCGCAATGGCGTCGTCGACGATCGGCCCGACAGTTTCGCTCTTCATGAAGATGTCGACGATATCGATTTGCTCGCCGATCTGCGCCAATTCGCGCCAGACATACTCGCCATGGACATGCTCGCCGGTGATCCGCGGATTGACCGGGAACACGCGATAGCCCTGGTTCTGAAGGAATTTCATTACGCCATAGCTGGCGCGGTCGGGCCGGTCGGATGCGCCGACCAGGGCGATGGTTCTGGCACCCTGCAAAACCTCTGCAATGTCTTCGTCACGGCTTAGCGGCATGATGGTCTCCTTGCCCGCTCAATGCTTCAGCTTGGGTTTCTTTCCAGCGCGTCAAGCAGCGCCTTTGCCAAAGCCACAAACGTCTCGCCCGCCGGCCCATCCTCCGCCGCCGGTGGCCGCCCGGCATCGCTTGCCTTCCGCAGGCTCGCCGACAATGGCAAGCGCCCGAGGAACGGCACCCCGAGCCGCGCCGCCGACGCTTCCGCTCCGCCGCTCCCGAACGGGTCGCTTTCCTCGCCGCAATGCGGGCAGATGTAGCCCGCCATATTCTCGATGATCCCGATCACCGGCACGTCGGTGCGGGCGAACAAGTCGATCGCGCGGGTGGCGTCGATCAGGGCGAGGTCCTGCGGGGTCGAGACAATCACCGCGCCGACCGGCTTGGCCTTTTGCACCAGCGACAATTGCACGTCGCCGGTGCCGGGCGGCAAATCGACCAGGATCAGATCGACATCGCCCCAGTCGCCGTCAGTCAATTGCGCCAGCGCGCCCGCCGCCATCGGCCCGCGCCACGCCAGCGCCTGGCCTGCCGGGACCAATTGCCCGACCGACAGTAATTTGACACCGAATGCCGTGTCGACCGGTATGAGTTGCTTGTCCTTCGCTTCGGGCCGCTGCGGCGCACCAAGCAGGGTCGGCTGCGACGGGCCGTAAATATCGGCGTCGATCAGCCCGACTTTCTTCCCCATTCGCGCCAGTGCGACCGCGAGGTTGGCGGTGATGGTCGATTTGCCGACCCCGCCCTTGCCCGATCCGATTGCGATCATCGGCGCGGCGCCCTTGCGCGCGGCGGTCATCGCGATCCGCACTTCGCTGACGCCAGGGATGGTGCCTGCGGCCTCGCGCAGCCTTGTCTCCATCGCCTTGCGCTCGTCATTGCGCATTCCGCTGCCGTCGACGATCAAAGTCGCGACCCCGCCCTCGAGTTTCTTCGATCGGATCCGGAGCGCATCCGGGTGGCTGTCGAGGCGGTTCAATTGTTCGTCCATGCCGCGCCGCTTAGGCCGTGGTGGCAGTAATCGGCAAGCGACCCCTGTTTTTCGTGATCGCGGCTTCCTATAGAGGGATCATGAGAATTTTATCGGGGTTGGGCACGCTTGGGTCGCGCCTGTTCAATGACAGCAAGGGACCGTGGGGGCCCAAAGCGGATAATGGCGCTGGCGATCCGCCGCGCGAGCCATCGCGCGGCCCGTGGGGCGGCGAGCGCCCGGCTCCGCGGCCCGACGGTAATTTCGGCACGGCGGGGATCGATGCTTTCATCGAGCGCAACCGGCGGCGCTTCGGCGGCGGATTCGGCGACGATGGCGCACCGCGTCGCCCCAGCGGCTCCAAGATTGCGTGGATCGTGCTTGGCCTGATCGGCCTGTTCCTGCTGTCCACCACCCTGCACCAGATCAAGCCCGAGGAACGCGGCGTGGTGACGATGTTCGGCCGCTACAGTGCGACCCTCCCGCCGGGCGTAAGCTTCACCCTGCCAACGCCGATCCAGCGGGTGCAGAAGGTCAATGTCGAGCAAATCCGCAATATCGAGCTTGGCTCGGCGGCGGAAGAAACGCTGATGCTGACCGGCGATCAGAACATCATCGACATCGCCTATCAGGTGCGGTGGAGCATCAAGGATCCCGAGGAATATCTGTTCGAGCTGCGGACCCCGGTCGATACCATTCGCCAGGTCGCCGAAAGCTCGATGCGCCAGGTCGTCGCGCAGGTCAGTCTGCAGGACGCGATCGGCAACAAGCGCGGCGAAATCGAAGCGCGGGTGCAGGAAGAAATGCAGAATACGCTCGATCGCTATCGCTCGGGCGTGGTGGTTCGCGGCATCGCGATCAAGCAGGCCGATCCGCCGGCCGAGGTCAATGACGCCTTCAAGGATGTCACCGCCGCGCAGCAGGATGCACAGAGCGCGATCAACAACGCCAATGCTTACTCGCTCCAGCTAAAGCAGATTGCGGAAGGCGAAGCGACCGCGTTTGACAAGGTCTACACCCAATATAAGGCGGCCCCCGAAGTAACCCGCCGCCGACTATATTATGAGACGATGGAGCGCGTCCTCAAGGGCGTCGACAAGACCATTGTCGAGACCCCGGGAGTGACCTCCTATCTGCCGCTGCCCCAGATTCAGCGCCAACAACCCAAGGCCGGACAATGATCGAAGCTCTTCGCCGTCACCCGATGATCGCCGTGAGTGCTGGCGCGATCCTGCTCGTTGCGCTGCTCGGCAGCGTGACGATCGTCCCGGAAACCAGCCAGGGCATCGTCATCCGCTTTGGCAAGCCGGTGCGGATCGTCAATCAATATGACCCGCAGCAGCGGCTCGGCTCGGTCGGCGCGGGCCTCAATGCCAAAATCCCGTTCGCCGAATCGATCGTGTGGATCGACAAGCGCGTGCGCGATCTCGACATGGACCGTCAGCAAGTGTTGTCGATCGACCAACGCCGGCTCGAGGTCGACGCCTTTGCCCGCTATCGCGTGGTCAATCCCTTGCGGATGTTCAAGGCCGCCCGCTCGGAAGATCGGGTCGAGGAAGCGTTGAAGCCAATCCTTGGCTCGCAGCTTCGCAATGAGCTTGGCAAGCGCCCGTTCGCGTCGATGCTCAGTCCCGAGCGTGAGGGCGCGATGGAGAATATCCGCACCGGTATGAACCGCATCGCCAGCCAATATGGCGTCGAAGTGGTCGATGTGCGGATCAAGAAGGCCGACCTTCCCGACGGCACCCCGTTGCAATCGGCGTTTGCACGGATGCGCAGTGCCCGCCAGCAGGAAGCCCAGTCGATCCGCGCCGAAGGTGGCAAGACCGCGCAGATCATCCGCGCCGAAGCCGATGCCGCCGCCGCGCAAATCTATGCCGCCAGCTTCGGCAAGGATGCCGATTTCTATAATTTCTACCGGGCGATGCAATCCTATCGGGTGACATTTGTTGGCGACGGCCAGACCAAGCTTCCGCCGACCAGCATCATCATGTCGCCCAACAGTGAGTATCTGAAGGAATTCACTGGACGCTAAGGCACCACATTGTTCAAATTGCGTTCATGCGCTCGACCTAGCGTCGTCCATCAACGTCAGCAGCGAGCGAGAATATTTATGGTTTCGAAGGAGTACGGACCTTTGCGTTACGCCTATGGAGTAGCCACCGCCTTGCTGCTTGGGGGGACCGCTTTCTCGCTCGCCACCGGCCAGGCCGGTGCCCAGGTCGCCCAGAATTCGCCGACATCCATGGCCCCGCGTCCCGGCGCGCCAATGTCGTTTGCGGATCTTGCCGCGCGGCTCCAGCCTGCGGTGGTCAACATTTCGACCAAGCAACGCATTGCAGTTCGGCAGCAGGCCGATCCGTTCGAGGAATTCTTTCGCCGCTTCGGTGCGCCCGGCGGCCAG
>NZ_JANMLM010000048.1:0-28084 GCF_031372575.1 Sphingomonas sp. | reverse complement strand
GCGATGGCGTTGCGTTCCATATTCGCTCCCAATTCGGCGACGATCTCGGTCCCCGGCAAATCCTCGAACGCGCTCAATACGCGCAGCGGCATCTTTTCGCGCATCGCCAGTCCGACGCTGCGCACCTGGAGCACTTTCGACCCCACACCGGCAAGCTCGAGCATTTCCTCGAACGTCACCTGCGGCAGCTTGCGCGCCTTGGGGACGATCCTGGGATCGGTGGTGTAGACCCCGTCGACGTCGGTGTAGATGTCGCAGCGGTCGGCCTTCAGCCCAGCCGCAATCGCCACCGCCGACGTGTCCGATCCGCCGCGTCCGAGCGTGGCCACGCGGCCATCCTCGCTGACCCCCTGAAACCCCGGAATGACCGCCACCGTCCCCGCCTTGAGCGCCTCGTCGAGCGTCGCCGATTCGACCGCTTCGACCCGGGCATTGCCGTGGACCCCGGTCGCCTTGAGCAATTGCCAGCCCATGAAACTGCGCGCCTTGAGCCCGATTGTCTGGAGCGTCATTGCCAGCAGGCCGGCAGTGACCTGTTCGCCCGATGCGACCACCACGTCATATTCCTGATTGTCATGGCTGACAGCGGATTCGCGGCACAATTGGACGAGCCGGTCAGTCTCGCCCGCCATTGCGGAGACGACGACCAACACCTCGTTTCCCGCCTCGACCTCGCGCTTGACCCGCTCGGCAACGCTGCGGATCCGCTCGATCCCGGCCATCGAGGTGCCGCCAAATTTCATCACGATGCGTGCCATTGGCTGCCTGTTAGGAATTGTGGGCCGGAACGGCAACGTCCGTTCGTCCTGAGCCCATCGACTTCGCTCAGGGGAGCCTTGTCGAAGGACTGCTTTTTCTTGTCGAAAGTGTTTAAGGACAAGGCTTCGACAGGCTCAGCCCGAACGGATTTATGATGTCCAATGCTAGTTCAATCAAATCCAGCGAAGCCGCCCACTTCGGCGCAATGGCGGGCGATTGGTGGGACCCCGATGGCGCGTCGAAGATGCTCCACCGGCTCAATCCCGTCCGCCTCGGCTACATCCGCGACCGCATCGACCAGCATTGGCAGGTCGACGAATGCAAGCTGAGACCACTCGAAGGGCGAACTGCGCTCGATGTCGGCTGTGGGGCCGGATTGCTCGCCGAACCGCTGGCGCGGATGGGGGCAAAGGTGACGGCGCTCGATGCCGCGCCGGAGCTGATCACTGCGGCCAAGGCGCATGCCGACGCGGCCAGGCTGGCGATCGATTATCGGGCGATTGGGGTCGAAGCCATGGGCGGTCAGTTCGACCTGATCACCGCGATGGAAGTGATCGAGCATGTCGCCGATCCCAGCGCGTTCGTCGCGTCCTTGGCCGCGCGGCTCGCCCCCGGCGGCCTGTTGATCCTCTCCACCCCCAACCGCACCGCCTGGTCGAGACTGCTGACCATCACGCTGGCTGAAGGCATGGGCCGAATCCCGCGCGGCACCCACCATTATGACGAGTTCATCACCCCGGACGAAATGACCGCAATGCTCGGCGCAGTGGGCATGGAAGTGACCGACGTCGAAGGTATCGCCTTCACCCCGATGCGCGGGCTGCACCTGAGCGAGGACGTGCGGTTGAACTATCTGGTGGCGGCTCGGGCGGCCTGATGCCTTACAATCCCAAAGGTGAAATCCGCGATCATTGGCGCCGGATCGCTGCCAACCTTGTCAATTTCCGCGGGCGCTCGCGGCGCAGCGAATTGGTGGCATATTGGCTGGCCATATTGCTCATCGGCGCGGCTTTCGTCCTGACCATCTGGGCGTTTCCAGCGTTTATCGACCTTGATCTGGCATGGCTTCAGCTCTTGCTCGCTCTACCCTTCATTCCGTTGTTTGCGCGTCGGCTTCACGATCAAAATCGCTCTGGCTGGTTCGCCATGATCGTGCCCGTGCTGATCGGCCTTCGGGCGTACGAACTTTGGCTTTACCGCGTCGGGCAACTGCCGGCGCCCAAGCTTGGCTTTCCAGCCAACCTGCTAATAGGGGCGCTGGGCATCGTCGGCTGGGCGATCATCCTGTGGCCCGGAACCGACGGCCCCAACCGTTTCGGCGACGATCCGCGACTGGAGCCGTAAGGCACCAGTTACCGCTGGCAATGTAGGATTTCGCCTGCTTTGCTCAGCGCGGTTCTTTCGCATGGTCGATGTTTGCAGCGAGTCGCCGGGCCGATTGATGCTGTAGGACAAATGGTCGCTGACCATGGGTCTTTTGCGACCTTTGCGGCTTTAGAAATCGACCTTGTCGTAATGCGCCGGCGGCACGATGACCTCCATCCGCTCGCCCAGTAACGGGCGGAAGCAGGGGCGGCTTTTCATCACCGCATACCAATCCTTGGTCGCCTTGTGCCCGCGCCAGTCGAGCGCACCGAGGTAATCGATCACACTCAGATGCGCGGCGGCGGTGAAGTCGGCGAGGCTCAAGCCCGCGCCCGCGATCCAGCGGCGGTGGTCGAGGAGATAGTCGAGATAGTCGAGGTGGCCGTTGGCGACCTTCATCGCCTCGCGCAGCACGCGGGTGTCGGGCGAGGCGTTGGACACCAGGCGCTTGCGCATCCGCTCGTTCATCAGCGGCTCGACCACTTCGTGGAACAGTTTCTCATCGAACCAGGCGGTCAGGCGGCGGATCTCGGCACGGGCCACGCTATTGCCGTGGATCATCGGCATGCGGTCGACCGTCTCGTCGAAATATTCGCAGATCGGCTGGCTCCCGATCAACACCGTCCCGGCGGCGGTATCGACCAGCACCGGGGTCTCGCCCGCGGGGTTGAGGTCGATGAATTCGTCGCGCCGTTCCCACGGATTCTCGCGCAGCAACTCATGCGCCACGCCCTTCTCGCCAAGCACGAGCCGGACCTTGCGCGAGAAAGGACAAAGCGGGAATTGGAACAGCTGCCACATGGTGGTGGCTTTAGCGTGGTGACACGCGGCGTCTACCGCTTAGCGTCGTGGATAGGTGGGGTGGGGCAGATTGGCGGTGGTGCGGTCGATCTGGTCGGCGGCGCGGTCAACCGCTTCGAGGATCGACGGCAGCGCGGCCGCCATGGCGCGAGCCCCGGCCTGGATCGCGACTCCGCTTTGCGTCGCCTGGCGTTCGATCCGCTGGTCGACGTTCGGATCATTGCGGCCGGCGAGGTCGCGGACGGTGCGCTGGCGGTCGGCGCTGGTTGCGGGACGGCCCTCGATCGCGGCCTGGATCTCGCCCACCGGCAGGTTCATGAAGGCGCGGGTCAGGGCGCCGGCTACGCGGCCCATCTGGTCAGCCATCGCCGGATCGGTCAGCTGGCGCGGCAGCGGGGGCAGCTGGCTGCGGTCCGGCGCGGCAATCGCCGGGCTGGCGGCGAGGGTCAGCGGCAGTGCAATGAGCAGGAGGCGCATAAGTTGGTCCTTCGCGAATCAAGTCTCTGCCATTATCGGCAAAAAACACGCCGAAGGAAAGACTTAGCGCCCAATCACCGCATCGCAAGCCAGATCAGGGCCGCGACACCGGCGACAATCCGGTACCAGGCGAACGGCGCGAAGCCGTAGCGCTGGATGATCGCGACGAAGGCTTTGACCACCACCACCGCGACCACGAATGACACCGCGCCGCCGAGCAGGATCCAGCCGGTCATTCCCGGCGGCATCTGGGCGCCATGTTTGTAGAGCTGGAGCGCGGTGGCACCGCTGAGCGTCGGGATGGCGAGGAAGAAGCTGAATTCGGCGGCGGTCTTGCGATCCACCCCGAAGCTCATCGCACCGAGGATGGTCGCGCCCGAGCGGCTGACCCCGGGGATCATCGCCAGACACTGGATCATTCCGATGCCTACCGAATTCTTGAGGCTGACGTTGGCCACGCCGCCGCATTCGGTTGGCTTCGCCAGCCGCTCGACGATCAGGATCGCAATCCCGCCAATGATCAGCGCCCAGGCCACGACCTGCGCATTGCCGAGCAGCAATTCGATATAATTGCCGAACGCGAGGCCGAGTACGACCGCGGGGGTGAAGGCGACCAGAAGATTGCGGACGAACGCGAAGGCCGACGCGTCGCGCTGCCACATCCCGACCAGAACGTCGCGGAACGTGCGCCAGTAAAGGACGACGATGGCGAGGATCGCGCCGGGCTGGATGGCGACGTTGAACAAGGCCCACTGATTGGCATCAAAGCCCATCAGTTCGGTGGCGAGGATCAAATGGCCGGTCGACGAGACGGGGAGATATTCGGTGATCCCCTCGACGATGCCGAGGATGATGACGAGCAGCAGTTCGGTCATCGACTAGTTCACCGACAAGGGCGTGGCGCGACGGGCAAAGCGGCCGCCCTCGCGGAACCGGCCGAGCCATTCGGGCGCGACCGCGGACAGCGGGGTGGGGTCGATCCCGAAGTCGGCGAGGCCATGCGCGTCGGCCGAAACCACATTGTCGGACTGGAGCGACACCCATTGGTCGCGGGTCAATGGCGCGCCGGGCAGGAAGCCGAAGCGCGACATCAGATCGGCGGCGAAATTGGGCATGTCGACGAGGCCGGTCGACTGGCCCGCTGCCGCGCCGATCTGGCGGGTCAGCTCGCGCATGGTCATGACTTCGGGCCCGCCAATCTCAAAGATCTTGCCGCGATGCACTGGATCGAGCGTCGCGGCCGCGATGGTCTGCGCCAGGTCGCGGACGTAGACTGGCTGGAAACGGGTATTGGGCGCGATCACCGGATAGACCGGGAGCATCGCCAGCAGGCCGGCGAAGCGGTTGGTGAGCTGATCCTCCGCCCCGACCACCAGGCTCGGGCGGATGATGGTCGCTGTCGGGAAGGCGGCGCGCACCCCCGTCTCGCCGTTGCCCTTGGAGCGGGAATAATGCGACGCCGCGTCCGGGTCGGCACCGATCGCCGAAATGTGGACCAGCGTCGAGGCGCCGACGTCGTGCGCAGCCTTGGCGACATTGGCCGCCCCGCGCGAATTCACCAAATCCATCTTGCCGCCCATGATCGCGACCAGGTTGACGACCGCGTCAGCCCCGGCGACCGCGGCAGCGACGCTTGCCGGATGGGTAACGTCGGCGCGGACGATGTCGAGCTGGCCCATCCCGCCCAATGGCTGGAGGAAGAAGGCTTGGCTTGGATTGCGTTGCGCGACGCGGACCCGAACGCCGCCCTTGAGCAGCGCCTCGCACACATAGCGGCCGATGAATCCGCCGCCGCCGAAGACGGTGACGAGGCGTGGGGAGGCGGTGCGGGAGCTGGTGATCATGGCCAAGTCCCCTAGCGCCGCCCCAAGCCCGTTGACAAGCCGCCGCGCCCCCCTCTAAGCGCCGCCCCCTACCTGCAATTGACGACCCTGTGCCCAGGTGGCGGAATTGGTAGACGCACCAGCTTCAGGTGCTGGCGTTCGCAAGGACGTGGAGGTTCGAGTCCTCTCCTGGGCACCATTTTGGTCGATCGCGGCGATTTGGCGACTAGTCGAGCGAGTGCTTTCCGATCAGCGGATGCTTGACGATCATGGTGCGGGGCGACTCCTTGCCAGCCAGCGCGGCGAGGAAATCCTCGCGCCAGCGGTGGACATTGTCGTTGGACACGCCGGCCATCAGCGCGCGCCAGCGACGCTGGCGTTCGTCGAGCGGCATGGCCAGCGCAGTGGCAAGTGCATCGCTGATCGCGTCCTTGCTGTATGGATTGACCAGCAAGGCCTCGGTCATCTGCAGCGCCGCACCGGCGAATTTGCTGAGAATCAGCACGCCGGGATCATCGGGATCCTGCGCCGCGACATATTCCTTGGCGACGAGGTTCATCCCGTCGATCAACGGGGTGATCAGCGCGACGTCGGAGCTTCGGTACAGGCCAGCGAGACCGGCGCGCGGGTAGCTTTGGTTGACGTAGCGGATCGGCACCCAGTCGACATGGGCGAACTGGCCGTTAATCCGCCCCGACAGGCCATCAAGTTCCGACCGGATCATCTCATAGGTATGGACTTCGCCGCGCGACGGTGGCGCAATCTGCAGCAGGAAAGCGCGATGCTGCCAGTCCGGATGCTCCTCAAGGAAATGGCCATAACCTTCGAACCGATGGATCAGCCCTTTAGTATAATCGAGCCGATCGACCCCGATGATGACCTTCCGGCCATTGGCGCTGTCGCGGATCGTGCGCTGCGCCTCGATCGCGTCGGCACGAGTGATGAGGTCGTCGAATTCAGCGGCATCGATCCCGATCGGGAAAGCGCCGGTGAGGACCACGCGATCGCTGACAGTGACGATGCCGTCGGCGTCAACCGTGCCGTCCATCTCGCACTCGACATAATGATGAAAACTCTCGAGCCAATCCTCGGTCTGGAAGCCGATCAGATCGTAAGCGAGCATCGATTCGACCAGGCGGCGATGATAAGGCAGCGCAGTCATCAGGCGATGTGGCGGCCATGGGGTGTGGAGGAAGAAGCCGATCCGGTTGACGACCCCCATCTGGCGCAATTGGTCGCCGAGCGGGAGCAGGTGGTAATCCTGTACCCAGATGAGGTCATCGGGTTCGATCAGCGGCAGCGCGGTCGATGCGAGGCGCTGGTTCACCCGCTCATAGCCCGCCCCGAAATTGCGATCGAATTCGGCCAGATCGACGCGATAATGGAATAATGGCCACAAGGTGCGGTTGGCGTAGCCATTATAATATTCGTCGATATCCTGCGGCTCGAGATCGACCGTGGCGGTAGTGATGCCCGCTTCGCGGCTGATGTTCATCCGCCCGGTGAATTTGTCGGTCACTTCGCCCGACCAGCCGAACCACACCCCGCCCGATTCGGCCAATGCCGCGCCCAACGCGACCGCCAGCCCGCCCTGGCTGGCCCCGCCGCTGCGTGCCTTGGGGGCGCTGACCCGGTTCGACATGATGATCAGTCGGCTCACCGCACCGCGCTCCACGGCCGCGACAGCAGCACCGCGCAGTTGATCAGCCCGACCAACGAATAGGTTTGCGGGTAATTGCCCCACAATTCGCCGGTCTCGATGTCAGTGTCCTCGCTCAGCAGCCCGGCCGGGGTCAGCCGATCGAGCATTGCCTCGTACAGCGTGCGCGCCTCCGCCGTGCGGCCGACGAAATGGAGCGTCTCGATCAGCCAAAAGGTGCAGAAATTGAACGCCGTCTGGGGCAGGCCGAAATCATCTTCGGTCGAATAACGCAGCATATGATCGCCGCGACGAAGCCCCGCCTCGACCGCGTCGAAGGTGGCGATGAAGCGCGGGTCGTCAGCGGCAAGGAATTGCAGATCGTTGAGCTGGAGCAGGCTGGCATCGAGTTCGGACCCGCCCCAGATCGCCGAGAAGCGCATGTCGTCCGCATTCCACGCTTTCTTCTCGATCGCCTTGCGGACGCGTTCGGCGGCTTTCCGCCAATAGCCGGCGCGGTCGCCGAGCCCGAGGGTGGCGGCGATCTTGGCCAGCCGGTCGCACGCCGCCCAGCACATTACCGCGCTATAGGTATGGACCGCCGACTTTGTGCGAAATTCCCACAGCCCCGCGTCGGGTTGGTCGAAGGTCGCCAGCGCGCGCTCGCCGACTTGTTCGAGCGCGGCGAAATCATCGGCGGTCGCGGGGCGGAGCAGGCGCTGGTCGAAAAACGCCTGCGCGCTCGACAGGACAATCTGGCCGTAAGCATCGTGCTGGACCTGTGAAAAAGCCGCATTGCCGACCCGCACCGGCCCAAGCCCGCGATAGCCCGCGAGCCCGTCGGCAAAGGTCTCGGTCAGCTCGCCCTCGCCACTGACGCTGTACAGCGGCTGGATTTCGCCGCCCTCGCTATGGTCGATGATGTTGCGCAAATAGCTGAGATAGGCTTCGAGCACGTCGAGCGCACCGAGCCGGTTCAATGCCTGGACGGTGTAATAGGCGTCGCGGATCCAGCAGTAACGATAGTCCCAATTGCGCTCGGACCCGTCATGTTCGGGGATCGAGGTGGTGAGCGCGGCGACAATCGCCCCGGTTTCCTCATGCTGGCATAATTTGAGCGTGATCGCGGCGCGGATCACCACCTCCTGCCAGTCGAGCGGGATGGCGAGCCCGCGCACCCAATGCTTCCAGTGGCGGCGCGTGTCATGGAGCATCTGCGCCACCTCAACCTCGACATTGCCGACGAACGGCTCGTCGGGGCCAAGGAAGAAGGACAGGCTGCGCTCAAGCCGAAAGCTGCGCCCGTCGATCAATCGGCCGACCGGGGCGTCGGTCGTCAGGCGCAACGGCTGCGGCTCGGTCAGGAAGCGGATATGGTTGGTGCCATTGGTATGCTCGGCATCGCGCGCGCCAAAATCGACCGCCGGGTTGAGCGCCATCCTGACCTGCGGGCTGCCGTGGATCGGGCGGACGAGGCGCACGAACGACACCGGGCGATACATCCGCCCGCGCCGCTCGAACCGCGGGCAGAAGTCGATGACTTCGGCGGATGCGCCGCGCTTGTCGGTCAGGATGGTCGACAGAATGGCGGTATTGGCGAGGTAATTTGCCTCGGCGCTGACCTGGTCTTTCAGCGACACGCGCCACTCGCCGGCGGGAAGATCGGGCGGGGTGTCGCGCTTGGGATCGAGCAACGAGCAGAACAGGGGATCGCCATCGACCTGGGGTTGGCACGCCCAGACCATCCCGGCGGCGCCGTCGATGAGCGCGCTGACCTGGCAATTGCCGATCGGCCACAGGGTCAGCGACTTCATACCCGGGCCCCGAGAAAGGCGAGCGATGCCGCGACGCTCGGCAAGCGGAAGCGCGCGGCCGTTGGTCGATGATCGCCAATCAATATCCCGCACCCGCCAAGCGCGGCGGCAGCTTCGAAGGCATGTTCGTCGGTCAGATCGTCGCCCATGACGACAGGACGCCCGGAGGCGAACGGCGGTTCCGTCATGAACGCACGAACTGCATCGCCCTTGTCGGCGCCGGGGACCTTCAATTCGCGGACGCACTTGCCGCGTTGAAGCTCTAGCCCGGTGCGGATGGCAAGGTCGTGGGCGAACCGATCGACGTCAGCTTCGGCATGGAGCGAGTCGCGATAATGCAGCGCGACCCCGGCCGCTTTGACCTCGAGCAACAGATTGTGCGCCTCGGCGAACGTCCGGGCTGAAGCGACGGCAAATGCAAATTCGGGTGGCACTGGCGCGCGCGTGACACGACCGTTGGCGGCGCGCCGTTCCAGCCCGTGCGATCCCGCCATCGCGATCGGACCAAGCCTGATGCGGTCGGTCAGTTCATCGAGCGAGCGACCGCTAAGGATAGCGAGGCGATGGTCGAGGCGGCTGGCGAGCTGCCCAAGCAAGGTTCTGAGCCGATTATCGACGGCAGCCTTGGCCGGGTCGATCACGAAATCGACCAATGTCCCGTCAAAATCGAGGAACAGCGATGCGCCGTCGAGCATCGTCAGGGGCGGGGCGGGGAGATTGGCCATCTCAGCCTCGCCTAGCCTTGCTGCGCTTTTTGGCAAGCGTGACGCGGGCGGAACAGTCAGGGCGAGATTTCGTTGGGTTGGCATCGTCAGGGATCAGGATTGAAACGATGCGTATCGCCCAGGTTGCACCACTTGCCGAAGCTGTCCCGCCCAAACTCTATGGTGGGACGGAGCGCGTTATCTGGTGGCTGACCGAGGCATTGGTCGAGCTCGGCCATGACGTGACGCTTTATGCCAGCGGCGACAGCGAGACCTCGGCCACGCTGATCCCGTGTGCATCGCGCGGCCTGCGGCTCGACGGGATCAACAATCATCTGGCGTATACGGTGGCGATGGTCGACCGCGTTTTGGCCGATGCCGACCGCTATGATTTCATCCATTTCCACGTCGATTTCGTGCAATTCCCCTTGTTCAAGCATCTTGCGGGAAAATGCCTGACAACGCTCCACGGTCGGCTCGATTTGCCCGACTTCCTGCCCGGCTTTACCCAATTTCCCGAAGCGCGGCTGGTCAGTATTTCGAACGACCAGCGCCGCCCGGTGCCGCAGGCGAATTTCGCCGGGACGGTCTATCACGGTCTGCCCGAGCAATTGATCCCGTTCAGCCCGGAAGGAGGCGACTATCTCGCCTTTCTCGGTCGGATCAGTCCCGAAAAGCGCCCCGACCGGGCGATCGAAATTGCGATCAAGTCGGGGATGAAGCTGAAAATGGCGGCCAAGGTCGACCATGCCGACAAGGATTATTTCGACAAGGAAATTGCGCCGTTGCTCGACCATCCTCTGGTCGAATTCATTGGCGAGATTGGCGATGCGGACAAACCCGACTTCCTCGGCAACGCCCGCGCCTTGCTGTTCCCGATCGACTGGCCCGAGCCGTTCGGGCTGGTGATGATTGAGGCGATGGCCGCGGGCACGCCGACCATCGCGTGGAAGACCGGGTCGACCCCCGAAGTGATCGACCATGGTCGCTCGGGCTTCCTGGTTAGCTCGATCGACGAGGCGGTCGACGCCGTTCGACTGGCGGGCGAATTGCCGCGTCAGACGGTTCGCAGCTGCTTCGAGGAACGGTTCACCGCGCGGCGGATGGCCGAGGATTATTTGCGTCTCTTCACCGGCTCGACCATGCAGGATCGAACCCAGTTTCGGGAACCCTTCATGCTGGTTGGATGATTTGAGCGATACGAATAGCGCCGCGGTTAGCCCGCCATATCCTGTGCTGGTCGAGCGCAAGGAAGATTATCATATCGAGGCGACCGAGAGCCTGGTCGAGCGCACGTTGCGCACGCTCAAGCATAATGATCTGTTCGCGGTATTCGACAGCCAGGGCAATTTCGCAGGCGGCGCGCTCGGCCCCGATGGTTTATTCTACAAGGATACGCGCTTCGTGTCTGAATTCACGCTTCGGCTGGGCGGGGCGGAGCCGCTCCAGCTCGGATCGGTATTGCTCGACGACAATGGCGCGATGGTGGTCGATTTGACCAACGCCGATCTCCATACCGCCAAGGGTCGGGTGTGGTTGCAGCGCGAGTCGGTGCATTTGTCGCGGGTCAAATTCCTCAAGGATAATGCCTCGTTCGAGCGGATCAGGCTGCGCAGCTATGGCCCGGTCGGGCGGACGATTGCGGTCGATGTAACGTTCGACGCGGATTTCGCCGATCTGTTCGAAGTGCGCGGCACGCGGCGGCTTAAGCGCGGGACCCAGTCGTTCCGGCGCGTGTCCGATGGCGAGGTCGAGTTTCGCTATGTCGGGCTCGACGATGTTACCCGGCGGACGTTGGTGCAATTCGACCCGCCGCCGAGTGAGCTAGGCGACCGAAGCGCACGGTGGGACGTCGATCTAGATAGCGAACGTGAGCAGGCAATCGTGATCCGTACCTGCTGCCTGATCGACGATGAGAAACCAGCAAGCGAAAGCATCGCCGAAGCGTTCCGGTCGGCGCATCGGACACGGCGAGAGATGGCGTCGCAGCGGGTGCTAATCGACAGCAGTAATCCGCAGTTCGACGCCGTCATCGCGCGGGCCTGGTCCGATCTCGACATGCTGGTGACCGAGACCGAGCACGGGCCTTATCCCTATGCTGGCGTGCCTTGGTACAGCACGATCTTCGGCCGCGACGGGATCATCACCGCAATGCTGATGCTGTGGTGCGCGCCTTATTTCGCGCGCGGCGTGCTCAAGACCTTGGCCAGCCTGCAGGCGACCGAAATCGACCCGGCATCGGATGCCCAGCCGGGCAAGATCCTCCACGAACGACGCGGGGGCGAGATGGCGGCGCTCGGCGAAGTGCCATTCCGCTGCTATTATGGATCGGTCGATTCGACCCCGTTGTTCGTCATGCTCGCCGCGCAATATTATGAGCAGACCGCCGACATCGAGACGATCAAGGGCATCTGGCCCAACATCCTCGCCGCGATCGGGTGGATCGACACCTATGGCGATGTCGATGGCGATGGCTTCGTCGAATATGCGCGGATGACCGACAAGGGGCTTAGCAATCAGGGCTGGAAGGACAGTTCGGACAGCATCTTTCACCGTGACGGGCGATTGGCCCAGGCGCCGATCGCGCTGTGCGAAGTCCAAGCCTATGTTTTCGCCGCCAAGCAGGGTGCGGCGGTGCTTGCAGCGCGGATCGGCGACAGCGACCTGTCGGCCAAGCTCGCGGCCGAAGCGGAAGATCTCAAGGAGCGGTTCGAGGCGGCATTCTGGGTCGAAGAATTGGGCACGTACGCGCTCGCTCTGGATGGCGACAAGCGCCCGTGCGAAGTCCTCGCCTCCAACGCCGGCCACTGCCTATTCGCCGGAATCGCCTCGCCCGCATATGCTGCTCGCATTGCGAACCTGTTCGTCGGCAAGAATTTCAATTCGGGCTGGGGCGTCAGGACCGTCGCGGTCGGCGAAGCGCGCTATAATCCGATGGCCTATCACAATGGCTCGATCTGGCCGCACGACAATGCGCTGATCGCGCTCGGCCTCGCGCGCTATGGCCACAAGAAAGCGACCCTCTCGGTGTTCGAGGGAATTTTTGAATCGGCGATCTATGACGAGCTTCGTCGCTTGCCCGAACTGTTCTGTGGGTTCGAACGACGGCGGCGCCAAGGACCAACTTCCTATCCGGTGGCGTGTTCGCCCCAGGCGTGGGCAGCGGCAACGCCGTTCGCGCTGGTTGCGGCGGCGATCGGATGCCAGATTGATCCGCACTCGTCGTCATTGCAGCTGGTGCGCCCGGTACTGCCTAAATTCCTCGATGACCTGACCATTCGCAATATCGTGGTGGGCGAGGCGCGGGTCGATTTGCGACTTGCGCGGGTCGATGGCGATGTCACTACCGCCGTGCTCAAGCGGAGCGGCGATGTCGTGGTGACGATCACCAAATAATCAGGGTCGCGCTCAGGGAACGGGGCGGCCGTCGGCATTGCCCGGCGGCGAATAACGGCAGATCAGATAATCGAGATCGCCGCCGCGTTGCAGCGCGCAGCCGACGTGGGTCGTGCCTTTCCAGATCATCTGGGTGTAATGCGCCACATCCTCCCAATTGCCGGTGCGGCTGACGTTGGGGAACTGGCCGGGCACAAAGTGGCGCTTCTCGTTGATCCAGAAGCCGGTCATCGCCTGATAGTCATAATGGCCGCTCGACCCCATGGCGAGATTCTCGCGCTGGCCGGGGCGAGTGTCGCGCGGCGAATGCCGAAGTTGACGCAGGCTGGCGAGCGTCGGGCCATAGCTTGCGGCCGATTGGGCAAGCGTTTCGTCCCACACCATCGGCGGCGCACCGACCGCAGCGCGTTCTTGATTATGCATCGCCAGGATGCGGGCGGCCATCGTCTGCGGCGGTTCGATCGCGCTCGCTGAAAGGCATGGTGCCACGCCGGCCAACGCAGTGGCGAGAAATGTCAAAATGGCGCGTGTCTTGGTCATGGGCTTGTCCGTCGATCGACGGTCGCCCAAAATCGCTAACGGATGATGAATCGGGCGATCGGCGCGTCCCGATCTGGGTCAGGCGCGAATCGACGCGTGATTAAGGAGGGGTTAGAGCAACGCCATGCCATTATACGCAATCGAGGGGACCGCCCCGAGTCTGGGCGAAGGTGCATGGGCGGCGCCGTCGGCCGATTTGATCGGTGACGTGCGGCTGGGGGCGCGCGCCAGCATCTGGTTCGGGGCGGTGATCCGCGCCGACAATACGCCGATCATCATTGGCGAAGAATCGAACATCCAGGACGGGTCGATCGGGCATAGCGACCCTGGTGCGCCGTTGACGATCGGGGCGCGGGTGACGGTCGGTCATCAGGCGATCCTCCATGGCTGCAGCGTTGGCGACGGGTCACTGATCGGGATGGGCGCGCGGGTGCTCAATGGCGCGGTGATCGGCGCGCAATGCCTGGTCGGGGCGGGGGCGCTGGTGACCGAAAGCAAGATCTTCGAGTCGCGGATGCTGATTGTCGGGTCGCCGGCGCGGGCGATCCGGGCGCTGACCGACGGTGAAGTCGCGGCACTGGCGGTGTCGGCAGCGCATTATGCCGACAAAGCGGCGCGCTATTCCGCAGATCTCGCCGAAATCTAGCCTAGTTTCCGCGCAAGTCGGGAAGCACCTCGAGCGTCCGGTCGACAATCGGATTACCCTCGGCATCGAACCCGCCTTTGCCGTCTTGCGGGTCGGGCGTGGTGCGCAGCAGCTCGTGCAGGGCCAGCAGGCCCGGATCGGACAGGGTGAACGGCCCAATCGGCTTCTGATTGGGACCGGGGATGAACAACGCCATGCCTGGCTTGTCGAGCGCGATGGTCTCCCCAAACGCCGTGACGTCGATTGCGCCGCCGGGGTCGGTCGGGGTTGCGGCGGGACCGCGAAGGACGATCAGGGTTGCGGTCTCGGGATCGACCTTGCCGCCCGCAGCGGCGCCTTCGCGCGCGGCGATCCTCACCGCATCGGTGCCGACCACGCCTTCGAAAATGGTCCCGCGCACCCCGATCGAGGCGACCGGGGTGGTGATCGCGGTCTTGCCTGGCATGTTGTGAATCGAGCGACCCGAAATGAACCGGAATGCGCCCTTGGCGACCGACGCGCCGACCGCACTCGCGCTGCGCTGCGGGTCGTAGACGAACCGGTCGATGGTCACCCGCGCGTTGGCACCAACAGTGAAATTGCTGCGGTCGAGCAGCAGGATCTGGAGCATCGAGGCATTGGCGGTCTGGACTTGGTCGCCAAGTGACACCCGGGCTTTGAGAATTGCAGCGCGGGGTGCAGGATCGCTCGCGGCGCGCACCACCACCTTGTTGCGGATCGCCGCGTTGATCCCGACCGTGCTTGCGGCATGAGCGGTCCCGGCCAACGCGAAAGCAGTCAGCGCGAATAGGGAAAAGCGGGTCATGGTCGGTCCCTTTGTCATCAGAATTTCCAGATCACGCGGGCTTCGGCGCCCGGGCTGTTATAGGTGCGAAGCTTGAGGAAGCTGTCCGAGATTTTGGACCGGCGATGGGTGTACGTCGCGGCCCATTCGACGAACAGGCCGCTGGTACCGAGCGCAATGGCATAAGCGAGGCGACCGTAAGCGCGGGTATCCATGCGGTCGCTGACGAACGATGCATTGCGAAAATCGATGTGGCGAAGCGTCCCCGACAGGGTCAGATAATCGCGATTGGCGAAGCTATGCTGATAGGCAGCGAACAGCCGACCACCGCGATAGCCGAAATTGCGCTCTTCGGCGTCCTTATATTCGCCTGCAGCACCGACGGTGACGAACCCGCTTTCGCCAACCCGGGCTTCATAAGCTGCCGACAAATCGAGCCGCACCCCGTCCGCATCATTGCCGGGGAAATTGCGATTGTCGTAATTCTGGTAGACGCTTTCGAGCCGAAGCCGGATGTGGTGCGTCTGCGCTCCGCCGAACACCAATTCGCCCTGCCCGCCATATTCGGTGACATAGGGATCGTCGAACAAGCGGATGTGCCGCACCACCGGGCCGATCGAAAAGCCGATCTTGCCCGCGTTGCTGCCGAAGCCAGCGCGAAGTTCGCCAATGTCATAATCGAGCCTAGGGCCCGAAATGTCATGCTTCGAGCTGACGCTGAAGCCGCCGTAAAATCCGCCAGTACCAGCATAGCTCGACGATCGCGCCGTGAGGCGAGCGCCGCTGATCAGGCTGAACCCGTCGTTACGCCCGGACGAGCCGAAGAAATCGGTCTGCAACGCAAGCGCGCCGGAAGCGTCATAATCATAGGCCAGCCCGCCATAGACTTCGCCGCTGACGCCCGAACCGCCGTCGGCCTGGGCCGAGGCGGGACGTGCCAGCGCGCCGCCACATGCCTGATTGGTTTCATCGAACATCGCCTGACCGACGTCCTGCCGGTTTAGCTTGCCCATCTCGATCCGCGCGCCCTGCGGATCGCCGAGGCGGCAGAGGGTGGCAGCATAAAGCAATCGTGCATCGGTGGCGTTGGGATTTTCAAGCAAGGCGCGGTCGAGCGATGCGACAGCGCCGGTGAGATCGCCGGCCGCAATTTGCTGTCGCGCGGTGGCGACGGGGTCGACCGGGGCCTGGCTCTCGGCGACCAAAGCCTCGATATCCTGATCGCTTTGGGCAAGCGCCGGAACCGCGGTGATCGCGGCCGACAATCCGACACCGACGCGCAATAATGAACATCCAATTCGCAACACGCTTCCCCCTGAACTTGCCCTCGTTTAGCAATCACCATCGACGATTGATATGAGTGCATCATGTCAGAACATGGTGAATCGGGATAGGGGGAACGCGGCCAATGGCGGGAAGCTCGGCACGGACTGATCGGCACGCCGCACTCCCCGGGGTCCTTGCGGTGGTGCTGATCGCCTTGCTGGCGCTGCTCCCGCCGCCGCTCGTGGCACCCGCGCTCGAGCGGCTGAGCTTCGCCATGTTCGATGCATTCCAGCGGATCGAGCCGCGCCCCTACCAGGACGCCGGGGTGCGGGTGGTCGACATTGACGAGGAAACCATCCGCCGATTGGGCCAGTGGCCGTGGCCGCGAACCGACATTGCCGCGCTGACCGACAAGTTGACCGAGGCCGGAGCGGCGGCGATCGCCTATGACGTGGTCTTGTCCGAGCCGGACCGGACATCGCCGCCACGGCTGGCAAAGCGGCTGGCGCTGGACCCCGAAGCGCGGGCGACGCTGGCGCGGCTGCCCGACAATGATGAATTGCTGGCGAAAAGCTTTACGGGGGCGCCGGTGGTGACGGGGTTTTTCCTTACCCATGACGCCTATCACCGCACGGTCCAGCCCAAGGCAGGGTTCGCCTTGTCGGGCAATGCGCCGGATCACCTGGCCGCGTTCAGCGACGCCATCCCGCCATTGCCGGGGCTTGAGGCGGCGGCGAAGGGCAATGGCTTCGTCAGCATCGCCACCGACAGCGACGCCATTGTCCGCCGCGCACCGCTGATCGCGCGGAACGGCACTGCGATCGTGCCGTCACTGTCGCTCGAGGCGCTGCGGGTAGCGCAAGGCGCGGGGTCGGTGATCATCAAGACCGGCGACGGCAGCGGCGAGATCGGTGGCGGCGGCGATGTGGTGTCGCTCAAGGTCGGGCAGTTCGAAGTGCCGACCACCCGCTCGGGCGATTTGTGGATGCGCTATACCGCGCCAGTGCCATTCCGGGTGATCCCGGCGTGGAAGATTTTGGCCGGCGCGCTCAGCTCCGAACAATTGCGGAGCGAGGTCGAGGGGCGGATCATCTTCATCGGCGCCGGTGCGATCGGACTTCGCGATCTGGTGGCGACCCCGCTTCAGGATCGTGAGCTCGGCGTGATGGTCCATGCCCAGGCCGCCGAGCAAATGATCCTCAGCCATTTCCTGGTCCGGCCCGACTGGGCGCCGGGGCTGGAACTGGTGCTGCTGCTGATCCTGGGGACAGGGATTGCGGTATTGCTGCCAAGGATCGGCGCGGTGAAGGGGGCGATTGTCGGTGCAACCGCGATCCTGCTGACCGGAATGGGTAGCTGGTATGCCTACACCAATCACCACTTTCTGCTTGATCCGACCTGGCCGGCGATCGGAGTGGCGACGGCCTATCTGGTGCAGACCATCCTGACTTTTTACCGCGAAGAGAAACAGCGCGCCTACATCCACCACGCATTTGATCGTTATTTATCGCCCGAACTGGTCAAGCGGATCGCCGATGACCCAGCGTTGCTCGAACTTGGCGGGACCGAGCGCGACATGAGCATCTTGTTCGCCGACATTCGGTCATTCTCGCGGATTTCGGAGAAACTGGCGCCGAATGAAGTGATTGCCTTCCTTGTCCGGTTCCTGACGCCGATGACCGACCTGCTGCTCGGCTATAAGGCGACGATCGACAAATATATCGGCGATGCGATCCTGGCGTTCTGGAACGCGCCGCTCGACGACCCCGACCACCGGGTCAATGCGGCGCGCGCCGCGCTGGCGATGCAGGCGCGACTAAAGGCGCTCAACCAGGAAATGGAAGCGCGCGGCGATGGGACCTGGCCGGGCGAAGTGAAGATCGGGATCGGACTCAATTCGGGGCTGTGCTGTGTCGGCAATATCGGCTCGGAACGGCGCCTGTCTTACTCGCTGATTGGCGATCCGGTGAATTTGGCGTCGCGGCTGGAGGGGATGTCCAAATATTATGGAGTGCCGATCCTGATGGCCAATGCGCTGGCGCAGCACCTTGGCGACTTTGCGTCGCTGCCGATCGACCGGGTGCGGGTGGTGGGGCGCGATGCGGTCGAGACGGTGCATGTCTTGCTGGGTGAAGTCGCACTGCGAGCATCATATGATTTCGTCGAACTGGAAAAGGCGCATCTTGCTGTAATGCAAGCATATTATTCCCAAAACTGGGCATTGGCGGCGGATCTCAACGACGCCAATGACCAGGCCGCCACGGCGTTTGGACTGGGCCAGCTCAACATGCTGTATCGCGGCCGGATCGCCGCCTTTGCCGCCAACCCGCCGCCAGCCGAATGGGACGGGGTGTATGAGGCGAGCAGTAAGTAACATCCATGACACTTGAACCACCTGCGCAACCGCGCATCTTGGGATCATGATCAACATCCGCCCCTTCACGTCGCTGGGCCATGCCAATCACGGCTGGCTCGATGCCCGTCACCATTTCAGTTTCGCCAATTATCACGACCCCAAGCGCATGGAGTGGGGCCGGATCCGGGTGTGGAACGACGATACGATCGCCGCCCAGTCAGGCTTCCCGCCGCACCCGCACCGCGACATGGAGATCATCACTTACGTCCGCTCGGGTGCGATCACCCACCAGGATTCGCTCGGCAACAAGGGCCGTACCGCGGCTGGCGATGTCCAGGTGATGAGTGCGGGCAAGGGCGTGACCCATGCCGAGTTCAACTTGGAAGACGAATCGACGACGTTGTTCCAGATCTGGATCGAGAGCGACAAGCCGGGGGTCGAGCCCGGCTGGGGCGCGATGCCGTTCCCCAAGGACAGTCGCGACGGCCAGTTCCAATTGCTCGCCAGCGGCGACCCCGGTGACGGGACACTGACGATCAACGCCGACGCGCGGCTGCTCGGGGCCAATCTGCCGGCTGGAAAAGCGATCGAGCTGGAGATCGACCCGGCGCGGCACCAATATCTGGTGGCAAGCGCCGGCGTGACCGTCAACGGGGTCGCGGCCGAGGCGCGCGACGGGATCGCGATCACCGGCGAAACCCGGCTGACGATCGAAGCGGGGGCGGAAGCCGACGCGGAACTGGTGCTGGTCGACGCGCGCTAGGCACTCACTGCTTGAAGCTGCGGCCCAGTCAGGCCAAAGGCGGGCGTGAAGGATCGAGTGTTGGATCGCAGGACGACAATCGCAAAGGGCGTGGGTAGCGCGCTGGCAGCCATGTGGCTGGCGGCGGCGGTGCCGCTTGCGGCGCAGGACACTGGTGCCGCAACCAGCGCGCCACCGGCCAATCCGAACGATATCGGCCCGGGCGGACTGTCCAATTTCTCCCTCAACGGGACGGTCACCCAACCCGCAGGACGCCCGCCCGCCGCGACGGTTCCGGCGCCCGCGAGCAGCGCCCCCGCATCGACTCCGCCAGCCACGCCGCGCGACACGGCCCCGGCGACGGCTGCACCCGCGACGAGCAACAACCGTCAGCCCGCCGCCCCGGACAATGATTTGTTCAGCCGGCCGCCGACCCTGCCCGATTCGAGCGCCGCGCCCGCAACTAGCAGCGCGCCGCCAGTGATCGACGAGCCGATTCCGGCTGCATCGCCGGTGGAGTCGGGCGGTTTTTCGATCTGGTCTGGGCTGATCGGACTGCTGGCGATTGCCGGCGGCGGACTGCTGTGGTTCTTCCGCCGGCGGCATCACAATGGCCGTTATGCAGCGGCGGGCCATGCCCCGATCGACATCGTTCGTCCGTCCCCGCCAACCCCGACGCCCACGCCGAGAGCCGATCCGGCGGTGGGCTTCGCGCCCCGGCCCGACCCGACCCCCGCACCGGCCGCGACCGGCGTGCGCAAGCCGCTGCCGACGACGCTGATGCCGCCACCGCCCGCGCCGCCGCGGGTCGAGCCGCGGCCCGACCCGATCATCCCGGGCGGGATCGTGTCGACCGGTCTGCGCCCGTGGATCGACGTCGAACTGTCGCCCGATCGCGCGTTGCTCGATGAGCAAGGCGCGGCGATCGCGTTTGAAGTGACGTTGTACAATTCGGGCAGCGCGGCCGCCCGCGACGTGATCATCGAAGCCAAATTGCTCAATGCCGGTGCCAGCCAGGACGTTGAACTGAGCGCCTTCTTTACCGCCGATACCGCGGTCAGCGACCCCATCCCGCAAATCGCGCCCTACGCCCGAAACCCGCTGCGCAGCGCGGTCCGGCTGCCGCTCGAGGCGATCAGCGAATATGAATATGAAGGGCGCAAATTGTTCATGCCATTGGTCGCAATCAGCGTTCGCTATCGCTGGTCGAACGGCGACGGGCAGAGTGCCGCCGGGTTCCTGGTCGGGCAGGGCAATGACGGGCAGGACAAGCTCGCGCCGCTACGGATCGATCGCGGTGCGCGGTCGTGGAACGGGCTCGGTGCCCGGCGCTATGAGAAGGGCGTTCGCCGTTAATGGGACGGTTTCGACTCGTTTCATCGCTTTAACAAAACGGATTGGCCCTAACCCGATTGTAACCAATCGCGTGTCTAGGTCTACATTCCGCTGTTCAACCTTTGCTGGAGAATTGCACTGCGCCTCCTTGTCGCCTTGTCCTGGCTGTTGGCCATTGTCGCGCAACCTGCGGCTGCGGCATCCTCGCCCGACCTGATGACGGTCGAGCGGCAATTGGCCGAGCTGGTGTCGACCCGGTCGGGTGATTTCGGCATTGCCGCAGTCGACCTGTCGAGCGGGCGCAACGTCAGCATCAACGGTGACCGGCTGTTCCCGATGGCCAGCACGGTCAAGCTGGCGGTGGCGGGCGCGTATCTCAACCAGGTTGATGCCGGACGTCGTTCGCTCAGCGACCGGATCAGCGGGCGATCGGCGTCGCAACAGATTGAGTTGATGCTGACCCGCAGCGACAATGCGGCAACCGACGCGTTGATCCGCAACCTCGGCGGCCCCGCAACCGTCCAGACCTGGCTCAACTATAACGGACTGTCGGGGATCCGGATCGACCGGACAATTTCGCAATTGTTGCGCTCGCCGCGCGACCTGCTCGACCGCCGCGATTCAAGTTCGCCACTGTCGATGCTCAAGCTGCTCCGGCTGATCGACCATGGCCCGGTGCTCAAGCCCGAAAGCCGCCGTTACCTGCTCGACATGATGGAGCGCTGCATCACCGGACGTAACCGGATGAAGGCGTTGCTTCCGGCCGGCACCTTGGTCCAGCACAAGACCGGGACGCTCAACGGGCTGACCGGCGACGTCGGCTTCATCACCATGCCCGACGGACGGCGCCTCGCGGTGGCCTTCTTCGCGCGCGGCGGGAGCGACCGGCCATCGACCATCGCCCAGGCGGCACGGGCGATCTACGACGGGTTCAGCGGATCGTGGGGCGGGCGAATGTTCACCACCTACGGCGGCACCGGCGGCTCGGCCAACTAAGCGGCTAAAGCGCGGTCCCGATATTATTGTAGCTATGCCAGGCGAGTACGGCGGCGGCGCCGCGGTGCGGGCGCCATGCCTCGGCCAGTTCGCGCAAGTGTTTCTCGCTTGGTCGTTCGGCGAGCCCGAGCATCCGGCCCAGCTCGATCTGCACCGCGAGATCGCCCGCCGGCCAGACATCGCCACGCCCTTCGGCGAACAACAGATAGATTTCCGCCGACCAGCGGCCGATGCCCTTGATGCGGGTAAGCAAGGCGATGGCTTCCTCATCGTCTTCGGGGAGCTTGGTCAGGTCGAGCTCGCCCGACAGGGTTAGCCCGGCGAGGCTGCGCGCATAGCCCGCTTTCTGGCGCGACAGGCCGGCTTCGCGGAGTTGCTCGTCGGTCGCGTCGAGCAAGGCAGCGAGATCGACCGGGTCGCCATAACGGGCGATCAGCTTGTTCCACATCGAGCGCGCGGCGGCGACGCAGACTTGCTGGCCGACGAAGGTGCGGAGCAGGCTCTCGACCCCCGGTTCGCTGAGGCGGGGCTCGGGCCGGCCGTGGCTGGCGATGGTGCGGGCGAAGGCGGGTTCGGCCGCGGCAAGCGCGTCGAGGCTGTGGTTGAGGCTCTGGGTGGTACGGACCATCAGGCGACGCTGGCGGCGTAGAGCGCGACGGCGGCGGCGTTGGAGACGTTGAGGCTTTCCATGTTGCTCGAAATCGGCAGGCGGGCGAGCGCGTCGCAATGCTCGCGGGTGTTGGAGCGCATGCCCGGACCTTCGGCGCCGAGCACCAAGGCCACCCGCTGCGGTCCGAGTGCAGCCTTGAGATCGTCCTTGGCATCGCCGGCCAGTCCGATCCGCCAGAAACCGGCCTCGGCCATTTCCTCGAGTGCGCGGGCGAGGTTGACGACGCGCACCCACGGCACGCGTTCGAGCGCGCCCGATGCAGCCTTGGCCAGCGCGCCGCTTTCGGGCGGCGAGTGGCGGTCCTGGGTGACGATGCCGATTGCGCCGAACGCGGCCGCCGAGCGCAGGATGGCGCCGACATTGTGCGGATCGGTGACCTGGTCGAGCACCAGCAGCACGGCGCGCTCGGGGGCCTCGGACAGCAAGTCGCTGAGCCACATATCCTCGAGCGGCTCGACTTCGATCACCACGCCCTGGTGCGGCGCGTCGGCGGGGACCATGCGGCCGAGATCGGGCACCTCGGCGCGCATCACGACGAGGTCCTTGGGGAAATTCATGAAGCCTGCGGCCTCGAGCGTGGTCCACGCCTTGTGGACCCGCCGCTCGGGATTATCGAGCGCGGCCGCGACCGCATGCTTGCCCCAGAAACGCGGCCGGTTGGGATTGCCACCGCTTTTGGTCTTGTTCTTACGCGCCATGAGGCAGGCTCATGCGGCGATGACCGGGCTTAGGCAAGCCCCTCCGAATCCAGCGCATAGCCGGCCGAGCGGACGGTGCGGATAAGGTCAGGGTCGCCGAGTGCCTGGCGGAGGCGGCGAATATGCACGTCGACCGTCCGAAGCTCGATATCCTCGCTGTGCGGCCACGCCATTTCGAGCAATTGCTGGCGCGAGAACACCCGGCCGGGGCGCTCGAGCAAATGACGAAGCAGGCGATACTCGGTCGGGCCAAGCTTGATCGCCTCGCCCTCACGCCGCACCCGGTGGGCGGAAAGGTCCATCTCGATCCCGCCATAATCGAGCCGCTCGGCGGCCAGCGACGGGCGGGCGCGGCGCAGCACGGCGGCAGCGCGGGCGACCAGTTCCTTGGGGCTGAACGGCTTGGTCATATAATCGTCGGCGCCGGTTTCGAGCCCGCGAATGCGGTCCGCTTCTTCGCCGCGCGCGGTCAACATGATGATCGGCAGGCGCGCGGTGGCCGGCTTGCGGCGCAGGCGGCGGCACACTTCGATGCCGCTAATCCCCTCGATCATCCAGTCGAGGATGACGAGGCCGGGGGACACTTCCTCGGCCAGGATCAGGGCTTCCTCGCCATCGCCCGTGCGGGTCACGGCCCAGCCGTCACGTTCGAAGTGAAAGCCGATCAGGTCGGCCAATGCCCGGTCATCCTCGACCAGCAGGAGCCGACGTGCGCTCACTGCGACGGCGCCAGCAGATCGTCACCCTTGGGACGGTCACCGAGATATTCGCCGGTGGCGGCATAATAGACCATCTCGGCGATGTTGGTGGCATGATCGCCGACCCGCTCGACATTCTTGGCGACGAACAGCAAGTGCGTCGACTGGGTGATATTGTGCGGATTTTCCATCATGTAAGTGAGCAGGGTGCGAAAGATGCTATTGTAGAAATCGTCGACTTTTCGGTCGCGCTCGATCACTTCCAGTGCGGCGGCGGCATCGCGCTCGACGAAGGCGGTCAGCACATCGTGGACCATCTCGGTCGCGATCCGCGCCATTTCGGGAAGCAGTGACAGCGGCTCGATATTGCCGATCTCATCGAGCAACGGCACGCGCTTGGCGATGTTCTTGGCATAATCGCCGATCCGTTCGACCACGCTTGAAATCTTGAGCGCGGCGACCACATCGCGCAGATCGCCAGCCATTGGCGCCCGCAGTGCTATCAGCTGGACCGCGCGGCGCTCGGTCTCGATCTCGAGCGCGTCGAGTTTACGGTCTTCCTCGACCACCCGCTTGGCGCCTTCATGGTCGCGCTCGACTAGGCAGCGCAACGATTCGCGAATGCCATGTTCGGCAAGGCCGCCCATCTCACTGATGAGTGCGCGCAGCCGATCGAGATCGTCGTCGAATGCCTTGATTGTATGTCCGCCGGTGGTGACCATCTGTCCTGCTCCGATCAGCCGTAGCGGCCGGTGATATAGTCCTGGGTGCGCTGCTCCACAGGATTGGTGAAGATTTCCGAGGTTTTGCCATATTCGACGATCTCGCCGAGATGGAAGAAAGCGGTGCGTTGCGACACGCGCGCGGCCTGCTGCATGTTGTGGGTGACGATCGCGATCGCGTAGCGACCGCGCAGCGCGTGGATCAGTTCCTCGATCTTGGCGGTGGCGATCGGATCGAGTGCCGAGCAGGGTTCGTCCATCAGGATCACTTCGGGATCGACCGCGATGGCGCGGGCAATGCACAGTCGCTGCTGCTGGCCGCCCGACAAGGCGGTGCCGCTATCTTCCATCCGATCCTTGACCTCGTCCCACAGGCCGGCGCGATGGAGCGACTTCTCGACGATCGCGTCGAGTTCGCTCTTGCCCTGGGCAAGGCCGTGGATGCGCGGGCCGTAAGCGACATTCTCGTAGATCGACTTGGGGAAGGGATTGGGTTTCTGGAACACCATCCCGACCCGGGCGCGGAGCTGGACCACATCCATCGCGCCTGAATTAACGTTCTGCCCATCAAGCTCGATTTCGCCGGTCACGCGCGCCGTCGGGATGGTGTCGTTCATCCGGTTGAGGCAGCGCAGGAAAGTCGACTTGCCGCAGCCCGACGGGCCGATGAAGGCGGTGACCTTGTCGTCATGGATGTCGATGTCGACGCCCTTGATCGCCTCCTTGTCGCTGTAGAAAACATGCACGTCGCGCGCGGTCATCTTGGGCGCGCGCTGGGTTGCGGGCTCGACCGTTTCGGCGACGTCGAGGGGCGTTGGAACGATGGTGTCGATCATGATGCTTGGCCTTACCAGCGACGTTCGAAGCGGTTGCGAAGATAGATGGCGAGCCCGTTCATCACGAGCATGAAGACGAGCAGGACGATGATAGCGGCGCTGGTCTTCTCGACGAAGGCGCGGTCGACCTCGTCCGACCACAGAAAGATCTGGACCGGCAGCACGGTCGCCGGATCGGTGATCCCGCCCGGCGGTGAAGCGATGAAGGCGCGCATGCCGATCATCAGCAGCGGCGCGGTTTCGCCCAGTGCGCGGGCCAACCCGATGATCGTTCCGGTCAGGATACCGGGCAGCGCGAGCGGCAGGACGTGATGGAACACGACCTGCATCTTCGACGCGCCGACGCCCAATGCCGCGTCGCGGATCGAGGGCGGGACCGACGTGATGGCGTTGCGCCCGGCGATGACGATCACCGGCATGGTCATCAGCGCCAGCGTCAGTCCGCCAACCAAAGGCGCGGATCGAGGCAGGTTCATGAAATTGAGGAACACCGCGAGACCGAGCAGGCCGAAGATGATCGACGGCACGGCAGCAAGGTTGTTGATGCTGACCTCGATCAGGTCGGTCCAGCGGTTCCTTGGCGCGAACTCTTCGAGGTAGAGCGCGGCCAGGACGCCGATTGGGAAAGCCAGCAGAATGGTCACCATAATCGTTAGGAAACTGCCTTTTAGCGCGCCCCATACGCCCGCTGCCGAGGCATCGGTCGCGTCGGAGGCGGTGAGGAAGTTGCGATTGAAGCGAGTCCGCGTTTCGGCCCTGGACAGCAATTTCTCATAGGCCGCATCGCCGCCATGCTTGGCCGCAAGATCGGCCTTGGCCGACAATGGCAGCCAGAAATCGACGCGTTTGGTAAGCAGGTCGGGATTGGCCACTAGCTGATCGCCCAGAGCGCGCATGGTGGCCCCACCGAACAGCTCGCCGCCGCCCTCGCCGAACCGCGCTACTGCGGCCTGTTCGATAATGCCGTCGAGCCCCGCGCCACCAATGTTCTGCTCGGCATCGGGGCCGCGCAATGCGCCCGGATCGAGCATCAGGTCCGACCGCGGGAAGTCGATCGTCAGCCTAACCTCGGTGGTGACGAAGCCGCCGAGCCCTTTGGCCGACATCGTAAACAACAGGAAGGCAAGAAAGCCGAGCGACAAGGCGACGGCGATGAAGCCAAGCGCACGAAAGCGCCGCTCGGACGCGTTGCGCTTGGCAACCAGCCGATCCATCGATCCATCGGTCCAGCGGGTGAGGGGGCTAGTCATAGGCTTCCCGATAACGGCGGACCACAATCAACGCGATCAGGTTGAGCGCCAGGGTGATGACGAACAATGCCAGCCCGAGCGCGAAGGCGGCAAGCGTCTTGGCACTGTCGAATTCCTGATCGCCGGTCAGCAACTGGACGATCTGGACGGTGACCGTGGTAACGCTGGCGAACGGGTTGGCAGTCATGTTGGCGGACAGGCCGGCGGCCATGACGACGATCATCGTCTCGCCAATCGCGCGGCTGACCGCGAGCAATATTCCGCCGACCACGCCGGGGAGGGCGGCCGGAAGGACCACGCGCTTGATCGTTTCCGACTTGGTCGCGCCCATTGCCAGGCTGCCGTCGCGCATCGCCTGCGGCACGGCCGCGATGCTGTCGTCGGCCATCGACGAGACGAACGGGATGATCATGATGCCCATCACCAGGCCAGCAGCAAGCGCACTTTCCGACGAGGCCGAGGTAATGCCGAGCGACAGGCCAAGGTCGCGGACCATCGGCGCGACGGTCAGCGCGGCGAAATAGCCATAGACCACGGTCGGGACCCCCGCGAGAATCTCGAGGATCGGCTTTAGCCAGCTACGCAGTTTCGCCGGGGCATATTGGGTGAGGAAGATAGCGCACATCAACCCCAACGGGATGGCGACGATCATGGCGATGATCGCACCGATGAACGCCGTTCCCCAGAACAATGGCACCGACCCGAACGCACCCGACGATCCGGCCTGGTCGGCCCGAAGTGCAGTCTGCGGACTCCAGGTGGTGGTGAACAGGAATTCGCTCGGACTGACCAGGTTGAAGAAGCGAATGCTTTCAAACAGCAGGGAAAGCACAATCCCGAGCGTCGTCAGAATGGCGATCAGCGAGGCGCCGACCAATAGTCCGAGCACCCATCGCTCGACCCCGGCGCGGGCGCGGAAATCAAGCCCGACCCGGCGCAGCGCGAGGCCCGCACCGGCAAATGCGGCAAGGATCGCGATCCCCCCGCCAAGCGCGCCATACCGCACTTCGGCTTCCAGGATGCGCGGGACGAGCGCGGTGGATTCGGGGTTGAAGCCGACTTCGCGGTCGCCGTGGGCAATCTCGCGGGCCTCGTTGAGGATGGTATTGCGCTGCATCTCGAACGCCGGGAGCGCGCGGCCCTCGGCGCTCGACAGCACTGCATTGTCGACCAACCGGCTTTCGACCGGGATGTACAAGGCGACGATCAGCAACGCCGGAAGGGCGGACCACATGGCGGCGTAAGATGCGTGATAGCTGGGCAGGCTGTTGAGCCGGCCGCCAGCACCGCGCAAGCTGCGGGCCCGGCGAAATGCCAGGAACCCCGCAGCGGCGGCGATCAGCAGGACGGCGACCAGCGCCGTAGTGAGCGTCATGGTGCCCCCGGGCGCTCGCGCTTACTTGAGGCCAGCGGGGTCGAGTGGCTTGAGCGCCTCAGCCTGGGCATTGGCACCTTCCAAATCCGCTGCGGCGAACGGCACGAGGCCGCGCTTTTCAAGGCTTCCGCCCTTGCCCCAGGACTTGGCATACGCCGCAATAAACTGCTTCATTGCCGGCTTGATCGCGAGATGCTCGCCCTTGACGTAGACGTACAGCTTGCGGCTGCCCGGATAGCTCAGATCGGCAATCGTCGTTTCGGTCGGGGCGACACCGGCGAGGCTGACCGGCTTCACCTTGTCGAGATTCTCTTCAAGGTAGGAGAAGCCCAGCACGCCGAGCGTGCCCGGGTCGGCGGTGACCTTCTGGACCAGCAGATTGTCATTTTCGC
>NZ_JANMLM010000034.1:0-5313 GCF_031372575.1 Sphingomonas sp. | reverse complement strand
GAGAAGCAGCAGCGGTTTGCGGGGCCGCTCGTGGCGTTCGTCTGCCACGCCGATGATGCCGACGTTGAGATCGTAGAGGCGTTCGCCGGGCCGGCGTTCGCGCGGTGTTCGGAAGCACCGGCTGGCGGCCTTATGTCGATGCCACCGTGCTCCACGAGTTCGATGGCAAGGCACGGGTCAATCTGTTCGACGGGGTCAATAACTATGACCTCGACTATTCGGGCAAGGGCACCTGGGCTCGGTTCGAAGCCGGGATCGGTGGACCGGCTTACGGTGCCGGGCCGATCCTCGCAGCCTGGGCTGACGTAGGCGACAAGAAGGGCATTGGCGTCCGATTGGGGTTCCGCTTCGGATCGGGCCGCGCCGAGCTGCCGGCACCCCCGCCGCCGCCGCCGCCGCCGCCGCCACCGCCGCCACCGCCGCCTGCAACGCAGACCTGCGCCGATGGCTCGGTGATACTGGCGACCGACGTCTGCCCGCCGCCACCACCACCGCCGCCGCCGCCGCCGGAACCCGAGCGCGGCTAAGCAGTAAGGGCGACCGCAAGGACGCTAACCATCAGGCGGTCCGGGGAAACCCGGGCCGCCTTTTGATTGGCTTTGGCGGGTAGCTAGCCTAGGCTTGGCGCAGTGCCCGCACGGTCAGGAGATGCGCCATGAAAATCATGCTTGGATTTGCCGCTTTGTCGTTACTCGCTGCCCCGTCGCTCGCCGCCCCGCGCCCACCGGTCGAGCATCTTGGCAAGGCGGTTGAAGGCCGACCATTCTCGACCGCCGTCCGGGCGGGGGACATTCTCTATCTGTCGGGCCAGCTCGGCCTCGGTGCCGATGGCAAACTGCCGCCAGAGTTCGACGCCGAGGCACGCCAGATGATGGACAATATCGGCGGCGTGCTCAAAAGCGCGGGGCTTGGCTGGGGCGATGTCATCCATTGCACCGTGATGCTGTCGGACATGGCCAATTGGCCCGCGTTCAACAAGGTTTATGCGGGCTATTTCGTCGGCCATCGCTTCCCCGCGAGAAGCGCGTTTGGGACCAACGGGCTAGCGCTCAACGCCAGGGTCGAGCTTGAATGCCAGGCCTATGCCGGGGCCAAGCCGGCCAAATAGAAATGGCGGCGCTGGATCGCTCCACCGCCGCCACTTTAGTCGTTTGGATTAAGCGATCGTCACATCGTTTTGGCGACGTAGGCGACCCGCTTGATCGGCAATTTCTCGCCCTTGTCACTGGTAGTTTCGCCAGATCCGCCGACTTCGATCTTGGGGTCGGTCCAGCACATTTCGCCTTCCTTGGTCATGGCGCTGGTGAAGCAGGCCTTGCCGTCCTTCATCACCGCGGTGCCATGATCCATATGTTCGGCACCGCTGGTTGAGATATACTTGCCGTCGGCATCGATCGACTCCTGGATCGGCTTCTTGGTCTTGGCGTCGATATATTCCCAGCTGGTGCCCTTAATCTCGAACGCCGCAGGCGTCGCCGCGACATCGGCCATCGCATCGTTGGAAGCCATTGCATCATTGGCGACCGCAACGTCGTTGGTGGCTTCGGCATTCGCCGCAACCTCGGTTTTCTGGCACGCGACCAGCGCCAGCGCCGTCATCGTTAAAAGAACGATCCGCATCATATTTCTCCCCACCTGTTGTTGGAGGTGAGTCGCATAGCAGCAATCAGGCGTTCGGCCTACCGCGCCCGTAACGACCGCTAAATCACGCCAGCTCGACCGCCACCGCCGTCGCTTCGCCACCGCCGATGCACAGGCTTGCGACGCCGCGCTTGAGGCCCTTGGTCTTGAGCGCGTTGATCAAAGTAACGAGGATCCGGGTGCCGCTGGCGCCGATCGGGTGGCCCAATGCGGTCGCCCCGCCGTGGACGTTGATCTTGTCGTGCGGGATGCCGAGGTCCTTCATCGCGAACATCGCGACGCAGGCGAACGCCTCGTTCACTTCCCACAAGTCGACATCGCCAACCGACCAGCCGGCCTTCTTCAACAATTTCTCGATCGCGCCGACCGGGGCGATGGTGAATTCGGACGGCTCGCGCGCGTGGGCAGCGGTGGCGATGATCGTCGCGACCACTTTGTAGCCCTTGGCGTCGGCGTCGGATTTGCGCGACAGCACCACCGCCGCAGCGCCATCACTGATCGACGAGCTGGTCGCGGCGGTGATCGTGCCGTCCTTGGCGAAGGCGGGTTTGAGGGTCGGGATCTTGTCGGGCATGCCGCGGCCCGGGGCTTCGTCGGTGTCGACGATGGTGTCGCCCTTGCGGCCCTTGATCGTGACGGCCACGATTTCGTCCTTGAACCCGCCGCTGTCGATCGCCGCCTTGGCGCGGCTGAGCGAGGCCAAAGCGAAATCGTCCATGTCCTTGCGGGTCAGCTGATAGTCGTCGGCGGTACCTTGCGCGAAGCTGCCCATCGCGCGACCCTCTTCGTAGGCATCTTCGAGCCCGTCGAGAAACATATGGTCGTAGGCAGTATCATGCCCGATGCGCGCGCCGCCGCGATGCTTCTTGAGCAGATAAGGCGCGTTGGTCATCGATTCCATCCCGCCGGCAACGATCAGATCGGCATTGCCGGACGCGAGCGCCTCGGCGCCCATGATCACCGTCTGCATGCCCGATCCGCAGACCTTGTTGACGGTCGTCGCCTGGACCGATTTGGGCAGCCCGGCCTTGATCGCGGCTTGGCGGGCAGGGGCCTGGCCAAGGCCGGCGGGAAGCACGCAGCCCATGTAAATTCGGTCGATATCGCCGCCGTCTACGCCCGCCCGCTCAACCGCTGCGCGGACCGCGGCTGCGCCAAGATCGGTGGCGGAAGCGTCGGACAGGCTGCCCTGCATCGAGCCCATTGGGGTGCGTGCGGTGGACAAGATGACGATCGGGTCAGTGCTCATTGGTAATCTCCGCTTGGGGGTTGCAGGCGACATAGGCCCGTCGACCGCCTTGTTCAAACACTTGCCTGTCTGCTAGCGCGCTGGCCAGCAGGAGACCCCAATGACCGACATGCCCGGCCTCGATTTCGACCTTGGCGAAATGGCCGATACGATCCGCGACACGACTCAGCGGTTTGCGACTGATAAGATCGCGCCGATCGCCGCCGAGATCGACACCAACGACCGCTTCCCGATCGAGCTGTGGCCGCAAATGGGCGCGCTCGGGCTGCATGGGATCACCGTCGCGGAAGAGGATGGCGGGCTCGGGCTGGGCTATCTCGAGCATGTCGTTGCGCAGGAGGAAGTGGCGCGGGCGTCGGCCTCGGTAGGCCTCAGTTATGGCGCGCATTCCAACCTGTGCGTCAACCAGATCAGCCGCTGGGCGAATGCCGAGCAAAAGGCGAAATACCTCCCCAAGCTGATTTCGGGCGAGCATGTCGGCGCGCTGGCGATGAGCGAATCGGGGGCAGGGAGCGATGTCGTCTCGATGCGGCTCAAGGCCGAGAAATCGGGCAATGGCTATCGCCTCAACGGGACGAAGTTCTGGATCACCAACGCCGAATATGCCGACACGTTGGTGGTCTATGCCAAGACCGGCGAAGGCAGCCGCGGGATCACGACCTTCCTGATTGAGAAGGAGTATGAGGGCTTCTCGATCGGCCAGAAGATCGACAAGTGCGGGATGCGTGGCTCGCCCACCAGCGAACTGGTATTCGACGATTGCTTCGTGCCAGCGGAAAATGTCATGGGCCCCGAAAATGGCGGGGTCGGGGTGCTGATGAGCGGGCTGGATTATGAGCGGACCGTGCTCGCCGGAATCCAGCTCGGGATCATGCAGGCGTGCCTCGACGTGGTCGTGCCGTACGTCCGGGAGCGCAAGCAATTCGGCTCCGCGATTGGCAGCTTTCAGCTGATCCAGGCCAAGGTCGCCGACATGTATGTCGCGCTCAATTCGGCCCGCGCTTACGTCTATACCGTCGCCAAGAATTGCGACGCGGGCAAGACCACGCGGTTCGACGCGGCGGGCGCTATCCTGCTGGCGTCGGAGTCGGCGTTCAAGGTCGCGGGTGAGGCGGTCCAGGCGCTCGGCGGCGCTGGCTACACCAAAGACTGGCCGGTCGAACGCTTCATGCGCGACGCCAAATTGCTCGACATTGGCGCAGGCACCAACGAGATCCGCCGGATGCTGATCGGCCGCGAGATCATCGGGGCGTAGCCGAAACGATTGATTTAAGTTAAGGCGCTCGCCCATCAGGAGAGGGCGGGGGATGCGTCGATTGATCATGCTGCTGGCGGTGGCCAGCTTGTCGGGATGCGATTCCAGACAGAGCGCGCCAACTGCACCAATGGTCAAGGCTGCCCTGACGTTTGACGGGGCGGTGACCAAAGATCCCGCAGCATTGGTCAAGCATGGCGAGCGGATCGCCTCCGTGCTTGGTTGCCGCGGTTGTCATACCCCGACTCTTCAAGGCCAGCGCTTCTACGAGCTTTACGCGTCCAATCTGACTCGCGAGATGCCCAATTATAGCGACGCACAGTTTAAGCGGCTGATGCACCGAGGCGAACATCCGGCCGGCCGCGAATTGTGGGGGATGCCGTCGGAGATTTTCCAGCATCTGGGTGATGCCGATCTCGCCGCACTGACCGCTTTCTTGCGTACGCTCAAACCGGCCGGGCCGCCGACCGGCAAGCCGCTGCCATTTGAAGGCGATGCCCAAAAGCTGATTGCCGAAGGCAAGATGATGCCCGCTGCTCAATCGGTGGTGCGCGACCGCAACCTTGCGCCCCCCGACCTTGGTGCGCGGCACGCACTTGGGCGTTACATCACAATGGTGACCTGCGCCGAATGCCACGGGCCCGAACTCAAGGGGAATCCGGGCGACACGCCCGACCTGATCGTCGCCAGCGGCTATTCGCGGGCCGATTTTGAAAAATTCATGACGACCGGCGTTCCAAGCGGCAATCGCAAGCTCAAGAACGAATTGATGTCAGTGGTGGCGCAATCGCGCTTTTCGAAGATGACGGTGGCCGAGCGCGACGCGGTTCCATGCCTATCTTAAAGCGCGGGCCGACCAGCCGCAGTAGCTTTGCAAGCGACGCTCTAGCCGCTAGCGACGTCAGCCATGAGTGGACCCCGGCTGGACAGCAAGATCGACTTTGACAGTGACGAGGCCAAGGCCCGCGCGGCGCATAATCGCGGGCTGGCGGAGCAATTGCGAAGCGACGTCGCCAAGGCTGCGCTTGGCGGAACCGAAAAATCGCGTGAACGCCACGTTTCGCGCGGCAAACTTCTTCCACGAGAGCGCGTCGAGCGCCTGCTCGATCCGGGCTCGCCATTCCTCGAAATCGGGCAGCTCGCGGCGGGTGATCTGTACGACGGCGAC
>NZ_JANMLM010000033.1:0-2368 GCF_031372575.1 Sphingomonas sp. | reverse complement strand
CAAGACCACGCGGTTCGACGCGGCGGGCGCTATCCTGCTGGCGTCGGAGTCGGCGTTCAAGGTCGCGGGTGAGGCGGTCCAGGCGCTCGGCGGTGCTGGCTACACCAAGGACTGGCCGGTCGAACGCTTCATGCGCGACGCCAAATTGCTCGACATCGGCGCCGGCACCAACGAGATCCGCCGGATGCTGATCGGCCGCGAGATCATCGGAGCATAACGCGCAAAGCCAATCACTTGTCCATGTAGGAGTCGAGCGTCTCGTGGAAATGGCGGATCCGGCTTTCCTGATATCGGGCCAAGGTCGCGCCAGGTTTGCGGGTGGCGCGCAGCCCTTTCTGGATGCGGCGGAGGTTTTCGCTGTCTTGGTCGGCGACCATCGCGGCTGAGCCTAGTTCGGGCGCATCCTTCCAGTCCTGGTCGGCGCGCAACATCCGCATCGGCGCGGCGGGCGGGTGCGTTCCGTCGGGGGCCTTGGCGAACAGGAACATGATTTCCATGATGCTGCTTTCGGGGTCGTCGCCATTGGGGCGAAAGCGATAGGTGATCGGCAGCGCCTGCCCGCCCCACGGCACCATGTTGGGAAACAGCAGATATTCGATCAGGTCGAGCGCTTCGCTGTCCGACAGCCCTGACATGTCGGTGCCCGATGAGCGCGATATCTTTTCGCGGCTGCGCTGGGCGAGCTTAGCGCGCGCGGTTTCGCCTACGCCGCAAGCGATTTCCGCACCGCCGAAGAACGGCACGTCGCGCCGCATCTGCTCGATCGTCTCTTCGCGCGTCACCGCCGCGACCGAGGGCGAGGGAACGCCCTGCACGCTGATCATCCGGCTGACGTGGCGCACCCCGGCCCACACGTCATATTGGGTGTTGCTGTCGCCATAATAGCCAAGCACCTGCGGGTGCGCCAACGGCACGTGATAGGCTTCGATGAACGCCTCGAGCGCCAGCTTCCAGTTGCACGGCATGATCTTGGCGACGTGCGCCGCCTTGTAGCGATTCTCAAGCGCAAACCCGTCGAAATGCTCGGGGAGGTTTTCGAGGTAGCTGTCGAGCGGTTCGCAGTCGGGGTCCATGTTGACGAACACGAACCCGCCCCACGTCCCGACCTTGACCTCGGGCAGGCACATCTTGGCCTTGTCGACCTGCGGGAAATCCCATTTGCCGGGGATCACGCGTAGCTCGCCGTCGAGCGTCCATGTCCAGCCGTGGAACGGGCATTGGATGCGCGGCGCATTGCCGACCTCGGTGCGCAGCATCGTGCCGCGGTGGAGGCAAGCGTTGATGTAGGCCTTGATCGACCCGTCGCCGGTGCGGACGATCAGCAAGCTGTCGTGAACGATGTCGTAATTGATCTGGTCGCCGGAATTCGGAATGTCCTCGACCCGGCAGGCGAGTTGCCAAGTCTTGCGCCAGATTTGCTCGATCTCGCGCTCATGCCACGCGCGGCCGAAATAGCGCTCAATCGGAACATCGGCGTCACTCTGACCAGTTGCGGGCGACTCGCCGATCAACACCCTCGGCGCCGGGTTCACATCGCCCGCAAGCACGTCCTGAACCGATGGCTTTGGCCGATTGGCGATGATGTCCATGGTCGCTCTCCATCGTCTTTGCGCCAGCGTGAGGCCATGCTAGCGCGTCACACGATGAAAAGCTTGCCCCATCGTCACCTGACCACACTCAGCCTGAATGTCGATCTCGCTGCGATCGTCGCGATCGGCGACACGCCTGCGGGCCATCGCCTGGTCGCGCCGGTGTCGGGCGGGACGTTCGCGGGGGAGCGATTGTCGGGCACCGTGCTGCCCGGCGGCAGCGATTGGGTCACGCGCCGCACCGATGGCAATTCGACGATCGACGTTCGCCTGACGCTGCAGTCCGATGACGGCGCGACGCTCGGGCTGACTTATCAGGGCCGCTTCCTCGGTGCGGCGGCCACGCTGCAGCGCTTCGTCGCGGGTTTGCCAGTCGACGCGGCCGATTTTTCGCTCCAGACAGTCGCCAAATTCGAAACCGGCGATGCGCGCTATGCGTGGCTCAACGACGCGATCGTGATCGGCGTCGGCGAGCAAACCGACAGCGGCCCCGCCTATCAACTTTATGAGATCGATCGATGAGCGGACCCAGACTGGACAGTAAGATCGACCTCGATAGCGACGAGGCCAAGGCGCGCGCGGCGCATAATCGCGCGCTCGCCGAAAAGCTTCGCGCCGACGTCGCCAAGGCGGCGTTGGGCGGAACCGAAAAATCGCGTGAACGCCACGTTTCGCGCGGCAAACTTCTTCCACGAGAGCGCGTCGAGCGCCTGCTCGATCCGGGCTCGCCATTCCTCGAAATCGGGCAGCTCGCGGCGGGTGATCTGTACGACGGCGAC
>NZ_JANMLM010000024.1:0-25237 GCF_031372575.1 Sphingomonas sp. | reverse complement strand
CCGAATTCCGTGCCGAGGTCGTCCAGTCAGACGGGGTCAAGCTCAAGGAGCTACCCGACGCGCTGCAGACGATGATGCTGCCGATGCAGGTCGGCCAGGCAACCCGTCCGTTCGGCTCGTTCGAAGAAGGTGTCCGAGTGCTGGTGATCTGCGGCCGCGATGAAGTCACGCCGGGCCTGCCGAGCTATGAGCAGGTGCGTGACCAGATGAACGAGGAGCGGGTCAATATTCGTGCCCGCCGTTATCTGCGCGATCTTCGTCGGGATGCGATCATCGACTTTCGCTAGGATCGGCGGCTAAGGCAGCCAGCAATGGCTTCCGCGCTCCCCCCGCTTGCAGTTTCGCTTGGCGACCCCGCTGGGATCGGTCCCGAAGTGGTCGCCAAATGCTGGGATAATCGCGCCGCGTTCGGCCTGCCGCCGTTCGTCGCAGTCGGCGATGCGCGCAGCCTGGAACTGGTGTGGGACGGCCCGATCGAGCAGATCGACGATCTTCACGATGCCGATGCGGCCTTCGATGTGGGCCTGCCCTTGCTCCACATTCCGTGCAGCGAAATCCATCGCCTTGGCTACCCGAGCATAATCGGGGCGCATTGTTCGCTCGATTCGCTCGAGCTTGCGGTCGGGCTGGCCCGCTCTGGTTCGGCCGGCGCGGTCGTGACCGGCCCGGTGTCGAAGCAACAGCTGTACGCGATCGGTTTCGCCCACCCCGGCCAGACCGAATTCGTCGCCGAGCGTTGCGGCATTTCGCCCGCCAATGTGGCGATGATGCTCGCCGGGCCGACGCTTCGCACCGTCCCCGTCACCACCCACGTCCCGTTCGCCAACGTCGCCGGCCTGCTCAGCAGCGCGATGATCGAATCGCGCGGCCGGGTCACGTTGCGCGGTCTGCAGCGCAATTTCGGGATTGCCGAGCCGAGGCTCGCGGTGGCCGCGCTCAACCCCCATGCGGGCGAAGGCGGCGCGTTGGGGCGTGAGGATATCGACATCATCCAGCCGGCGATCGACGCGCTCCGTGCCGAGGGATGGGACGTCACCGGGCCAATGCCCGCCGATACCATGTTCCACACCGCCGCCCGGTCGCGCTACGACGCCGCTTTGTGCATGTACCATGACCAGGCCCTGATTCCGCTCAAGGCGCTGCATTTCGAGGAAGGCGTCAACGTCACCTTGGGGCTGCCGATCGTCCGCACCGCGCCCGATCATGGCACCGCCTTCGATATCGCCGGTCAGGACATTGCCGATCCACGCGCGATGGCCGCCGCGATTCGCCTCGCTGCGTCGAGCGCCGCGCTCCGGCGGTGAGCGACGCGCCCGAACCCCTACGCGACGTCATCGCCCGCCACGGACTGCAAGCGTCGAAGGCGCTCGGCCAGAATTTCATCCTCGACCGGCAATTGCTCGCGCGGATTGCCGCCATCCCCGGCCCGCTCGACGGCGCGACGGTCTACGAGGTCGGCCCCGGTCCCGGCGGGCTGACCCGCGCCTTGCTCGACACGGGTGCCAAGGTCACTGCCGTCGAGCGCGACCGCCGTTGCTTGCCCGCGCTGGCCGAACTCGACAGCGCTTTTCCCGGCAAGCTCACCCTCATCGAAGGCGACGCACTCGCAATCGATGAACCCGCCACGCTCGGCCAAGGCGTGCATGTCGTTGCCAATTTGCCGTACAATGTCGGCACCGCGCTGCTGCTGCGCTGGCTCGGCGGCGAGGCATGGCCGCCATGGTGGGCATCACTCTCCCTCATGTTCCAGCGCGAAGTCGCCGAGCGGATCGTCGCCAAGCCCGGAAGCGACCATTACGGCCGCCTGGCAGTGGCGTCGCAATGGCGATCAAGCGCGTCAATCTCGATGCTGGTTCACCGCTCATCGTTCGTCCCGCCGCCCAAGGTAATGAGCGCAGTCGTCCACTTGCGCCCCGCGCCAATGCCGCCGGGGGTGTCGCATGCCGTGCTTGAAAAGGTCACCGCCGCAGCGTTCGGCCAGCGCCGCAAGATGCTCCGTCAAAGCCTCAAGGGCATGCCCGGTGCGCTCGACGCGCTTGCAACGTTGAATATCGACCCCTCTCGCCGCGCCGAAACGCTCAGCGTCGAGGATTTCGTCGAGGTCGCTCGCCGACTAACTTAATTGGTCTTGGTCTTGGCCTTTTCCGCCGGCTTGGCCGCCGCCATCGTTGGCCCGCGCGCAATCGCCGCACTCAGCGTCGTTGCCTCGGGGCACGCTCCGGCGCAGACCGTCTGGAGCTTGGCGAGCACTTCCTTGGCCCGGCCCGCAGCGCCGATTTCGACCATCGCCTGACCCTGCACGGCCAGCGCGCTGCGGTCAGTCGGCTCGAGGCTGAGCGCCTTGTTGGTGAAGCGGATCGCCTGGCCGTATAATTTCTGCTTGGCCGCCACCCGCGCCATTGCGACGAACGCGGCACGGTTGCGCGGATCGACCGCAAGCGCGGTTTCGAACGCATCGTCGGCCTCGGCATAGCGGCCAGCGGCAGCACTCGCCTCGCCTTGTTTGACCAACGCGACCGACTTGGGTGTCAGCTGATCGTCGGGGCGCTGGCTTACGCCCGGAACAGCCAACGACGATGCGGCTAGGCCGAACACCAGTACAAGCGGGGACAGACGCATCAAATTCTCCAATCGATCACCATGCGGTCCTAGCATGACCTCTTTAGCCGCGCGACGAAAAAGCCGTCGGTCCGGTCGCTGCCCGGGGTGAGCAATCGCCCGCCGCCATCGACCCGACCGAAATCTTCGCCAAATCCGTCGGGCATCGTGTGCACCGCCCAAGATGAATGCCGCCCTAAGAAATCGGCAATCTGACCCGCGCCCTCCCGCCCGAGGATCGAGCAGACGGCGTAAACCAGGCTCCCGCCCGGCCTGACTAGCGGCACGGCGAGATCGAGCAGATGCGCTTGCAACGCCACCACTTTGTCGAGCCCGTCGGGCGACAGCCGCCAGCGCCCTTCCGGGTTGCGCCGCCAGGTGCCGGTGCCTGAGCAGGGGGCGTCGACCAGAACGATATCCGCCTGATCGCGCAAGTCGTCGAGCATTTCCGCCTCGCGCCCGCCGTCGAGCAAGCGGACGTCGATCGTCGCCCCGGCCCGTGCCGCGCGCGGTGCCAGCTTGGACAGCCGTCCGCGGTTGGTGTCACAGGCGATGATGTCCGCTTCGGGTGCGGCAGCAGCAAGCGCGAGTGCCTTGCCGCCAGCGCCGGCGCACAGATCGATGATATTGACCGCGCCCGTCGCACCGCACGCCAGCGCGATCAGCTGGCTGCCCTCGTCCTGGACCTCGACTAACCCGCCGAGCATTGCCTCATGCTGTTCGATCTGGCTGTCGGCGGGGAGCCGCAATCCCCACGGGCTTAGCCGAGTCGGCTCGGCACCGTCGAATGCGGCAAGTAGCGAATCGCGGTCGGCTTTGGCGACATTGACGCGCAGGTCGAGCGGCGCGCGCTCGAGCAATGCCGGCCACTCGTCCGCGCCGACCAACGGCGACAATTCGCCTTCGATCCAGCCCGGGATCAGTCGCTCGCCAGCCGCGACCTCGCCGTCGCCAACCGCCGCCGGGGCATGCCCGCCAGCGCCGAACAGCGCCGCCGCGTCGTCGAGCCCGAGCATTGCTGCCCGTCCATCAACGGGCCGCTCGCCCGAGCGCCGGATCGCGCGATAGACCAGTTCGCGAACCGCGCGCCGGTCGCCCGATCCCGCATACCGCCGGGTCTTGAAATAATTGGAGACGACAACATCCGCCGGTGGGCCATCATCGCGCGCGGCGGCGATGACAATGTCTAGAATCTCGACGGCGGCCTGGACTCGGGCGGCGGGTATCATCGCCTAACGAGTCGGATAATTGGGGGCTTCCCGAGTGATCGCGACGTCATGGACATGGCTTTCACTAAGCCCGGCATTGGTAATCCGAACGAACCGCGCCCGATCCTGCAAGTCGGCTATCGTGGCGGCGCCGGTATAGCCCATTGCGGCTTTCACCCCGCCAACCAATTGGTGGATGATGTCGCGCACCGGGCCCTTGATCGGCACCTGGCCTTCAATGCCCTCAGGCACCAATTTCAATTGATCCTTGATGTCCTGCTGGAAATAACGATCGGCCGATCCGCGCGCCATTGCGCCGACGCTGCCCATGCCACGGTACGATTTGTACGCCCTGCCCTGATACAGGAAGGTCTCGCCCGGCGCTTCCTCGGTCCCGGCGAGCAAAGAGCCGACCATTACCGTCGACGCGCCGGCGGCAAGCGCCTTGGCGATATCGCCCGAGGTGCGAATGCCGCCATCGGCGATCACCGGCACGCCGGCCTTTTTCGCCGCCGCTGCCGCATCCATGATGGCCGACAATTGGGGAACACCGACGCCAGCAACGATTCGCGTGGTGCAGATCGATCCTGGCCCGATCCCGACCTTGATCGCGTCAGCCCCGGCCCCGGCCAATGCTGCCGCCGCCTCGCCAGTGGCGACATTGCCGGCAATGATCTGGGCGTTGTTGCTGACCTTCTTGAGCCGCTCGACCGCAGCCGAAACGGCGGTGTTGTGGCCGTGCGCGGTGTCGATCACGATGCAGTCGCAGCCCGCATCGATCAGCGCCTGCGAGCGTTCGAACCCGGCATCGCCGACGGTGGTCGCGGCCGCCACCCGAAGCCGGCCCTGCTCGTCCTTGGTGGCAAGCGGTGAGGCGACCGATTTCTCGATATCCTTGACCGTGATCAGCCCGACAATGTGGTCGGCCTTGTCGACCACCAGCAATTTCTCGATCCTCCGTTGATGCAGGATCCGGCGCGCGTCTTCGGAACTGGTTCCCGGCGCGACCTTGGCGAGGTTTTCGCTGGTCATCAGCTCGCGGACTTTTTGCGCCGGATGCTCGGCAAAGCGGACGTCGCGGTTGGTGACGATCCCGACCAATTTGCCATTGGCCTCGACCACCGGGATGCCACTGATCCGGTTAGCTCGCATCAACTCAAGCGCCTCGGCCAAGGTCTGGTCGGGGCCCATGGTGATCGGGTTGACCACCATCCCGCTCTCGAACCGTTTGACCACGCGCACCGCGGCAACCTGCGCCTCGATGTCGAGATTGCGGTGCAGCACCCCGATCCCGCCGAGATGCGCCATCGCGATCGCCATGTCGGCTTCGGTCACCGTGTCCATCGCCGATGACAGCATCGGGATGTTGAGCGGGATGCCTTTGGTCAGGAAGCTGCGGGTGTCGGCCTGGCTCGGAAGCACCGAGCTTTCGCGCGGCTGCAGGAGCACGTCGTCGAAGGTCAGCCCCAATGGGATGTCAGCGATGGAGTTGTTATCGGCCATGCGCACCTTTGGCAGCATGCGAGCGATTCGCCAAGGGGGCGGGTCTCAGCGCCCGCTGAAGTTGCGACTCGCGGCGCGCCGAACGAGCTCGACGTGAAGGTTGGCATCGTCGGTCGCCCCGCCAAGATCGGTCGAGGCGCGAAGCTCGTCGTTCGGCTGGTGATAATCGGATTTGAGGAACGCGTTGAGCAGCTTGAGGTCGCTGAAACTTCCCCCCGCCATGACCATCGGCACCCCGCGCTCGGCTAGCACCCAGCCATCCTGTCGGCGCAGGAAGCTGTCGGCCTGATGATCGCCATCCCACCCGCGCCCCATCGCTGCCGCAGCCAGCCGGACCAACGGCTCGAGCCTGGCGTGCGGCGGCGCAACCATCGCCACGCGGGCGCCCGCCGGTGCAATCGCGATTGTGTCGAGATTAAACCCCGCGACGATGCTGGCCAGCGGCAATGGTGGCTTGTCGGCGAAGGCCCGGGCACCGAGCAGCCCCCATTCTTCGCCCCCGGTGGCGACGAACCACACGTCGCGGTCGAGCCCCATATTTGCCACCTGCCCCGCCACCGCGACCAGCGCCGCGACCCCGCTGGCATTGTCGATCGCCCCGTTGCAGACTTTGTCGGCGGCGTGCGGGGCGCAAATCCCGAGATGATCCCAATGCGCCATCAGCAACACCGCGCGCCCGTCGGGATGTCGCCCGCGCACCAATCCGATCACATTGTGACTGGTGAAATTGCCGAGTCGCTGGATGTGCGCGGTGAACTCCTCCTGCGCTGACGGAGCGGCAGGATGGAGCGGGACTGGCTTTACCGGCCGGGCGATAATGGCGAACGGGTCGAGATAAGGCAGCGGCCCGCGCGCGCCATTGCTCAGCCCCGCCGAGCGAAATCGTTCGGCAAGATAGGCGATCGTCCTTGCCTCGCCAGGCGTCCCCGCCATTCGCCCTTCGAACGAATCGCTGGCCAGCACGGAGATCGTCTTCCGGATCGCGGCTTCGGTGATGGCCGGCTGAACGGGCGGTGGGACAGTTGCACAGCCCGCCAGCAACACGGCTGCCGCGAAAGCGGAAAACCTCATCGCGCCGCCAGCAACCGACGCGCCGCCGCGACATGCATGTCCTCGATCATCGCGCCTTCGAACCGCTCGGCCCCGCCGCTCGCCGCCGCAACCAGCCGCAGCGCCCGCGCAAGCTCCGCATCGCTCGGCGCAAACGCTGCCTGGCACGGCAGGATCTGGTCGGGATGGATCAGCGACTTGCCGTCGAACCCCAATGCCCGGCTGTCGGCACATTCGCGCGCCAGGCCATCGGGATCATCGAGCCGGTTGAAGACGCCGTCGAACACCGCGACCCTCGCAGCGCGCGCCGCGACCACTGCCGACTGGAGCGCAAATCCCATCGATCCGCGATCGATCGCCGGCAGTCTCAGGCTTGCAGAAAGATCGTTGGTGCCGACAATCAATGCACTGACCGTGTGCGCAATAGCAGGTGCAGCAAGCACCCCCGCCGCTGTCTCGATCATCGCCGCGACGGGCTTGCCGGTGATTGCCAGCGGCTGATCGACCATCGGCACGATGATCAGGTCGCAGTTCGACGCCAGCACCGCCGCAAGATCGGCATCATGCTCGACCGTCCCAACGCCATTGATCCGGATCGCGACAGGCATTGCCCACGGCTCGGCCACGGCCGCGACTGCCGCCGCGCGTGCCGCCGCTTTGTCCTCCGCCTTCACCGCATCCTCAAGGTCGAGCACCGTAATGTCAGCCCCCGAGTCGCGCGCCTTGGCAATCGCCCGCGAATTGCTCGCTGGTAGAAAAAGCAGCGCCGGCCTGGCGAACAGGTCGAGTGTCATGTTGATTTTCCTTCACGAAACGCGTGGCGCCTTGCATCATGGCGGGGACCAAAGGGGAAAACCATGGAGATCTTTCTAATCGGACTGGCCGTCATCGCGCTTTTGATCGCGATGATGAGCGTCAAAATTGTCCACCAGGGCTATCGGTACACCATTGAGCGGTTCGGCAAATTCACCCGCGTCGCCGAGCCGGGACTGAATTTGGTGACTCCGTTCATCTATCGCGTCGGCCGCAAAATCAACATGATGGAACAAGTGCTCGACATTCCGGGGCAGGAGATCATCACCAAGGACAATGCGATGGTCGCGGTCGACGGGGTGGTGTTCTTCCAGGTGCTCGACGCGGCCAAGGCGGCCTATGAAGTGAGCGATCTCTACACCGCGATCATGGCGCTCTCGACGACCAACTTGCGCACCGTGATGGGCTCGATGGACCTCGACGAGACGTTGTCCAAGCGTGACGAGATCAACGCCCGGTTGCTCAACGTGGTCGATCACGCCACCGAGAGCTGGGGGGTCAAGATCACCCGCGTCGAACTGAAGGACATTCGCCCGCCAGCGGATATCGTCAACGCCATGACCCGCCAGATGAAGGCCGAGCGCGAAAAACGTGCCTCGATCCTCGAGAGCGAAGGCATGCGCCAGTCCGAAATCCTCCGCGCCGAGGGCGAAAAGCAGGCGCGGATCTTGCAGGCCGAGGGAATGAAGGAAGCGGCCTTCCGCGACGCCGAAGCGCGCGAGCGCGCTGCCCAGGCCGAGGCCAATGCGACCAAGTCGGTGAGCGACGCGATCGAAGGCGGCAGCGTCCAGGCAATCAATTATTTCATCGCCCAAAAATATGTCGAAGCGATCGGGATGTTCGCGACGTCCCCCAATGCCAAGACGATCCTGTTCCCGGTCGAGGCGACTCAACTGATGGGCACGCTCGGCGGGATTGGCGCGCTGGCGCGTGAAGCGATCGGCAAGGACCTCGCCGAGGGTATCGTTCCCTCGGTGCCACGCGTCGAGAGGAAAGACTGATGTTCGACCTTCACCCCGGCTGGATGTGGGCGATCGGCGGCCTGGTGCTGCTTATCGCTGAGATTGTAGCGCCGGGCTTCTTCCTCGTCTTCCTTGGCGTTGCAGCGATCGCCACCGGGCTGTTCACCTTGCTGTTCGACCTCGGCCTCGCGCCGCAGCTCGTGCTGTTCGTGATCTATACCGCGCTGGCGCTGATGATCGGCAAGCGCTGGTATGCCGAGCCCGACCACGCCGACCAGTCGATCAAGCTCAACGACCCGAGCAAGCGGATGATCGGCAAGATCGTCACCGTGGTCGATCCGGTCGACGATAATGGCGGGCGGGTCAAAGTTGGCGACGGCGAATGGACCGCACGCGGCGGGCCGGCCGCAGCGGGCGAGAAAGTCCGTATCATCGAGGTCGACGGCAATAGCCTGAGCGTCGTCCGGACCACGCCACTGGCGATCGAAACAGACGCTTAAGCGGAGACTAAGATGACATCCTTCGAGATTAGCCGCCGCGAGGCAATGATCACGCTGAGCGCCGGCGCCGCCGGGGTAGCCCTGGGCGGCTGCAGCGTTACGCCGCGCGTGGCCACGGCCGGCCCCCTCCCCGTCGCCAGCGCGATGAGCGAGGCCGATGGCGCTGCCTTGCTAACCTCGTTCGGCGACAATCTGATCGGGCTATATCCGGAAGGCGCGACCAGCCTCGCGATCGACATCGGCCAGCGCGCGCCGCTGCGCCGCTTGCTCACCGACCGCAGCGCGTCCGGCCAGGCCCGTATCGCCGCAACCATCCGCGCCGATCTCGCTCGCGCCAGCGCAACCGATACCAACGCCATGAACTTCGCCACCGCGACCAGCATCGAAGTGGTCAAATCGGCTTACACGACCGCGCTCGAAGGCTTTGCCTTTCCCTATGGCGACGTCGCGGTCGGGGGGTATCGTAACAGCCCCTATGTCGTGATCCAGAATGTCGGCGCGTTCATCGACGTGCCGCGCTTTCTCGACACCGATCATCCGGTCAAGAACGCCAGCGACGCCGAAGCCTATCTGGCGCGGCTGTCGAGCTATGGCGACCAGCTCGATGGCGAAACCGGTCGGCTCCGCTCGGCCACTGCGCAAGGCGTCATACCGCCTGCGTTCGCGCTCGACCGCGCACTGAAACAGCTCGGCGTCAGCCTTGATGGCGCAAGCAAGGGTGGCGGACTCGTCGACAGCCTGACTGCCCGGACAAAAGACATTCCTGGCGACTGGAGTGGCCGCGCACGGTCGATCGTGGCGCAGCAGGTCGTTCCCGCGCTGACGAGCCAGATCGCCGAGCTCACCGCCCAGCGCGCCCGCGCCGGGACCAACGCCGGGGTCTGGGCACTGCCCGACGGCGACGATTATTATCGCTGGGCGCTAAAGGCCTCGACCACCACGAATATGTCCCCCGACGAGGTCCACCAGATGGGCCTCGACCAGCTTGCCGAGCTGCAGGGACGGATGGATCCGATCCTGCGCTCGCTCGGCTACACGGCGGGCAGCGTCGGGGAGCGGATGAAGGCGCTCGCCACAGACAAGCGTTATCAGTTCAGCGAGGGCGACACGGGCCGCGCCGAAATTTTCGCGTTCATCAACCAGCGCCTGGCACTCATCCGCGCCCAAATGCCCCGCGCGTTCAACACGTTGGTGCCGGGCAACCTTGAAGTCAAACGCATGCCGCCCGAGGAAGAACCCGGCGCACCCGGTGCCTATGGCGGTGCTGGCTCACCCGACGGCACGATTCCCGGCAAATTCTGGATCAACCTGCGCGAAACCAGCCTGCACTCCCGCTACAGCCTGCCCGACCTCGCCGCGCACGAGGCGATCCCGGGTCACGTGTGGCAGGGCGAATATGCCAACACATTGCCGCTCATCCGCACCTTGCTGGCGTTCAATGCTTATTCCGAAGGCTGGGGTCTTTATGCCGAGCAACTGGTCGACGAGCTTGGCGTCTATGACGATTTCATCGTCGGGCGCTTGGGTTATCTCCAGAGTCTGGCCTTCCGCGCGTGCCGGCTGGTGGTCGACACCGGCCTCCACGCCAAGCGCTGGACGCGCGCTCAATCGGTGCAATTCTTCGTCGAGCGCAACGGCTCCAACCCGCTCGAAGTCGCCAATGAAGTCGACCGATACTGCACTTGGCCGGGTCAGGCCTGCGGCTACAAGGTCGGCCACAGCGAGATCTTGCGCCAGCGCGATCTGGCGAAGGCCGCGCTCGGAACACGCTACGATTTGCGGGCGTTTGATGACACGGTGGTCAAGGGCGGCAACGTCCCGCTCGACGTGCTCGGCAAGAATGTCGCCGCTTATGTGCGGGGGTCGAGGGTCTAGGGCAGCCGCTCAAGGTCGGGATCGACCCAGGCACGACGCGCTTCAACGCTCATTAGCCGCTCCTTAGACCAGAAGCACAAAGGCCAGTCGCGCTTTCCCATCGGCGAATTGAGCAAGGCGTTGACGAGTTCGTGGAGCGGCGCAGCGCGATTGGTGCCGGCGAGGAACAAGCGAACGCCGTGCAGATAAGCGCGGGTGATCGTGTCGTGATAGCCCTGCGTGTCATCGTTCACACCACCGACGCTTTCATTATAGGCGCGGATCATGTCGGGGAGAGCGGCATCAAGATCGATTTCGGGATAGCGCAGCGTTAGATAAATCGTGGTCGCGAGATGCGCTTCGTGGGTCCATTCGGTCTTGAGCAGGGTGCGCGCGAGGAACCCCTCGCCCACATGGGCAATGGCTTCCTCGTCAGCGAAATGGCGAACTACGTAATCGGTCATCGAACGGGACTTTCACAAGGCCCGCGCAATGGTCGGGCAAGTCAGGCGGTGGCTTCGGCTTTCGGCCCGGCTTGTCGAACGCCCTCTTCAACATGATCGGCGAAGCCGGTGAAGTTGGCGACGAACAGGTCGACCAATTTCGCGGCCGTGGTGTCGTACGCGTCTTGGTCGGCCCAGGTCGAACGCGGGTCGAGGATGCTGGTGTCGACGCCCGGTACCGCGACCGGCACTTCGAACCCGAAGTTGGGATCCTTGCGGAACTCGACATTGTTGAGCGACCCGTCGAGCGCGGCATTGAGCAAGGCGCGGGTTTCCTTGATCGGCATGCGCTTGCCGGTGCCATATTTGCCGCCGGTCCAGCCGGTGTTGACCAGCCAGCACTGCGCCCCACCGCGTGCGATTCGTCCCTTCAGGAGATTGCCATATACGCTGGGATGACGCGGCATGAACGCAGCCCCGAAGCAGGTCGAAAAGGTCGCTTCCGGCTCAGTCACGCCGATTTCCGTGCCGGCGACCTTGGCGGTGTAGCCCGACAGAAAATAGTACATCGCCTGGTCGGCGGTCAGTCGCGCGATCGGAGGCAGCACGCCGAACGCATCGGCGGTGAGCATGATGACGTTCGACGGCGCGGGACCGAGATTCTGTTTCGACACGTTGGGAATGAATTCGATCGGATAGGCACCGCGCGTATTTTCGGTCTTGCTGGCGTCGGTGAAGTCGAGCTCGCGGGTCACTTCGTCCATCGCGACATTCTCGAGGATCGTGCCGAACATCCGCGTGGTGGCATAGATTTCCGGCTCGCCCTCGGCGGACAAGTTGATCATCTTGGCGTAGCAGCCGCCTTCGAAGTTGAACACCGCCTGGTCAGACCAGCCATGCTCATCGTCGCCGATCAGCGTGCGGCTGGCATCGGCCGACAGCGTCGTCTTGCCGGTGCCCGACAGGCCGAAGAAGATCGCGCTTTTGCCGTCGGCACCGATATTGGCCGAGCAATGCATCGGCATCACGCCCTGCGCGGGCAGCAGGAAATTCAGCAGACCGAACACGCCCTTCTTCATCTCACCCGAATATTCGGTGTTCCCGATCAGGATCAACTTGTCGGTGAAGTTGACTGCGATCACCGTGTCGCTGCGGCAGCCGTGCCGCACCGGGTCGGCCTTGAAGCTGGGCAAGTTGACGATCGTATATTCGGGAACGAAGTCGACCAGCTCCGCCGCCGCCGGGCGGACAAGCAAGGTCCGGATGAACAGATTGTGCCACGCCATCTGGTTGATGACCCGCACGTTGACGCGATATTCCGGCTGCGACCCGCCAAACAGGTCGGCGACATAGAGCTCCTGCTGCTCGGCCAGCGCAGCCGTGAAGTCAGCCTTCAAATTGGCCCAATGCTCGCTCGACATCGGCTGATTGATCGGGCCCCAGTTGATGGTGCCTTCGGTGGCCGCATCGCGGACGATATATTTGTCCTTCACGCTGCGTCCGGTGAATTTGCCGGTATCCACCAGCAGCGCGCCGTGGGCAGTGAGTTTGCCTTCGCCGCGCTCGATCGCCTTTTCGACCAACGGGCCAGTGGTGAGGTTCCAGTGGACTGCGGCAGGCACATTGAACCCCTGGGCCTCGAGGCCATGCGCCGGCTTGCGCTCGCTCACTCACTATCTCCTTGGTCTGAAACGGCAAATCCTCTTTCGAGAAGTCGCCTTTGAAATATTGAAGCGGCCTATACAGAGCGGCCACAGGGCGGTCAAAGTTGTGAGCGCTCCCAATTTGCCTCCCTTGTGCGCTCTGCCCCCGCTGGCTATCGCTTCGCCGGGCAAGGAGCGGTGATGAGCCACGTGATCGCGCTCGTCGACGACGATCGCAACATCCTGACCTCGGTGTCGATCGCGCTTCAGGCCGAGGGTTTCGGCACGCGGGTCTATTCCGACGGGGCAACCGCGCTCAAGGCCTTTGGCGACAATCCACCCGACCTAGCGGTGCTCGACATCAAGATGCCGCAGATGGACGGGATGGAATTGCTCCGCCGGGTGCGCGAGGTCGGCGGACCGCTCGGCGCGATGCCGGTGATCTTCCTCACCTCGAAGGATGATGAGCTCGACGAGGCGCTGGGCCTCGCCATGGGGGCCGACGATTATATCGCCAAGCCATTCAGCCAGCGGCTGCTGATCGCCAGGGTCCGCGCGATCCTGCGTCGCCGCGACCTCGAGCGCGGGCAGGCCTTGCAGGGCAATGACCAACCGGAAGACGAATTGGTCATTCGGGGTCGGCTGGTGATGGACCCGCCGCGCCACAAGGTCCGGTGGGATGACAAGGACGTTGTCCTGACCGTCACCGAATTCATGATCCTCGACGCGCTGGCCCAGCGCCCGGGGGTGGTCAAATCGCGCAACCAATTGCTCGATATCGCCTATCAGGACGACGTCTATGTCGACGATCGCACGATCGACAGTCACATCAAGCGCATCCGCCGCAAGTTCCGTGCGGTCGATGGCGAATTTGATGGTATCGAGACCCTCTATGGCGTCGGCTACCGCTTCGGAGAAGAATGACGAGTCCGATCTCGCCCTGAGCTGGTCGGGGCGGTGGACTCTCACGCACCGCATTCTTGCGGTGAACATCCTCACGCTCGCCATCATTGCCCTGTCGGTGATCACCCTCGACGCCTATCGCAACCAATTGCAGGACGAGCGGCAGGCGCGGATCCTCGAGCAGGCCCGGCTGACCGCAATCGCCATCGGCCGATCGCCGGTCGCCGCCGACGCCGATTTGCTCCGCTCGATCGGCCGCGAGAGCCGCTCGCGCCTGCGCATTTTTGATCGGGCCGGGACCAAGATCGAGGATAGCTGGGCGGCGGCACCTAAGACCTATGCCCTGCGCGACCCGGCGACCGAGGCGTGGCGAAAAGGCGTGGCCCGATCGCTCGACCGCGGGTTCAATATCCTGGTCGGCGCTAGAACCCCCGAGGACTTTATCGAGCCACAGGTCGACATCGCCGGCGAGTGGCCCGAGGTTGGCGAGGCTCGAGCGAAGGGCAAGGCGGCGGTCACGGTTCGGCAGGCGCCTGACCTGACGCCGGTATTCTCCGCCGTCGCACCGCTCGCTGATGATTCCACACTGTTGGTCACCGCCAATGATCGCGACTTTACGCGCACGGTGCGAAGCCAGCGGGGAACATTGGCCATTGCGCTTGGTGTCGCGGCCTTGCTGTCGGTGCTGCTGTCGTTGTTCCTGGCGCGGACGATCGTTCGTCCACTGCGGCGAATTGCCATTGCCGCGCACCGCGTCCGCCTCGGCCGGGCGCGCGAGGTGCGCGTTCCCCGCCTGCCCTCGCGCCGCGACGAGATTGGCCTGCTCGCACGATCAGTCAGCGATATGAGCCAGTCGCTGCGAATGCGGATCGATAATATCGAGGCGTTTGCCGCCGACGTTACGCACGAGCTTAAGAACCCCCTCGCCTCGCTGCGCAGTGCGGTCGACGGCCTCGACCGGATCGACGACCCCGCCCTGCGCAAACAATTGCTCGACGTGGTGCGCCAGGACGTCCTTCGCCTTGACCGTCTGATCGGCGACGTCAGTGAGGCCGCGCGAACCGATGCCGAACTTGCCCGGGCGCGGTTCGAGCCGGTCGATTTGGGGCCGTTGATCGAACAAATCGTCTTGGGCTGGGAGCAGCGCCGCGAAACCGGGACGGTACGACTGGCCTTTGCGCGGCCGCGGCGGGCGAGCACGTTCGTGCTTGGCGAGCCGGGGCGACTGGCCCGCGCAATCGACAATATCATCGACAATGCGATCAGTTTCTCGCCACCCGAAGGCCTGGTCGAGATTGCCGCAATCCATGTCGGCGACCGGATCCTGATCCGGATCGATGACGAAGGGCCGGGCGTCCCCGACGATCTTCGCGAGGCGATCTTCAACCGGTTTCATTCGGTCCGACCGGCGAGCGAAAGTTTCGGCCGCCATTCGGGGCTCGGCCTCGCCATCGCACGCGCCATCGTCGAGGGGCATGACGGCGAGATCGATGTCGCCGACCGCGACGATGCGCCATCGGGGGCGCGGTTCACGATCAACCTGCCCGCTGCGGCGGACGTCGAATGAGCCAGCGCCTGTCATCCGAAATGGTCCACGCCACCACCGTCGCCAAGGATGGCCGGGGAGTGGTGATTGCTGGTCGCTCGGGATCGGGCAAGTCGGACCTGGCATTGCGGCTGATCGATCGGGGGTTCGTGCTGGTGAGCGATGATCAGACCCTGATCAGCAAAGCCGATGGCAAGCCGATCGCGAGCGCGCCGGGGACGATCCGGGGGAAGATTGAAGTGCGGGGAATCGGCATCGTTGAGGTAGATCATGCGGATCGCGCGGCGGTGTGCTTGTGGGTGACATTGACCAATGAAGTCAAACGCTTGCCTGAGGGTGAAAGCCACATAATTTTGGGCGTGGCAGTGCCGGAGATCAGCCTTGACGCGATGACCGCGTCGGCCCCGATCAAGATTGAGCTGGCACTTGGAATGATCGCATGACGGGCCAGCCGCGCCTGCTGCTTGTCACCGGCATGTCGGGCGCGGGCAAATCGACCGTGCTCGATGCGCTGGAGGATATGGGCTGGGATTGCGTCGACAATTTGCCCGTCGCGTTGCTGGCCGATTTTATCCACGGCGAGCGCAAGACCGGCCAGCTTGTGCCTGCGGCGGTCGGGATGGACTCGCGCAGCCGCGGCTTCGACGCTAATCGCTTGCCCGATATCGTCCGCGCGATTGAGGGGGTCACCCCCGAAATCCTGTATCTCGACTGCTCTGACGTCGAACTCAGCCGCCGCTATAATGCGACTCGCCGTCGCCACCCACTCGCCCGCGACCGCACCGCCGAAGATGGAATTGCCCGCGACCGGCGGGTCACAGCGGCACTGCGCCAAACTGCCGACTCGGTCCTCGACACCACCGATTTGACCCCCGCCGAGCTGCGCGACGAATTGCGCATCCGCTATGGCGAGGATCGCGACCATCCGGTGATCACGGTGACGTCATTCGGTTATTCGCGCGGCATGTCGCGGACGGCCGACCTGGTGTTCGACATGCGTTTCGTCCCCAATCCGCACTGGATCGACGCGCTTCGCCCGCTGACCGGTACCGATAAGGCGGTGCAGGACTATTGCGCCGCCGATCCCGGCTGGGCGCAATCGATGGCGACGATAGAATCGCTTCTATCCGACCTCATTCCCCGCTATTGGGCCGCCGGCAAAAGCTATCTGACGGTGGCGTTCGGCTGCACTGGCGGGCGTCATCGATCGGTGGCGGCGGCGCTCGAAATGGCGGAGCGGTTGCGCGTTGCGGGATTTCCGGCGAATATCCGCCACCGTGACTTGTCATCCCAACCGAGCGATAGCGTGGAAGACACCCGCCCCGACGGGACGGCAAGCGAACCAGGTGAGTAAATGATCGGATTAGTGTTGGTGACCCACGGCCGCCTGGCGGCGGAGTTCATCACGGCCCTGCAGCATGTCGTCGGCCCGCAAGAAGCGGTCGAGGGGATTTGCATCGAGGCCGACGACGATATGGAAGCACGGCGCAAGGATATTGCCGACGCAATCACGCGGGTCAGCGATGGCACCGGCGTGATCATCCTGACCGACTTGTTTGGTGGCACCCCGTCCAACCTTGCCATCAGCCTGATGAAGAGCAGCGACATCGAGGTTATCGCCGGGGTCAATTTGCCGATGCTGATCCGCCTTGAGGGCGCGCGCAAGGTGATGGGGGTGCAAGCCGCCGTCGCCGCGGCGCGCGAAGCGGGGCGCAAATATATCAGCGTCGCATCCGAAATTCTCGGGGAAGCTGCGGCTTGAACGCGCTCAGCCGCACCGTCCGGATGACCAACAAGCGCGGGCTTCACGCCCGGGCGAGTGCCAAATTCGTCAACCTCGCCGCCGGACTGCCGTCCGCAATCGAGGTCGAGAAGGATGGTAACAAGGTGTGCGGTACATCGATCATGGGGCTGATGATGCTCGGCGCGGCGATGGGCGATGACGTCACGCTGCATGTCTCGGGCGACGGTGCCGAAGATTCGCTCGAGCAATTGTCCAAGCTGATCGAAGAGCGGTTCGGCGAGGACTGAGCCTTGCCGCGCGAAATCCACAGCTTCGCCAACGATACCGTCAAGCGGATCCGGTCCTTACGTGACAAGAAAGAGCGCAAGGCCGAGGGCAAGTTCCTCGCCGAGGGGCTGCGCATCCTGACCGAAGCGCGTGACAGCGGCGTCCTGCCGATGGTGATCGCTTATGCGCCCGCTGGGGGCGTTCATCCGCTCGCCGCCGAAATCATCGCCGCAGCCGAGGCCAAGGGCGCAGACGTGATCGAGACCACGCCCGACATCCTGGCCAAGATGAGCGGCAAAGATAATCCGCAGGCGATCCTGGGGGTTTATAATCAACCGCCGACCGAACTTTCCGCGATCGACCGGGGGACCGCGCCGTTATGGCTGGTGGCGCAGGCGCTGCGCGATCCGGGCAACCTTGGCACGATGCTGCGCACCGGCGACGCGGTTGGTGCGGGCGGGCTGATCCTGATCGACGATTGCGCCGACCCCTTCTCGGTCGAGGCGGTCCGTGCGTCGATGGGCGCGATCTTCACGCAAAAGGTCGCCACCGCACGGTGGGAGGATTTCGTCACCTGGCTTCGTAGCGAACCTGGGCAATTGGTCGGTACCAGCCTGAATACACAGGTAAATTACCTCGATGCCACTTACGACCAGCCGTGCTTCCTGCTGGTCGGCAACGAGAGCCAGGGACTTCCCGCCATGTACGAAGCGGAGTGCGACTGCCTCGTCAAAATCCCGATGGCCGGCCGCGCCGACAGCCTCAACGCGGCGATCGCGGCGGCGGTGATGGCCTATCAGGTGAAAGCAAGTTGGCGGAACCGCTGAGCGCGTTGGCGGGTTGTTCCGGTATGAGAATGATATTGGGCCTTGTGCCGCTCGCTTTGGGTCTCGCTGCTTGCCAGACTTATCCTGCCGATCCTTACGGCAATCAGGGCTATCCTGAGCCCTATCCCGCACCTTACCCCGGCCCGCCCGTCAATCAGGGCGATTATCGCGCGGTCGGGACCGAGCCGTTCTGGGACCTGACGATTGGCCGCGACATGCGCTTTACCGATCGCGGCAATAATGTCTCGGTGGTCGAGCCGACTCCGCCGGTGCGCAACGGCGTTGCTGGCGAGATTTACCAGGGACGGCGGATCAACGTGAACGTCGTGCATACGCGGTGTAGCGACGGGATGAGCGATCGCACTTATCGCGACACCGTCCAGGTGTCGGTCGACGGGCGCCAGTATAAGGGTTGCGGCGCGCCGGCGGCGTTCTTCACCACCGTCGACGAGCGGGGCAATCCGCAAATCATCGCGCCGCAAGCCGGGCCCGAGACAACGCTTGAGCGGACCCGCTGGCGGGTGGCCCGGATCAATGGCCGACCCGTGCCGCGCCAAGGCGACTATCATCTCGATTTCGACAGCGGGCGGATTGCGGCCAAGTTCGGCTGCAACACAATCGGCGGGACGTATAGCCAGACCGGCAGTACGCTCGATGCAGGCGCGTTGGTTGCGACGAAAATGGCTTGTTCGAACATGCGCTTCGAAACCGACGCCAGCGCGATCCTCGACCAGTTGATTACGGTGCAGGTCGTCGGGCGCAACCGCCTGTTGCTGACGAGCAGTGCGGGCTCGATCGACCTGGTGCGGCGCTAGGCCGCGGCGTCGTCTTCGTTCGAGGCGGCGGGCGGGGTCAACTTGGTCAGCGGCCTCGGGCTGGCTTCGACCATCGGTGGGACAGGCAATTCCTTCGCGCTGCCCGCGCCCAAGGTCTCGAACCTGCGGGCTTGAGTGAACACCTGGCTTTCGAAGCTGCCGACCATCTGATTATAGGCGCTATTGGCGGTCGAGAGGTTCTTGCCGACACGCTCCATATGTTGCGCCATGGTCGCAAGACGCGAGTGCAACTCCTTACCCAGGCTTGCGATTTCATCCGCCGCCTCCGTTAATTTCTCCTGCTTCCAGACGCTTGCCACGGTGCGCGCGATGGCGACGAGATTGGTTGGCGTGGCAAGCAATACCTTGCGCTCGAAAGCCCATTCCCACAGCCCTTCGTCCTGTTCGAGCGCGGCGGTGAGGAAATGCTCGCCGGGAATATACATCACGACATAATCCGCCGAATCGCCGAACTGCGCCCAATAGGCCTTGGACCCCAATTGCTGGGCGTGGGTACGAATCGAGGCGACGTGCGCCAGCATGTGCGCCTTGCGGCGATCGTCATCGACCTCCTCCGATGCGTCGAGGAAAGCGTTCAATGAGCATTTTGCGTCGATCACGAGCTTGCGGCCACCGGGCAGGTTGACGATCACGTCGGGGCGGAGGCGTCCGTCCTCAGTATCGACCGACACTTCGGTGCGGAAATCGGCGTGCGGGCTTAGCCCCGCCTGCTCGAGCACGTTTTTGAGGCTCTGCTCGCCCCACCGGCCACGCGCTTTGGGCGATGAGCGCAAAGCGTTGACCAAGCTGCGGGTTTCGTCGCGCACCCGGCCCTGCCCTTCGCGGACCTGCTCGACCACCGCCTTCAACCCGGCATAATGATCGATGCGTTCTTTCTCGACCCGCTGCAGCCCTTCCTCGTAGCGCTTGAGCGTGGTCTCGACCGGGGCGAGCAACTCCTTGAGCTTGGTCTCGCTCGCCTTGTCGGCGGCGGTGAAGCGCTCGCCCGCTTTGTCGAGGAAATCCTTGTGGGCCTTTTCGAGCAATTGGTCGCCGATGGTGCGGAACTGCGCGACCAGGGCATCCTTGGATTGCTTGAGATCGTCCATGCGCTGGTCGAAATTGCGCGCGTCGGCCTCAAGCGTGGCGCGGGCGCGGATCGCCTCGTCGCGCTCGCCAGTAACGGCATCGAGCAGTTTCTGGAGCTGCTCGGCGCGGGCCGCGCGTTCGGTCGCGGCCCCCGCGCCGCGCGAGCCAAGCAGCCAACCGAGAGCCGTGCCTAGCGCAAGCGCGACGATCGCGACGATGATCAGGGTCGAATCCAACGCGATATCCTTCAGAAGAACGAAATGTGAACTTAGCGCCGCGCGGGCGCTTGCTCAAGTGGAACATCCGGCCCAGACTGCGGACCACGCTTCCGAGGAGAATTTATGTCCATTCGCAAGATGATTTCGCTCCACCCCAAGGCCAGCGGCAACCGGGCACTAGGCGATGCGGTGCATCATTTGATGTATTGCGCGAAGATGTGTGCCAGCTGCGCCGACGCGAGCATGGCGGAATCGGGGCACGACATGACGCAGTGCATCCGGCTGGCCCAGGATTGCTCGGACATTTGCGAGGCGACTGCGCGGCTTGGCCTGCGGCAGACGGGCGACGACCAGCCGATGCTGCGCGAATTGCTCGAGCTGTGCGCGCGGATGTGCGATGCTTGCGCGGCGGAGTGCGAGAAGCATGCCATGGAGCATTGCAAATTGTGCGCGCAGATTTGTCGCGAATGTGCCGAGGATTGCCGGAAAGCGGCGGCGAGTTTGAGCTAGAAGGCGATCGCGCCGCGCTCGCGGCGGGCCTTGGCAAGTTTCTTCAGGACCATGTCGCGCTTCAATTTCGACAAATGGTCGATGAACAGCACGCCTTCGAGATGATCCATCTCATGCTGGAGGCAGATGGCGAGGAGGCCGTCGAGTTCCTGATCGTGACGCTTGCCATGCTCGTCCATCCAGGTCGCGCGAATATGGTCGGGGCGCATCACTTCGGCATATTGATCGGGTACCGACAGGCAGCCCTCGGTGTAGGGGACTTCGCTGTCGGAGTGGCTCTCGATCACCGGGTTGATGAACACCCGCGGCTGGCGGATCGGCGGACTATCCTCATCATCGGGATCGGACGGTTCCTGCAGGTCCATGACCAATAGTCGCCGGGGCACGCCGACCTGGACCGCGGCAAGGCCGATCCCCGGTGCGTCGTACATCGTTTCGAACATGTCGGCGATCAGGACGCGCAATTCATCGTCGATCGCCTCGACCGGAGTCGAGATCTGGCGGAGCATGGGATCGGGAGCTTCATAGATGCGAAGTAAGGGCATGGGAGCGATTTAGGCTTTCAGGTCAGCGGGTTCAAGCGACGGGGCGGCGGGCGCGCAAGGCCTGCGCCAAAGTCCCCTCGTCGAGATAATCGAGTTCGCCACCGACCGGCAGGCCGTGGGCGAGCTGGGTCAGGCGGATGGGGAATTTGTCGAGCCGCTCGGCGAGGTAGTGCGCGGTGGTCTGGCCTTCGAGCGTGGCATTCATCGCAAGCACAACCTCGTCGATGCCGCCGGCGGTGACGCGGGCGACCAGCTTGTCGATGCCGAGATCCTCTGGGCGGACGCCTTCGAGCGCCGACAGGCGGCCGCCAAGTACATGATAGCGGCCGGGGAACAGCCGGCTGCGATCAAGCGCCCACAGATCGGCGACTTCCTCGACCACGCACAGGCTCTTGTCGTCGCGGCGCGGATCGATGCAGATCGCGCACGGATTGCGGGTGTCGAGATTGCCGCAGGTCGAGCAGGTCGAGAGGTTGTCAGCGACCGACTGCAATGCGGCGAGCAAGGGTTCGAGCGCGCCTTCGCGCTTTTTCATCAGGTGCAGCACCGCGCGCCGCGCCGAGCGTGGGCCAAGCCCGGGAAGCCGGGCCAGCGCCTGGGTCAGCGCGTCAATCTGGTGCGAAGCCATAACGGCGAGACATAGGATGCTTGGCGGGGGGCGCAAGCCACGGCATAGCGCTGGCCATGCGGATAATCTTCATGGGGTCACCGGACTTTGCAGTGCCGACGCTGGATGCGTTGGTAGCGGCGGGGCATGAGGTAGTTGCGGCTTATTGCCAGCCGCCGCGAGCCGCCGGGCGGGGCAAGGCGTTGCGGCCGACGGCGATTCAGGTTCGAGCGGAAACCTTGGGGATCCCGGTGCGGTCGCCGACGACGCTGAGGACAGCCGAGGCCCAGACGGAATTTGCAGCGTTCGATGCCGACGTCGGGGTAGTTGCGGCCTACGGGCTGATCCTGCCGCAGCCGGTGCTCGACCTGCCGGTGTTCGGGTGCCTGAACGTCCACGGGTCGCTGCTGCCGCGATGGCGCGGGGCGGCACCTGTCCAGCGCGCAATCATGGCGGGGGATGAAGTCACGGGCGTGACGATCATGCAGATGGAGGCGGGGCTGGATACCGGACCGATGCTGCTGAAGCGTGAGGTGAGGATTGATCGAAAGGGCGCTGGCCAACTTACGCAAGAGATTGCAGAAACTGGAGCAGCAGCGGTGGTGGAGGTGCTCAGCAAGCTGGGATCGTTGCCGCTCGTGCCGCAGCCTGACGAGGGCGTGACCTATGCGGCCAAGATATCGAAGGAGGAGGCGCGGATCGACTGGGCTCGGCCAGCGGGGGAGTTGGTGCGGCTGGTGCAGGGGTTGGCACCCTTCCCTGGTGCATGGTTCGAGTTTGACGGCGAGCGGATTAAGGTTTTGGCAGCGGAGTCGGTCAGTGTTTCAGGGATGTCCGGCAGCGTGATTGATGACCGGCTGTTGATTGGGTGCGGAAACGGCGCGCTTCGACCGGAGGTGGTGCAGCGGGCGGGCAAGGCACCGATGTCGCTTGACGCGTTGCTGCGCGGGTTTGCGGTGCCGGTCGGGACGCGATTGGCGTGACGCGTTGGAAGCTCATTGTCGAATATGATGGCGGGTCGTTTTTCGGCTGGCAGCGGCAGGTCGACGATCCGTCGGTCCAGGCGGCGATCGAGCGCGCGATCGATGCGATGACCGGCGAGGGCGTGACGGTGCATGGCGCGGGGCGGACCGATGCCGGGGTGCATGGGCTGGGGATGGCGGCGCATGTCGATATCGCCAAGGAGATCACCCCGCACCGGCTCCGCGAGGGGATCAATGCACTGATCCGACCCGACCCGGTGTCGATCCTGTCGGTCGAGCCGGTGCCCGATGATTTTCATGCGCGATTTTCGTGCGTTGGACGGCGTTACCTTTATCGAATCCTCAATCGGCGCGCGCCGCCGGCGGTCGATCGTGGGCGGGTGTGGCACATCTCCAAGGACATGGACGAAGCGGCCATGGCCGAGGCTGCGGCGCATCTGGTGGGGACGCATGATTTCACCACTTTTCGCTCGGCGCATTGCCAGTCGGCCAGCCCGATCAAGACGCTCGATACCCTGTCGGTGGTACGCGGAGGCGAGGAAATCCACATTCACGCGAGCGCGCGCAGTTTCCTGCATCACCAGATGCGGTCGATTACGGGGTGCCTTGGGCTGGTCGGGATCGGCAAATGGACGCCGCATGACATGCTGGTCGCGCTGGAGGCGAAGGATCGCGCCATGCTGGGGCTCAATGCGCCGTCCGAGGGGCTGTATTTCGTCGAGGCAAGTTACCCCTAGACCATCATTTCCCCGGCGGCGGTCTGACTGAGGAACGCCTGAGGGCTGGCGGTGAGGCCGTAGGCACCGGCGCAAAAGATCGCGATCAGGTCGCCCACGTCCGCGTGGGGGAGCTCGACCTGGTCGGCGAGCAGGTCGAGCGGAGTGCACAGGTTGCCGACCACGGTGACCGCTTCTTCGGCGGGCGCGCCATAACGGGTGGCAACCGCGACCGGGTAATTGCGGCGCAGCAGCTGGCCGAAATTGCCCGATGCGGCGAGCATGTGCTGGAGCCCGCCATCGGTGACCAGGAACGGCTGGCCGCGACTGTCCTTGCGGTCGGTGACGCGGGTCAGATAGACCCCGGCTTCGCCAACCAGCCAGCGGCCAAGTTCGAGCGTGAAGCGGCTGGCGCATAGCGGGCCGGGTACTTCAGCCAGCATGTCGCCCATCGCCTGGCCCATCGAGTAAAGATCGAGTGGGGCCTCGCCGGCGAAATAGGGAATCCCGAACCCGCCGCCAAGGTTGACCTCGCGCGGTTCGGCACCGGCGGCGTCAGCAATTTGCCCGGCGAGCGCGACGCTGGCCCCCTGCGCCTCGACGATCGCCGCCCAATCGAGACATTGCGAGCCGGGATAAAAGTGCAGTCCGCGCCAGTCGGCCCCGGCTTCGATCAGCCCGCGCACGACCTCGGCCGCCTGATCATGGTCAATTCCGAACGGCGACGCCGCGCCGCCCATTTTCATCCCCGCGCCCTTGAGCTGGAAGGGCGGGTTGACCCGCACCATTACCTTGGGCCGGGTGCCGAGCTTGCCGCCGATATCGAGGATGCGCGCGGCTTCGCTTGGGCTTTCGACGCTGATCGTGGCGTCTGATTGAATCGCGCGCTTGAGTTCGCGGTCGGTCTTGCCGGGGCCGGCGAAATTCAGCGGCAGGACGCAAGCCTCGACCGACTCCAGCGCTTCCAATTCGCCGATCGAGGCGATGTCGAAGCCGTCGACGAACCTGCAAATCCATTCGAGTAATGGCGGGTAAGGGTTTGCCTTCACAGCATAATGCAGGCCAAGACCGTCGGGGAGCGCGGCGCGAAACAGGGCTATCTTGGCGCCGATGAGGTTGTTGTCATAGACGAACAACGGTGTGCTTCCAGCTTTGGCGACCAAGGCGCGAGCGTCGCGGCCGCCGATCATCAGCGTGCCGTCGGCGCTTGCGTCGAAGCCTGCCGGAATTGCCCCCATCGCCTTCATCACGGCCCCTCCCCGTCGATTATCGCGCGCAATGCAGCGCGATCCACCTTGCAGTTGGGGCCTAGCGGGAAACGGTCGATCAGCACAATCCGCGACGGGCGCATGAAGGCGGGGAGCTCGGCGGCGAAGTGCGCGCGGAGACGGAATTCGGAGTCGGCGCCGGCGGGCACGGCGATCAGCGCGATCGATTGGCCTAGCTTGGGGTCCGGAAGGCCGAACACTGCGGCTTCGCTGACCGCGCCCGACGCAAGCGCGGCTTCCTCTATCTCGGTCGGGCTGATGCGGTTGCCGCTGGACTTGATCATCGCATCGTCCCGGCCGCGGAAGCGGAGCAGGCCATCGTCGCCGAGCACCATCGTGTCGCCCGACCATACCTCTCCGGTGCGGAAGCGCGCGGCAGTTCGCTCGGGGTCGTTCCAATAGCCTTTCGCAACGAGCGGGCCGGCGTGGACCAATTCGCCTTCCTCGCCTGGGGCGGCGGTGGAGCCGTCGGGCTTCGCGATGCGCAGCTTGGCGAAGGGGATGGCGGTGCCGACGCTGTCGGGGTGCGTGTCGACCAAGTCGGGGTCGAGGCTGGCCGAGCGGAAGGCTTCGGTCAGGCCGTACATCAGGTGGAGGTTCGCGTCGGGGAACAGGGTGCGAAGAC
>NZ_JANMLM010000014.1:0-1934 GCF_031372575.1 Sphingomonas sp. | reverse complement strand
AAGCTCAACGGTGTCAGTTGGTTGTACAATTTGTAGGTGGCATATTCCATCAGCACATATTGCTGGAAACTCTCCGACGCTCGGCAATGGGTGACCAGCTTGAGCTTGCGCTGACCGGCAAACAGGGAATTGGCTGGCGGCGGCTGGTTGAACACCACGCGCAACGGCGGGAACTGGCAAATATCGCCCTTGCGCCGAGTGATCCCGCGCTGGGCGAGCTGAATGGCAAGCGGCTCCTCAGTCCCGGCGACGGTCAGCGTTCCGGGATAGGTCGCCTTCGATTCCTCGGGTGCCTTGGCGATCGTATCGACCGGGCCGTTGATTGTGATTCGGATCATCTCGTCCGACGCGAACAATGGTTTGGCGGGCTCGGCGGCAGCAGCGCCGATCGGGGCAGCACACAGGACCATGGCGGCCAACGCAAAGCGGATTGCCAATTTCATTGCACACTCCTGTTCGCTACGTGGGGGACAAGCTTGTCGCCGAGGATCTCGAGCCAGCCGAGCTTGCCGCGATAATAACGCGAGATGCCGGTATCGATCTGGATCAAGGTGCCGTTGCGCAGGATTCCGATCCCGTCGAGCCGCGGGGTGTGACCGACCACCAGCCGCTTCGCCCCCTGCGCCTTCAACACCGCCGCAAGTTCATTGTCGATGGTCGGCCGACCCGCTGCGGGCACCCCATCGTCACCGCCGCGAAGGATCAGCCCGCGATACCATAACGGCCCCATCTGGTCGTTGATGATCGCTTCATCGCTCGAGTCACCGGCGATGATCGCGGCGCGGGCGCGGCGGTTGATTTCGTCCAGCGGGACCAAGGCATAATTGGCACTAATCCCGCCATGCACGAACAACGTGCTGCCGACCTTGACCACCGCCGGAAGGCTCGCCACCCAGCGACCAAGCTCGCCCGACGGCGACCATGCGGCTTCATGTTCGACCTTGCCCAGCGGCGTAACGGCAAACCACATCTGCCGGATCGCCTTGGGGCTTAGCGACGCGTCCTTCACATGATAATAATCGATGATCGCCTTGGCGTTGGCGGTGTAGGCCGCGTCGCGTCGCGCCTTGCTCTGGCGGTCGGCAAAGGCAGCATATTCGCCCGGCGTGACGTAGCGCAGGTCGCCGATCACCTGCATCGCCTCATGATTGCCCATCAGCACGATCACGCGGCCCCCGGCGCGCTTGGCCTCGCCATCGAGTTGCTGCAGGTGGCGAATGATCTTGAGGCTATCGGCACCGCGATCGGTGATGTCGCCGGTCTGGACGAGCAGGGTCTTGCCGCCGGTCCAATGGTTGGCCGGATCGATCAATTTGGCATCGCGTGCAATGTCGATCCACGCCTCGAAATCGCCGTGCAGATCGCCCACCGCGACGATCCGCGTGGGCACAGGCTGTGCCGCTGCGGGCACCGCAACGAGCATCATGAGCACCATCAACCACAAGCGCCGGATCATCCACCCGCTCCCCGCGACCAAGCCGAATGGAGGCCCGCAGACGCGCGCTTTGTCAAGCGGCTGCGGTTAGCGGGTTGAAATGCCGACCAGTTGCGGTATAGGCCCGCCACGCACATCGGCTTGCCCCATTGGCTTATCGATATGCACTCGTCCGAGACAGTCGCTGAGGGCTTCCCTCTTAATTTGCGGCCTAGACGGGGAACGGAATCAAGCGGGCCGCGCCAACCAGCGCCTCTCCGCCGTGCGTTGCTAGCAGCGCCATCGATCCAGCCCCCCGGACATGATGGGACAATCGTTTTTGCGATTGTGCCCGCCCATTGGTCGGATGGTCCGGCCAGTGGAATGGTTAGGAGTATGGCATGGATCGTTCGCAAAAGGCCGATCTGGTTACCGAGCTCAAGAACGTCTTCACCGAGACAAGTGTGGTGGTTGTCACCCGCAATCTCGGCCTGACGGTGGCCCAGTCCACCGACTTGCG
>NZ_JANMLM010000011.1:0-2614 GCF_031372575.1 Sphingomonas sp. | reverse complement strand
GTCGCCGGCGCCAAGGCTGCCGATTTCGACTGTGCCGCGATCCTCGCCCTTGCGCAAAAAGCGGACGGTCGCACCGTCGTCCATGCCAGCGATGGCGGTCATTACCAGCACCGTATTCTTGTCGAAATAGTCGCAGCTTGCACCCTTGCCGCTTTCGCCGCGCGTCAGGCATTTGATGCTCGCGCGGATCGGCTTGACCAGCACTGCCGGTGTCTTTGCCGCTGTCGCCGCCGTCGCCGTTGCGCGACCCTTGGGATTGGGCAGCGGCGGCAATGCGGTAACCATGAACGGCGCTTCCGGTTCAGCGCTCGAATCGTCGAAGCTGCCTTTGCCAAGGTCGATCGCCGACAATCCGATGGTCGCCGATTTCGACGCGGCCAATTGGTCAAATCTGGCCGCTTCAGCCTGCAATTGGGCAATCAGTTGGTCGCGCGCGACGGGCGGCATCGTGCGCACTTCCATCTGCGCGATTGCGGCGTTGAGCGTCGTCACCCATTCCGCGTCGGTTGCACCGGGCTTGGAGCACAGCTTTACGCGGGTCGAGCGATGCTTGACCGGATCGATTTCCACCATCGCTTCGAATTTGTGGTCGCCGCACGCATTGACCAAAGCCACCCGCTCGGGCGTGTCGCCCTCAATGGCTTTATCCGGTTCACCCTGAGGCGCTTCAACAGCGGTTTGAGCCACGACCGGAACGGCAATGGTCAACGAGGCCGCAAGCACGGCTAAACGGAACGATGACGACACGAACACTCCCCGATTTCGGACGATCAAACCAAGTCCATTGGCACTGAATGTCAGTTGAACGCCTGATCAGGCCCGCGTCAATGCGGGGGCTGGCACCACCGCGCCCGAACCACCCAGCGCGGCCCGCCGCAAGGCCTCGGGATAAATCCGACCGAACAGCACGTCCATGCTCTTGTCCCAGCCAAATTGGCGGGCGTGCGCGAGCACTCGCTGGCGCATCGCGGCCATGTCCCCGGCCCATAGTTCGAGAATATTGGCGGCCATTGCCGCGCTGTCGTTGACTGGCCCGAGGCGGCCGAGATTATCATCGATGCGATCGTGCATCGCACCGGCCGCGACCCCGACCACCGGCAATCCCGATGCCTGCGCCTCGATGATCGAAATGCCGAAGGTCTCGTCGGCCATGCCCGACACATAAAGGTCCGCACTGGCCAGCCAGCGGGCGAGTTCCGACCGACCGGCAACGTAGCCCGGGGCGTGCAGCCGTGGCGCCCCTGAAGCGAGGAATTGCGCGCGCAGCGGCCCATCGCCGAGCAGCACGAGATGCGCGGCAAGCGCGTCTGGCAACATCCGGAACGCGTCGACCACGGTCTGCGCGCGCTTCTCGCCGTCCAGCCGACCGGCATAGATTAGCAGCGGCGCATCATCCTTTACCCCGAGCTTGCGGCGCAACGCCGGATCGCGGCAGTCGGGGGAGAACTCGCCTAGCTCGACGCCCAATGGTACAACGTCGACCGGGTCGAGCCCAAGCGAGCGAAGTTTCGCCGCGCCGCCATGTTCGGACAAAGCGTAGGTCAGGTCGAATTTGCTGTAGAGCTTGCCGCAATACCAATAGCAAAGCCGCGATGCGGCATCGGCAATCGTCCGGCCGACATATTTGCCAAACGGACGCTCAACATAAACGGTCGGAAAATCGGTCATATAGGCTGCGACCAGCGCCGTTCCGGGATGCCGCCTGGCGTGGGAAATGGCGGCCCACGGCAAATTATACGCATCCTGGCATTCGATCATGTCGGGCCGGTATTGATCGAGCACGCGCCGCACCTGCCAGCTGCGCAGCAACAATCGGTAATTGGGGCTGCCCGGAACCTTGGGCGAAGCGACCGTCGCGGTGATCGTCCGACCGTCCTCGACAATCTCGTCCTGCTCACCGGGAATGATCAGCAAGTGGCGATGCGACGTGTTGTCGAGAATGTGCTGACGCTTGTGGCGAAGATAGGTGCCCACCCCGCCGCCAACCGCCGACCAGCTTTGAGTGACATCGCACATCAGGAGCCCGCGTCCATTGTATCGCGCGGCCCCAAGAGGATCATCTCTGCTCATTGCCACGGATAACCCGCATTGGGACCGAAAGTGCCAGCGGCAGACGATTCACGCCGAAAGCGTCGGAAATCTTTACGTTCGGTCGAGCGTGAGGCCGATGATATCGCGAAAAATCCCTTTTTTTCTGCCACAAAAAGCAATTGGCACGGCGATTGCAATACTTAAGTCGTCCACTTGGTTCCACAAACCAAATAAAGGGGTGGCGGCAGCGGTTTCTGGTCCCGCGCCGCCGCCCCTTTTTTATTGCGCTGGCGCGACGCCTTCGACCAATTGCTTTAATTCACCGCTTTCGAACATTTCCATCATAATGTCCGATCCGCCGACAAACTCGCCCTTCACATACAGCTGGGGGACGGTCGGCCAGTCGGAAAATTGCTTGATGCCGCCGCGAATCTCCGCGTCCTGCAGGACATCGACGGTTTCATAATGCACCCCGAGATGATCGAGGATAGCGATCGCGCGGCTCGAAAAGCCGCATTGCGGGAACAAGGGTGTGCCCTTCATGAACAGCACGATGTCATTGGCGTTGACGAGGCCGTCGAGG
>NZ_JANMLM010000009.1:0-6731 GCF_031372575.1 Sphingomonas sp. | reverse complement strand
GCGGGAGAACCATCCTCGTCAGTGCGCGCGCCTTAGCGGCCTCGTTCAGAATGTCCAGTGAAATCGCCGATTTCAGGGTAAACGGACCGGCCTTCGTTCGCCGAAGCATGGTGACATGGCCGACCGTGCCGAGCGCCAGCGCAATGTCGCGGGCGAGGGAGCGGATATAGGTGCCTTTGGAGACAGTGGCGGAGAGGGTGGCGCTGTCAGTTTCGGCGGAGAGCAGGGCAAGCTCCAGGACGGTGACCGAGCGTGTCTTCAACTCGACGTCGACCCCCTTGCGGGCGAGGTCGTAGGCGCGTTCGCCATCGACTTTCAGCGCGGAGTAAGCAGGGGGTATTTGCTCGATCTTGCCGGTGAAGCGCGGCAGGATCGCTTCGACCTCTGCCAATGTTGGACGAACGTCGCTGGTGGCGATGACCTGGCCCTCGAGATCGAGCGTGTCCGTCTGCTCCCCAAAGGCGATGGTGAAGTCGTACGCCTTGGTCGCGTCGAGCATCCGCCCGGCGAGCTTGGTCGCCTCGCCAAGCGCGATCGGGAGCACCCCGGTGGCGAGCGGATCGAGCGTCCCGCCGTGGCCGACCTTGGTCTTGGGCTCGCCCGCTTCCCGCAGCGCGCGCTTGACCGCCGACACGGCATTGGTCGAGCCCAAGCCCAAGGGCTTGTCGAGGATGATCCAGCCGTTCAGCATCGTCAGGCGCGCGGCAGGCCGAAGCTGAGCTGCCTGGACTCGACCTCGCGCAATCGCTCGAAGAAATGGCGGCGGCACAAAGCGACATAGCGGTCATTGCCGCCAATCTCGGTCTGCTCGCCGCGCGCGACCGCGAACCCGTCCTGATCGACGCGCAGGTTCATCGTCGCCTTGCGCCCGCATTCGCACACAGCTTTCAATTCGACGAGATTGTCGGCCAGCGCGAGCAGGGCGGCCGAGCCGGGGAACAGCCTGGCCTGGAAGTCGGTGCGTAGCCCGTAGCAAAGCACGGGGATCGATAGCTCGTCGGCGATCCGGCACAATTGGAGCACGTGGCGCTGGGTGAGGAATTGCGCCTCGTCGACCAGCACGCAATTCACCTCGCGCCGCTTCAATTCCTCGCTCAGCGCGGCGAACAAATCGACCTCGTCCGAATAGGTGTGCGCGGGGGCGGACAGAGCGATGCGCGAGCTGATCGTCCCCGATCCGGAGCGATCGTCGAATGCCGCGGTCCACAGCATCGTCTCCATCCCGCGCTCGCGATAATTATAATCGGCCTGCAACAGGGTGGTCGATTTGCCGGCATTCATTGCCGCATAATAGAAATAGAGCTTGGCCATTTTACGGACAGAGCGCGCCGGCGGGGGCGGGCTTGAAGCGGTCGAGGCGAACGGCGGCAACGGCCTTGGTCCATTGCTCGATTGCAATGCGGCCATTGGCTGGAACGGCGCAGGATTTCGCCACGCCGGGCTTGCCAGTGGGGAGAATCAGCGTCGCGCGATAGGCGTAATCGAAGCGGCTGTTATTGGCGATCGTCATGGTGCTGCCGAACAATGGCTGCAGCGAGACCTTGAATTGGCCGGGGGCGGGGGCGGTGGTCGGCGTGACCTTGCGCGCATCGACCGGCGCGCCCTGGCGAACCGCGAAAAGCCATGTTTCGCCCATGCGGACGGTGAGGCTTTTGGCGGACAAGGGAGCCGTGGCCAAGGCCGTGAGAAGCAGCGCGGGAAAGAGGCGAACCGCGCTCACTCGACCTCGTCGCCCAGATCCTGGGCGACATGCGCGCCCCTTAGGAGCGTATCGATCTTGCCGCCTTCATCGAAGCTCTCATCCGCGCGGAATTTCAGTTTGGCGGCATATTTGAGGCTGACGCGGGTCGCGACTTCGCGCTGGAAGAAGGCGGTGTTGGTGCGCAACGCTTTGAGCACGACCTCCTCATCCTGCCCGAGCAACGGCTTCACGAACACCAAGGCATGGCGAAGGTCGGGCGACATGCGGACTTCGGTCACGCTGACGAGGTGGCTTTGCAGCGTGTCGTCATGAACGTCGCCGCGGGTCAGGATATCGCTCAGGATATGGCGCACCTGCTCGCCAACCCGCAGCAAGCGGACCGAGCGGCCTTCGGGGGTTTCGACCTTGCGCATCAAATCCTTCCTTTGGCGGAGCCGTCACGGGAATAAATCCCGTGACGTCGATCCGGTCGCTGCGCGCCGGTCGGCCGACCCACGCCGTCTCTCGACGCAACGTCGCTCGCTTCGCTCCGCTCCCGTTACGCTCGGCGGCTCAAAGCGTGCGAGCCCGTTCTTCGGTCTCGAATACTTCGAGATTGTCGCCGGCCTTGATGTCGTTGGTGTCAGCCAGCAACACGCCGCATTCCATGCCCGCGCGCACCTCGGCGACGTCGTCCTTGAAGCGGCGGAGCGAGGAGATGGTGGTTTTCGACACGATCACATCGTCGCGCGTCAGGCGGGCGTGGAGGCCCTTGCGAATGACGCCTTCGAGGACCAGCAAGCCGGCGGCCTTGTCGCGTTTGCCTGCGGGGAAGACATCCTTGACCTCGGCGCGGCCGACGACAGTCTCGATGATCTCGGGCCCCAACTGACCGGCCATCGCTTCGCGTACCCAGTCGGTAAGATGGTAGATGACGTCGTAATAGCGAAGCTCGACCTTGGTGCGGTTGACCGCCTCACGCGCCTTGGCGTTGGGGCGGACGTTGAAGCCAATGATCGGCGCACCCGTCGCGGCGGCCAACGTAACATCGCTTTCGGTGATCGCGCCGACGCCTGACTGGAGCACGCGGACCTTGATCTCGTCGGTCGAGATGCGGTTGACGGCGGTGACGATTGCCTCGACCGAGCCCTGCACGTCGGCGCGGATGACGAGCGGAAATTCGATCGTCTGGCTCGACCGGTTGGCGAACAAATCGTCCAGGCTGACCGGCGCGGTGGTGGTGCGCTTGCGGTCGAGCAGGCCCTGGCGATAGGTCGCGACTTCACGGGCGCGGCCTTCATTTTCGACCACGGTGAACGGATCGCCCGCCGACGGCACGGCGCCGAGGCCGAGCACTTCGACCGGGAAGGACGGACCGGCTTCCTTGACCGGCTTGCCATGATCGTCGCTCATCGCGCGGACCTTGCCCGAGACCGCGCCGACAACGATCACGTCGCCAACCTTCAGCGTGCCGCGCTGGACGAGCACGGTGGCAAGCGGGCCGCGACCCTTGTCGAGCCGCGCCTCTACCACGGTGGCTTCCGCCGCGCGGTCGGGGTTGGCCTTCAGCTCGAGGATTTCAGCCTGCACCGCTATGGCGGCGAGCAAGCCGTCGAGGTTGGTCTTTTCCTTGGCCGAGACTTCGACATCCTGGACGTCGCCGCCCATCGCTTCGACCACGATCTCATGCTGCAGCAATTCCTCGCGGACCTTCTGGGCATTGGCTTCATGCTTGTCGATCTTGTTGATCGCGACGATCATCGGCACGCCGGCGGCCTTGGTGTGGTTGATCGCTTCGATCGTTTGCGGCTTCAACCCGTCATCGGCGGCCACCACGAGGATGACGATGTCGGTGACGTTGGCGCCGCGCTGGCGCATTTCGGTGAAGGCTTCATGGCCCGGCGTGTCGAGGAAGGTGATCTTCGACTTGTCCTTCAGCGTGACCTGATAGGCGCCGATATGCTGGGTGATGCCGCCCGCTTCGCCCGACACCACGGCAGCACCGCGGATCGCATCGAGCAACGACGTCTTGCCGTGATCGACATGGCCCATGATGGTGACCACTGGCGGACGCGTAATCAGGGTCGCGTCGGCGTCGACGTCGGCGGCGCTATCAATGTCGATATCGCTGTCGCTGACACGGATGATGGTGTGGCCGAATTCGGTGACCAGCAATTCGGCCGTGTCCTGGTCGATGGTGTCGGTGACGGCCGACGGAACGCCCATCTTGAACAATGACTTGACCAGATCGCCGCCGCGCTCGGCCATGCGGTTGGCGAGTTCCTGCACCGTGATCGATTCTGGGACGACGACGTCGCGATATTGCTTGGCCGACGGACCGGCCGACTGGTGGGCGCGCTTTTCCTTCTCGCGCGACCGCCGCAGCGCAGCGAGGCTGCGGGTGCGATTATCGTCTTCGCCAGCGGTGGCGCGGCTGACGGTCAGCTTGCCCGACTTGCGATGATCTTCGCGGCCACGGCCCGGGCGCGACGGCTCGGGGCGCTTTGGCGCATGCGCGGGGGCGGCAGCTGGCCGGGTGAAGCGGCGTTCTTCTTCGCGGTCCGAGCCGGATGGAGCAGCGGTTTCCTCCGCCGGGGTTTCGGCGGGGCGGGCGGCTTCCTCGGCGGCGGCCTCGACCGCGGCCTCCTCGGCCTTGCGATTGTCGTCGGCGCGGCGTTTTTCGTCCTCGGTCTGGGCGATCTTCGAGCGATCTTCGCGGCGGCGCGCTTCGCCGAGGCTGTTCATCCGCGATTCGTCGGCCTCGCGGAGCAATTTCTCCTGCAATTCCTTGCGCGTAGCGATATCGTCGACCGGTGCGCGGCGAACCGGAGCAGCCGGCTTGGGCGCAACCGGCTTGGGCGCGGGCGCAGGGGCGGCGGCTTCGACTACCGGCTCGGGCGCGGCAACCGGCGCTTCGCCAGGCCGGGCGAGAATGCGACGCTTCTTGACCTCGACCACAACGGTGTTCGAACGGCCATGGCTGAAGCTCTGCTTCACCTTGCCGGTTTCGACCGTGCGCTTCAGGCCCAGCGGGGGCCGGGTTCCAAGCTTGGGCTTGTCGCTCTGGTCGGTCATTCTATTCCTTCGTCGAAATCTGCCGAAACGGGCCCGCGGGCAGCGCCGCCGCCCTCTAGCCCAGCATTGGGGTCAATGAAAGTAAGCCACCGGTCGATGGCATTGCTCACCCGCCGCGCGGCGGCAGGATCGGTCAAGGCGACATGTACCACATTTTCGCGGCCAAGCGCCATCGACAAGATGGTTCGGTCTTCGGGAAATACAATTCCGGCACGTTCGCCGCCGCCGACTCGCCACGCCTGGTCGAGCTTGCGATTGCCGTCTTCGCCTGCATCGGACGCGTGGATCAGCAGGTGAACCTTGCCCTGGCGCGCGGCGACGTCGACCTTTTCCGAGCCGTTGACGAGCATGCCCGAGCGCGCTTCGAGCCCGAGGCGGTCGAGCGCCTGCTGACGAAGCGCGGCGACAATTCGCTCGCTCAGGTCGGCCGGGACGGTGACGTCCTGCTTGAACGCGCGGGCCAGCGCGGCCTTGAGCTTGCCCTTGGCCAGCGCGACATCGAGCGTCGCGCGATCGACCCCGATCCACGCCCCGCGGCCGGGTGCTCGGGCGCGGACGTCGGGGGCGACTTCGCCATCGGGCGAGAGTGCCAGCCGGATCAGCTCGTCGCGCGACGCGGTGCGGCGCGATACGATGCAGGTGCGTTCGGACGCGCCGCCGAGTTTACGCTCTAGCGTGTCATTCTGGGGTTTCCGCAACGGCGTCCTCCCCATTGTCGGCCGGAGCCTCATCCTCGAACCAATGCGCACGAGCGGCCATGATGATCTCATTGCCCTGCTCTTCGCTGAGGCCATAGTCGGCGAGCACGCCGCCCTTGTCCTCGGTGCGGTTGGTCGGCTCACGACGGCGCGGTTCGACGCGCTTCTTCTGGATCAGCTCGTCGGTGGCGAGATCGGCCAGATCGTCGAGGGTCAGGATCTTGGCCTTGCCGAGCGTGACCAGCATCGCTTCGTTGAGATGCGGCATTTCGGCCAGCGCATCCTCGACCCCCAATGCGCGGCGCTCCTCGCGGCTGGCGGCTTCGCGGCGTTCAAGCGCTTCGGCGGCGCGGCTCTGCAGCTCGCCGGCGATTTCGTCGTCGAGCCCCTCGATCGAGGCGACTTCGTCAAGCTCGACATAAGCCACTTCCTCGAGGCTGGTGAAGCCCTCGGCGACCAGCAACTGGGCGAGTGTCTCGTCGACGTCGAGGTCGGTCTGGAACATCTCCGACCGCTCGACGAATTCGCGCTGGCGCTTCTCGGACGCGTCGGCCTCGGTCAAAATGTCGATCTGGCTCGACGTCAGCTGGCTGGCGAGGCGGACGTTCTGCCCGCGACGGCCGATGGCGAGCGAAAGCTGGTCATCGGGGACGACCACTTCGATGCGGCTTTCTTCCTCATCGATCACGACGCGGCTGACCGTCGCCGGCTGCAATGCGTTGACGACGAAAGTCGCGAGATCTTCCGACCACGGGATGATGTCGATCTTTTCGCCCTGCAATTCCTGGACCACCGCCTGGACGCGGCTGCCCTTCATGCCGACGCAGGCGCCGACCGGATCGATCGAGCTGTCGTGGCTGATCACGCCGATTTTCGCGCGCGACCCAGGATCGCGGGCGGCGGCGCGGATCTCGATGATGCCGTCGTAAATCTCGGGCACTTCCTGCGCGAACAATTTCTTCATGAAATCGGGGTGGGCGCGCGACAGGAAGATTTGCGGCCCGCGCACTTCGCGGCGGACGGCGAAGATCAGGCTGCGGATGCGATCGCCGACGCGGACCATTTCGCGCGGGATCTGCTGGTCGCGGCGGATGACGCCCTCAGCGCGGCCCAGGTCGACCACGACGTGACCGAACTCGACCCGCTTGACGACGCCGGTGATGACCTCGTTGGCGCGATCCTTGAATTCTTCATACTGGCGCTCGCGCTCGGCGTCGCGGACCTTCTGGAAGATGACCTGCTTGGCGGCCTGCGCGGCGATGCGGCCAAACTCGATC
>NZ_JANMLM010000061.1:0-6120 GCF_031372575.1 Sphingomonas sp. | reverse complement strand
GCCAATGGCGCGCGCATTGCGCTTGCCCCGCAGAAGGATTGGGACGTCAACGAACCGGCCGAGCTGGCCAAGGTGCTGGCCAAGCTGAACCAGCTTCGTGGATCGATGTCGCTGGCCGACGCGATCGTGCTGGCCGGGTCGGCAGCGGTTGAGAAAGCGGCCAAGGACGCGGGCGTCAATATCACCGTGCCGTTCGCTGGTGGCCGCGGCGATGCGACCCAGGATTGGACCGACGTCGACAGCTTCGTGTGGATGGAGCCGCAGGCCGACGGCTTCCGCAATTACCTCAAGACGCGTCAGCCGGTGAAGACTGAGGAACTGCTGCTCGACAAGGCGTCGTTGCTTGGGTTGTCGGCGCCGGAATTGACGGTGCTGATCGGCGGGTTGCGCGTGCTAGGCGCCAATTTCGGTGATATCCCCGAGGGCGTGTTGACCAGCCGCAAAGGCCAGCTGACCAACGACTTCTTCGTTAATTTGCTCGACAATGACACTTTCTGGGATCTGGTCGACACGTCGAGCGACGAGGAATTTATCGGCTACACCCGTGGCGGCCGCGTCGAGAAATGGCGCGCGACCCGCACCGACCTGGTGTTCGGCTCCAACAGCCAGCTTCGTGCTACGGCCGAAGTCTATGCCGAGAACGGGCATGAGCAGAAGTTCGTGCACGACTTCGTCAAGGCCTGGGTCAAGGTCATGAACGCCGACCGGGTCGATCTGGCCTAGTAACTCGTAATCGCCTTGAGGCTCGCGGCGAGGAGGCGAAACTCCTCCTCGCGCGGGCTCGATCGGCGCCAGGCGAGTGCGATCTGCCGCGCGCCATGCTCGGCCTCGAGCGGGAGCGTCTCGATCCGGGTGCCGTCGAGCAACCCGGCATCGACCGCCATTTGCGGAATGAAGGTCAGCCCAAGGCCATTGTCGACCATCTGCACCAAGGTGTGGAGCGAGGTGCCCATCATCGTCGCGCCGGCACGAATCTCGGGCCGGTTGCACGCCGCGAGCGCATGATCCTTGAGGCAATGGCCATCTTCAAGCAACAGCAAGCGGCGCTCGTCGATGGCGCTAGCGTCGATTGACGGCGTTGCCGGCGCTTCGCCATGCGGGAAAGCGACCAGCAGGCTGTCGTCGAACAGATGGACGCTGTCCACATCGCCGCAGGCATAGGGCAGAGCAAGCAGGACACAGTCGAGCTGGCCGCGATGGAGCGCTTCGCACGCCGCATGGCTGGTATCCTCGCGCAGGAACAGCCGCAGCCGCGGATATCGATCGCGCAGGCTCGGCAGCATCTTGGGCAACAGGAACGGGGCGATGGTGGGGATCACGCCCATGCGCAATTCACCCGTCAGCGGCTGCGCCTCGGCGCGCGCCATGTCGGCCAATTCCTCGCTTTCGCGCAGCACGCGGACGGCCTTGTCGGCAATGCGCGTGCCCAGCGCGGTGAAGCGCACAACGCGTCGGGTTCGTTCGACCAGCATGGTGCCGAGCAAGGTCTCAAGCTCGCGCAAGCCAGCCGACAGGGTCGATTGGGTGACGAAGCAACTCTCCGCCGCGCGGCCGAAGTGGCCGTGGCTGCGCAGCGCGACGAGATATTGCAATTGCTTGAGCGTGGGGTGGTGGACGATCATCAGTGAATCCGATCAATCCGCCGGTTCTAATCGCTTGTCTCGCTCAATACTAGACGAGTGCCTTGTATAGGCCATAGAAACTGACAATCGTCAGCAGCGCACCGACGAAGGTCAGCAAGGCATCGGGATTGACGCGCTTGGCGATCTGCGCGCCGAACGGGGCGGCGAGGACTCCGCCGATCAGCAATCCCAGCGTCGCGGTGGTGAACGCTTTCAGCCCCAGCGTCAGGATGAAGGTCGCCGAAATCGTCACGGTCAGGAAGAATTCAGCAGTGTTGACGGTGCCGATGGTCTTGCGCGGGTTGCTGCCCTGGACGAGCAGGTTGGAGGTCACGATCGCGCCCCAGCCGCCGCCGCCGGCCGCATCGAGGAAACCGCCGACGAGGCCCAATGGCTCGACCACACGCGGTCGCCGCTCGGTATGGCGGTGCATGATCCCGCGATAGAATAAGTAAAGCCCAAGGCAGGTGAGGTAGGCGAGCACGAACGGCTTGGCCTGATCGGCACCGATCGACAGCACATAAGCGCCGGCGACTCCACCGATCACCCCCGGGATGACCAGCCTGAAGAACAAGCGCCAATCGACGTTGCGGTGGGCGACGTGGCTGATGGCGGAAACGGCGGTGGTGAAGGTTTCTGCGGTATGAACTCCGGCCGAGGCGGCAGCGGGGGGCACCCCGGTACTGATCAACAAGGTGCTCGAGATCTGGCCGAACGCCATGCCAAGCGCGCCATCGATCATTTGTGCCGAAAAGCCGATCAGGGCGAACAGCAACAGCGATGATGGATCGGCGAATAGCTCGGTGAGAATGTCGCGCTCCACCCCAGTTGCGACGGCCACATTGATTGAGATGCGCGGGCAGGGCAAGCGGGGCCGGGCAGGCAACCCTTCGCTTCGGCTGGCATTTGCACCGAAGCGTGCCTAAATTGACTGTCCTGCATGGCAACTAGGAAGCCCGCACCGGGATGGCATTGTTCGATTATCTCGACTCGGTGAAGAACCGCGACCCCGCAGCGCGGTCGCGTTGGGAGGTGCTGACCTATCCCGGCGCGTGGGCGGTGATGTTCCATCGCGTGGGTCATTGGCTGTACGGCGGGCGGCTGTATTTCCTGGCGCGGCTGGTCAATCATATCGCGCGCATGCTGACCGCGATCGACATTCACCCGGGCGCGAAGATCGGGCGCAACTTCTTCATCGACCACGGTTTCACGGTGATTGGCGAGACGGCCGAGATTGGCGATAATGTCACCATTTACCAGAACGTTACGCTGGGTGGGACCAACCCGTCGACCGGCGTCGGCGGCAAGCGCCACCCGACCTTGCGCGACGGGGTGGTGATCGGGTCGGGGGCGCAAATCCTCGGGCCGATCGAGCTTGGTGCCGGCGCGAAGGTCGGTGCCAATGCGGTAGTGACTCGTGACGTCGAGCCTGGCGCGACGATGGTCGGGATCCCGGCCAAGCCGGTCGATGTCGAATCGGTCCACTACAGTCCCGGCTTCATCCCTTACGGCACGCCGTGCGGCGAGGACGCCGATCCGGCCGGCGCCGGGTTTGCCGCGCTCGAGGCGGAGGTGGCGATGCTCCGTTGCGAAATCGAGGCGCTGAAGGCGGCACAGGCACCATCGGTCAGGGTCAAAAGCGCGTGAACGTCGTCACGCCCTTCCCGCAGCGAGGGGGGCCAGTTGTTACCGCCTTCGACCGGCCTGAATTGATGCGGATTCTCGACTTGTATGGAAGGATGGTCGCGGCCGGGCACTGGCGTGATTATGCGATGCAATTCGACCGCGACGTGGCCAGCTTTGCCGCCTTTCGACGGGCGACCGAGCGGCCCGAAGTGCGGATCGAAAAACGCCCCGAGCTTCGATTGAAGCAGGGGGCGTTTGCCTTGGTCTCGGAACATGGTGCGGTACTCAAGCGGGGGCACGACCTTGCGGGCGTGCTGGCCCCGATCGAGCGCCGACTTATGCGGCTGGTAGCGGAGTAGCCGAGTTTTCGGACAAGATTGGCCGATCCAAATTAGGCAGTTTGGCGCGCAGACCGTCCGGAAGCGGGCTGACCACCATCCGCCGTGCCTGATGCCAGAAGGCCGACAGCAGCAGCAAGGCCGAGCCGATCACCAGCGCCGTGAGCGCGATGTTAAGTTCGACCGCGCCGAACTGGCGGAACATTGACTGCAACGCGAACAAAACATAGGCCAGCGCCGAAACGAGCAAGGCGCGGCGATCGATCGCAAGCGCCGTAATCCCCAGTGCGATGTAGAGGACAACTACGACCAGTCCCTCGCCGATCGACGCATTGCCATCGTTGAGGCCGAGCAATGAAAAGACCGGGTGGACGATCATCGGCGCGGCGAGCAGGTGAAGCCAGAAAGCGACATCGCTGCGCCGCGTGACTCGTGCCGGATCCGACGAATCCCAGCGCATCGCGAACAGGAACATCCCGATCCCGAGCAGCAACACGAAGCCGAGGATAATATTGCGCATGTTGGCGACGTCACCGACGGCTGCGACCAGCAGGCCGATGGCGATTGCTGCCACGGCGGCACCGCCGGCAGCGACGGTGATCGGGACGTGGAAGCGCTTCCAGTGAATGTAGGCGGCAAGGGCAGCGACTGCTCCAGCAGCAGCGCCGAGGATTCCGCCGAGCACGTGGTTATTGTTGATCGTCTGCTCGCCAATGATGACAACCAGCACGAAACCGGCCGCAGTGAATACCCCGCCGACAAAGGCTAAAAGCAGCAGGATCGACGGCAATGCCATCCGGCGCTTGGCGGTGAAGAATAAAGCCAGGCCCCATGCGGTTGCAGCAACGGCGGCCGGCGCGAGCGGGGTCGGGCCATTATCGCCGAGCTGCAAATTGGTCGCCTGTCCGATTGATTGGCCGATCCAAGCCACCGCGAACAGCAGGATGGCCGCAGCGATCGACACGAAAATATCATTAAAACCCGAGATCAGGCGAAAATGCTCTTCGTCGACCGACGGCAATGCACTTCGTTGTTCGACGAAATTGCGAAGACCGGTCGCGGCGTCGGCGCTCAACGCACCGGAGGCGACCGCCTCGTCCAGGTCATTTTGGCTATACATGATTGATCCTCCCAGTTGGCCGAAACCTAGGGGAGGTGTATTATTAAGTCAATACAGCTATTCGTGAAGGTGGCCGACGCCCGAGGGGGAGCGTCGGCCGGGGGACTGTTTAGCGGCAGCGCTTGCGGCTGCGCTCGACTTCACGGCCAACCAGGGCGCCAGCAGCGGCGCCGAGGATCGTGCCGGTGGCACGCTCGCCACGGGTGTCGATCGCGCGGCCAATCAGCGCACCACCAGCGGCACCGACGATCAGGCCGGTCGTGCCGTTGGGGCGCTTGCAGCGCAGGCGACCCTGCGAATCGCGCCAGGTCTTGCCGTGATAGGAAGAGCCGTGCGCCGACGCCGGGGTCGGCATGGCGGGAATGGTGAGGGTCGCGGCAGTCAATGCCAGTACGAGAGTGCGCAAAGGAAATTCCTTGAGTTGCTGGTGAATGGATCGTCCCGCGAGTTTCGTTGAACCTGCATGAACGTCAGGTGAGAAGCGATTGTGGGTTAATGTTAGTTCCCTGTATTAACGACGAGCCGAGCCGGCTTTCAGGACGGCGGGAGCCAAACGGATGTGCAACCTCTACACGATGACCGCGAGCGTCGAGGAAATGCGCCGGATGTTCGGCGGTTTCGACGGCGATCGCGACAATGTACCGCCGTTTGGGGAGATTTATCCGGGTCGCGCGGCACCGGTGTTGCGGCGTAATGAAAGCGGCGGGCTCAAGCTCGAGACAATGATCTGGGGTTTTCCCGGCCCTGCGGCGGCGAAAGGTCGGCCGGTGACCAACGTCCGCAATCTCGACAGTCCGTTCTGGCTATCGGCGCTTGGCAATCGGGAGCGGCGGTGCATCGTCCCGGTCAGCAGCTTTTGCGAATGGACCGCCGATCCCGACCCGGTGACCAAGCGCAAGTCGAAAGTGTGGTTCGGGCTGCATGAAGCCGATGATCCATTGTTCGCTTTTGCTGGTATCTGGCGACCGGGCGGCGGCGGGCCGTTCATGGCGTTTTTGACGTGCGATGCGAACGAAGTGGTCGGTGCGGTGCATCCCAAGGCGATGCCAGTCATATTGCGAGCATCATATGCCGCGCAGTGGCTCGACCAGGAGCGCGAGGCGGCGTGCGCCCTTGCGGTTCCTTTCCCCGATACCGACATGCGGCGCATCGACGCGCATCCATAATCGACCAACTGGAGGAATTTCATGGCCAAAAGTGACACCGCCAAGCCCAAGGCGAAGAAGAAAAGTGGCAAGGCCAAAAGCAGCGGCGTGACGATCAAGGTCAAGGCCGGAAAGTCGAAATCGGCCAAATCCAACACGGGCTATGACGCGCTTGCGCGCCTCGCCGAAAACCCGATCGTCGCCGACCTGATCGCAATCGGGGCAACCGCTGCGGTAACCGCCATCGCGGCCGGCATGTCGAGCAAGTC
>NZ_JANMLM010000072.1:0-2097 GCF_031372575.1 Sphingomonas sp. | reverse complement strand
TCATAATCATTGCCGGTCCACGGCTGGTCCGACCGGCCAAAGCCGCGACGGTCGGTGAGGATCGCGCGATAGCCCTTGTCGGCCAGCGCAATGCCGAGATCGTCGAACGTGTCGCCGGTCAGCGGCCAGCCATGCATCAGGACGACCGGCTTTCCGCTGCCCCAGTCCTTATAATAGAGATCGGTACCATCCTTGGCGTTGGCATAAGGCATGAGGTTTTCCTTTGGTTGGACTGGGCGTCGGGCCGCATGGTGCTGCGGGACTGGACAATCGATCAAACGATCCACGGGCCGGGAGGTTGCTGATCGCGCACCGTATCGCGACCAGCCGAGCATCCGTCCGGCCCGGTGGTTGGTCGAAGGTTCGCGGCGTCTAGTCGGCGGAGGCAGTCTCGAGAAATATGGCGAGCGCTTCCGAGGTCGCGTAGCGGGTGCCGTCGATGAAGGTCACCGGGGTGGTGGGCACGCCCTCCTGTTCCTTGAACGCATCGACCGCGGCGCGGGTGGTTAGTTGCTGATCGTCGACGGTGTAGCCGGCCTGCTCGAGCAATTGCTTGGCATGGACCCCGAACGGACAGATGTGGTCGGGCAGGACCAGGCGGTGCAGGGTGGCGGTACGCGTAGCGGTCATCATCATTCTCCGGAAAGGGGCTTTGCCGATCAGCGGGTCGGACAGCTTTTGGTTCCGTCGCAATCGTTGCGCGAGGCGTACTTCTCGGCTCTACTCAAGGTCGAAGTCGGTTGCGGAGAAGAACATGCGTATCAGTTTTTATGCGGCCGTGTTGCTGGCCGCTGCGGCGCCGACCTTGGGCAAGGATGTCAGCCCGCCAATCGCCGCACCAGCGGTCGATCGCTATGCGTCTTTCGTCAAAGCTGGCGGCTGGGTCGATGGTGCCAACGGGCGCGAATATTTCGATTTGCTGATTGACGGCGATGAAGCTGCGCTTCGCCGGCGGCCGGAAGGGGTAGCGAAGGCAAAATTCCTCATCCTCGCCAATCCCGACGATGCGCTGATGGCGCTCGCCGACCGGCGGCTGGAAATGCTGTGGGCGCCATTGACCGAATGGACCGGCCCGACGTTCGACCGGATGCGCGAACGGATGATCCGTCGCTCGCGCGCTGGGATCAATGGCGGCGGGCCCGATCTTCCGGCCGGCAACACCTCCGAATCCACCGTCCGCCCCGAAGTTCGCGCGGTGTTGCAATATGCCCGCGCCCTCGACTTGACCGGGCGTGGGGTCGAAGCCGAGGCAATGCTTCGTCAACGCCTGGCACAGATTCAACCCAAGCGCGGCGTGAGCTGGCGCGGGATTGAATGGCAGTCGGTTGCCGCAGCCATTGCTTGGAGCCGGTCGCAGCGCGACGATCAAGCGGGCGCAATTGCCGAATATGAAGCCGTCGAACGGGCGCTCGGCACAAGCCCCTACGCCGTCAACGCGACCGTCAACCGGGCGGCGACCCTGGCCTATGAAGCGCGCTATGCCGAGGCACTGACCGCCATCGACGGGGCGTGGGCGCGATATCTCAAGGACAATCGCGGCGACAAGGTGCCCGGAAGCGAGCGCCAGTTCAGCTGGATCCGCGCCTGTGCATTGCACGGTCTGGGTCGCACCGACGAGGCCCGTGCAGCGATGCCGGTGCTGCAGGATGATCGCGAAATCAAGGACGCGGACTTTGTAATCGAGTCCGACAACGATTTGAAACTGCGGATCGCGACGTGCACGCGCGACGGGCCGGAATTCGCCCGGCTGATCGCGCGCGACCTGCGCCGGGTCGGACGGTCGCCAGCGTTGTTACTGCTTCAGCCGGCCTATGTCCCGCGCGGCAATTATCGCGGGATCATGGCGACGGTGCGCGCTGATCCGGCGCTGAAGGCGGCAGCGGCGAGCCTGATGCGAACCCTCCCGCCGGAGATGACCGCCGCGCTCAACGGCTGGCGCGGTTCAAGACCGGACGTGACGCCGAGCGGGTCGCAGTGACGTCTTATCGGGCCTTGAGCGCGACGTAGACGCCGACCACAATGACCATGATTCCGAACGCGGTCTCGAGCAATCGCTTGCACCCGGCGAGCCGTCGGCCGAGCGCGATTCCCGCAGTC
>NZ_JANMLM010000031.1:0-3998 GCF_031372575.1 Sphingomonas sp. | reverse complement strand
GGTGCAGGTGTTTGGCGATACCCACGGAAACATCGTCCATTTGTTCGAACGCGACTGTTCGCTCCAGCGCCGCCACCAGAAGGTGATCGAGGAAGCCCCCGCGCCGGGCATGGACGAGGCGACCCGCGAGAAGCTGTGCGCGGCGGCCATGAAGGCAGCCAAGGCAGTCGATTATGTCGGCGCAGGCACAATCGAGTTCATCGCCGACACTTCTGATAGGGAAGGCGGGGGCTCAGGCCTACGCGCCGACCGCATCTGGTTCATGGAAATGAACACAAGGCTGCAGGTCGAACATCCGGTGACCGAGGAGATCACCGGGGTCGACCTGGTCGAATGGCAATTGAGGGTGGCGAGCGGGGAGAAACTGCCCAAGCGGCAGGACGAGCTGTCGATCAACGGCTGGGCAATGGAGGCACGGCTCTACGCTGAGGACCCGACCAAGGAATTTTTGCCGAGCGTGGGTCCACTCAAGCGCTTCAGTCTCAATAGCTTCACCAGTGCCGAACGGATCGAAACAGGTGTCGAGGAGGGCGACGAGATTAGCGCGTTCTACGACCCCATGATCGCCAAGATCATTGGACATGCGGACAATCGCGTTGACGCAGCGGATGGCGTCGTCGGTGAACTGCTGAATCTCACGGTCTGGCCGGTAAGGACCAACGCGGCATTTCTTATCAATCTGCTTCGGGACCAAGTCTTTCTCGCCGGGCAGGTGCAGACGGGCTACATCGGCCAGCATCTTGAGCGCCTGACAGCAATCGAGGCGCCGAACGAAGCCGTGCTTAATAGCGCGGCAAGAGCGCTTATGCCCGATACGTGGGACTCAGCTTGGAAAGGTACTTCCGGATTTAGGCTTAATGGTCAGCCGTCCAGAGTGTGGCGTTTGGCTGACGCACAGGGTCAGCCCGTCGAATTCGAGTTCGGCGACAGTTACGACCCTGCGTTCACCGATGTAATTGATGGCACAGCAATCCATCCTTACTTGGGAACCACCTATGCCTTCCGTCTGCACGAGCCCCGGGGCAACGTTGGCGCCCACGCCGGCGACGGCGCCATCCTCGCTCCCATGCCCGGCAAGGTCACGTCGGTCGAGGTCGCGGCTGGGGATGCCGTCACCAAGGGCCAGCGCCTCCTCACGCTCGAGGCGATGAAGATGGAGCATGGGCTGGTCGCGCCGTTCGACGGGGTCGTCGCCGAGCTCAATACCCACCAGGGCGCGCAGGTGCAGGTCGATGCTTTGTTGGCCAAGATCGAACCAGACAAGAATTAGCGTGAAACAATCGTTTGCTGCCCGCGTTGGCGGGGATGTCGGTCGGACAACAGGAGCTCTAGAAATGACCATCGTTCGCCTGATCCTGCTCCCCGCAATCGCCTCGCTCGCCGCCTGTGCCACCGCCCCCACATCGCCGACGCAAACCGCGCCGCTAATCGATGCAAGCGGCGCGAGCATTGGTGAGGTCAGCATTCGCACCGACCCCACCGGCACCCATCTCGACCTGCGCGCGACCGGCCTGTCGCCCGGCCCGCATGGCGTGCACGTCCACATGGTCGGTCGCTGCGACGGCCCGGGTTTCACCACTGCCGGCGGTCACTGGAACCCGACCACCAAGCTCCACGGTCACCGCAACCCGGGTGGCTTCCACGCGGGCGATCTCGGCAATCTCACCGCCGGCGCGGATGGCACGGCGCGCGCGATGCTCCACCTGCCAGCGGGCAGCGATGTCGCCGATCAGGACGGCGCGGCACTGGTGATCCACGCGCGCGCCGACGATGAAGCGACCGACCCCAGCGGCAATAGCGGCGACCGCATCGCCTGCGCGGTGATCGCACCGCCGCGCTGACTTGCGTCGGCTCGCGACTTGGGGGAAGGGCAATGCCAATTCCCACATGCGATGGAGCGCAACATGATCATCGAAGGTACAGCAGCAGTCGTCACCGGCGGCGCATCGGGGCTTGGTGAAGCCACCGCTCGTGCGCTCGCCGCCAAGGGTGCCAAGGTCGCGGTGTTCGATCGCGATGCCGACAAGGGCGAAAAGGTCGCGGCGAAGATCGGCGGGATCTTTTGCGAAGTCGACGTGATGAGCGATGACAAGGTCGCCGCCGCGTTTGAGAAAGCCCGCGCCGCGCATGGCCAGGAACGCATCCTCGTCAATTGCGCCGGGGTCGCCAATGCGGTCAAGACCGTCGGCCGCGACAAGGAAACCAAGGAGCCCAAGCTCTATCCGATGAACCAGTTCGAATTGGCGATCGGGATCAATTTGATCGGTACCTTCCGCTGCATTTCGCGCTCGGCTTATGGCATGGTCGGACTCGATCCGGTCAGCGACGAGGGCGAGCGCGGCTGCATCATCAACACCGCGTCGGTCGCGGCGGAGGACGGCCAGATCGGCCAGGCGGCGTATTCCGCGTCGAAGGGCGGGGTGCTCGCCATGGCGCTGCCGATCGCGCGCGACCTGATGAACGACGGGGTGCGCGTCAACACCATCCTGCCAGGCATTTTCAAAACCCCGATGATGGCGATGATGCCCGCGCAGGTGCAAGACGCGCTCGCCGCGCAAGTGCCGTTCCCCAAGCGCCTCGGCACGGCCGAGGAATATGCCCGGCTGGCAGTGTTCATCGTCGAGAATAGCTATCTCAATGCGGAAAGCATCCGGCTGGACGGCGGCATCCGGATGGCGCCACGTTGATCATCCGACTTCCCGAGCGAAGACGAGGGACTAATCCGAGCGTAGCCGAGGCCGTTGGTTCTCGGCTTCGCTCGAACGTCCATCTCGACGTCGCTCGATAAATCGGATTGGGCATGGACCATTCTAACCTCCTCACCGCTTGCGTCGCCGCCGCGCGCGAAGCGGGGGCAGAAATCCTCAAGCTCGTCACGGCGGGCTATGAGGTCGAGACCAAGTCCGACCTCTCCCCCGTCACCATCTGCGACCGCGCCGCCGAAGCAATCATCTTGCGCGCATTGGCCGTGGCTGCCCCAGGCGTCCCGATCATCGCCGAGGAGGAGGTCGCCGAGGGCCGCATCCCCGCGCATGACGACACTTACTTCCTCGTCGACCCGCTAGACGGCACCAAGGAATTTGTCCGCGGTGGCGATGATTACACGGTCAACATCGGGCTGATCGTTGATGGCGTGCCCACGCTCGGCGTGGTCTACCAGCCCGCCCGCGACCGGTTATGGGCGGGGGTCGTCGGCGACGGCGCTTTTCTTGAGGATTTGTCGGGGCGCATTCCGATTGCCACCCGTCCCCTCGGGTCGGAACGCGCAGCCGTCGCCTCCAAGTCGCATTTCAACCAGGCCACCGCCGATTATCTCGATCAGGCGCTTGGGGCGTGCGGTTATGTCGCGATCGGATCGAGCCTCAAATTCTGCATTGTCGCGGAGGGTCGCGCCGACATTTACCCGCGCCTGTCGCCGACCAGCGAGTGGGACACCGCCGCCGGCCACGCCATATTGCTCGCTGCAGGTGGCCGGGTCGATGGCCCCGATGGCAGCCCATTGGCCTATGGCAAGCCGACTTTCCTCAATCGCGGCTTCTGCGCCACGGCGGGGTGGCAGGCGCCCGCGATCGGCCCGTGGCTGGAAGACTTTACCGCCTAGGGATGCTCGCCCAGCGGCGCTCCATTTGCCGTCCAGGGTGACTCCCCGCCGCCCAATTCCATCCAGAATGGATCAGCATTCTTCCGCGAAGGGGCGACTTTCAGGCCGCGCAGCCGGTCGACTTCGCGGCGCAGCTTGGCGATGCTCGCGCGCACCGGCACCAGCGCCGATTCGTCGGTCCCGGTCGCGGCCAGCATCGCCAGCAACAGCTCGGCCTCCGCAAGAGCGGAATCGCATCCCGCCAGGCACGGATCGAGGTCGGTCATGATACGCGTTACCCATGTTGGCTGGCGGAGGATTATCGCCCCTACCAGCCGCACCGTTAAACGCTTGTTATATAACATCCGATGCGGTGCAGATTTGCGCAGACTTGGCGCCGGATTGGTGCCTATATCCA